>CAIFEX010000004.1 GCA_903789665.1 uncultured Clostridium sp.
TTTTTAGAATTAGCAGGATACTCTAGTTCTAAGGAATAATCTCCATTTAGTTCTTCAGTAATATAACAGCTTATGGCTTCACTTAAGATTCCAAGACCATTATTGTCAAAGTTTCCTTTAGTAGTTTTTTTATCATAGATGCATATCATTACAACCACCGCCAGTTTGGTAAAAGCTCAACTTTAGTAACATTTCCACTCCATTCTATAATATTTTCACTGGGCTTCATTTTTAAGAATTCACCTGACATATTTCCATTTAAATTATTTCCGGCATCATCATAGCAGTCCTGTATAACTGAATCTACTATGATCTTTTCAGATACACCTTTAAGACTTATCTGCTGTCCATTTATTTTAAATACTATATCACCTGAGCCATAAATACTTATTATAGGCTCACTTTCAATATTTCCTGGATTAGTTACTTTTGCACCTGAAATATTTATAGTCTCTATATTATTCTCTACTGCATACTTAAATGGTCTGCAGTTAAATATTATAGGAAACTCGCTAAAATATTTATAAACCTGTTTAAACTCAATAGCATTTACCACTTGGGCAATGTATTTTTTATCCTCTTGAAAACTAAATATCAAATCACTTTCACCAGCTTCAAAAAGCCAGGCTTTTATATCATCAATTTTATCTACAAGATTTTCTCTATCCTTTATTGAACACTCAACCGTTAGTGTTATATCATCATAGGTTTTTTCATCAAATCTTAAATTAGAATTTCTTCCGGGAATATTTATCATATTTACTCTGCGTTTAGGGGAAGGGATAACTGGTCTTTGAGATATTAAAATGCCATAATCATCATAACTGTTCCTGCCAGCAAAGTTAAAACTAAGCACATTAAACTCCTCCTTTTCCCATAGAAATTTTCTGCCTGTAAAATTCTAATTCATATGCAAGCTGTTCTATATCCTTATCTGTATTATTTATAAAGTTTTCTATATGCAAAGTAAATCCGTTTTTATTACTTATGTTATCATTCTCTTTTAAGTTATTGTTATAGGGTATTGCCATTTCTGCTATATTAGAGTTCACTTTCATATCTAAGGACAATCCATTCACAGCTTCAGCAACAATGTGTTTGCTCTTATTTATTCCCTCTGCTAAACCAGCCATAAAATCCGGCATCCATTTTTCATAGTCGGTAAGTGGTCCTTCATCTGGAACTGAAAAGTGAAGGTAACTTCTTATTTTAGCAGCTAATGCACTTACTGCATCTTCAACTCTGCCTACAGCAGATCTTATACCATTTACAATTCCATTTACAAAGTCTGCTCCATAGCTCCAAGCCTTAGATGGTAAACTAGCCAGATAATTTAAAGCACTATTTATACCACTCTCTATAGAACTTCTTACACTTCCTATAGTGCTGTTTACTCCCTCCTTCATTCTTGTGAACATACTTGATCCATAACTATAAAGCTTGCCCGGAAGTTCTGAAAACCAAGTTAAAATAGAATTCCATATGTTAAGTACTGTTTCTTTTATGTTATTACAAAGGTTTATTACAGTTTCCTTTAATTTAGTCCAGGCACTTACAGCTGTGTTTTTTATAGTTTCCCATATATTTGTCAGAGCTGTTTTTATATTATTCCATATATGTTCTATATCTGATTTTAATTTGGTAAAATTCCCCGTAACTACATCAAGAATTATAAGTACAGCACCTAAAACAATATCTTTTATAATATCCCAGGTATTCTGAAATATTGTCCTGTAAAAATTTAAGGCGGGTTCTAAAAAGCTTTTTATACTGTTAAGGCCGCTGCTTACTGTACTTTTTAAAGTTTCCCAGGCAGTAAATGTAGCAGTTTTTACATTTTCCCAAGCATTAGTAATAGATGTTTTGATTCCTTGAAAAACAGTTGTAAGTTTAATCCATAAGTCATTCGCCCCCTGTTTAATAGTGTCCCAGTGCTTATAAATTTCATATCCGGCAAGTACAGCTATTCCTATACCAATTACCCATGGATTAAACACCATTCCTAAGATCTTAGACATACCACCTAATTTTCCTGCTGCAGTTGAAACCTTTCCTATTGCTGTGGATATATCTCCCACAGCTCTTACCACACTTCCAACTGCAACAAGAATCGGACCAGATGCAGCAATTAATGCCCCTGTGATTATTATTATTCTCTGAGAACCCTGATCCAGTTTTCCAAATGCCTGTATCCATTCATTTAACCTGGCAATTATAGGAGTTATTATAGGGAGTATATTCTGTCCCATTGCAGCACCCAGTTCTTTTAAACTCTCCTGAAATACTCTCATCTGGTTGGCAGTGCCTGCACCTGTGCGTTCAAAATCGCCGTGAGCGTTTTTTGTTTTGTCCAAGACATAGTTATACCTGAGCTGTACCTTTTCCGCTTCGGTCATATCCTGGGTTCTCTTCTGTATTCCCTTAGAATAGGCATACTGCTGGAGATTCGTGTCTGTCATAACTACCCCGAGCATTTTCAGACTCTCAGTCTCTCCTGTGAATATGCCGTTTAAAGCTTCCTCCGCCTGCTTTATATCTATGTTTTTAAAACTTGAGAGATCTCCGGCAAGTCCTACAAGGGACATAGACATCTTTGCAGCTTCTTGCTGACTTAATCCCATACTTGTTGCCATATCTCCGTAGAGAGCTGACATATCAAGTGCTGTCCCCTTTGCTATGCCGTAGCCTTTTAAAGTAGTATCTGACCAATTTTTTACACTTTGACTGGTGCTTCCAAATGCAACTTCAACTTTATTCATACTTTCACTTGTATCTGAAGCAAGCCTTATACTTGCGGCTCCTGCTGCAACAAGCGGCGTAGTTACTGCAAGGGAAAGTTTAGATCCTGCACCTGCCAGTCCGTCACCTATGGATTTCATTTTACTCCCTATATTTTCAAAACTTTTACTTAAAGAAGTCCACCTGCTGCTCTGGGTCTCTATTTGTTTATTGGTCTTTGAAAGTTCATTTTCCATCTGTGACAGGGTTTGTCTTGCCTTATTTAATTTTATCTCAAGGTCTTGGGTGGCTTTGCTGTCTTTACCTTTAGTTTCAGCACTTTTGGTATAGACATTTTCAAGAGTGCTTACTTTTTGCTTTTGAAGCTCCAATTGCTTGGATAGATTTTCTGATTTCAGCTTAAGTCCCTCAAGACCTTTTCCATTTTCTCCAAGTGCCGCAGTGTTTGCCTTAAATTCACTGTCAAGCACTCTTAGATTTCTGTTTATACTGCTTATGCCATTTTGAAACCCGCTTGAATCCAGTCCTATCTTCACAGCCAGACTTCCCAGTTCTTCAGCCACGCTCTCACCTTCTTTACAATATATTTAAAACTGCATCTAAGTTCTGCTTATATTTCTTATTTGCCCTGTAAATTAAGATATCAAAGTAAAAAAATATATCCATTTCATCAACATCATTTAGTGTCCATCCTTGCTCTAAAAGCTTAGAATAGATCTCCTTTATAAAATCAAGCGGAGAAAGCTTTTCATCTGCTTCTCCGCCTACTTGTTTGGGAATTCATTCAATTTATTTCCCAGGTTTCCCACTATTCCGTTTATGCTGCTGTTAAGAGTTTCTATCAGTTTATCTGCATCCAGTCCGTCATAAAAATCATCTCTGGTAAATTTATTACCATATAGCTCCACTATAAAATCCACAAGTCCATCTAAATCTTTTGTCTTCATATTGCTAAAATCTATATTTTCGTTAATTTCAATAGCCTTTCTAAGCATTCTTGTTTTAACTTTAGGCATTACATAAGTTTTATTGTTCAATGCTATCTCCATAGACTTTACCCCCTATCAATGAATCTTACTTATCAGATAAATTAACCTGCAGTATATGCTGAAGTTGAACTTAATACTAATCCCGCTGATCTGCCAGCTTCCGCATCTGCCTTTATCCTTACCTGTATTTTTCCTAAATCATAAGCACTATTTCCAACATTTTGTGGATTTTCTGTCACTGCTGACCATGTTGCTCCTCCATCTGTACTGTACTCATAATCTGATGCATTATCATATCCGCTAACATTAGTCCATCCAAAAGTATTAGCTGTATCATCCTGTACTGGGTTAGTTGGTGCTGCTGGTATAATCATTGATTTATACACACTAGCAAACCATGCAGCCCCACCTGTAAATCCACTATCTTCGTCAGCTGTATATTTCCACTTACCATCTGTTCTTGTAACAAATGTACCTTTAATTTTAGGTGTCTGAAATTTTGTTTTGTCTTCCTGTGATGAATGTTCTTCTTCCGGTTCACTAAATTTGCCTTTAAGAAGCCATACATATCTATACTTGGCATTAGCTTTTTTAATTTTAAAGCCTACAGCAACATATGGTGCTGAATCCTGAACATCAGAACACATAACTTTAGTTGTTGAATCAATCGTATGTCCAAGAAGTGCCGCCTGTACTTCAAGTGGTAAATCCTGTGTTTCAATTTCAACATCTATTTCACCTAATGATGTAGCTGTTTCTACAGCTTTATTATCAGCATACAGCGTATCCGAATTGCTCTTTGGACTTATTTTTACATTTATTGCTGGTGAAATTAAAGCCGGTGTACCATAAATTGAAGCAATTTCATCTGTTAAAACTGCATAGACTAAATTTTCTACTCCTATAGGAGCACTGTTTACTATTTCTGACATAAATTATTGTCCTCCTTCCATCTGAATAAAGAACCTTATTATCTTGTGATATATTTTAGTATCATCCTCAAATAAATCAGCCGCGGAAGTTCTCATAAACCCTGCGGCTTTCATAGCATTTTTTACTTTTTCTACAAGCTCTGTATAATCATTTTTACTCCATACATCTATCTGAATATAATATCCTATAGCTTTTTCTTCATTATCAGCATACTGCTCACCCTGTTCTAGATAATTAAAAAAAGTTATATAGGTATTTTCTTTCCCTTTATATTTTTGAAATGAAACAGGTACATTGAGTGGTTTTAAAGCTTCTACTACTAATTTATTTATCACTTTAATCCTTCCTTTAGAGTTTCAGCTATAATTCTTTTTATATCATCTTTATTTTTTTCATAAGCAGGCTGGAGGAAAGGATGTGCAGCTCTTTTACCGGTTCCAAACTCAATAAATTTCCCATAAAATATTTCTGAATTGTCTCCCTTATCTACACCTACAAGAATGTATTTTATTCCCTCTTTCTTTTTTACATTGGTTATCTTAAGACCTTTTTTAAGTTTTCCAGTCCTCACAGGAACATTTGTCTTTGCATCTTCAAGTACAGGTTCTGCCGCATTTTTTAATGCTTTATTTTCAAGCCTTCCTACATTTGAACCTATCTTCTGAAGTTTGTTTAATATTTCATCAACACCCATAAGTTCTATATTACCCACTATTCTCAACCTCCAAAGCTTTTATTTCTATATATTTGTTTTTATATTTAATATTATCTATGAAAGTTATATTGTACTGCTTGTCTTCAAACAGTATTCTCATATCATCTGTTATGCCATGTAAATATCTTATAGTGAATTTAACAGTTTTCTCTGCCTGCACAGCCGCAGCTGCAAAATATTCTCTTCCAATCAGATTTGATATTGCTGCCCAAACAGTTGAGTAATCCTCCCATATTTCAACTTCAAATCCATTTTCATTTGTAGTTGCTGTAAGTTTTTGAAAGATTATTTTATGTTTCAATTCCTCAGTTCTCATACTGGTATCACTCTATTCATACTCAATAATGAGTTTCTTGCTTCTTCAATTTTAGTTCTTTCATCAGGCTTATAATCATCATAGAGAAGCCTCATATGAAGGATCATTGCCCATTTAACTGTTTCTGGAATATCTGCTCCTTTATCTCCAAAACCAGCTGTAAATATAATTCTTACAGCATTAGCAGTTTGTAATGCTATTGTTGGCCATAATTTACAGTATCCAAGTACAATTCTATTAACAAAACTATCTGTATCAACAATATAATTACTTGAATCAAATATATACTCCTGTCCACCTGCATCATAGTATTTTACACTTTCTACACTTTGAACTGGTGAACAGTTTTTAAATGAAATACAATTATCCTCCGGGAAATAATCCCGCACCATTTCTAAAGTTTGAGTAATATACTTTCTATTTTGAAAGTCCTCACAAAATTCTCTAGCCTGCTTGATCATGCTGAGTAAAATAATATCATCATCACTTCCGGTTACTCTTAAATGCTGTTTTGCTTCCTCCAAAGTTATAGGTTCAGCTGCAGGTGGAGTTATAATTTTTAATGCCATAAAATCACCCCAAAAACAAAAAGAGCCTAAGCAGCTCTCAAAATGTACTTAACTAATATCTAATTTTTTTCATCCCCAGCATATTTGTTCTCCAATATAAATTCGCCACTTGCAAAATTTGTAGCCTGTGAACTAGCTCCAATCCTCACATTTAAACAAGTAAACCCATTATTTATATCAAGTTTAGCTGGATCAACATGAAATATAACCTGCTTATTTTTTGCAGTATTTGCTACAGTATAGCTTACTCCATCTGCTTGCCTTACAAGTGTATCACTTGCTGAAACATCTTCATTTGCAAGTACTGGAACATTATTTTCTAAAGGTTTTGCGCCAGTTCCTCCTACATCCTGTGCCTGGTACAAAGATATTTGTGTTTCATGCCCTGCTGTCTGGGCTAAATTTACAACAACTGTTGCTGTAATAGAATTCTTTAAAGTTATATAATTACTTGTTATTGCAGCATTTGTTGTTTTAGGTTCAAATGCTTGTATTAATTTATATTTTTCAATTAATGCCATGATAAATTTCCTCCTTAAATAGTAAAGACAGCACTAAGGCTGCCTTTTTGAAATTTATGGATATAAATAGAATAACATTGGCTATTAAAGCATTTACTATTATTTTGTTAGAATCTATTTCCAATTACCTCATCCTTCCAACACGAATAGTCTACATACTGACTATTTATTAAATCTAGCTTATTTTTACTACTAAAGCGAATGCTATACCCATCTTTTATTTTATTTAATACCCTGCCTTCTAAAATATCTTTAACCTTAATAATAAATACTTCTAATGTCTTATCATCTTCTGTAATTAAAACAAAAGCTATTACCGGTTCTAAATTAAACTGATTTGAGAAAAACTCAATTTTTTTAATATGGTCATCACTAAATGAATACATTCTGCTTTCATTAGAACCTTTTTTAAAATTACGAGTTTTTACTGAAATTGCATACCTATTTCCATCTTTCTCTGATA
Organism: uncultured Clostridium sp.; assembly: GCA_903789665.1. Classification (GTDB taxonomy): domain Bacteria; phylum Bacillota; class Clostridia; order Clostridiales; family Clostridiaceae; genus Clostridium_B; species Clostridium_B lapidicellarium. The sequence goes on from CAIFEX010000004.1 coordinate 7,246, forward strand.
TTAAATCTGCTCCAACATGGTCTACATAAGCAACTTCATAACCCTTCTTAATTAGCACATAATTTACTAACCCTTCTCCAAAATCCCCCATTTGTTTTGGTGCTCTTGAATTTTGTGTTAATGGCATTTTAATTTCCCCCACTTCCATTATTTAAAAGCTTCATTTTGTATAACTTATATGTGTTCTAACGTCCTTTTATATGAAGCCATAATAATATTTATAAATATTATACCAGAAACTACTATTAGTTTGGGCTTTCAAGTTATTTGTAACATAATAAGCCTGAATTCCTATCTATCCTCCAAAGTAACAAATGGACTTAAAGCATTAGCTCCCTTATAAGGTGTAATTGGTTTATTTCTATAAGGAGCACCATTAAACTTATAGATAAATCTAAATACCTGTTCATCGTATAAAAATCTTACATGTATTGACACATCTGCTGTCGGTGCTTTTTTATCTATTCCTATATATTGTGTAGGATCTGCAAGTATAATATCTCCTTTTTTACCTAATGGAGAGCACTGTTCTATTGGAATTATTGGTCTGTTTAAAAGAGTGCTGTACTGTGAACTTGAAGCTCCTCCAGATGGTAAAAATACAGGTGCTCCTCCTGTTCCTATATTAAGTGCCATAGTATAAAGCTGAGGTTCTATTTCTTGATTAATATACCACACGGCATTTGCTCTAAGCCTTGCAGGCACTGAACTCCACATTTTAAGTATATTTTCGTACTTTATAGTTCCTGCAGCTTGATTTGATTCTTTTGGTACTGATACAAGTGCATCTGAATTAAGTATTCCAAGTGGCATACCAACACCACTTCCATTAATAATTGCGTCATCTATTTTAAAACTCATTTCATCAGCATAAGCTTGTTTTACTATAGCCTCAAGAGCTGTTGCATCCTGAAGTAAATCATCTGTAACATAGCAAAGTGCCAGTAATTTCTGAAGTGCCATATCAATTTCTCTAAACTTAGGCTTTGACTTTGTAACAGTTTCTGCTTCAGCTATCCAGTAAGCTTGAACACCGCCCCATCTGCTTCCATTAGCCCTGCTGGTTTCATCAATACCAAGAGTTCTTAATCTATTTGTATTTGCACCAATTGGAATCATCCTTATTCTGTTTGCAACCTGACTTTCAGACATCATAACATCAAACATATCCTGTATAAAATCATTTTCCAGCATAAAGCCGCCTTCTGAAGTTACACTTTCATTTAGTCCTGATGCTGAATTTTGATATATGAGCCTGTTATCCATTATTCCACCTGGTGAAGATGCCTTTGCTACAGCTTGAAGAAATTCTCCCATGCCGCCTTTCCATTTCTTTTCATTAGGATCTTTAGGTTTAGCATATATAGGTTCATTGACTGGTGTCTTATTAAGCTTTTCTCTTTCTTTTAGCTTGTCTTCTGCTTCTATTGTTTTTTCAAGATTTTTAATTTCTACCTCTAAATCATCATATAACTTTTGCTCCTCTTCATTCATTGCTCTTGCTGCATCAATTGCACCTTGTACTATAGCTGCTTGTGAGTCAAGTTTTTGTTTTAATATTTCTTTTAAACTCATATATTAAATCTCCTCTCATGAATTTCATTTAGTTTTTTGTATAAATCTATAGGAACTTGCTTTTCATCCTTAGCTGCCAGAACTTTATTTTTGTCTGTAACTTTTTCTTTAATTTCTTCTACGTTAACAGGCTGTTCTTTAAGCTTATTAACTTTACTTTCACTTGGAATTGACTCTTTAAACTGAATTTTACCTACTTGAAGATTTTTATATCTAGTAATATCAACCTTTAATCCATTAATAGCAAATATTCTATTATTCAACGAAGCTGCTACTTGTTTTTCTTCTTCAATTTCATCTGCAAAACCAAATTCTAATGCTTCCTCCGCTGTCATCCAAGTTTCTGCATCCATTAGTTCAACTATACTTTCTTTCTCCATTCCCGTTTTATCTTCATATACTGAAATCATACTTTCTCTTACTTTATCCAGATCATCAGCTAATTTTCTAAAATCATTTGCATTCCCCATACCAAAAGACCAAGGATTGTGCACCATAAGCATTGCGTTTTTAGGCATTTTAACGTTATCTCCTGCCATAGCAATTATTGAAGCTATACTTGCTGCAAGTCCATCCACATAAACATTAACTGTTGCACTATGCCTTTTTAGCATTGAATATATCGCCTGTCCTGCAAACACATCACCGCCGCCGCTGTTTATATAAACATTTAAGGTTTTAATGTCTCCAAGTGAATCTAATTCTTCCTTAAAATTTTTAGGCGTAATTTCGTCTCCCCACCAAGTTGAATCACTTATATCTCCATATAAAAGAAGCTCTCCTTCATCACTATTTTCTTTTGCATTAAATGTCCAGAACTTCTTACCTTTGCTCACGCTTTTCACCACCTTTTGAAATCATTTCATATATTTGCTCCGCCAATTTCTTATTTTTATTTTCTATATCATCAGCACCAGCCTCACTCATATTTAAAGGCTGTAAATATATATCCCCATTTTCAATTGGGTCCATGTTTTCAAGTCTTCTTATATCATTTACACTAAGCCATCCCCATTGTCTGCCCTGTGCATAAGCTGAAGCTCTAGTCTGTGCATCCCCTCTTAAAAGTGCATCCACCTTAAACTCGAAATATCTATTTTTTCTTTTTGATTCATCTGAAAGCAGCTGCAAGTTCAAATTTTCTTCCCATCTTTTAAACCATGGGAGCATAGTATAAACAATGAATTCAAGACTTTGGTGTTCTATGTTATTGTTGGTTGACCTTGTTAAATCTTGTACCAAATGAAGTGGTATTCTAAATATTCTACATACATCTTCTATCCTAAATCTCTTGGATTCTAAAAACTGTGCATCAGTAAGTTTCATAGTAACTTCTTTAAATTGACCTCCACCCTCAAGTATCATAGGCACCCCTGCATTTTGAAGTCCTGTATAATTTTTCTTTATGTCCTTTTTTAATCTCTTAAAAGCCTCGTCTCCTAGTTCATTAGGATACTGAAATATTCCACTTGTCGATGCCCTATTAAGATAAAAATTTCTTTCAAATTTGTCTTGAGATAATCCAATATCAATAGTTAACGCCGCATAAGTTAGAGGTGTTACTCCTATATAGCCATCCAAAGTCAAACCCGGGATATGCAGTATTTCATCTCTTGTCTTCGGCTCAGTTTTACCATCAATAAAGTAAAGGAGCCTTCCTGTGTCTTTATCTATATCAATCCTTACTCTATTCCATAAAATAGGTCTAAGTTCTAATAAATCACCATGAAGATTAAATACCTTTTGAGCTATAAAGTTTCCACCCAAATTCATATTACTCATTCCTGTTTCCTTAAACTGTCCCGGTGTCATTTCTGGATTTGGTGTATAATGCATCAGTTGATATTCTGGAACATCTGTAACTTGGACTCTATTGCCTTTACTGTCTTTCTCATATAAAAATATAGGACAACTGGCAAGAGTTTCTGAAAGTACCCTGTTACAGGCAAAAACTGCTGTAAAACTCATAGCTGTATTAGCATCTATAGTTGTATTATCTGCTGTAGGAACATCTTCTCCAGCTAAAAAATCCTGAGAATATTTCTGCAGGACTTCAAATAATGCATTCTGTGGAGTAAGAAAAAGCTTACATCTATCTATAAATTTCAAAACATCACTTCCTAATCAAGTAAACTTCTCATTCCTCTTTTTTCATAAACTGATTCTTTGCTCTCATGTCTTATTGCCCTATCAAGAGCCATTATTAAAGCTACAGCTCCATCTATTTTTTCAGTAGACTTTTCTTTATCCGGCTTTATGTTTCCAGCTGGATCTGTTCTTACAAATATGTTGTCCATCATCCAGCTTAAAACCGGATGTCCTCCATGAGCTATTTTCTGTTCTAAAGTTATTTTCATAAGCTCTTTTGTTGGTGGACTCATATCCTTATAACCCTGACCAAAAGGAACTACAGTAAAACCTAAACCATCTAAATTTTGAACCATTTGCACAGCTCCCCAGCGGTCAAATGCTATTTCTTTTATATTAAAGTGTGTTCCAAGTTCATCTATAAAATTTTCAATAAATGCATAATGAATAACATTTCCTTCTGTAGTTTCAAGAAAGCCTTGTTTTTTCCATACATCATAGGGAACATGATCTCTTTTTACTCTAAGTTTCAAATTATCTTCTGGTATCCAGAAGAAAGGTAAAACATAATATTTATCATCCTCAGTTATTGGTGGAAACACTAAAACAAAGGCAGTAATATCATTTGTACTTGAAAGATCCAAACCGCCATAACATTCTCTACCTTTAAGTTTTTCAATATTAACTTCAAAAGAACACTTATTCCAAGTATCCATAGGCATCCATCTTACAGATTGTTTAACCCATTGATTAAGTCTAAGCTGCCTAAATATATTTTCTTCAGCTGGATTTTCCTTTGCACTATTAAAAGCATTCCTAACCTTCTCTATCTCAATGGTATGCCCTAGTGATGGATTAGCCTTATACCAATTCTCCTCTAAGCTCCAATCGTCCTCATCTTTAATTCCATATATCACAGGATAAAAGGTTTTATCAATTTTCTTACCTCTTAAAATATCCTCTGCCTTTTGATGTACCTCATAGCATATAGAATTTCTATCTGTTCCAGCAGTTGTAATTAAAAAGAACAGCGGCTGCATTCTTGCATCACCACTGCCTTTTGTCATAACATCATATAATTCTCTATTTGGCTGCGCATGTAACTCATCAAAAATTACTCCATGAACATTAAGTCCATGTTTTGAAAAAGCCTCCGAGGACAAAACTTGATAAAAGCTTCCAAGAGGCATATATACTAATCTCTTTTGTGAAATTACAGGCTTTATTCTTTTTTTAAGCGCCGGACATTGGTCAACCATATCTACTGCTACATCAAAAACTATAGATGCCTGCTGCCTGTCTGCGGCACAGCCATAAACTTCAGCTCCCCATTCATTATCTGCACAGGTAAGATAAAGAGCTATAGCCGCGGCAATTTCACTTTTTCCATTTTTCTTTGGGATCTCTACATAGGCTGTATTGTATTTTCTATAGCCATTATCCTTAACTGTTCCAAATATATCTTTAATAATTTTATCCTGCCAGGGTAATAAATCAAAAGGAACTCCATGCCACACACCTTTTGTGTGCTTTAAATTATTTATGAACTTTACTACTTTTTCAGCTTTCTTTTCGTCAAACATTTTCACACCATCCTTAGAATATCTTCCATAGGATCATCAGTTTTACCTGTTTCTGTACCTACTCTAATCCTAGTACGAGATGATGGTGTTAATCCAAATTCAGAGCAAAAGTCTTTCATAATTTTAAGATAGGTTTGAGCAATAGAAACCTGCGGTACCTGTTGAATATATCCTGATGGTGTTTTAAAAATAGTGCCATGCTTTGTTAAAAATTCTTCTGCTTCCTTCCACCTTGCATAAGCCTGGCAGTATCCAGCAAAAGCAGCTGCATCTACTTTTGTAAGTACACCTATTTTCTCTAATGTCTTTGTCATCCTTCTCCATTCTTTTTTAGCTTCTGGTTCAAGCCATGGCGGACATTTTGGAGCTTTCTTTTCAGGTTTTGGTTCATTTATATTTAATGGTCTTTTTCCTGGATTTCCTTCAAGAACCTTTAGAGCTGTTGGTTTTGGTTTTCTTCCTCTTGTCGCCATGGTTTCACCTCCATTTCTCCATGTAACACAAAAAGAGCCTTAAGGCTCTAATCTAAATTTAATTCAGTTATAAATTCATAAATTTTATTTATTTGATATAACCATTTCTCAGTAATTTCTTGATTACTGAAGGAAGTTTCTATTTTAAATTTTTTCTTTTCTACATCATACTCAATATTAAAATTATCATTTTGTAGTATCATAACTTTCTTTTCTAAGTAAACATTTATGATTTTTTCAATTTCCTCTATCTTCATTATATTTTCAACACCCAAATTTTTTAATTCAGTAAGCAAAATTTTTATCTTTTTCATTTCTAAAATTTCTCCTTTACTATATCATGTGTTTTTTTGTTATACTATATATCACTCTAAAGCACAGATATAGCAAGTAATTTCTTGATTATAAGTAGCAATTTATATATAGTTAAATAAGATATGGACTGCATTTTCAACAATCCATATCTTTCTCTTATTCATTTATTTTTCTTCTAAAAGCACTGTTACCATCTAGCTTACTAAGTAATTGATTTCTTGCCTCTTTATACCTATCTCCTATAAATCCAAGCCTTAAAAGCCAGGTTCTAAAGGTATATTTTTCATTATCCGTTTGTCTTTCCTTTGGAGAAGAATGTTTAAACTTCTTTGAGCTTTCATTAAGTGCCTCAGCAAATTGGGCGGCAATTTCAGCATTCTCAAAACCTTTTATAAATTTAAATTCTAAATTTTCCTTTTCAAAATCAAAACTAATACCCTGACATTTTTCTTCTCCAATTTCTAAAACTGCTGTTTTAAAATCTTCAATGCCCACAATTCTTACATTGTTTATGCCCTCTACAAATTCTCCTGTAACAATATCTGTTTCAATATCCAGTGCCTTTTTTATAAGAGTCTGCTTGCTGCTTATCATATTTATTAAATTTCTTAAGGTAATCCCTGTATGCCCAGCCATTGAAAAAGTTAATTCAGAGGCTATGTTTTTTTCCTTTATTGGTTCTTCCTTAAAATCATTTAACAATTCTTCAAGTTCTACTTCTATGCCTTCTGAATTTTTAATCCCGCCTTCTTTATCAACAGTTATAATTCCTCCTGATGTTTGTATTTGATAAGCAAAGTTTGGTACTCCCATATATTCTGGTTTCACTCCAAAATGCTCACCTAATATTTTTACAGTTTCTTTTCTATCCAAATCAATTACCTCCTGTGCTTTTTTGTTATTACATTAATCACTCTAAAGCACAGTAATAGCAAGGGTTTTATTCAACTTTAAGTACATTTTTATAATCTATCTTTTTGCCATTTCTAATTAGAAAAACTCCTTCATCTCCAGCAGTTTCTATATATCTTTTTACAATAACATCACAATATTTTTCATCAAGTTCCACTGCATAACATATCCTGTCTGTTTGTTCACAGGCAATTAAAGTAGATCCACTTCCTGCAAAAGGCTCGAATACTATACAGTTTGTCATGCTGCTATTCTTAATTGGATATGCTATTAATGGTACTGGTTTCATTGTTGGATGATCTGGACTTTTGCTCGGTCTATCAAAATTCCATACAGTTGTCTGTTTTCTGTCTGAATACCATTTATGCTTCCCTGTTGGTTTCCATCCATAAAGTACAGGCTCATGCTGGAATTGATAATCACTTCTTCCTAAAACCAATGACTGTTTTACCCAAACACATACACTTGAAAGATGAAAGCCAGCCTCTTTAAAAGCCTTTCTAAAGTTCAATCCTTCTGTATCCGCATGGAAAATATACGCTCCCGCACCATCATCCAATACTAAATAGATATTTTTAAAAGCAGCCAATAAAAATTCATGAAAACTCTTATCATCCATGCTGTCATTTTTTATAACTCTTTCATTTTCTTTTCCTGCTGAATAATTAACGTTGTAAGGTGGATCGGTAACGCATAGATTAGCTTTCTTTCCATTCATAAGCTTTTCAACATCAGAAGTTTTAGTGCTGTCACCACATATTAACCTGTGTTTTCCTAAGCTCCACAGATCACCTGCTCTTGTTATGGGTTCTTCTATTTCTTCAAGAGCTTTATCTGCATCAAAGTTATCATCACTAACATCTTTATCATGAACTTTAGAAAATAAATCTTCTATCTCTGCGGCATCAAATCCTGTAAGAGAGATATCAAACATAGATTTATCAAGTTCATCTAAAATATCAGCTAACTTTGGCATATCCCATTCTCCACTTACTTTATTAAGAGCTACATTCAATGCCTTTTCCTCATCTGAACTTATATCAACGACTACACATTCAATTTCCTTCGCACCTTCCTGCTTTAAAACTTTAAATCTTTGATGTCCTCCTACAATATTTCCTGTTTTCTTATTCCAAATTACAGGTTCTACATATCCAAAGGTTTCAATTGATCTTTTAAGTTTTTCATATTCAGGATCTCCTGGTTTTAAATCTTTTCTTGGATTATATTTAGCTGGATTAAGCTTTTCAACATCTACCTTTTGAATCTCCAAATTCTCACCTTCCTTAAAAGCAATAAAAAACATCCTAAAAAGCATAGATTTTCACTAAATTTTTTAAGATGCAAATCCTCTTAATCCCTTTAACTTTCTATATTACCTATATTCAATTTTGTCCTTATACCCCCCTCTGGAATATTGCGATTTTTCACACGAAGGGGACCACCCGGCCTTTCCGGCACAACTCCAGAGGAAATTATACCCCCTACCTCTTACTACCTCTTTAAAAATTATCAACATGTTGTCCACAGGTTATAAACAAGTTTCTGTTGATAACTTAATAAGAATAAACTTCATTCTTGTTTCCAAACCTACCATCTTCCTTTGCAGTCTTAACATCATGATGATGCTTACATAAAGATTGCCAGTTGCTCTCATCCCAGAAAAGTTGTTCATTACCTTTATGAGGTATAACATGATCTACTACTTCTGCGGCAGTAACTATTCCTTCTCTTTTACATTCTTCACAAAGAGGATTCTCTTTTAGAAATTGTTTTCTAAGCTTTCTCCATCTGCTGTTGTAAAGTTTCTTAAAAGGTCTGCTTGTCTTACTGTAGTTACTATCTATTTCCTTTTGATGTTTGCTGCAGTACCTCTCACTTGTAAGTTCAGGACATCCTGGATAACTGCAAGGTCTTTGATGTTTAAATGGCACGACTTTCACCTCTACTCATTTAAGTACAGCCTGTGTTATTTTAATTAACTGTTTCTTATTTAAAGCTTCTAAATATCTTTGCCTTTCTTTATAAGAACATTCTTCAAGGCTTTTTTGATTTCTGCCTTTCTTTATAAAAATCCCTGTTAACCTTAAATCATCTCTACTTGATTCTAGGTAATGCCTCCTCCAAATATTGTAATACCTAATAGCATTACTTTTACTAATACCTCTTGCAACAAGCTTTTTAATAGCAGTAGCTCTATCACACATTTCAAAGCTATTACAAAGATTATATATCTTTTCTAGGTTTATCATTTTTATTAACCCTCTTACTTTTTCTTATACATCCTGGGAACATACAAAATATAAGATTACTGCTTATTTTGTCACTCCATACACATCCTCTGCATTTATTCATAATTCCTCCAACAATAGCAAAGGCCTCAGAACATAATTCCGAAGCCTTAATTTTTTGTATAATAAAAGCCCTAAGAGTTCTATCTCTCAAGGCTTTTTACATCTTTCTACAGTTTACATTATAACATAGTTTTTACGATATATTCAATGGACACCCACCGTCTTTTTTCTGACCGTTGCCTGACTTACTTGATCCATTAACAACTATCCTCTAGTTAATAATAATTTTATTAAGAATAATCTTATTCCTTCATTATCAATTTTAGCACGAATCAAATAAGATTTTAATAAAATTTCAAGTTCATCATTAGATAAATTTTCTATAGTATTCACAGTTTCACTATTTAATCCTTCTAATAGATTATCAATAAAAGCCATAATTTCATGTTTCCTAGGTCCATAAATCTTTTTTTCTAAAACTTCACCATAGCCAAATTGATTTAAAAAAGCTTTTATTTTATCCATACTACATTCTGACTTATCATCAATGCATGCAATAATATAAAAGGGATCAACATTTAAAGTTAATGCTAATGTTATGGCCATTCTTACAGAAATTAATCCTGATGTTCTAGATTTATTAAATGATCTAGTATCAGTATACCCCCCTAGTTTAACCGCCTTTTCTTTCTGCTGCTTACTAGAAGTTCCCCACATTTCATCTAATCTTTGTTTCGTTACACTTGGATTATTACTTATATTTTTACTATTTAATGTTTTTATTAAAGTGGAATCTAACATTCTTTTTATCACCCTTTTTATTTTTAAATTATATGACAGTACTTACGTAAATCAACTTAAGCTCTAATATATCAAAGCTTTATAGACTCTAAGATTGCTTTAATAGTTGTTGCTACTGGGTTTTAGACAACTTTTACTTATAATCTTTATAAAACCTCGTAGCAACAACCCTTTAAAATCATATAAAACATAAAAATATTAATATATCTTTTAGGTTCAAGTTTTTGAGTAAGTACTATTATACGAAATAATCAAAATAACGTTGATCTTCACCCTTACTTGCAGTTATTTCTTTAAATAAACTCAATCCGTACATTGCTGGATTTATTTTCACAAAAGCATCATAGATTAATGAACCAACTAATCCATGATAAAATTCATTGTTTAATACATTTATTTCTTCACATACTCTAGCAGATACCTTCCCAGAATTCAAGTAACGATCAATATTGAAAAAAGAATCAATATACGGTGTAAGTGCATTCATCATATTGGTTTTTAATATACTATGATTATTTAGGTATTGTAGATTAACTTGATGTTGAGATATTCCTCTACGTTTTCCACCATTGCCACTATTTCCTGATTTTCCTAAAAACCTTATTTTCATTATAATCGCTCCTTTTTAGAACTATTTTAAGTATTATTTTTTGTTTCTCTTTATATTGTTATTTTAGCATCATATTAGTAAAATTTCAAGAACTTTTTTTGGAAAAATTAAATATTTCATATAAGAAGACTGATAACTAATTTACCAGTCTTCTTAAATCAAACATTTCTACGATTTCACTAACACCCTTTTTCTTATATTTGTTTAAAGTTTTTTGGCTAATAGCACATTTTTCACAAGTTTCACTCCAAGAAATCTTTTCTATAAATATTTTTTTTACAACTTGCTTAACCTGGGGTTCTAACCTATCTATACAATAATTTAATCTTGTAATTTCAAACTCTGTAGCTTTCATCATCCTATAAATCTCTTCTCTGCTTTCCTTATTCATTCTCTTTGTAACCTCATTATATATCAAAGCTATTTTACAGGTTTTATCTGAAATACTGCTTGTTGAAATTTTCTCATCATTTGGTGAAGAAAAATTAAGTGATTCTATAACCTCATCTGATTCTATATCTTTAAAAGTTTTTAGTTCAAACTTCATCTGATCAACATCCTTCACTATTTCATTATAATTTTTCAAAAGATATTCCACATATTCTCTAGTTTCCATAACAAACCTCCTAAACTAGTTCTATATTCTTTTACAATCAGAGCTAAATCTTATTACAGGCATTTCAAATTTTTCAGCTATTTTAATTTCACTCTTCATCCCATCAGATATTGTATCTCCAAACACCCATAATTCATTGCAATGCTTTAAAAGTTCAAGTCCGAGATTTATTCCTTTTGTGCGTTCTTCTTCAATATCATCATCAAGAAACTGTGTAAATATTGTGTGTGGTGCAAGTGGCAGTACCTCTTCTTTTACAGCAAAACGACAATAGTTATTTGCTCGTTCTTTATTCTTTTCAACATCTCCCCTAAGTGGAGAACAGATATAAACAAGTTTCATGTGTATTCCTCCTCGTCACTTTATATTATTAAGTCTTGCTTTTACTGCCTGAAGTAGTGCTTCCTGTCCTACTTCTTTATTTTGAAGTGCTTTCATTACATCTTCATCCATAGTTCCTTTCGCTACTAAATGATGTACTATTACATTTTGTTTCTGCCCCTGCCTATATAATCTGGCATTGGCTTGCTGATAAAGTTCTAGACTCCAGGTAAGTCCAAACCAAACTATTATATTTCCTCCTGCCTGAAGATTAAGTCCATGCCCTGCTGATGCTGGATGCACTAACATTATAGGAATTTCTCCTCTATTCCAATCTTTAATATCCTCTGATGTTTTTAATTCTTTTGCTTTAAAATATTTCTGAAGCCTATCTCTATCATGTTTATAGGAATAAAATATAAGTACTGGCTTTCCATTAGCAGCTTCAATAACATCCTCTAGGGCTTTTATTTTTTCATCATGAATTTCTAAAACATCACCATTCTCATCATATACAGCACCATTTGCCATTTGAAGTAACTTATTTGTAAGTACAGCAGCATTATTTGCAACTACATCTGAATCTTTAAATGGGAGAAGTAAATCTCTTTCTAGCTGCTTGTACTTATCCATTGCTGCTTTTGATAAATTAATTTTTATTATATTATTTATCCTATCTGGAAGTTTTAAATAATCTTCCGATTTCATGCTTACACATATATCTTTTAATTTCTCATAAATATGTTCTTTTGCCCCTTCTTTAGGCTTATAACTAAAAATAACACTTTGATTTCTTTTATCCGGTAAAAAATATCTTTCTCTATATCCTGTTATTGTTCTTCCAAGTCTTTCTCCTCCATCTAAAAGATAAATCTCTGACCATAAATCCATAAGTCCGTTTGGTGCTGGTGTTCCTGTAAGTCCTACTATTCTTTTAGGTTTTACTTTTCTTAATGCCTTAAATCTTTGAGATCTTGAAGACTTAAAACTTGAAAGTTCATCTATAACAACCATATCAAAAGGCCAATATCTCCCATAATATTTCACAAGCCACACCACATTTTCTCTGTTTATAACATAAATATCTGCTTTATGATTTAATGCTGATGTACGTTCTTTCTCTGTTCCTAGTACCTTTGATATTTTTAGATGTTTTAAATGATCCCACTTTTCACTTTCACTGGTCCAGGTATCTTCTGCTACTCTGAGTGGAGCTATAACTAAAACTTTTATAACATCAAAATAGTCATACATAAGTTCATCTATGGCTGTAAGTGTTACTACGGTTTTTCCAAGTCCACATTCTAAAAATAATGCTGAATGATTGTTATTAATAATAAACTCCTGCGAATATTCTTGATAATTATGGGGTTTATATTTCACTTCAATCGCCTGTTTCTTTTTAATTTATAGTGATAAGCCGCATGTTCTGCCTGTGATTTAAAAACCATCAAATTTTCTGGTGAATTGTTTTGAATATTTCCATCAATATGATGTACAACTTCACCTTTCTTCAATTTCCTCCCTAATTTTATTTCTACAACAACCCTATGAATATGTTTACCATGTATTTTAGGATAAGATTTTCTTTCTCCGCATCCCATACTCAATAAACATAATTTTGCTTTAATATCATCTGTCATTCTTGAAGGATTTAGCTTTTTGTTTAATTCTGACAACGCAGGATTATGTCTATAGCTTTTCGGATTATATCTCTTGGATTTATATTTATAACTACATTCTGAACTACAAAATTTTCTTTTAGCAGATGCGTAAGCTTTAAACTCCTTACCACAGAATAAGCATTTATATTTTATCTTTGCCATTACCCACCATCTCCTGAATAAAATCATTAACTGCTTTAAAACTATCTATTAGGTAAACTTTAAAACCTAAAGTTTCAAGCTGTTTTTTTCTTTTAAGCTGCAGAACTCTCATTTTTTTACCTGGTGCTTTAAGTTCTACAAATGCAACTTTTCCTTTAGGCATTAAAACAATTCTATCTGGCACACCTGCTAAACCAGGCGATACAAACTTTAGTGCCATACCACCACATTTTTTAACTTCAATTTTTAATTTATTTTCAATCTTACTTTCTAACATTCCATACCCCTATTTTAGTTGTACACACCTACATATGGCTTATTTACTAGCTTTTAAAACATCCCGGGACAAGTGGACAACTTGGACACTGGTTTCTTATATACATATACGCATATAGGGACATACATATATACTATTATCTCTAATTCATATATCTCTATATAAAATAGTTGTCCCACTTGTCCTAATAAGCCTTTAAGTCCTTGTTATATACAGCCTTAAAGCTTGGGACATGGTATGGGACAAGTTAATATTTATTGTCCCTTAGTTTCTCTTTTAAATACTCTTTGTCTACCATAAATAGGTAGGCGAATCCTATCATTATCTTTTTCCCATCCTTCAATTTTTCGCATTATTCCACCTATTTCGTATGAATCTGATTTTTTAAGAGTACTTGCATCTTTTCCAAATAATTCACACCATATCTCCATTATGCAAACATACTCACGTTTTACTGTTCCCACAGCTTTTGGTGCTAAATCATCATCACATCTTAAGAAACTTCTTCTCTCATATAAATCCATATCCACCCAATTATCAGGTAAAAGTTTGTCTAAGTATTCTCTAACTACACCTTCTCTTTCATCACTTTCAAAAGCTTCAATTTGTGCTTTTTCTGCTGCTTCATTTAATGAACTATCTAATATTAAAGATTCACCTTTGTTATACATCTCTAATGCTTCAGACCATATTTGATCTATATCCTTTATATCCCAGGGTTTTAATCTAGAATTTCTATAAACTTTTACAGGCCAGAATCGTCTTCCACCTGTAGTATCCCTTAAAAATCCTGTTTCCTTATTAGTAGAGCCCACAATAATGCACTGCCTTGGGTGTTCTTCCACTGTACGCCCATAGCTAGCTCTAAACTTATCATCCTGCCTTGTTAAAAAGGACTTTAGTGTATCTTCATCAACTTTTTTAATACCCGCCAATTCTCCAATTTCTAATATCCAATTACCTTGAAGTTTTTCTGCTGCTGTCTTATCATGCATATCTGATATAGTTAAAGAATCACTAAAAAACTTTCCACCTAATTTTGATAAAAGAGTACTTTTTCCTATTCCCTGTTGGCCATTTAAAACAAGTATGGTATCAAATTTAATTCCCGGTTTCATAATTCTAGCTATTGCCCCACACAAAGTTTTACGGGTAACTGCTCTAACATATTCACTATCCTCTGCACCTAAATATTTAATAAGCAGTATATCTACACGTTCTATTCCATCCCATTTAGGAAGAGAATTTAAATATTCTTTTACAGGATGAAAAGATTTCTCCATAGCAACTTTTAAAAGTGCGTCCTGACATTTACTTGGAGCCCACAGTTTATAATTTTTCTCAAGATAACAGGATAATCCTGCATCATCACCTTTAGACCAACCAACCTTTAACCTTTTCCAAGGCATATCACTTAATGTTTCTATCCTTTCGCTGTGTTCATTATAAGCAATTCCTTTTAAAGCAGGATCATGCCCAATTATAAGTACGAAATTTGTTAAAGTTGTTTTAAACTCACCTTTTGAATTAATCTCTAGTTTATCTATCCAATCATCACCTGCAGCAAAATCCTCTCTAGCATTTTTAATGTGCTCCTCTGCTATCTGTCTTTTCACTTCATTATCTTTCATTGAAAACTCCTGCATTGCTTTGAAAGATGGCATTCTATTTATTGGTGTTCCTTCTTTAACATCTACATCTAGATTACCAAACTTATGGAGCCTTACTAAATCAAAGGCATTGCAAAGTTTACCTGACACCGGATCTGTTCCATGGTGAGAATAAGCAAAGTCACCATTTTCATAAATAACAAGTCCTCCTGAAGTTGAACCTTTAGTATAAGTGTATCTATTCTCATCAGCACATGGCACATATATGTCGCTTAAAAACTTTTCTACAGCATCCATTACTGTATAACTTCTGCAGAAAGCTCCTATTATGCCGCCTTTTTCTCTTGGATTTCCCTGCTTATCTGCCAACTTTTCTCTCTTTTTTATACTTCTTGAAGATTCAGGCCAAAATGAAGTATCATGCCAATCTTCATATTTATTTAAAACTTCATCTGGATTTAACCACTTTTCATCTATATATTTAAAAACAAATTCTCCATCTTGTGATGTAGAAGGCCAGTACATAAGCCTTGAAGGTTCATATGTTGTATCATCAAAATAATCTATACCTATATCCTTTGCAACCATTCTGGACACAGCTCCGTACTCCTCTGGATTTACTTGTCTGCTTAGAGGAATGATCAACCTGAACCTCGGCTTATTTTTACTGTGCTTATGGGTTGTATATATACAGCATCCAAAATCAAATAACATTTCAATGGTATCCCATAATCCTTCTTTTCCATAATCAACATCTAAAGTAAGAAGGCATCTATTTAATAGTGAATTACTTTTTCTTCTTCCATTTTTTAAAGTACCACCAACAAAGCCGCCAACATCTTTAACGTTATCCTGCTCACCCTTTGAAAGTTTTTTATATTCTTCATAGGTTTCTGCTGTCCTTGTAGTTTGACTCACTCTATCTAAAAACTCTGACCATTTCATTTGTTTATTTTTCCACTTCAATTCTTTGCGATTTCTACCTACAGCAATATTAATAATCCCATCATTATTCAACTTTATTTTAGAATTAACCTCAGTGTTCATACTTTTCACCACCTTGCTTAATCTTTTTTATAATAACTTGTTTCAAACCCATCTGCCTTTAGTGGAAGTCCTGGAGCCCATTTTATAGGTTCCCCCATGATCTTATTTACTTCATTTAATGATCCAAAACCATTTGGTACATCTAATATCACTTCATCATGAACATGGAAAACTATCTTATATCCTGCTCTATCAAGTCTTAACATTGCTTCTGCCAGACAGTCCCTTGCAATTGCCTGAACTATATTTTCGGTAAGCTTTCCTCCATAAGTACTGAGTCTTCCCCACTGTTTAGTTCCCTGTTCCACTCCTTCATAAGTAAGCTTAGGCTTATTAAATCTAACATCTGTTTCAATTCTAGGTCTTACATAAGCAAGGCTCCTGCCTGATGGAAGTTTAATAAATAAAACTCCACCTCTACATGAAAATTCAAGTCCATACTGCATTTTCACTACTTTCTTTTCATATACTGACTTTATTGCTGCTGTCTCAATTTTTCTCCACAACTTTACTATATTAGAGTTTGATTTTCTCCAGGCTGCAACAATTTCTGGAAGTTCATCTTCCTTCAATCCCATCTTTACAGCTCCCATAGCTATAAGTGCACCACTGCTTCCTTGATATCCACAGGCTAAAGTTGCTACTTTACCTTTCTGCCTAAGTGCATATTTGGGATTACCCTTTACTATCTTTTCAATTGGAACTCCAAACATCTTACTTGCTGTCATTTCATAAATCTTTCCACTGCTTTTAAATGTATCTATAACCCACTTTTCTCCTGCAAGCCAGGCTATAACTCTGGCTTCAATGGCACTAAAATCTGATACGATAAATCTTGAGTTTTGTGATGGTATAAAAGCTGTCCTTATAAGTTGGGATAAAACATCCGGTATACTATCAAATAAAATTCCTAACATCTCAAAATTTCCTGTTTTAAGGAGCATACGTGCATCTTCTAAATTATCCATATTATTTCTTGGTAAATTTTGAGTTTGAACTAATTTAGAACTCCACCGTCCAGTTCTATTTGCTCCATAAAATTTCATAAGTCCTCTCACTCTTTCATCATGGCACATAGCTCTTTCCATAGCTTCATATTTTTTAACAGAAGTTTTAGATAATTCTTGCCTGAGCTCAAGTACTCTTTTAACAGAAGGATCTTCTACTTCTCCTAGTAATTCTTTTACCTTTTCTTTGGATAAGCTTTTAACCTTTATATCTTTAGTTTCAAGCCACGCTTTTAATTGAGACGGACTATTTGGATTTTTAAGATTTGTTAAAGCTGCAGCTTCTTTTATCTTTTGATTTTGATAAGCTCCATCACACCTTATAGCATTTTCAACTAGTAATTTATCTATCTTAACCCCACCATCATTTATTTTTTGGTCCAGTGCCCACAGCTTCCATTCATTTTCTGCAGCTGGATACCTATTTAACTTTTTTCTTATAGTTCTCTCAACTTCTACATCCTGTTTGCAGTATATTTTAAATATTTCCCATTTTTCTCTATTATGTTCTGGTAAATTGCGGGTTCTTCCATTATTAGATTTGGTAGGCTTACAGGGCATAGAAAAATATCTAAGTAGAGCTTTTCCTTCACTCATTTTTTGCTGCTCAAGATTCATGCATTTAGCTACTTTATCAAGACTTGTTGGAAGTCCTAAAGCTAATGCGTGAACAGCACTGCATCTCCACTCTTTAGGCGGCATAGGTTTACTTAGATATTTTGAGAGACACGTTCTTTCAAAGTTAGCATTAAAGGCTGTTTTTATAATATTAGGATTAATCAAATCTTCTATTACAGCTTGTGGTAATTTCTCACCACAAGCTAAATCTATAATTTCAATAGAGCTATCATCATAGGCATATGCAAATAGTAAAATCTCAAAGTCCTCGGATTCCGTATAAGAATACACTCCGCATTTTATAAGATCTGTGCTGGAATATGTTTCAACATCAATAGCTAACAATTAACCATCTCCTAAATAGGTCAGGGAGATTTCTCTCCCTTTTAGTCTAAAAAATCATCTTCAACTTCTACTGGTTCAAAATCATCCTCAGCTTTACTTCTTCCCCCTAGTGGTTCTCCGTCTTTCAACTTTTGTAGATTTTGAAGTCCACAGGCTATGCCTTTATTTCCATTTGCATTATAGGCATAAAATACAACACTGGCTCTCCCATAACATCCACTATAAAATTCACTTTGATCTAATATAGGTTGTACATTTTTGTCCACAATTCCAGGTCTTATATTACTGTTAGCATTTATAAAATAACTGTCTGCATAGGCTTCATCAT
The DNA here is from genome assembly GCA_903789665.1 of uncultured Clostridium sp. Taxonomy (GTDB): domain Bacteria; phylum Bacillota; class Clostridia; order Clostridiales; family Clostridiaceae; genus Clostridium_B; species Clostridium_B lapidicellarium. The sequence continues at coordinate 25,892 of CAIFEX010000004.1, forward strand.
CAGGTTTGTCTATATCTCCATCTCTAAGAGGAATCTTCAGATTAGTTGGTATCTTACCTCCAAGTTTTGATATACCTTCCTTTTTCGCTTCTTCAATAGCGGTTTTAATCTTTTTGATTGTCGCCTTATCTGATTTTGGAATAATAAAGCTCACTGAATACTTTGCATCTCCACCATTGATACTCTTTGCTTCCCATACATTTGCATAACTAAATCTTCCTACACCGGTTATTACCTTTGTTAAATTGGACATCATAATTATCACTTCTCCTTTATTTAAAATCTACTTCCGCAGTACTTTTTATTTCTGGTCTTTTATCACTCTGAGCCACTAAGGTCAATTTGCCTTGAGGTTTGTAAACTAAATTATTAAGCAGCTCCTTAAATTTCTTTTTACCCACAGCTTTTTCCATGGCTGTAATACCTAATAAGTTTTTAGAATATATATCATCTTCTTCAAAGCCAGCATCTATTAAAGTTCTGGCAACAGCTTGTTCATTGCTGTACTTTCTGCTGCTTCTTCCCTCTACTAATTTAAAACCATCCCATTTCTTATTTTCATTTACAGCTTTATCAAGTGCATAGGCTTGGATATCATTTGCCCATTTTTGAAATTCATCTACACTTGATAAGATTTCTGTAATTTCATCATCAGTTAAAAGTGGACCTTTTCTAAAATCATATTGTGCCATTTTCATATTTTCTTCTGCTCTTGCTCTGCAATTAAACTTAGCTCTGCAAAACCTACAGTGCTCTCCAGCTTTAAACTCTCCTTCGCCTTTTATGGCAAGATCTGCTTTTGGCTTTACTACATCTTCTGCCCATTTAATCAGGTCATCTGCGGTAATTTCAAAAGTTGATATGTTATCAAGTCTCGGCTGGCAAATAGTCATTCTTACTTTTTTAATGTCATAAAGGCTGTCAAATAAATTAAGAGTACCTATGGCATACAGCATCATTTGAGGATTATTAACAGCTGAAACTTCTACACCTTTTCCATATTTCAAATCAACAATATCTACAATCTTATCTGAAACAATAACAAGATCTCCTGTACCAAAACCTTTAGGCACGCAATTTGAAAAATCAAGTTTCTGTTCCACAAGTATAATTGGATCTTTTGATCTAGCTTTAGCTTCTGCTATAAGCTCACAGCCATAATTAAAATAAATGTCTGTATAATATTCCAGTTCCTTTTCATCAAATTCACTTTTAGGCTTTTTGATCTTTATTCCAAGGTATTTCTTTAATTTATATTCCGCTAATGCATGAGCAGCAGTTCCCTCTTTTGCAAAGACACTACTCTTATTTTCAAAGTTTTCTTCAAGCCTTGCAGAAGGTGGACACTGTATCCACCTATGAGAGCTTGAAGCCGATAAAAGTGCATGTTCACCCATTAAATCAACTCCGCTTCTTTTAATAACTCAGAGTATTTATCCTTTGGTATATCAGTTAACTTTTTACCCCCAAACTTTTTAATAAGTTCTTTTACCTCTTTCTGCTTGCCATTTTGTGCAAGTTGTGCAAGTACTGTTCTCACCTCTTCTAAAGTTGTAGTTTTAACTTCTTCCTTTTCTTTTGATGCTTGTACTTCTTTAGGTTCTTCATTTATTTGAACCCCTGTTTTCATTTGTGGTAATGCTTCAGCTAAAGCTAGTAAAGCATTCATAATATCTGGAGAATCAACTCTCACCCTAATATTAATATCCATCTATAACACCCCTTTCTTTTTAAATAAAGTATCTACTGACTCTTCTGGAAATACTCTTAAAAGTCCACTTGCAACCTTGCGGCCTACTCCTCTTTTTCCACTAAGAACCCTACTTATAGTTCCTTTTGATACATTAGCCTTGGCAGCTAACTTATTTTGAGATAAACCATTTATCTCCATTAGTTCTTTTAATTTTGAAGAATTTAAATCCATAACCATCACCCTTTTGTGTTATCTTCTATGCTTGTTAGCTAATTTGCTAACATAGAGTTAAAAAAAAGCATGTACCTAACAGCACATTAGCAATACGCTAATTGTGCTGTTTCTTCCCTTACAATCTTTAATTGCCTTAGCCTAATTGAAGCTGCCTGTATTGATACATTAAATATTCCGGCAAGTTCTCTTGACATGTCATTTGCAAACTCATAGGTATCAAAATCTCTATCTAAAGTTATATAACTGTCATCAATACCGACTTCTTTAAATATATTTTGTGCCGCCATTATAAATGTCCTTTTAGGCATTATCAAACATGATGATGTATAATTTGCCTGCCATTCCATCCAATCATTGTCTGTTTTAAATGTTCTTTTCTCTGAATAATCTTCAAAACTTCTCTTCAGACACTTTATTGATTTAGCTTCTTCATTATTCAGCATATCAAAAATGTTAAGCTGATCTTCATGTGTTTCAAACATCTCTCTATGCAGCATCCAGTGACCACATTCATGTCCATTGGTAAACCTGCATCTGCCTTCTTGTTCTTCTGTAAGTAAGTCATTATTTATAACTACAGTACCTTTTTTCACATATATATCCTTATACTTATCTTTTTCTAAATCGTATACAGTAAGGATTCCATTGTTAAAAGTTGTTAATCCAAGGACACTTCCATCTGGTGTTATATCTGCATAATCAACTTCAAGATGTAAATAATTCTCTAAAAATTCTTCTATTGGTGTGGGCACAGGTTCTTCTAATATTTTTGAATCAAAATCCCCTAAGTATGCTTCTGCAATTTCTTCAATATCACCTTTAGAAAGAACTGGCAGACCGTTACTTTTTCTCTTAACCTCAATGTGCACTAGGCGTTGCCTCCTTTTTCAGTTAGCTTTTTAACAAACTCATCCCAATCCTCCTCTGTTGCAACTTCTCTAGCTTTCCTTAATGCCACCCTGACTTTTTTAGACGACATAATATATTCCGGGAGATCAGGGGCTATAGTGTTCTTACCTTCTCCTGCTAAATCAAACATTGTATGTTTTTCATCCTCAGTTAATTTTAAAATTTCAGCTATTTGTACAAGCCTATCCATATCCGGCGGATATCTTCTGCCTTTTTCAATGTCACTGAGATATGCGGGAGCAATTCCTAGTTCAGCGGCCATTCCTCTCAATGTTATTCCGAGTTTTTTTCTTTTATCTGCTATAAATTTACCAAAACTAAATATGTCATCCATTTTATTACCTCTCTACGCATTATAGCGTGTTCGCATATCTGATAACATTATTGTACAGGAAACAGTTTCCATTGTCAAGAGGAAACTGTAACATTTTTATTTGTTATTTTTATTCAAATTACATCTTTTAATCATTTTCTTGACTTCCTTAGGCGTATAAGCAGGTTCTCTACTATGAATTACTAAATGGCAATTTGGACAAACTGGAATCAAATCATTTATTGCATCTATTTCATATTCCCTTCCAATTTCATGTAGAGGTTTTAAATGGTGTACATTAATTAATCCCTCCACTTCTTTTCCATAAAAGCTTTCAAAATCAAATCCACAAATCTGACAAATAATTCTGCCATTATTAAGTTTTTTATAATATTCAATACATTCCTGTTTTGCTTTTGGATTTCTTTCATAAGCATTTATTGTAATTTTATATTTAGCACCTTCTTTAAGTTTCTGTGACTGTTTTTCAGTAATTTCTTCTGGTATAGTTATTACTTTTCTTATATCTTTATTATTAAACAAAATTTTGTTTTCCTTTATAAGTTCATCTATAGCTATTTTCAATTCTGGACGTAAAATCCATATAAAATGTCCAGTGCTTTTTTCTATAGCCCCTAAAAACATTACATGCCAATAATTAAATTTTGTACTATCCTCTCTTTGTCTTGGTGGTTCAATTTTTAAGTAATGTGCAATCCTTTTTCCTAAAGCTCCAACTGCAAAATTATATGAATTAGGTTTTCTTCCTTCATCATTCGCAATTTCCGTTGCTGTTGCCATATAATTAGGCTTTTTATAAATTTTTAAGATTAAATCTTTATTAAAATCTTTTATTATATTTTTATTTAAAAAAAGTTCTTTCCATTGTTCTTTAGTTATATTTATTCTATCATTCCATTCAATTTTCATATACTCATCCCTAGTTCATAGGATATACTAAATCTATTACTATAACATCTATTTTACTTTTTGTAAATTTGAAAATATTTTATATTTTATAGCTCAAATATTCTCAATCCAATTTAATATGTAATCACGACTTTTATTCAGAATATACATTCTTTTGTAATTCTCTTTATTTTGTAATATATTTTCTTTTATAAGGACTTTAATAACAGTATATACTACTGTCTTAGGTGATTTCTTATAATTAGTTTCGCTTATGATTTTATCATTCATCAATGACGATATTGTAGATGTTTTTATATATTCTTTATTATACCTACAAAATTGATCGACTATAGTTTTAACTATTTCATTAAATATAGATATAGGAATTACGTTAGGATAAGTGCTACTATTATCTGGTCTAGTAGTTACAATTCTAATACTATCGTTTTGTTTTGACCATGTCGTTCTATCAACAACATCTTTAATATCTCTTTCATTTTCTTCTTCACATTCTTCTCTTTCTTCATCGCTATCATCAACAACTATTTCATTATATAAGTTTTTTAATTTTAAAACTTCAGATTTATTATTTTCAATTTTTTCAACAAATTCAATAGTTTTTTTTATCTCATTTAATTGTCCTTTTTTGCTAATATCAGGTATGTATTCTTGCCATATTTTATTTTCTAAATTGTTTAAACCATCTTCTAATAAATCATACGATGTACTCACATCTTCAATTTCTTTTTTTAAATCAATATTCATTTATATTCATCCCCCTATAAATTTAAAATTCTAAGATTATATTTTTTAATATATTCAAAATGATATTGAAAATGTGCAGTATAATTCTTTAATATATTATCTGTAATCCCCATAAAAAATCTTTTATTATTATATTTATTTTTCTACTTATTAAGTCCTCTAATCTACTCTATCTTCCAACTTTAGTACCATTTTGAATCATATTATTAAAACTTGAATTTAATCGAACTTCTTCATGGGAAATTAGTACATATTTCCAGGGCTTGCCTCCGTATTTATTATTAAAATTAGTAGCTGCTGCACAATACTCTTTAGCTGCCTTTGCTTTTTTAATTACTATATCATCATTTAACATTCTACTGTCCTTTGTTTCAATCATATAAATACAATTAGATGTTTCCACTATAAAATCTGGTTGATATCTTTTTGAACTATCCCTATCATAATAAATTGTAAATTGTCTTAAACTAGGGCGCATCCATTTTAATACTGCATTCTCTCTTTCAAGAATAATAGCGAAAGTCTTTTCAGTATTATTTTCAAACTTATATAAAAAATGACAACTTTTCTTGAAGCCTTTAAATATTTTAGATTTTATATCCTGAGGTGGAATATTTTCTCTATAATCATATATCTCGTCTGATACATATTTACCTCCAAAGCTAACTTCAATCCTACTAAATGGTCTCATATCGGTAGCTGTGTAAGTAGTTTCTTCTTTATAAAAATGTTCATTCATTTGTGCATAAATGTTGTCCGCTATACTTTTGCTCCGCTGTGCAAGAACTTTTTGTACTTCATCTTCATTATTTAAATAGCTATAAAAATGTTTTTTCAGCTGATCAATTAAAGAGTACATCAAATCCGCACATTCATCATACTCAATATTTTCATGCACTAGCAAAAGCTTTACTATTACATTCTCTGGAGTATCCGTTTCCTTTATATTCGCAAAAGACATATCTATATAATAACTTTGACCATTTTCTTTTAGTTCAGTTGCTAGTAATGCATCATCAGATGGATACCAATTCATGTTTCTAGTATCTAATTCAAATTCATGAAATCCTTGTTTTATTTCTGAAACCGGCTGTATAACTGCCTGAGGAATAGGAATAATCTTATTAGTTAATAAGTTTATATTTTGCTCAACTGCTTTTTCAACACACGCTGCAACATCCTCTTTACTTAGTTCTAATGAATGAAATGCATTTTGTGTTAATGATATAATTGACGTATTTAATAATTTTTTGACCTTGGGCTGTTTTATATCTTCAAAATTATGTAATCTTTTATTCATTTCTAATACAGACTTATTTGTAATCTCTGAAACATATTTAGCAATATCTTCTTTAACTTCTTGTGGAGCCCGGACTGTCTCTGGCACAAACATTGCCAGCTGTTCCTTATAAGACTTACTATTTGTTAATTCATCATATACTGTTGGCAATTCTATTGTTTCCTTTTGATCTTCATTACTATTTTCTTCAGGATCAATACAATATACCCTTCTTACTAATGAATTTGGATCTTCAGCTAATTTCACAATGGCTTCATATTTGTCATGGCTCACAATAGACAGCCTGTCTACTTTTTCATTTCCCGTTCTTTCACCATACGGAAGTCTTAATCCCCTGCCAATTGTTTGTTCGGTTAATGTTTCAGAAGCAGATGCCCTAAGTGGAATAATTGTATAGAGGTTATTTACATCCCATCCTTCCTTAAGCATATTAACATGTATTACAATTTCTATAGTATTATCTGGTTTCTCCAGTGTAAGTAATTTTGAAATATTTTCATCTTTTTCTGAACCACGCTGGTTAGAATTTATCTCCAAAACCTTATCTTTATAATATCCTTTGTAAAATTCATCAGAAGTTAGATATTTCTTTATTCTTTTTGAATGATCTGTATCTTTAGCAACAACTAATACAAAAGGTTTAATTATTGGTTTGCCATGTGTACGGGCATATGTATCTAGTGCTTCTTTAGTATCAATATGAAGTTTTATACCATCCTTTAATTTTTCTTTATCTAAGTCATCAGGATTAGGAAATTCTTCCGGATGAAAATCTTTTCTTGTTACAACAACAGGTACCTTAATATATTTTTCATCATTTAATGCATGTGCTAATGAATATTCATATACTACATTTTTAAACTTGATAGCTTTAGATCCCTTTTGTATTTGAGGTGTAGCCGTTACCTCTATACCTAATATTGGTTCTAATTCATTGATTACATTAAAACTCTTATCAGCATGATAATGATGGCTTTCATCCATTAATATACATAAATCCGGAAGATTCTTAAGATATTCAAAATAAGATTCACCCAAAACTTCATTTAATCTTTTAATTCTTGCAGGTTTTCCATTCTTAATCTTAGTGTCAGAATTTAATTTTGAAATATTAAATACATTAATTGTAATTTCATTATTTCCAACTGATATTTGTCTAAATTCTTCATAGTTATCACCATCAATAATTCTAGGTGGCGTAACAAAAGCATCTAAACCTTTAAATACATATTTAGGGTTGCTATTATTCCCAAAATCAGCCTTTAACTTATTATATATAGTTAAATTAGGAGCCATAACGAAAAAATTTTTAATATGTTTTTCATAATATAAATAAGCTAAAAAAGTTCCCATTAATCGAGTTTTTCCAATACCTGTAGCAAGTGAAAAACACACTGAAGGAAAAGATCTTTCAAAACTTGTTAATGTTGGACAAATATCTTTAACTTTTTGTAATTCTACATCTAAATCAATATTCTTTTGCAACTTTAAAACATCACATATCTTTTCAAATATCTCCAAACTTTCCTTTTGAGGTTGACGTAAGCATAAAGTATTATTAATATATCTTGAAATTTTATTCATCACAATCACTCTCACATTCAATGTCTGAAGTATCTATTATTGACATATTATAATTATTTACACCAAAATCGCATTTATCAAGAACTGATTGAGGTATTTTCTTAATTATTATATTTTCATATCTATCATTAAGTCCAACATCAAAAGCCGGACAACAAATTAGCAATCTTTCTTTTTCTTGCATTTCACTAGCAAGCATATCAAGATATTTTGCACTTACAAACTGTGTTGTTGTAAAAATATAACTACTTTCATGACTTTTTCCCTGTTTCCAAAAAGTTTTTTCATCTGGATCATATTTATATCCATTAAGTTTTGCAACTGCTGCTGCCAACATTTCTGCATTATAATGTTCTTTGTCAATTACCCAATTTCCATGTTTATCTTTTTTCAATAGACTTGGAGCAAGCTCATAAAATTTAAAACCGCCACCGCCTTGCCATTTAACTGTCTTTGATATTCCACCTTGATCGGTTCCATCAACAACTTTTTGCAACCTTGGAATACAATATTTATAACACTGCTTACCCATCTCAATTCCTATATAATTTCTTCCCATTTTGTGTGCAACTGCTGCTGTAGTACCCGTCCCTAAAAACGAATCAAGAACTAAATCTCCTGGATTAGTGGCAATGTGAAGAATTCGATTAATCAATCTTTCTGGTTTTGGTGTCTCAAATGCATTAGTTTTTCCAAAAAGAGCATAAATTTCTTTCTTAGCCTCATCCGTATGCCCTACCTCTTCACTTGGCCACCATGTCCAAGGAACAAAACCATCTACTTCTGAAAGATATCTTATTACATTAGGTTGTGCATCTCCATTCTTTCCAAAATAAATGCGTCCTTCAGAACAAAGCTTTTCAAATGTAGCCTTACTAAGTCCCCAACATCTTCCTTTAGGTGGTGTATGAATTTTACCACTTGGCGTAGTTATTTCATAAAACTGCTCTCTTGTTGCATGACCTTCTTGAGCTGTCATTGGAACTGGCCTCCAAGGACCTTTAGGATCATTATTAGGATTACGATAAACTTTTTTCTGTTTTTCATCTGGTGGTGTTAAATTTCTTATTTCCTTAAATACCTTAGTATCCTTTGCATATACAATTATATATTCATGCACATCACCAATTGCCTCTCTGTTTTCTCGCGAATATCGTTTTTGCCAAACATTACAAGCTACAAATTTATCTCTTCCAAACAATTCATCCATTAAAACTCTTAAATATGGCATTTCTGAATCATCAATTGAAACCCAGAAAGACCCTGTTTTTTCATCCAACAGATTCCAAAGCAATTCAAATCTAGGCTTTATCATGTTTAACCACAATGAATGTTCTATCCCATCCTCATAGTGTTCAAAAGCATTACCTGTATTATATGGTGGATCAATATACACACATTTTACTTTTCCAGTATAATCTTGCTCCAATGCCTTTAAAGCTAATAAGTTATCCCCGTGAATAAGCATATTTTCAGTATTTTGATCTCCATATGATTTTTCTTTGTCATATAATAAAATTCTAGGTTCAAGTTTAGGTTCTTCACCCTTCCCTATCCATGTTAATTCTAATTTTTGTTTTTCAGCCATAAACTCATCCTCCATCTACACTATTTCAAATCTTATAGTAAATATATTAGTTACTGTATTTTTGCCTTTTATACTTTGCCTCATTTCTTCTTGCAATTTCTCATTTTCATTTTCAATTTTATCTTCTTCTTCATATAATTCCCTACGCTTCTTATCTCTTAACTTTTTAAGCTTTAAAATTTCATCCTTTTTATCAAGCATTTCTTCTAAAGTACAGTCAACTATAGAGAGTTCTTTATTTTTTTCCTTAATAACCTTATCTATATTCTTTATATCTTCCTGGAGTCCATCTTTTAAATCTTCACTCCACTCATCCAGTTTTTCGCATTCCTTTAGGAAATACTCTTTATTCTCCATTTCTATTTGCTTTAAAGTATTATCAGCATTAGCTTTAGACATTTCTTTTATATCATTTGGGACACTACTACCTTCAATGTGCTGCCTTTTTACTGCGCTAAGCTCCATTATCTTATTAACAACACCGCTATCTAAAACTGTTCCATCATCACATATTGCACTTATAATTAAATGTTCCTGCTTATCAAAACTGTCATTTATCAATTTATCTATGCATATCCATCCTGTTTTGCAAGGAATTACATCAAGGTAACTTATTTTTCTACCTGAATTTTTATAATTAAATTCAATAAAACTAACTGGGAACCGTTTTCCCTTTATTTGCTTTATAAGATCTTCACATAAAGGATGTTCCCTTCTCAAAAAATGTTCATGATTTTTTTCACTTTCTTTCCATCTAATAGAATATGTGCCTCTATAATTATCATTATATATATATTCAAACCTGGTATTATCTATAGGCTTTAGCTTATCTCCACATGAACTTATCATAAAATTGTATAGCCATTTTTCATATTGATTTATACCTTTTATTGTATTATCATTACATGTTTTTAACAGTGCACTTACTTCTTCATCAAAATTTTCAAGCAATGACTGCTGCGCATGTTTCATAGTATCACTAATTTTATCCTTAAACTGTTCTTGTAAATTATCAAAAGCAATTTTAATTTCATCTTTCGTTCTACAATTTTGGTAAATTTCAGCTATTTTATTTTCAAAATCAACTCCTGATTCTATAGAACCTAATACTTCATCTGATGAACCAAAAAGACCTTCAAATAATTTGAATTTTTCATTTAATAATTCATAAACTCTTTTATCCGCTTCATTTTTTTCATTTACAAAATTTATAACCACTACATCGTTTTTTTGTCCATATCTATGGCATCTTCCGATTCTTTGCTCTATTCTTTGAGGGTTCCATGGCATATCATAATTTACAAGTAAAGAACAGAACTGAAGATTTATTCCTTCCGATGCCGCTTCAGTCCCTATTAGTATATTTGCTCTTTCCTTAAATTCTTCAACTATAGATGCCTTCATATCAGCTTGTTTTGATCCAGAGACTATATCTTCACCTTTATGTCTTTTAAGCCATTCTTTATATATTCTCTTAGAATTGGAATCATTATTCGAACCATTTAAAAATACAATTTTGTTTTCATAGCCATTTAATGAAAGTAACTTATATAAATACTCTTGAGTACGTCTAGATTCCGTAAATATAACTACCCTTCTGTTTCCACCAAGCTCTTCTGTTCTAGCAAACCCCTTCTTTAGAGCTATTAATAAATTTTCGCCTTTAGCATTAGTATTTATACTTTTGGCAAGATTAGCATACTCTTTAAGCTTTGCCAATTCTTTATTTATATTAATACGTTCCCTGAGCATGTCTATTTTTGTTTCATCTTCATTTACACTATCTTCCTCAAATAGCTCATCTATTGAATCATAATCATCTAAATTCAATTTGCTATCTATGCCATTTAACATATTTTCAAGTCTAACAACTAAAGCATCTAATGTACCTGATATTGCAAACGAAGATGATGCTAATAATTTTCTTAAAATCATAGTCATTAATTTTCTTTGACTGTTTGGTAATGCATATAAAGTAGGAGACTGTAAATACTCTGAAACTTCATTATATAATTTTTCTTCTTGAGCAGATGGTTCATATGTAACTAATATTGCTTCTCTTTTAGTATAGGGCACATATTCCACCACTTGTTTCCTAAGAGTACGCTTACAAAATTGCTGCAATCTTGCCCTTAAAAATACATTTCTTACTTCTTCATTCTCAACATTTAGATATTTTTGTCTAAATGTTTTAGGATCACTAAACACTCTTTCATCAATTATGCTAACTAATCCATATAATTCCATGAGATTATTTTGTAAAGGTGTAGCTGTAAGCAAAAGTTTTTTTCTACCTCGTAAAGCACTTTTTAATTTATTTCCTGTTACATTACTATTTTTATATACATTTCTAAGTCTATGAGCTTCATCAATTACAACTAAATCCCAATTAATATTTGATACTTCCTTTTGTTTACGTGCTGCAAAATTATAAGAACAAATAACTACCTCATCCTTTTGATTAAATGGGTTGAAAATTTGCTTTTTCTTTTGGCTATTAAAATTTTTACTTTCCAATATTATTGATTTTATATAAAACTTTTCGCTTAACTCTGACAGCCACTGATTTCTCAAAGAAGCTGGTACAATTAAAAGTATTTTTCTCTTATGTTCCGCCCAATACTGAGCCATAATTATACCTGCCTCTATGGTCTTACCCAAACCAACTTCATCTGCTAATATAACACCACTAGATAAAGGTGATTTAAACGCAAACAATGCTGCATCTACTTGATGTGGATTTAAATCAACTTTTGCACCAGCTAAAGATGGAACCAAACTATTCAACCTATTATTAGGGCGCTTTAATGTTATTTGTTCAGCAAAATATCGTGCTTGATACAATGTATAATTACTCATCTTTAGTTTCTCCCATATTTTCACATATGCTGCTATATATTTTTTTTCTTCTATCTAATGGTTTTTCTGCATTATTAGGTATCAACCATAAGTTAGCCTTTTTTACTGCTCCTTGAATTCTACCTTCTACACAGAGAATTTGAACTCTTCGTCTCGTGATTTTCCATTTTTCTGCTGCTTCTTGAGCCGTTATATAATCCATTTTTCTCCACCAACTTGTCCTCTTTTAATACCTACATTATATTCTATATATCGAACAATATCAACAAAATGAATATATACGTTTATGCAAAAACCCTCAAGTGTTTTCTCTACACCCAAGGGTTTTAAATTATCAATATTCTATTTTCTACTGTTTCCTACCCCTGTATCACCAAGCATATACAACTTTTACCATTTACTAGCCCCAGCTATACCAATGTCTCTAACTGTCTTTCCTTTTAAGCTTGACTACCGTCTCCACGTGGGCCGTCTGCGGGAACATGTCCACTGGCTGAACCTTTTCAGGTCTATAGCCCAGATTGCTCAATATCCCAAGATCTCTGGCCAGCGTGGCAGGATCACAGGATACATAGACTATAGTCCTCGGGGACATACTGGCAGCGAAACGGAGAAGAGCTGCATCACAGCCTTTTCTCGGAGGATCCACTACCATCACATCGGCCTTTATGCCCTCTTCTGCAAGTTTTGGTATTATTTCTTCAGATTTGCCTGATATGAATTTCACATTGTGGATGCCGTTTTCCCTGGCATTTACTCCGGCATTTTCAACTGCAGACTCCACTATCTCAATTCCATAGACCTTTTTTGCCTTCTGCGAGAGGAAAAGAGAAATGGTGCCGGTGCCGCAGTAGGCATCAAATACAATTTCATTCCCCGTAAGATGGGCATATTCCAGTACTTTTCGGTAGAGGATCTTAGTCTGCAGTGGATTTACCTGAAAGAAGGACATGGGTGATATGTTAAATCTGAATTTGCCTATATAGTCGCTTATACTGTCTTTTCCCCACAGTGTTACAGATTTATCTCCCAGTATAACGTTGGTCCTTCTGTCATTTATATTTTGAATTATACTCACTATATGGGGAATATTCTGGATCAGGGCTTCTATAAATTCAGCCTTGTGAGGAATTTCGGACACGGAAGTCACAATTACAACCATTATCTCTCCTGTAACAAAGGCTTTTCTTATCATTATATGCCTTATGATTCCCCTGCCGGTCTTTTCGTCGTAAACGGGGACATTGTATTTTTCAATCCATTTTCTTATAGATTTCACAACTCTATCCGCAGACTCATCCTGTATGAGACAGCTGTCCATATCTATTATGTCATGGCTCCTGTTTGCATAGAATCCAATCTTTAAACCAGACTCGTCCCTGCCAACTGGAAGCTGTACCTTATTCCTGTACCTGTATGGATTTTTCATCCCCAGAGTATCGTACAGTTTTAACGAATTCTCCCCGCTGGATTCGGTTACCTCAAATTTTCCTATTCTCTCGAGGCACTCTCTCACCCTGTTTTTTTTGAAATTCAGCTGTGCACTGTAGGACATATGCTGCAGCTGGCATCCACCGCATCTTTTATATACGGCACAGGGTGGATTGACTCTTTCAGGTGAGGGCTCAACCACATCGAGCAGTTTTCCAAAGGCAAAATTCTTGTTTACTTTTACTGCTTTTACAATTACCTTTTCACCCTGCAGAGCTCCGGGTATAAAAAACGTAAACCCGTCTATCCTTCCGACCCCTTCACCGCGGTATCCAATTCCACTTATTCTTAATATGTATTTCAAATTTTTCATTATTTTTTCCTTCATGTCTTCACCTGCCAAAAAAATTAATTATCTACATATAGTATACATTATTTTTAAACCGAACTCTTCCCGCATATAAAAAAATTGCACCTTTAAAGGTGCAAAAAATATAGAATCAGTTGCCTTGATTTCTATTATATAATTTTATCCACATATTTAATAATTATACAATAAATTTATAATTATTTCCAATGTTATAAATTAAAAAACAAAATAAGCCAAAAAAGGATTGACAACCTGGCAAAGTATGTTATAATAATAATTAATCAATAATAATTATTAAATAAGACAATATAACAATTACTTTAAAATATTAAAATTTATAAATTTGGAGGTATTATAATGAAGGACAAAAAGAACTTAAAATCAAAGGAAAATGCAAACGAGGGAGAACTTCACAAGGACGCAGTGGACAAAAATGCAATATATACAGGTAAAGATGACGATATCGTATTGAATTGCGACGGAGAACCATGCAATTTTTCATACCGCAAAGATCTGTCAGATGATTCAAAGGACTCTCAGAAATAATTGAATTCATCAGCTCATATTTGATCTTTGCAGGATTTTTATTTTACAGCAGCTGTCAGCTGCTCTTTTTTTTGATTTACATTATATTGGCTCTACCGTTATATACAATGCCCCTTATAACGTCCATAGTTATAAATGTCCCGGTTTTAAGTACTTCAGTAGCACCTCCTGCGCTGCATATAATAGGTATTTCCCTGGATATACATTCGATGGCAAGATGAGATGTCAGTCCACCGCTTTCCGCTATAACCCCGGACACCCTGTCCAGCACACTCATATATCCCCTATCCAAATTCTTAACTACCAGTATATCGTCTCTCTCAACAATTTCATCTGATTCTTTGGGACTTCCAACAACTTTCACGTTACCGTAGCCGGGTCTTATCCCTGCACCTCTGCCCTGAACCAGGATATCACCCACTATGTGAACCTTCAGCATATTGGTGGTTCCGGAATAACTGACAGGTATGCCTGCAGCTATGACCACCAGGTCGCCTTTTTGCACATAACCGCTCTTTAAAGCTATGTTAACAGAATTTTCTATGAGCTCATCAGTAGAATTCGCCCTCTTCGCAGTTATCGGGTACACTCCCCAGTTGAGAGCAAGACTTCTCGCAACTCTATGGCTCGGAGTCACAGCTATTATATGACATTCGGGCCTGTATTTTGCAACCATCCTAGCTGTATGTCCACTCTGGGTGGCAGTTATTATGGCAGAAGCATTCAACTCGGAAGCAGTAGTACAAGTTGCCAGACTTATGGCATTGGGAACATTTTGTATATGAGCTTCTCTTTTCCTCTCAAGCAGATTATCGTAATTTATTTTCTTCTCTGCAGTCTGGGCTATCTTTGCCATGGTCTGGGCTGCCTGTACAGGATATTTCCCATTTGCAGATTCCCCGCTCAACATTATGGCGTCCGTCCCGTCAAATATGGCATTGGCTATATCGGATGCTTCAGCCCTTGTAGGCCTTGGATTTCTTATCATAGAATCCAGCATCTGGGTAGCAGTTATGACAGGTTTTCCCACCCTGTTACATTTTTCTATTATCATTTTTTGAATCATGGGTACCTGTTCTATGGGAATCTCAACTCCCATATCTCCTCTTGCAATCATTATCCCATCAGAAAATTTAAGTATTTCATCTATATTGTCAACACCTTCACGGCTCTCTATCTTGGAAAATATCTGTACGTCTTGTCCTCCATTTGCTTCAAGCACCTTCCTTATAGCAAGCACATCTGCAGCTTTTCTTATAAAAGAAGCCGCCACCATATCTATACCCATCCTGCATCCAAACTTCAGATCCTCTTCATCTTTTTTAGTAAGAGCCGGAAGTGATACGGAAACCCCCGGAACATTTACTCCCTTGTGATTGCTGATAATTCCGCTGTTTTCAACTGTACAATCTATTTTACTTCCCTCAATGCCTTCAACTTTCAAATCAATTAAACCATCATCAATCAATATGTGGTTTCCCTTTTTGACATCTTTACACAGCCCATCATAGGTTATAGAACATCTATGATCATCGCCGAGGACATCTTCCCCGCAGTAGACGGCAAAATGTTCATTTTCCTTCAATTCCACCTTATCATCCTTAAAATTCCCCGTTCTTATTTCAGGGCCCTTGGTGTCCAGCATAATTGCTATGGGCCTGTCATATCTTTCCCTCAATTTCTTTACAGTATTTATCATCTCTTCATGCTCGGCATAATCCCCGTGTGAAAAATTATGCCTGGATACATTCATACCGGCTTCAATAAGCTTCGATAAAACTTTCTCCGAACTACTTGCAGGTCCGATAGTAAAAATCATTTTAGTCTTTTGCATAGTACATATCCCTCCTCTAAGCCAATGCGTTTGCTATATTGTACAACTTATTATCGAAATGTTTTGACATGTTTAAAGCCTCATCTATATCCAAATCGACAATCTTTCCACCCCGAATTCCAACAACTCTAGAGGTTTTTCCCTCTTCCAGCAGTTCCACAGCTCTGTACCCGAATTTGGAAGCCAGTATTCTATCCATGCAGCTGGGACTTCCTCCCCTTTGAATATGTCCGAGTTTTGTGGCTCTAGCCTCTATTCCAGTAACCTTTTGTATCTTTTCAGCAAGAGCTTCAGCTCCTCCAATACCTTCGGCAAGGACTATCAAATTATGCAGCTTGCCCTTGGTTTTTTCCCTGATTATGCTTCTGCACAGTTCATCCCCATCATATCCTATCTCGGGCAGAATTATGTTCTCGGCACCTCCTGCCAGACCGGAATAAAGCGCTATATCCCCACAATTTCTTCCCATAACCTCTACTACACTCACTCTTTCATGCGAAGTGGAAGTATCCCTCAATTTATTTATGGCATCCAATACCGTATTTACTGCCGTGTCAAATCCTATGGTAAAATCCGTATATGCCAGGTCATTATCTATGGTACCGGGAATTCCAATAGTGGCTATGGACATTTTGGACAATTCCTGGGCCCCTCTGAAGGAACCATCTCCTCCAATTACAACCAGTCCGTCTATACCAAATTTTTTCAGCACGCCCACTGCTTTTTTTCTTCCCTTTTCAGTCTTAAATTCTTCGCTGCGGGCAGTTTTCAATACAGTTCCTCCCCTTTGTATGATATCCGCCACAGTTTTTCTTTCCATAGGCATAACTTCACCGTTTATGAGGCCGCTGTATCCTCTTTCTATCCCCATCACAGTAAATTTCTTATCCAAAGCCGTTCTCACCACTGCCCTTATGGCAGCATTCATGCCTGGAGCATCTCCGCCGCTTGTCAACACAGCTATTGTTTTCATACTTGTTACCTCCTGTGACCGCAGGGACTTTTTATGTCCCATTGAAACTACAAATAAAATTTATAACTTCTACACGTCAATTATAACATACAACGATTGCCTTTTCACCATATTTTGGTGCTGATTTTCAGAACACGGCTGCCAAAACCCGTGAAAAAGCTCTTCCTATGTTATTTTGTTTATTCGGCAATAAAATATACCAATTTTTAAATTATCTTTAAATTTTTTTCTCCAAATTTTTTCTTTAAAATAGAAACAAGTTCTGAACTGGGTTCCACCCAGAGTTCTCTGTCAAGTCTGAACTTCTTTCTCTCCTTGGCTGTACATAAATATACAGGCATATTTCCTTTAAAATCTGAAAATATAGTTTTGATTTCATCTACGGCCTGTTTCAAATCCGACTGGTCCCCTATCAATATATAAAGCTTATTGATATCCACTCTCACAAGAGGTTTTATGTTTTCACAGAGAATCTTGGGATCTTCTTCCTCTCTTACACTTACCCTGCCTTCTACTATAATCATAGAATCATCATAAATTAAATTTTTAAATTTCTGAAAAACCTTGGGAAATATTATTATCTCCACAATGCCGTAGAGATCCTCTATCTTTGCAAAAGCCATCATATCGTTGTTCCTGGTTATTTTCTTGGATACTTCCGAAAGTATTCCTCCAACCACGACCCTGTCACCGTCTTTTACCTTGCTCTCCTCTACAAAGCCCTCTTCCAGGGTCTTTACACTCACTATATCGGATATTTTAGTATCTGTTTGAAGTTTCAAGGTCTTGGCATATTCCTCAAGAGGGTGCCCTGAAAGGTACAGCCCGGTCATTTCTTTCTCCATTGCAAGCATATCTCTTTTTTTGAATTCCCCTATTTCGGGATATTGTATTTTCACTCCTCTGTCTTCAATTTGTGAGAACAGGCTGACCTGCCCTTTTATGTTTCTTTTTCTGGAATTTATTATGCCGTCAATTACCTTCTCATGTACTGCCACAAGCTGGGACCTGTATACATGAAAGCAGTCAAAGGCACCTGCCTTTATAAGACTTTCCACCACTCTTTTATTTATTGCACCAATATCTATGCTGTTGCAGAAATCGGCCAGATCCTTGAATTTACCATGTTGATTTCTTGACCCGACTATGCTGTCTATTATGTTTTCACCCACATTTTTTACAGCAGAAAGTCCGAATCTGATACAGCCATTTTCCACCGTGAACTTGGCACAGCTTTCGTTGATACTTGGAGGAAGTATTTTTATACCCTTATTTTTTGCAAACCTTATGTAATAGGCAACCTTTTCACTGTCGCCCTTCACGCTGTTTAACATGGCTGCCGTAAATTCTACAGGATAATAGTGCATCAAATATGCAGTTTGAAATGCCACCACTGCATAAGCAGCTGCATGGGATTTATTAAAAGCATATGAGGCAAAATCAACCATGGAATCGTATATCCTGTTGGCAATATCCTCAGATATACCATTTCTTACACAGCCCGGAACCTGTATTTTCCCATTTTCATCCACTATCCCATATACAAAATTATGTCTCTCTTCTTCCATAACCTTGTGTTTCTTCTTGGACATGGCTCTCCTTACAAGATCACTCCTGCCCATGGAATAGCCAGCCAAATCCCTTACGATCTGCATGACCTGTTCCTGATACACCATGCACCCATAGGTAACAGAAAGAATGTGTTTGAGCTGGGGAGTTATGTACTCAATTTCATCCGGATTCTTTTTATTCTTGATGTACTTTGGGATTTCTGACATGGGCCCCGGCCTGTAAAGACTTATTCCTGCTATAATATCCTCCAGTGAATCCGGTTTTAACTCTTTCATGAAAGATGTCATTCCGGCGGATTCCAGCTGAAACACGCCGGTCGTCTCCCCCTCGCCTATCATACTGTATACGGATTGATCGTCATAATCTATATTGTCAAGATCAATCTCCTTCCCCTTATCCTGTTTTATCATGTCCACGGCATCCCTGAGAACAGTCAGGGTACGCAGACCCAGAAAGTCCATCTTTAAAAGCCCAAGTTCTTCCAAAGTATTCATTGTGAACTGAGTTACTACATTATCGTCATTCTTTTGAAGAGGTACGTAATTCACAAGAGGTTTCGAAGCTATCACGACTCCAGCAGCATGTGTAGAAGTGTGCCTCGGAAGTCCTTCAAGGGACTTCGCCACATCTATAAGTTCCCTGGTTCTCGGCTCGCTGTCATATGCCTCCTTGAACTCCGGATTCATTTCAAGTGCCCTGTCTATAGTTATATTCGGAACTGTGGGAACCATTTTCGCTATTCTATCCACTTCTGCATAGGAATAATTCATGGCCCTGCCCACATCCCTTATGACTGCCCTGGCTGCCATGGTTCCAAATGTTATAATCTGTGATACGTTATTCTCCCCGTATTTTCTAACTACATAATCTATGACTTCTCCACGCCTCTCATAACAAAAATCACTGTCTATATCAGGCATGGAAACTCTTTCCGGGTTCAAAAAACGTTCAAAAATAAGGTTGTATTTTATAGGATCTATTTTTGTAATCCCAAGAGTGTAGGCAACTATGGAACCAGCTCCGCTTCCCCTGCCGGGACCTGTCATGATTTTATTTTCCCTTGCAAATCTTATAAAATCCCAGACTATGAGAAAATAATCCACATATCCCATGGTTTTTATTACACCAAGTTCATATTCCAGTCTTTCCTTTAATTTTTCAGTTACATTTTCATATCCTTTTTCTAGCCCCTTATAACACAGATCCCTCAGATAAGCATAGGCATCCACTCCCTCCGGGAGAGGGAACTTGGGAAGTTTTGACTTGTGAAATTCATAGTCAAAATTACACTCTTCTGCTATCTTAACTGTATTTTCCAGAGCCTCCGGCACATTTGAAAACATCTTATACATTTCTGCCGGGGACTTCAGATAAAATTCATCCGAGGGATACCGCATCCTGTCCTTTTCATCCACAGTCCTACCGGTTTGTATACAGAGCAGGATATCATGAGCCCTGTAGTCCTCTTTTCTTATATAGTGGACATCGTTAGTAGCCACCAGGGGAATACCAAGCTCTTTTGACATTGAAATGAGCCGGTCATTTATTTTAAGCTGCTGTTCTATTCCATGATACTGTAGTTCAAGGTAAAATCCATCACTGAAAGTATCCCTGTAAAAAATTGCCGCATTTTTGGCTGCATCAAGATCATCATTTAATATATGGGACTGTATTTCACCGTTCATGCAGGCACTCAATGCTATGAGTCCCCTGCTGTGGGATTTTAAATAATCATGATCCACACGGGGTTTATAATAAAATCCCTCAATAGAGGCAGTGGAAACTATCTTCATCAGGTTTGAATATCCTTCTTTATTTTTTACAAGAAGCACAAGATGATAATTTTTGTTTCTGCCATTATTCTGTTTTACATGCATATCTCCCTGGGATACATATATTTCGCAGCCTATTATGGGTTTAATTCCCTGAGCTTTGGCCTCCTTATAAAAATCCACACATCCATACATAACTCCGTGATCCGTTATGGCCATGCTGTTCATTCCCAGCTCTTTGGCCCTTGCTATGAGTTCAGGAATCTTGGCTGAAGAATCCAGAAGGGAATACTCCGTATGCTGATGCAGGCTAACCCATTTACATTTTTTCTCCATAATCACAATCAACCCCCTAGTTTCCACTAATAATCAGGACTTTTCACCTTCTTATCATTCTTGCGGACAAAATACATTTCCCGACTATATTTTTTTTTTCATCATACATATCAACTTCCACTTTGCAGTAATTTATACCCTCATCTATCGCATTAACATATATTTCAATCTCGCTGTCAATCTGTACAGGCTTCATGAAATAGGTATTTATACTGTCCACCAAAATATTTGCATTATTTTTCTGCCTCAAAATCATAATTGCAACAGTGGAAAGGAGCATGTTCAGCGAGCTCCAGGAAGCAGTACCAATGGGATCCAGCATTTCAGGAGTTATCTTTCCCTTAAAATGCGCCACATTGTCCTCAATATTGAATTCGAATTTTTTCAACATGGAATCCTCAAGGGTTTCTCCCGACTGGGGCTGTCTTGCCATATACTGAAGTGCTTTTATTACATCCCTCCTGGTTATGACACCTGCCAACTTCTTGCCTTTTACCACCGGGAAAAGCTCTATACCCTCCCATCCCATTATATGGGCTGCATAGGCAACTGTGGTCTTAGGAGTCACCGTGATGGGATCCTTGTGCATTATCCTGCTGACTGGTTCATCATCAACATAGTGGTTCGACAAATCCTTCAGGGATACAATTCCAACCACTCTCTTCTCACTGTCCACTATGGGATATCTCTCGTGTTTGACTTCACGCATTATTTTTTTCCATTTTTCAATTGTGTCTGTGGATTTAAGGTAGCACGGACTGTCCTCCATTATATCCTCTACTAAAACTATGTCTTTTTTTATGAGATTTTCAGAAATAGCCCTGTTTATCATGCTGGCTACAGTAAAAGTATCATAGCTGCTGGATATTATGGGAAGACATTTTTCATTGGCCAGTTCCTTTATTCTATCGCTGCATCCAAAACCTCCGGTTATAAGAACTCCCGCGTCATTTAAAAGTGCAAGTTTTTGTGCATCTTCTCTATTTCCAACTATAACAAGGCAGTCTTTTCTTATATACCGCTTCATAGCTTCTGTAGTCATTGCCCCTATTATAAAACTGTGAAGCATCTTATGTATACCATTCTTACCTCCCAGCAAACTACCGTCCACTACATTTATAACTTCACCATAGGTCAGGACATCTATATTTTTCTTCCCAACTTTTTCTATTCTAACAGTTCCAACCCGCGGGATGGTAGTAACTATTCCCAGAGTATCAGAATCTTTTATAGCTCTATATGCTGTTCCATCACTAACGCCTAATTCACTCGCTATACTTCTAACTGAAATCTTGGTGCCAACTTCCAGTGAAAGTATATATTTTATTACATCTTCATGCTTAGACATATACTCTGTTCCTACCTTTCTTTTCTAAGCTCCTCTGCTATTTTTTCAATTCTCCTTAACCTATGGTTCACACCAGATTTACCCACCTTGGGTTTCAGCATTTCACCCAATTCCTTTAAAGATTCATCCGGATAATTCAACCTAAGTTCGGCAATCTCTCTCAAATTCTCAGGGAGCCTGTTTAGACCTATCCTTCTCTGTATAAGCTTTATGCTTTCCGTTTGTCTTACCGATGCATTCACAGTTTTGCTTAAATTTGCAGTTTCACAGTTTACCAGCCTGTTTACATTATTTCTCATGTCCTTCATTATCCTTATGTTTTCCAGCTTCAGAAGTGCAGAATATGCTCCCATTATACTTAAAAGATTTACTATCTGTTCCCCTTCCTTGATGTACACTATAAAGCTGTTCTTCCTCTG
Source organism: uncultured Clostridium sp. (assembly GCA_903789665.1). Lineage (GTDB taxonomy): Bacteria > Bacillota > Clostridia > Clostridiales > Clostridiaceae > Clostridium_B > Clostridium_B lapidicellarium. The sequence goes on from CAIFEX010000004.1 coordinate 48,650, forward strand.
TATTATTTTAGAATTCAATCCGTACTCATTTATAAGGCTGCTCAAATCGCCTGCATATATATCATTATGGGTTACAAACTCCAGATGATATGTCTTCTCAGGATTGCTGATACTTCCCCCTCCCAAAAATGCACCTCTTATATATGCCCTTTTTAGCAGATCAGTCCTCACCATATCCCTCGGTATGCTGTAATCCAGGGAAAAGATATCTCCTTCCTCTTTTAAAATTCCCACTTCTTTGAGAAGTCCCCTTACTTTTCCATCTTCCGATATAATTATCTCATATATATGATTTTTTTTTAGAGAATTACTTCTCTTCGCCAGTATCTTCGTATGTATATCAAATTTATCCTTTAACAGCTTGAAGAGAAACCTGGCAGTGGGAGCATTTTCCGTAATTATCTTAAAGCCAAACTTTTTTATCCCACCCAAAAGTAAAGTACCGCTTACCTTCATTATTGCAGACAACTCAGCCACAGCTTCTTCTCTGCTCATATTCGCATATCTGCAGATCTCATTTTTTACCCTCAACGAAAATGACATATTCAATCTCCCGCTTATCTCTTTATTTCCTTTAACCTCTCCGATAAATAGAAATATTCTATTATTTTCTTTCTGTCATACAGAAGTTTTTTATCCATGATAGTCTCTATCAATATAGAAGCCAATTTTTCGGAATTATGCCTTATAAGTCCATTCTTAGCACTTATAAAATCACCTTCTATAACCTTTACTCCCAGGGAAGATATGGCCTCCTCGTTTATCTTGACCAGATGTGATTCCTCTTCCTTGTATTTTCCTTCCAATTCTCTGTTTATCTTCCCTACATTTACAATCACATAATCAATTATACCACTGCCCACATGATCAAAAATCGTTCTTATATGATCTTCTACGGCAAACCCATCCGTTTCACCAGGCTGGGTCATTATATTAGACACATAAAGCTTCAGGGCATTTGTATTTCGCATCGCACCTGCTATATCCTTTACCAGAAGATTGGGAATCACACTGGTATAAAGGCTTCCCGGTCCCAATATCACGGCATCTGCATCCAATATGGCATCCACTGCCTCCTTTAAGGCCCTTGCATTCTCAGGTTCTATGAAAATCCTGTCTATACTGCTGTTCTGCCTGATAGCCTCCTGGGGGATATTGGATTCCCCTTCCACTACAGAACCATTCTTCAGTCTTGCCTTTAAAACCAAATTGTCCAATGTAACAGGCATAACCTTTCCAGTAACTGCAAGGACAGAACTCATTTTATGGACAGCCTCCTCGAAATTTGAAGATATTCCGTCCATGGCAGCCAGAAACAGATTCCCAAAGCTTTGATTTTTAAGTCTTCCATCTTTAAACCTGTACTGGAGAAGATCTTCCATTAAAGGTTCGGTATCCGCCAGGGCAAGTATGCAATTTCGTATGTCACCAGGCGGAAGCATTCCCAAATCCTCCCGCAAATCGCCGGAACCGCCGCCGTCATCTGCAACAGTCACTATGGCAGTTATATTCGAAGTATAATATTTGAGACCCCGAAGCATGGTGGAGAGTCCTGTACCCCCGCCGATAGCCACAATTTTGGGTCCCTTTACCAGGAGGCGTTTTTCATATATGAGGCTCTCCAATTTTTTTGAATCCAGAGATACGTTCAAGTACCCCTTGTTTATCAAAGCTATTATGGAACGCATTCCCTGAGTTATGGAAATATATACCACAAATATCCCGGATGCAATTAAAAATACATAAAAAGAAATATAATAAAAGCTGTAAAACCTCCTATTTACAAACTCTATCACTCCAAATATTATAAACAGCACTCCCATGGCTCCAAGCATAACCCACCTTTTAACCTTTATGCCGGGTCTAAGCCAATCTACAATTCTCATAGTTTTTTACCACCTTTATTCTTTACGTCCTCTTCAATATCCCTGTGGTCTATGTTCACTTTATGTCCATTAGCTTTCAATCTGTCGTAAATGGCATTGGCAATAGTTACAGATCTATGTCTGCCTCCAGTACATCCTATCGATATAATGAGCTGCCTCTTGCCCTCTTTCAAATAATTTGGAATTAAAAACTCCAGCATGTCTTCCAGCTTATCTATAAATATAGCAGTTTCCTTAAAATCCATTATATAATCCACTACAGGTTTGTCTTTTCCAGAATATTTTTTAAGAGATGGGATATAAAATGGGTTCGGCAAAAACCTCACATCAAACACTAAATCTGAATCCACCGGTATACCATATTTAAATCCAAAGGAAAGCACGGTTATCATCAATTGGGTTTCTATTTGTCCTTCTTCCGAATATATTTCTGTTATTTTTTCCCTTAATTCTCTGGTTGCAAGATTTGAAGTATCTATTATATTATCTGCCCTTTCCTTTATGTCTCTAAGCCTGTTTCTCTCCATAAGTATTCCCTTTAAAATCCTTCCATTAGGGGACAGAGGATGTTTCCTCCTGGATTCTTTGAATCTCTTAACAAGCACCTCGTCTGAAGCATCTAAAAACAATATTTCATATTTATATCCTTCTTTTTTTATATAATTCAAGCTCTCAAATATATCGTCAAAAAACTGCCCTCCTCTTATATCTATTACCAGAGCTATTTTATCTATTTTACCGTCAGTCTGATAACAGGCCTCTGCAAATTTAGGTATAAGGGTAGGAGGAAGATTGTCTACGCAAAAAAATCCTAAATCTTCCAAGCTTCTTATAGCCTGAGTTTTCCCGGCCCCGGATAATCCTGTCACTATAACAAATCTCATGGCCACATTCCTCCACCAATACATATTTAGATTCTCATTCAAATTTGCTTTTTTTAATTATAGCACAATGAATTGTAAGAATAAATATAGCTTAAAATGGAGAATCAAGTGCAGCACAAGCACCAATTCCCCACTTATCCGGCAAATTTGATATTTTAATCTTCTCCTATGATTCTAACTTCAGTATAGAGATCCACATTGAATTTTGCCTTTACCCTGCACTGTACAATCTCTATTAAATTCAAAATATCGCTGGCAGTGGCATTTCCCCTGTTTATTATAAATCCTGAATGTTTCTCTGAAACCTGGGCGTCTCCAACACTTTCACCCTTCAATCCGCTGTCTTCTATCAGCTTAGCTGCAAAATGACCTTCCGGTCTTTTAAAAGTACTGCCTGCAGAAGCATATTCCAGGGGCTGCTTTTCTCTTCTTCTCCTATTTAAATCATCTATACGTTTTTTTATTCTATCATATTCTCCTTTTTCGAGATTAAAAGTCACTTCCAGGACAGTATATCCATACATCAGTATGGAACTCATCCTGTATCCCAATTTCAATTTCTCTCTGTCGAGGATCCTTATCCTCCCGAATTTATCTACAACCTTTGCACTTTCCACCACATTGGAGATTTCACCGTTATACGCACCTGCATTCATGGTAACTGCTCCACCTACACTTCCGGGAATTCCACAGGCAAACTCAATTCCGGTCAAACTGTTCTGCAAGGCGGCGGTAGAAACATCTTTCAAAGATGCCCCGCTTCCTGCAGTAATTTTATTTCCCTCGACAATGATATGGTTCAATTTTATGAGCTTGATTATCATGCCCCTTATGCCGCCGTCTTTTACAAGCAAATTGGATCCGTTTCCCATTATATAAAAGGGTATGTTATTTTTTCTACAAAACTTTATTACATCTACTACCTGTTGAAAATCTTTGGGGGTAAGGAGTATATCTGCAGGACCCCCTACCTTAAAAGAAGTGTGATACTTCATGGGTTCATCTATCTTTATATCTTCTCTATTCAATATTTCTCTTAGATTTATAGCAAAATTTTTAAATTTGTTCAATTTATTCATTGTAAGTTTCTCCTTGAAAATTAAAATTAAGTGTTATAATTAGTATAATGTATGTATACTACTTAATCAAGAATATACATTTCAATTCTTACCATCCATTTTGAAATAAGAAATGATGTTTTTTGCCGTACGCCTGTCTATGGAAGGCGTAGCCGTCAATTCTTCCAGATTTGCCTTTTTTATATTGTCTATGCTTCCAAATTTCATCAACAATGCCCTTCTTCTCGTTTTTCCCACATTGGGTATGTCCTCAAGTACTGAATGAAATGCCCTTTTATTTCTAAGGCTCCTGTGATAGGATATAGCAAATCTATGAACTTCATCTTGTATTCTGGCAATAAGCTTAATTACATTAGAACTGCAGTTTATGGTCAAATCCCGGTTGTCATATATAAGTCCCCTTGTCCTATGGTGGTTATCTTTAACCATTCCACATACAGGTATATCTACATTCAGGCCCTTCAAAACCTGCAACGCGGCATTTACCTGCCCTTTACCTCCGTCCATGAGAATTAGATCCGGAAAAATACAAAACTTTCCAGCACTTAACTTGAGGTTTTTTTCCTTTATCCTCTCTATTTCATCAAGTCCATGTTGAAATCTTCTTTTGATTATCTCCCTCATGCTGTCATAGTCATTGGCTCCCACTACAGTATTTATTCTAAATCTTCTGTAATCGCTGTTCTTGGGTCTTCCATCTTCAAAAACTACCATGGAACCTACCGAATCCACCCCTTGGATGTTGGATATATCATAAGCCTCTATCCTGTGCGGGATATCATCAAGTTCCAATATCTGAGAAAGTTCTTCAAGTGATGTATTGTAAAGTTTTTTATCCTGAATAAACTTCAATTTAAAATTCTTAAGTGTGGTCTCGGCATTTTCCTCGACCAAATCCAGAGTTTCTCTTTTTTCACCCCTAAACGGTAATTTTATATAGACCCTGGAGCCCTTTTTCATGCTGAGCCAGTCCTCCAGAAGGTGGATATCATCCACTTCAGGAACATATATGGTTTTACCTATATAAGCTGTGCCTCCGTAAAATTCCTTTATAAAATTTGATATTACCTCACTTTTAGGTAAATCCACCGTGTTTTCGACAATAAAATGTTCCCTGCCGATTATTTTACCGGTTCTCAAAAAGAATATCTGCACACAGCTGTCCTTCCCATCCGAATATACATTTATAAAGTCCTCATTCTCAAATCCCACAGTAGTTATTTTCTGTTTTTCAATAACTTTTTCCACTGCAAATATTTTATCTCTCAATTCCGCTGCCTTTTCAAATTCCAGATTCTCCGATGCAGCATTCATATCTTCCTTTAATTTTTTAATTATACTCTTATCTTTCCCGGACAAAAAATCTACTATACCCTTCACTATCTTTCCATACTCCTCCCTGGTAATATGACCTCCGCAGGGAGCTTTGCAAAGCCCTATATAATAGTTCAGGCATGGTCTTACCATTTTGCCATTTTTCTTTATGGAAAGCCTGCAGGTTCTTATAGGAAATATCTTCTTTATAACCTCCATGGTCTCATATACGGAAGAGGGACTGGTATAGGGGCCAAAATACTTTGCTCCATCTCTGGATACGGTTCTTGCATAAATTATCCTGGGAAAGTCCTCATTCACAGTTATCTTCAAAAATGGATATCTTTTATCATCTTTCAACAATATATTGTAATGCGGCCTATATTTCTTAATCAGATTACATTCCAAAATAAGAGCTTCCATCTCCGAATCCGTCACAATATATTCAAATTCCGAAATATGTCTGACCATGGCCTTTACTTTTTCAGAATGATTCCTCGAATTTTGGAAATACTGCCTTACCCTGTTTTTCAAAACCTTTGCCTTTCCAACATATATGATTTCTCCCAGGGAATTTTTCATTAAATAAACTCCAGGTTTGTCTGGTAACACTTTTAACTGATATTGAAAATCGAACACTAAATCACTCCTAAAACTATTTGCAAAATATAACTGGAAGTCTATATATTGTAAATAAAATTCCACATATCATCAACATTTCTTCTATTACAGAGCCGACTTTAGAATTAGTCCTATAGGTGAGAGGAAATCTGAATTTCTTATTTTCAAAGGGATAAAAAAGAGGCACTCCCATATTTGTAAACATATCACAGAACAGATGCATGCCATAACCTATCATAAAATAATAAACCAGATAATGGATATCATACATATTTCCAAGATAGCCTATGATAAAGGAGAACATTATCATTCCTGAAAAACTGTGAGTTAAACCATTTCTATGGGAAGATACTGCTATTATAATGAAGGATATCCCGATAGCTTTCATTATGGGAGCATCCGTATACAGATAATCATACCATAAAAATATCAGACCGATACACCCATATAGCACAACTTTTGTAAGTTTATTCTTAAAAGGAAGAATGTACTTGTTTATCATGCTTTTGGGATGATCAACGTCCGGCAATATGGAGGCGAATACCACCAGGAAAAGTCCCAGGAAATTAAATTTGCCGGGAATTATGTTGTAAATTGATAAATAAGTAACCAGTCCCATTCCTATATGAGTTTTACCCTTCATTTTTTTCCCTCTTAGCTGTCATAATATTAGACAATTTTTGTGTTTTTAATTCCAATAACCCCTTTGTTGACTACATTATAACATTAAATTTAGGGTAATTTCATATTTTACAGCAAAATTTCCCGGTAAAATTATGCAATTGACAATTTATGCTATTTCCTGAGCGCCACCCTTATAACCTCTGAAGCTATGGAAGCAGCCAGCTTTCCTCCCTGTCCTCCATTTTCCACAATTACCGCTACAGCTACCTGTGGATCCTCGTAGGGAGCAAAACCTATAAACCAGGAATGAGGCGGTGAATATTTTCCCATGGACTCATTATCTGCCGTCCCCGTTTTCCCGGCTACATCCAATCCTTCAACAGAAGCATTGACTCCTGTTCCGGATTCCACAACGGACTTCATGAGTCCCTGCATAACCTCCGACGTATTTACAGAAATCAGCTGCCCCACTTGCTCTGGCTGTACGCTCCTTACTTCCTGACCCGAACTCGTAAGTACATCGCTCACCAGATGAGGTTTCATAAGGATCCCTCCATTGGCTATGGTACTCGTAATTACGGCCATCTGAAGCGGACTTGCCAGGTCGCTGCTCTGTCCTATGGCACTTTGCGCTATACTGCCCTTTTCATAGGGCTTGAGATATGGAAATTTACTGGCTTCTACCGGTATTCCGTCCGTCGGGATTTCTCTGTTGAAAAACAGCTTTTCCGCTGTCTGTTTTAATTTGTCATTTCCAAGGTCAATCCCCAGTCCGCCAAAATATACATTGCTCGAATGGGTATAGGCACTTTTAAAATCAATAGTTCCCAGAACCTCGCCTCCAAAATTATGGAGGGTATACCCTCCTCCAAGTGGAAGTTCGCCCGTATCCTGAATGGTTCTATTTTGAACGCCCGGTATATTCTCCAGGGCACTTATCGCAGTTACAGTCTTAAAAGTGGAGCCTGGAGGATACAGACCTGCAGTGGCCCTGTTTAAAAGCGGCCTGTTACTGTCTTCATTCAGCTGTTTCCAGTCATTCTGCAGATTATTCGGGTCAAAGGAAGGTTTGGAAACCATGGCTATCACTTCTCCGGTCTTGGGATTCAATACCACAACAGCACCTTTGTTGTCGCCCAGGAGATTATAGGCAGCCTGCTGCGTATCGAGATCCAGAGTGGTTTTCAAGCTGTATCCAACCTTCTTCTGAGACTTTCCCTTGTTTAATATGAGACTCTTTATACTATCCTGAACATTTGAGGACATAAGTTCCTCATCGTATTTCCTCTCAAGGCCCGTAATGCCGTACTTGATATCCACATATCCCAAAACGTGGGCAAACATGGATCCGCCGGTATACTCCCTTTTTTGAGTTTCCTGATTTATGGGTTCACTTTTGGTGAGAGCATTTCCATTTCTATCGTATATAGTTCCCCTGAGAACTTCATTTCTTTTTATCCAAAGTCTCCTATTGTAGGGACTGTTCAATATTTGAGGACCTGTTATGATCTCAAAATAAGTCATATAGGAGATAAGAGCTACAAAACATATTAAAAAAACCATCATCACTTTTTTTATATTGTTCAATATGTTATTCATACTGCTACCTACCTTCTTCTGATATTTTCTGAATTATACCCAGCGAAAAGAACGTTATTAACATGGAGCTCCCGCCCCTGCTCACAAGAGGCAGCGTTATGCCCGTAAGTGGAATTGCATTCATGACACCACCAACTATAACCAGCACCTGTGATGCAATCATGGCACTGTATCCTACAGCCAGCAGTCTTGAAAATTCGTCATTTCCGTATACGGCAGCTCTCATGCACCTGTAGAACAGCAGAAAATATAATATTATTATTGCAAATCCCATCAATATGCCAAGTTCCTCGCAAAGAACCGCAAAAATAAAATCCGTAGTATTTATGGGCACATATTCTGGGTGTCCAAGTCCAAGTCCCGATCCTGTAAGCCCTCCGGATGCTATGGAAAACATGGATTGGACAATTTGATAACTCTGGTTGTTTGCATAGGGCCACGGGTTTTTCCATATCATAACTCTCGTTCTGACGTGACCGAACAGATTATAACTCATCATGCCCCCGGCGGCAAACAGCAGAAAACAGACTATTACATATTTGAATTTTGAAGTAGCTATGTAAAGCATGGTTACAGCTATACCAAAAAATATGAGGGCGGAACCAAGATCTTTTTGGGTAACCATAAACCCAAGAGATATCATCACCACCACTATAGGCATTATAAGATCCTTAAAATTTTTATAATCTTTCAAATCAGCTGCCAGATATGCCACCAGAAACAATTTTCCGAATTCAGAAGGTTGGAACTGAAATCCACCCATATCCACCCAGTTTTTAGATCCGTTTACTTCGGTCCCAATAAAAGTACCCATTCCCATAAATATAAGCGTGAACAATAGATATATGTATTTATATTTGCTGAACCTGCTGGTATCAGGCATCAAAACTACAATGAGTATAAATCCAGTAACTCCTACTGCAAACCAGATTATCTGCTTGATTGCAATTGTCATATTTATTCTGTACAACATTACCATTCCTATAACTGCCAGTATACTGGAAAAAATAAATATGTATTTATCTCCGTCAGAAAAAAATTTTCTTATTACAAAATAAGAATATCCTATCAACATGCATATTACCAGCGCCATTATCATAGCCCCTTTGTCAAAGGGCTGCTTTATTACTGCCAAATTAAAAAAGCATACAAAACATAAAAGGTATGTATATTTTAATAATTTTTTTTCATCCTTACTAGAGTCCAATACTTTCACCACCCATTTATTTACAGTAATTTACAATACTCAAATCAAAACTACCTTATAAATTTAAAAGAAGTATTCCCTATCCTGATTTCATCTCCGGAATTCAGATAATGCTTTCCCCTCAGTTTTTTCCCATTCAGAAGAGTCCCGTTGGTACTCTCCAAATCTTCCAATATACAATCCTTTCCATTTCTTATATAAATTCTGGCATGATGCCCAGATGCATAAGGATCCTCCAGTACAAGCTGATTGTCATTTTTTCTCCCAACGGTTATTTCCCTTCTAACCGGAATCACCGCTCCTCTTCTGAGGTTTGAATTACTGCCCGGGTTCAAAACTTCAAGTCCAAACGACCTCCTATTTCCTTTCCTGGCCCGTCTGCTGCCTACTTTTATATCCTTATACATTATCCTGAGTGCCCAAAATATTATAATATAAACTATACCTATGATAACAATTTTAAAAATAATACTCAATTTACTCAGATCCATTTAAAAGTATCCTCCTTAACACATAGAAAGACTAGCATTATAAGTGTGCACCTATGCTAGCCTTTATATAAATTATAACATTTCTTTTAAGTATTGTCCCGTATAGGAGCTTTTATTTTTAGCTATTTGCTCAGGAGTGCCGGTACAAATGACAGTACCGCCCTTTTCTCCGCCTTCCGGTCCAAGATCAATGATATAATCTGCACACTTTATAACTTCCAGATTGTGTTCTATAACTATCACCGTATTACCTAAATCTACAATTCTCTGAAGTATATTTATAAGCTTGCTCACATCATCCACATGAAGCCCCGTAGTAGGTTCATCCAGTATATACAATGTTTTTCCAGTGCTTCTCTTGGATAATTCATAAGCCAACTTGATTCTCTGAGCTTCTCCTCCGGATAGCTGTGTAGAAGGCTGCCCTAATTTAATGTATCCAAGTCCTACGTCTACCAATGTCTGAAGTTTATTTTTTACCCTAGGTATGTTTTTAAAAAATTCAAAAGCTTCTTCTACAGTCATATTCAATACATCAGCAATATTTTTATTTTTATATTTCACCTGGAGAGTCTCCCTATTATATCTCTTTCCCTTACACACTTCACAGGGTACATATACATCCGATAAAAACTGCATCTCTATTTTTATTATTCCGTCGCCCCTGCAGGCCTCGCATCTGCCGCCCTTCACGTTAAAGCTAAACCTCCCCGGCTTATACCCTCTCATCTTGGCTTCTGCAGTGTTTGAAAATACTTCCCTTATGACGTCAAACACTCCGGTATAGGTCGCAGGATTTGACCTCGGGGTCCTGCCTATGGGGCTCTGATCTATATTTATAACCTTATCTATGTTCTTTATGCCGCGAATACTGTCATAGGCCCCCGGATTGTCTTTGGAATTATTCAGTTTCTTATGCAGTGCCTTATACAATATTTCATTTACCAGAGTGCTTTTTCCAGAACCGGACACCCCGGTAACACAGTTAAATACCCCAAGCGGGAAATTCACGTCTATACTTTTCAAATTATTCTGCCTGGCACCTATTACCTTTATAAATTTACCGCTGCCTTTTCTCCTGTGTCTGGGAACCTCTATCTTCTTTTCACCCGTTAAATATTGGCCGGTTATGGACCCTTTACATTTCATAATATCAGAAATGGATCCTGCTGCAACTATTTTTCCGCCATGTTCTCCTGCCCCAGGTCCTATATCCACAATATAGTCGGCCTGCCTCATAGTATCTTCATCATGTTCCACAACTATCAGCGTATTCCCCAGATCCCTCAAATGCTTCAATGTGGCAATAAGCCTTGCATTGTCCCTCTGATGAAGTCCGATACTCGGTTCATCCAGTATATAGAGTACACCTACCAGTCCTGAGCCTATCTGAGTGGCAAGCCTTATCCTCTGCGCCTCTCCTCCAGACAGTGTTCCAGCAGACCTTGAGAGAGTCAGATAATCCAATCCAACATCTATTAGAAACTGAAGCCTGCCTCCTATTTCCTTGAGTATCTGATCACTTATAATTCTGTCCCTCTTGGACAGCTTTATTTCCTTTAAAAACTTCAATTCATCCGTTATGGACATGCTGCAGAATTCAAATATATTTTTTCCTCCCACCGTAACAGATAACACTGCTGGATTCAGTCTAGCTCCCTTGCATGCAGGGCACGGGTTGTTGCTCATATAATTTTCTATCTCTCTTTTTATATAATCGGAGTTTGTCTCCATGTACCTTCTCTTTAAGTTATTTACTACTCCCTCAAAGGAATGATTGAACTCCATGACCCTGTTGTTTTTTTTATATCTCACTCTTACCTTATCACCCTTGAGTCCATAAAGAAGTATATCTACAACTTTGGGGCTGAGTTTTTCTATAGGAGTGTTCAATTTAAACTTGTATTTTTTTGAAAGAGCCTTAAGTATGCTGAAAGTCCAGGAGTCCTCTCTCAGACTTCCTTCTCCCCAGGGTATTACAGCCCCTTCAAGTATGCTCTTTTTTTTATCGGGTATAACAAGATTTTCGTCTATTTCAAGTAGAGTTCCAAGTCCGTCACAGGTGTCACATTTCCCGAAAGGTGAATTGAAAGAAAAAGTTCTCGGAGTAATTTCCCCTATACTTATTCCGCAGTCGGGACATGCAAACTTTTCACTGAAGAGCATATCTTCTCCACCCAGAACATTTATTATGACTATACCATCTGACAATTTAAGGGCAGTTTCAATAGAACCCGATAGTCTGCTTCTCATACCACCTTTTATTATAAGCCTGTCTATTACCACTTCAATAGTATGCTTCTTATTTTTTTCAAGTTTTACATCTTCATCTTCCAAATCTATAACAGTTCCGTCAATTCTCGCCCTTATAAATCCATTTTTAATTATACTGTTTAATACTTTTACATGTTCTCCCTTCCGCCCCTTTATTATAGGAGAAAGCACCTGTATTTTAGTCCTTTCGGGCAGGGTCATAATTTTATCAGCCATCTGATCTACTGTCTGCTGGGTTATTTCCCTGCCGCATTTTGGGCAGTGTGGCACACCTATACGTGCATATAAAAGCCTCAAATAATCATATATCTCCGTAACAGTCCCCACAGTGGATCTCGGGTTCCTGCTGGTAGTCTTCTGGCTTATGGATATGGCAGGAGACAGACCTTCAATATAATCCACATCGGGTTTATCCATCTGTCCTAAAAATTGCCTTGCATAGGCAGACAGTGATTCCACATACCTTCTCTGCCCCTCTGCATACAGGGTGTCAAAAGCCAGAGAAGATTTTCCCGATCCCGACAGGCCAGTAAAAACCACCAATTTGTTTCTCGGTATGGTCAAATTGACGTTTTTCAAATTGTGTACTCTAGCTCCTTTTATAACTATGCTATTCTTCATTGGTTTAACTCCTTAGACAAGTTTTCTTTTTCCTCGCTTCTTCTGCTTTTTTAACTTTGCTATAGTATCCCTCAGCTTCGCAGCTTCCTCAAATCTCAATTCCTTAGCTGCCGCTCTCATCTGCTTCTGGCGAACTTCTATAAGTTTATCTATCTTTTCATTATCGGCTTTTACGGCTTCTTTTAAACTGCTATACTCTTCTTTTTTCTCAGAAACCATAGTTGATTCTATAACTTCTCTTATACCTTTGTGTATTGTAGTAGGTGTAATGCCATTTTTCTTGTTATAGGCCATCTGTATTTTCCTTCTTCTTTCGGTTTCACTTATGGCCCTGTGCATGGAATCGGTAATTGTATCTGCATACATTATGACTTTACTTTCAGAATTTCTGGCAGCCCTTCCTATGGTCTGTATAAGTGATCTCTGTGATCTCAAAAAGCCTTCCTTATCTGCGTCCAAAATGGCAACCAGTGCAACTTCCGGTATATCAAGACCTTCTCTTAAAAGATTGATGCCAACCAATACATCAAATTCTCCTTTTCTAAGATCTCTTATTATCTTCATCCTATTTATGGTCGATATATCTGAATGCAGGTATCTGGCCTTAATATCCACACTTTTAAAATAATCCGTCAGATCCTCCGCCATTTTCTTTGTGAGGGTAGTAACAAGAGTTCTGTACCCCTTGGCAGAAGTTTCCCTTATACTTTCATACAGGTCATCTATCTGTCCCTTTATAGGTTTTACTATGATTTCCGGATCCAGAAGTCCCGTAGGTCTCAATATCTGTTCAACTATATTTTGCGAATGTTCCAATTCATAATCAGAAGGTGTAGCACTTACAAACACCACCTGGTTTATCTTCTTTTCGAACTCTTCAAATTTGAGCGGCCTGTTGTCATAAGCCGAAGGAAGTCTGAAACCATATTTTACCAGAGAATCTTTCCTGGATCTGTCACCTGCATACATAGCCTTCACCTGGGGAAGTGTAACATGACTTTCATCTATAAACAAAAGAAAATCCTCCGGAAAATAATCCATAAGAGTCTGAGGTGGAGTTCCCTTTGACCTGCCGTCCAGTATTCTGGAATAATTTTCAATTCCACTGCAGTATCCTACTTCACGCATCATCTCTATGTCAAAATTGGTTCTCTGTTTCAGGCGCTGGGCCTCAAGCAATTTGTCCTGTGAAGTCAGTTCCTTGAGTCTGTCTTCCAGTTCCTCCTCTATCTTATTTATGGCTATCTCAAGTTTTTCCTTTGAAGTGGCAAAATGAGATGCCGGAAATATTGAAACATGATTTCTGATTCCAATAGTTTTTCCCGTAAGCACGTCAAATTCTCTTATTTTATCAATCTCGTCTCCAAAAAATTCAACTCTTATCCCGCGATCTGTTGAGGAAGCCGGAAATATATCAACTATATCGCCTTTAACCCTGAAAGTTCCCCTCACAAAGTTTATATCATTTCTCTCATATTGTATTTCAACCAATTTTTTAAGTACATCGTCTCTGTTCTTAATCATGCCGGGTCTCAACGACAATGTCAATTTTTTATACTCCTCCGGATTACCAAGTCCATAAATACAGGATACCGAAGCAACAACTATTACGTCCTTTCTCTCAAAAAGTGCGGAGGTGGCAGAATGTCTAAGCTTATCAATCTCATCATTTATAGAGGCATCCTTTTCTATGTAGGTATCTGTCTGCGGTATATAAGCTTCAGGTTGATAGTAGTCATAATAGGAAACAAAATATTCCACACTATTTTCCGGAAAAAATTCTCTAAATTCTGAACACAACTGTGATGCCAATGTTTTATTATGTGCAAGTACAAGAGCGGGCTTTTGCACCCTTTCTATTATATTTGCCATGGTAAAGGTCTTGCCCGACCCAGTTACCCCCAACAATGTTTGAAATTTATCACCTTTCAAAATACCTTTTGTTATATTATCTATTGCTTCAGGCTGATCACCTGTAGGTTTAAATTTAGAATGTATTTTAAATTTTCCCATTTTCTAATCATCCTTACCTTTGTTTTTTATCTTATTTAGTACATCAGAAAATTTATTCTTGTTCAATTTTACCACCATGCTGTTATGGGGTACCTTCCTAGGCACAAACACTATCCCCAACTTTTTGTCTTCATTCATTTTACTGTAGCTCACCTGTTCAAAATTTCCCGCTTCCTTTTTTACTTTAAACCATATAAAATTTGAACATTCTTTGATGACTTCCGCTATCTTGTCTTCATTTTCTATTTTTTCATTATTTATCTCCACCAGTAGATCTCCGCTTTTGATTCCCATTTCACTGGCAGGGGAATTAGGCGCCACTACAAGAACCATCATACCCTCGCTGGTGCTTACATATTTGGGAGTTCCCCTTATTTCCAGATATCTTTGAAACATTATAATACCCTCGTGGGCTATAGGCGCAAATATAACCGCCAAAAATTTTAGCCATATGTTCAAAACTGCCAGTTGAGCTATTCCAAATAGGGCAATACTGTACAATATCAATAAAACTCCTGACAAAAATGATTTTTCTTTAGTATTTCTTGTAAAAGTAACACTATTGTATCCCATCACTGCATAAAATGGCACCAGGGACAAAACCGCACTTTTCAAAACGCCGTAGGGAATAGAACTGTTTATAAGCGGCCACCAGTTAGGCACGGACACCTGCCATGAACTTCCTATCATGGTTTTATTGTGAATCATAAAAAATATAGCTACAGGAATTGTCCAATACCTTTGAAGAGCAAATCCTCCCACTATGTTTCCCTCTTTGCTTGAAAAAACAGGAATTGAACCTGTCCTTCCATCCAATATAATCAAAATTCCTTCTACAAAATGTAATATAGCTACCATACTCATAAGTGCCACTACATCTATTTTTAAAAAATCTAAATTGGGAATGTTAAAAGTTTGAGATGACACGGTAAGTGCAAGGCTTAAAAAGCCCAATACTGCTCCCGAATAAGCAAAACATATAAATCTCACATTAAAAAACATAAAGACGATAGATGCTAAAAATATTAGGTCTACAGCCGAATTTTCATCAAAAACTATCCCCAAATATGACATGATGACACTTGCCAGTATGCCTCCAAAAATTCCTATAACAATTTGAGATATTGTAAGTTCAAAAGGAGAATTGATTCCCTCTCCAATTATCATTTTTTGCATTACAACTGTCTGTCTGTTTCTTCTATACAGTGCAAACACCAGGACAGCCAAAACCAATATCAAATAAGGTTCGGTCAATGCAAAAGCTATAGATTTCAATGTATAAAATAATATCATTAAAACTAATTCCCCTCTCCACGAACTAAGTTAGACAGAATTTACCTGTCTAACTCATCTAACTTAAAATCTCAAATATATTATAATTATATATTCACCTATCGTCAAAAATATCAAAGCATTTATTTCACTTTATTTTTTGCTATTTCCAAAGCTTTACTAAATTGTGGATCTTTATTTCTGTCATAAGGTGAATTTCTGAGAGATTCCGGGTATTCAACTTTGACATCGGGTTTTATTCCCTTCTTGTGTATATTTTCACCATTTGGAGTATAGTATTTAGATATGGTAACCTTGAGTGCAGTTCCATTGCCAGTATCCAGCACGGTCTGGACAACACCTTTTCCATAAGTTTTTTCTCCAACTAAAGTTCCAATTTTATAATCTCTCACCGCACCTGAAAATATTTCTGAAGCACTGGCTGTATTGCCGTTGGTAAGCACAGTTAAGGGCAGATTATTGAAATCACCGCCTTTTGATTTGTATTCTTTTTTATTATTATATTTATCTATCGTAGAAACTATTACCTTGTTTTTTGGCACAAAGTTGGAAACCATATCCACACATTGATCCAGAAGTCCTCCCGGGTTATCCCTCAAGTCCAATATCAGGGATTTCATGCCCTGGTTCTTTAGTTCGTCTAATTTATTCTTAAAGCTCTTGGCAGTGTTTTCATCAAACATAGACACCTGTATGTATCCCACATTGCCCTGGAGCATTTCACCCGTCACAGTAGAAATATTTATTTTTTGTCTGTTTACCTTCACGTCAAAATTACCTTTGTTTTTTCTGTAAAGTGTAAGAGTAACCTCCGTGTTTTCCTCGCCTTTCATAAGTGACACGGCTTTATTTAGATCTTTTCCATTTACTGTAATTCCATTTACTTTTTGAATTATGTCATTTGCAATTATTCCTGCTTTTTTGGAAGGTGAACCTTCAAACACGCTCATTACAACAATTTTATTGTTCTTAGACGTAACCTGAATTCCTATTCCGCTGTAATTGCCCTCAGTTTGAACATTGAAATCATCATATTCTTTTTTGTTCATAAATACAGTATAGGGATCATTCAACGATGAAGTCATTCCCTTAATGGCTCCCTCAACCAATGTATTGTCGTTTATAGGTCCATCGTAATATTTATATAATTGGTTTCTAACTTCAAATAACTTTGAAAATTCTCCCATTACATTGCCCTGGGTATTTTTTATAAAATTAGTAGTTCCGAACATTGTAAGAATATTGGTCACAAGTACAATTGCTACAGTCCATGCTATCCATTTCTTTTTACTTTTCAAACTATACACCTCGTTTTCTGAAACATTCACTATATAGTATAGTATTTATGTAAATCTTAAATAATTATAACACTAAAGAAAATAAATTTGCGAAAATATTTGTAAATACTTTTACAATAAAAAACTCAAAGGTTGTTTCAAAGAAACTTTGAAACAACCTTTTCAGCCAATAATTTAAACATTTAAGAACTTTCTAATGGACATTACACTTCCTGCCGCACCTATTACCATACCTGCCAGTACAAATAGTCCAAGTGCCGTGGTAATCACATACTGCGGACTTATCAACTGCATCATTATAAATGCAGCCGATGCCTTGACATAAACCATTCTATACAGATAGTACAATACCAGATTTGCCACAATTGCTCCTGTCATACCAATTATAATACCCTCTATAATAAAGGGCCACCTTATGAACCAATCTGTAGCTCCGATATACTTCATTATACCTACTTCTTTTCTTCTGGAGTAAACTGTCAGCTTTATGGTGTTTCCTATCAAAAACAGTGAAACTCCTATGAGCAGAATGAATATAATGCTTCCCACCCATTTTATGGTCCTGGTTATAGTTATAATCTTGTCTACTACGCCTCTTCCGTCCTGAATACTGTATATCCCCGGCATTCCTCTTATACTGCCAACCACTTTGGATATGATTTCTGGCTTCTCCACTTTAACTACGTATGAACTTGGAATCGGATTGTCCTTGTCAAGTCCTTCCACCAAAGATTTATTCTGTTCTCCCAGTTGATTCTTAAATTTGCTCAACGCCTCGGATTTTGTCTCGTAATCAAGACTAACTACACCATCTATACTTTTTATCTTGTTTTCAATATTCCTTTTTTGAGGCACAGTTATTTTATCTTCCAAATAAACTTTTGCCTCCACTTTGGATTGTATCTCCACTACACCCTGTTTTATATTCAACATTGTAAGCATGGATATCCCGAATATAAAAAGTGTAGCTGCTACTGTAGCCGCTGCTGCTATACTTATAGTCTTATTCCTCTTTAAACTTCTGAATGCATCCTTTATAAAAAAACCCATGGTACTAATCCTCATCGCCGTATGTACCCCCTTGCTCGTCTCTTACAATAATACCTTTCTCTATTGCTATAACTCTCTTTCTCATAGCATTTACTATATCACTCGCGTGGGTTGCCATTAATACCGTGGTTCCAGCATGATTTATGTCATTTATAGTTTCCATTATATCCATAGAAGTGTCCGGATCCAAATTTCCCGTAGGCTCATCGGCTATTAATACAGATGGATTGTTTACTATGGCTCTCGCAAGAGAAATTCTCTGCTGCTCTCCACCTGAAAGCTCATGGGGAAAAGATTTATACTTGTTAGCTAGTCCAACCAGGGATAATACAATAGGAACTTTTTTTCTTATTTCTTTCAAGGGTGCTTCAATCACTCTCATCGCAAAAGCTACATTCTCATAGACATTGAGAGTTGGTATCAGTCTGAAATCTTGGAAAACAACACCCAACCTTCTTCTGTATAAAGGTATCTGGCTTCTCTTGAGTTTTGTGATGTCTACATTATTAACTATCACATTTCCAGTTGTAGGTTCAATTTCTTTTAAAAGAGTTTTTACAAATGTAGTTTTACCTGCACCGCTGGGTCCAACTAAAAATACAAACTCTCCCTTGTGGATGTTCAGGTTTATATTGGACAATGCAAATAAATTGTTGTTATAAACCTTGCTCACATTTTTAAATTGTATCATCTAAACCTCTCCTTAATATTTTAACAAGTTTCCAAGCTTGCCTGTTACATCAAACATTATATCATAATAATATGGAAAACCAAAAGTTAATTATATGAAATTAACGATAAACAAGCCATTCCTGGCAAAATCAAAGAAGAGGTGCTTTCCAGTAAAACACCTCTTCTTTGCTCAGATTTATTTTAGGGACATTCCCTTTTTAACAGCCTTGACTATATCGTCACCCGTCAGTCCATAGGCTTTTAGAAGCTCATCCGGTTTTCCACTCTCTCCAAAAGTATCTTTAATTCCCACTCTTATAACCGGTGTGGGCGAATTTTCACTTAATACCTCGCATACAGCAGAGCCAAGCCCACCTATAATGCTGTGCTCTTCTGCAGTTATAACCACTCCCGTTTTTCTTGCAATATCAACTATTGCCTCTTTATCTATCGGTTTTATCGTATGTACATTTAAAACTGACACCTTTATTCCCTCTTCAGCCAGGGTATTGTATGCTTCCAGTGCAGCATCTACCATTATTCCGGTGGCAATTATTGCCGCATCTTTTCCTTCCCGCATCTTTATGGCCTTTCCTATTTCAAAGTTATAATTCCTGCTGTCATTTATAATGGAGACCTTGGATCTCCCAAGTCTTACATAACAGGGGCCTTTTATACTGGCTACAGCTTTAACTGCAGCTTCCGCTTCAACTGCATCACTTGGACAAATAACTGTCATATTTGGAATACTTCTCATAAGAGATATATCTTCTACGGACTGGTGCGAAGCTCCATCTTCACCAACAGTAAGCCCTGCATGAGTAGCACATATCTTAACGTTTAAATTCGGATAACATATTGAGTTCCTTATCTGCTCAAATGCCCTTCCCGTAGCAAATATTGCAAAAGTGCTTACAAAAGGTATTTTGTCACAGGTGGATATTCCAGCTGCCACAGCCATCATGTTGGCCTCTGCTATTCCCATATCCATAAACCTCTCAGGATAGACTTTCTTAAATTCAGCGGTTTTGGTTGATTTTGAAAGATCTGCATCAAAGACCACTATTTTTTCATTTTCAGCTCCCAATTCTACAAGTGCTTTTCCATAAGCCTCCCGGGTTGCTATTTTATTCAACATTACTCTTCATCTCCTATATCTTTTAGTGCTCTCTCACACTGATCTATATTAGGTGCAGAACCGTGCCATCCTACCTGGTTCTCCATAAAGGACACCCCTTTTCCCTTAATGGTTTTACAAATTATAACAGTGGGACTGCCCTCAGTCGATTTTGCCTCTTCAATAGCATCTATAATCTGCTCAAAATCGTGTCCGTCCACTTCTATAACATGCCACCTGAAGGCTTTAAATTTTTCCCCAATAGGATAGGCAGACATAACCTCTTCACAGGTACCGTCTATCTGAAGTCCGTTTGCATCTATAAAAGCCGTCAAATTATCAAGTTTATAATGGGCTGCGGCCATAGAAGCTTCCCAAACTTCACCCTCTTCCAGTTCTCCATCTCCAAGCAGTGTATAAACCCTATAATTTCTCTTATCAATCTTGCCCCCAAGAGCCATTCCAACAGCTGCAGATATTCCCTGTCCTAGAGAACCCGTAGACATATCGACTCCCGGAACTTCATTCATATTAGGATGTCCCTGAAGCATGGATCCAAGTTTCCTAAGAGTTTTAAGTTCTTCCAGGCCAAAATACCCTCTTCTGGCAAGAGTGCTGTACAGCACCGGGGCTGCATGTCCTTTCGATAATACAAATCTATCCCTGTCCAAATCTCTAGTATTTTCAGGATCAATATTCATTTCATAAAAATATAGTGTAGTTAAAATTTCCACTGCAGATAATGAACCTCCCGGATGACCTGAACCCGCTTTCGTCAACATTTTGATTATATCTTTTCTTATGTTTGAAGCAATTTTTTTAAGTTCATCTATGTTTTTTTTCACAATTTTTACCTCCTATGCTCCTAATAAAAACTTCAATTTTATTCTACCACAAAATACAAAATTTCACTTTTTGAACTAACTATATAAATCAGTATAAAACTTCACCCCTGTGTTTAAAACACCGGGGCTTATAATCAACAACAAAACCTGAACATCCAGGTTCTCCGTTAAAATTAAAATTATAGGGAATTATAAGCTATTGAGTTCAACTGTAAAACTATTGGAGCCCAATACTTACCAAAAGTGCATTATCTACTTTCTTCATATCACTATCTGTCATATGACCAATTTTTTCTTTCAATCTTCTTTTATCTAAAGTTCTTATCTGTTCCAGCAACACAACCGAATCCTTATTGAGTCCATAGGCCTCTGAAGATATCTCCACGTGAGTCGGAAGTTTTGCTTTATTTATCTGGGAAGTAATAGCTGCAACAATTACGGTAGGGCTGTACTTATTACCAACATCATTTTGTATGATAATAACAGGCCTCACTCCTCCTTGTTCGGACCCAACTACAGGGCTTAAATCAGCATAAAATATATCTCCTCTTTTCACTATTGTCGTCATCTGGCAAATCACTCTCCGAAAGCTTCGCTTCATATTCTTTTAATTCTTTTATGTCACTTGCAAAGCCCATTTCTGAAAATTCAAGATTAAGCTGTGCCATTTCCCTATATCCTTTTTCCATTTCTGATATTTTATTTAGCCTTTTTTTCTCACTAATATATAATATGATAACTTCCCTAATAAATTCACTCCTTTTTTTGCAATCTTCCTTAAGTGCTTTATTAAATTCATTATATAGTGTTTCTGAGAGGTCTATTACTAATCTTTTAGAATTTGACATATACAAATTAATACCTCCTATTACCCTAAGCAAAATATATACAAGCTCATTATAGTACCAAATCCGCAGCTCTGTCAAAAAAAAATTCATTGTCCTACGCTTGTATTTTTTTACACGGGAGTCTTTATCTCTATAATTATTCTAATACAGCTCTTCAAATATCTTCATTTAAGCTTATTATAATTTATATGTAAAAATCAATAGATATTAATTTAATATTGTATGTATCAATCTTTATATTTTATTGGAAAAATCAATATTAATCAGGCATTAACCAATCCAAATAATTATGTAATTCACATATTATTATATTATACCAATTTTTAAATTTATATTCACAATATTGTCATATATGAAATCATTGTATGTAAATATACTACATAATTATTAATTTACAATAAAAGGTTTTTGCAAATGCACCGTATAAATTTCCATATGTAATTTTCACCTAAAACTCAAGCAAATTATTATTTTCAATCAGTCAAAAAAGCATATGACAGAATTGCCAATATCGCCTGCTTACCAGAATAGTAAGCAGACAAACATCTACCATCAAAATTATCTGATCAGATAATTCTTAACTTTTACCACTTTCCCATTTTTTACATACACTCTTGGTACTCTCTTGCTCACCATACAGAGCACTTCATAGCTTATAGTTCCGAGGATTCTGGCTATATCCTCAGCATCAAATTTGAGTCCATCTTTCTCCCCCATAAGAATAACTTCATCCCCTGGATTGACATCTCCCACATCGGTAACATCAACCATGCACTGATCCATGCATATGTTTCCAACTACAGGAGCAAATTTCCCATTTATTATGACTTTCGCCTTTCCAAATAATCTCCTGGTGTAACCATCTGCATATCCTACCGGCAAAGTAGCAATCACACTTTTTCTTCCGGCTTTAAATTTTCTTCCATAACCTACATACTGTCCAGTTTCCAGTGTCTTTACATGAACAACATTGGCTTTCAAAGTCATGAGAGGCTTTACACTCAGCTGATTCTTGTCCACTTCAGAGGAAGGATAATAACCATAGATTATTATTCCGGGTCTGCAGGCATCACAATAGGTGTCAGGCAGTTCCATTATGGCAGCACTGTTAGCTATATCCCTCATATTTATCTTTATATTCCTGTCCAGTAGTTTTTTATAAAACAGCTTATATTTTTCAAACTGTTCGCCAGAATAGGTTTTATCCAGTTCATCTGCAGTAGCAAAATGTGAAAACAAGCTTTGTATTTCTATATTGGGCAGCTGGCTTATCTTGTAAATTTCATCTACGCTGTTATCATTTATCAAAAATCCTATTCTACCCATACCAGTATCCACAGCAATGTGTATCCTGGCAATCTTTCCCTTATCTGCAGCCGCCCTAGACAGCTGACATGCATATTCATAGGAAGGAGCTATGGACTCCACGTCATAATCCACGACATCATCAATAAGCGTATGCGGCACTATGCCAAGTATCATTATAGGTGACTTTATCCCATTTTGCCTAAGCTCTACGGCTTCATCCAGAACAGCCACTGCCAGCCTTTCCACTCCATTTTCAAGAAGAACCTGTGAAACCTCAACTGCCCCGTGTCCGTAGGCATCAGCCTTCACCACTCCTATTAATTGCCTATCGCCCACTTTTGATTTTATTTGACCTATGTTATATGTAAGATTATCTAAATTAACTTCCTCCCACACCGGTCTATAATTTCTAAACATCTATACATCACCTCTACATATAATTGAAAGAAAATAAATAATTTTAATACATTGATTTAATTATATACCATTTCAGCAAATATTGTGAGTACAATTACTTCAATATCAATTTATTTTAAAAATATCCGCATTCATTTCCACATTTGCTTTAAAGTCGGTATATTCCACTTCTATCCTGTTTCTGCCGGTGGAATCAAATATTTTCAGGTAAGTGGGAATATTGTGTTTCAAATCTATATACAACTCAGCCCTGTTTATATTTTTATTATTACCAGGTATGTCCAAATGTACAACCTGATATTGGAGATCATTTATCTTTTTGAAAGAATTATCGATCTTCTCGTTAGTATACAGCAGTGATATATATTCTCCTATAAAACAAAATTTAAACAGGCTGTTAAAATTCTTTTTCATACTGTATTTATCACTGTTGTCAGTATTCTTGACAAATATCCTGTTTCCACTGTATACAATTACTCTGTCCCTGTCCAGATCAAACCTCTCTCCATATCTACTGTCATAGTACTGCCTGCCGCTGTAACTTATCTGCTGTTTATCATTCTTTATCTTTATATTCACATTACAGCTGTAACTGTCCAGGTCCTTTAAATAATATATTATCTTTTCCGTATTCTGTATATCTCTATCATGAAATAAAAAAATAGTAAGTAAAACAAAAAATACAACAGCTATACCTATTAGCAGCTTTTTCACGCCGTCCTCCTAGTTTTTAAAGAGCTTTATTATTAATTTATTCTACTGTATCTCCTTATATTACTATTTTTTTATTACATTTTTTAACGCATCAATTCTTTTATGGAAAATGGAAGTTCCTTCAGAACATGGCCGGCATTCACACAGAACATGTATCGGGATAATTTCTCTCCGGAATACCCATGCACAAAAGCAGCTATGCAAGCTGCCTCAAAGAGATCATATTTTTGGGCTGCAAAGGATGCTATAATTCCCGTAAGGCAATCTCCCATACCCCCTGAGGCCATGGATGAATTCCCCTCAGGGTTCACAGCTACTCTCTCTCCATCTGTAATAACAGTATTGTATCCCTTCAGGAGAACAATTACGCCGTTTTGAGCTGCAAAATTTTTAGCTACCTCTATCCTGTTTTTTTCTATATATCCTATATCAAATCCGGTTATTCTAGCCATCTCCCCAAGATGAGGAGTCAATACTGCCTTGCACTTCTTATCCCTCAATATCTGCAAATTTCCCTTTAATACATTTACACCGTCCGCATCGATAACTACATTTTTTCCGGGAATATTCAAAATGCTGGCAACAATATCCAGCGTCCTGTCATTTGCTCCCATACCCGGTCCTATGGCAATAGCATCACTTTTTTCCACTGCTTTTTTCATACTTGAATCATCTTCCAGCTGTATTGTCATTCCCTCTACCAGTTTTGAACTCAGTATTTGCTGTATATTTTTGTAGCAGCCCAAGGTGACAAGCCCTGCACCGCTTCTTACAGCTCCCTGGGTGCATATATAAGCAGCCCCGGTAAATCCCTGGGAACCTGCTATAACAAGTACTCTGCCGTAGTCGCCTTTGTGTCCGAGTTTATTCCTCTTTTTCAACCTTTCCCCCACAAAATCTTTATCCATTATAAATTCGGGACCAATAAATTTTTTAATGGCAATTTCCGGAATCCCTATATCCTCCACTACCACTTCTCCCGTAAATTCATCGCTCCCATATCTGAGAAAACCCTTCTTATACAACTGAAATGTAACAGTTTTATCGGCCTTTACACAGTTGCCCATAGTTTCTCCCGTATTTCCGTTAAGTCCGGAAGGAACATCAATTGATACAGTATATTTGCTCTTCTCATTTATCAATGATATGACGGAATCCTGTATTCCACGTATGTTTCTAGAGATTCCCGTGCCAAATATGCCGTCAATAACTACCTGGCTTTCATCTATGCTCTCCATAAGTTCTGCTATATCTTCTAAAGAGCTAACCTTGTCCAAATCAACATGCAGGGACTTCAGTATATTAAAATTTGTCCGGCATTCTTCACTCATGCCTTCCTCTTTCCCCACCAAAAACACATGAACTTTCTTATTTAAATTGTACAGGTGTCTTGCCACGGCAAAACCGTCCCCGCCGTTGTTCCCCTTTGTACATATTACACAAAAACTGTCATAGTTTTTTAAATCTATATTGTCAACTACTTTTAAAGCTGCATTTTCCATTAAAATGATACTGGGTATCTTTAGCTCATTTATAGTATAATCATCTATCTTCCTGCATATCTCCACTGGTGCTATCCTCAATCTCATCCACCTCCATCACTGCACATGCTACGGCATTATCCACACCATGTGATATACTAAGATGTATTTTATAATTTCCACATTTATTTGCCATCAATTTGGCTTTTCCCTTCAATATTATAGTAGGCTTGCCGGAAGCCGCCCTGTCTATTTCCACTTCTTTGAAGTCAAATCCTCTAAATCCGGTACCAAGTGCTTTTACCACAGCCTCCTTTGCTGCAAATCTTCCAGCTACAAATTCAGGCCTTAAATTTCTGCTCTTGAGATATTCTATTTCATTCTTGCTAAAAATTCTGTCCATAAAATTGGCATGTTTACTAATAGCTTCTTTAATCCTCCTGATTTCAACTATATCCACTCCAATTCCAAATATCAAAATATTACACCTCCATTCAATAACTTAATTATACAGCAATTATCAAATTTTATATTATATTTATTTATTTAATATAATATATAATAAATTAAATTCACACAAAAAAAGAGGATTTCTCCTCCTTTCTCTAATAAGCTATATAATTTATCTGTTTATCAAAATCCAGGATATATTCATCTACATAGTCCCCAATTACATCAACCAGGTGTATAGGAGATACCTGATGATCATACAGCAGCTTCAACAGCTTATGTACTTTATACCTTTCAGGACTTATATTTTCAATGCACTCTCTCTCTACATTTACCAATTTGTTATTCAATATATCCTGTCTCTCAACTTCAATCCCATAGGATTGGACTTGTATAAATTCATTTCTGCATGGAATTGAAATACTTTTTTTAAGCATCCTGTAAAAATATGCGTATTTTTTATCCCCCACTATTTTATTAAAGCTAAAATTCTCAACTATCATAAACATTTCCCCCTGTAATTATTAGCTAATATCATTGACTCAAAAATATATTACCACATAGTTGCAAAAAAATATGTCAGTTCATGATTAGCTGGATTATAAATTATCTCTTATATATGACAATAAAAATCTTTCATCTAACCAGTTAAAAGTATAAATATACTTTTATACTATATATTAACAGTTTTTATTGAAGTTTGCTGTCGAAATTTCATGTATGTTGACTATCTGTTTTTATAAATTTAACATTTGAGCAGGCCGCAGCCCCATCAACTTATCTGCAGAACCTGTGTTTTCCTATGATTTTTATGAGAGGCCTCGACCATATCCACGAGCTGGTAGCCGTTGCAGGATTGAAATAATATATGGCCCCATCAGAAGGATCCCAGCCATTTAACGCATCTCTGGCCGCATTTATAGAACTTTGTTCCATATTTGCATGTATCTGACCGTCCACTATAGCTGTAAATGCTCCCGGCTGATATATGACCCCGGGTACAGTGGAGGGAAATCTTGGATCTCTTGTCCTGTTTAATACAACAGCACCTACGGCAACCTGACCTTCATATGGTTCACCTCTCGCCTCCCCGTTTATCAGGCGCGCTATAAGTATTACACTCTGGTTACTGCTTTCACTTCCGGAAGAAGTACTTCCACTGGAAACATTTATGCCCAAGGCTGCCAATGTGGCATCCCCCGCCACTCCGTCGGAAGTCAAACCATTCTTGGATTGAAAATATTTTACGGCAGTGTAGGTCTGGTACCCATAGGCCCCGTCCACACTTCCATTATAATATCCCCAGTTTTTAAGTTTTGTCTGTATCTGTGTCACCACGTTTCCCTTAGAGCCATAGGAATATGCTATAGCTTTCACCGCGTTGTCATAGGGAAGTAAAAACAAAGAAGTGGATATATATGTGAACAATATGGCAAGTATCATTGCCAATCTTGTTTTAAAATTCACAGACTTTCCGCCCATATGACCATCTCTCCTTTAGTATTTAAACTTGTAATTTACCTTTACGTGAACATAGTTTATGCACAAATACAATAAAAAATACATAGGGAATAGTCAATAAAAAGCAAAATAAATGTGTTTCAACAAGACCCCGTTTAATAATCACAAGCCTTGTCAAAACACATTTCCCGTGCAATATTTTTTTAGAAAGCCATCTACAGCAACTTCCACAGATTTACCCAACCATTCTCAACCTCTTTTTCCAACTAGGTATCAACACATCTTCCACAATATCATTTATTACCACTATACCGCATAATTTTTCCTCATCATTCACTACAGGAATGGAAAGTAAATCGTACTTGGAACAATTTTCTATAGCCTTGCTTATATTTTCATTGTGATTTACACTAATTACATCATTTTCCATAATTTCTTTCAATTTAGACTTACCGTCGGACAGCAAAAGACTTTTTAAGGACACAACTCCCTGAAGTCTTTCCTTATCATCTATAATATATACATAATAGGAAATTTCATCTTCCGGATCAATTTCTCTAAACAGCTCAACAGTTTCATCGACAGTTATATTTATATTGAAGGAAATAAAGTCTTTCTTCATAATACTTCCAATTGTTTCTTCCTTATAATTCATAAGAGTCTTCACTTCATCGGCATCTTTTTTTTTCATGTTCAAAAGCATTTTTTCTGCCGTATCCTCATCAACTTCGTCCAAAATATCTGCAATCTCATCCTTGGGCATGTTAAACAATACCTCATCTCTTTTAGATTCACTCAGATTTTCCAGAATATTCGCCTGTATTTTGGGCTGTATTTCCTCAAGCGTATCTGTCGCCAAGTTTTCATCCAGATTTTCAAATACCTTTTTCCTGTAGTTTACATCCATGTCTTCCAGTATATCTGCCAAATCCGCAGGATGAAGTTTTGACAATTTCTTATAGGGAACTGAAAGCTTTAAATTGTTGTTTACCATATCCAGAGCTTCTACATTGTCCCAGATTATAAGACTATCTTCTGCTTTTCTGTTAAATATGCCATAAAATTTTTTTATAATATTTTCGATGCCGAATCTTCTTCCGAGAGCCAAAATACCTGTATCAACAGCTACAACCCTGTACTCTCCCGCTATCTTTGCAATCCTCAAATCATTGACTCTTACCAGCTTTTTTCCATTTATGTCCACAATCTGCTTATCCAAAAGATGTTTTGACAAAAGGTATGAATAACTCTGAACTATTATTCCCCTCATGCCCTCAACTTTAATAGTAACTTTATTGTTATCTTCGTAAAAATCTATATTCTTGCATTCACAATCTGATATTTCCGAGCCATCCTTTATCCTGTACCCTATAGCTCTTGGCATTCCATGATCAGTAGATACATATATATCTACAAGTTTCCCAACGTACTCGTTGAATTCATCATAGACTTTCCTATAAAGAACTTTGCTCAAGAAGAAACTAGTTAATTTTTTCATAAATATTCCTCCTTTAACTTACGGAGAAATATTCAAACCAAAAATTAAACAGTATCTATTCAAAGTTAAAGTTTAGGAATTTACTCAAATATTCCTCCGCAGATATTTATTAAATTTTGCAATTTGTAAAAAGTCACACCGACCTCCATAAGGTCCGTTATCCATATTAACTACACCACCTAAATTAAAAATTTAAAAAAGAGCCCTTTCGGCTCTCCACATAAACTAAAACTTTTTTCGTCCGAGTTTTAGCACTATATAGCTTAAGATAAAAATTAATCCAGCTGCATTAGATAAAACCTTAATCCGGTAATATCTGTTGACCCATTGGCATCTCTCGATGTTTCCGGGCATCAGCATCTGTCTATATAGGAGCCTCACCTAACATAATAATGCAAGTACATAGTATTATCTTTTATACTATAATTATATTACAAATTCGCCAAAATGCAATAAGCAAATGCTAAATTTATTTATTTTTTGCACGGCAATACCCCTTTACCTTGCCTCACTCATGTTAATTGCAAATATCATGCTTTTTGATTTAAATTTCTCTATACATCCATTATATACTAAACATTCATTTTTGGTACAGTCAGGTCACCCCTGTCGATGACATTTCTGTTAGATCAGTGCAGAAAAGTTCCGAGAAAAGCAGGATGGGCAGGCTTGCCTCCATCAAACACGCCAGGTGGACAGGCAACCCACTGGAAAATGCCGAGAAAAACAAGGTGGACAGGCAACCCCCGGGGGTCATGAACAAATCATGAACAAAAAATGAATAAACTGTAAATAGAACTCTGCAGTCATTAACTCCCTATGTTATAATGAAACCAACAGAAAAAACAGGAATGGAGAATGTAAATTGCATCTAAATAAAAATTTTTTACCCATCAGCAAAGAAGATATGAAATTGAACAACATAAAGCAACTGGATTTTATATTCATAACAGGAGATGCCTATGTAGACCATCCCTCCTTCGGCACCGCAATAATATCCAGGATTTTAGAGAGGGAGGGGTTTAAAGTTGGAATAATAGCCCAGCCAAACTGGAAAAGTGCAGATGATTTCAAAAAGCTTGGAAAACCAAAGCTGGCATTTTTAATTAACTCCGGAAATATGGATTCCATGGTGAACCATTATACTGCCTCAAGGAAAAGAAGGCATGAGGATCTTTACTCCCCAGGAGGAAAATCTGGATACAGACCCGACAGGGCAGTCATAGTATACTGCAACAGGGCTAGAGAAGCCTACAGGGATACCCCCATAATAATAGGAGGAATAGAGGCCAGCTTGAGAAGGTTTGCCCACTACGATTACTGGAGTGACAAAATAAGAAGAAGCATACTTGTAGATTCCAAATCCGATTTGCTTATATATGGAATGGGGGAAAAATCCATAGTACAGATAGCAAATCTGCTGAAATACGGCATGGATATACACGATATCAAAGATATAAGGGGAACTGTGTATTCCTCAAAAGATAAAAACTGTCTGAAAAACTACATAGAGGTACCTTCCTTTGAAAAAGTACTGGAAGATAAAAAATCCTATGGAGAAAGTTTCAAGCTGGAATATCAGGAGCAGGACGCAATAAGAGGTAAAACTCTGGTACAGAAGCATCGAGATCACTATGTCATTCAAAACCCTCCCCAGTATCCATTGACAGAAGAAGAAATGGATATAGTATACAATCTCCCCTATACCAGAACCTATCATCCCGTGTACAAAAAATTGGGAGGAATACCTGCAATTAGAGAAGTGCGTTTTTCCATCACCAGTCATAGAGGATGTTACGGCGGTTGTTCATTTTGCGCCCTGACTTTTCACCAGGGGAGAACTGTACAGAGCAGAAGTGAAAAATCAATAATAGATGAAGCAAAACTTCTCACAACATTAGATGATTTTAAGGGATACATACATGATGTGGGGGGACCTACCGCAAATTTCAGGCACAGGGCCTGCAAAATCCAGGAAAAAGTGGGAGTGTGCAAAAACAGGCAGTGCCTATTTCCCACTCCATGTAAAAATCTCATTGTAGATCACAGGGAATATTCAAATTTATTGAAAAAAATAAGAAAAATACCGGGCATAAAAAAGGTATTTATCCGATCTGGAATAAGATATGACTATTTGATAGAGGATAAAAACACAGATTTCTTCACGGAATTATGCAAATACCACATAAGCGGCCAGCTGAAGGTAGCTCCTGAACATGTGAACGGCAAAGTTCTGGAGCAGATGGGAAAGCCTGGAATGGACGTATACAACAAATTTGTAAAAAAATATTTCGAGATAAACAAAAGGCTTGACAAGAAGCAGTACCTGGTACCCTATCTAATGTCCAGCCATCCCGGCAGCGACCTGGATGCAGCTATAGAACTGGCACTTTATATAAAAAAAATGGGATACACACCCGAACAGGTTCAGGATTTTTATCCCACACCGGGAAGCTTATCCACAACCATGTACTACACTGGCACAAATCCTCTAACCGGCAAGAAAGTCTATGTTCCGAAAAAGCAGAAAGAAAAGAACATGCAGAGGGCTCTTTTACAATTTGCCTTTCCAAGAAACTACAAGCTGGTAAAAGAGGCCTTGATTGCAGCAGGCCGTGAAGACCTGATAGGAAATGATCATAAATGCCTCATCCGGAAAAATCCGCCCAGGACTGGAAAAAGGCATTCTTAGCAGATCTTTCCTGCGGATCAGCCGGAAGCGACTCTCTTTTTGATTTTATTTAGAACATAAATAAAAACGGCGATCCAGCTCATATCACCCAGTATGGGCTGTACTAATATATTTACATTCAAGAACCAGGCTATTAATTCCGCTGAAGTTACAGCTGCAGCAAATACCATCATATATATGCCAAATCTGTTCGGATTGTTTTTGCCCATGAACCCCAGGGAAAAAAACAGCACCAGAGTATTGAACAGCACATATGACCAGTATATGTATGAGTCTTTTGGAAAATTCATCGTATACCCCCATACAAATGGATACTGCTGCACATTCTTTACCACGGCCCCACAATTGTATACGGTAAAGCCGTACAGTACACATAACAGTGCAGATAATATGAAAATATAATGAAACTTGATATTGTCCCTTCTCATAAAAATATAAATCAAAGTAAGCGCTATCATGGGTACGGCAATTAAATTTAGGAAAAAAGGCATCTTAAGCATATATAAATATTTTATATTGTTGTCCAAAAATAAAATAAGGATACAGATATATCTGAACATCATGGCTGTCAAAATAAAGAAGGCCATGATTTTTACTTTACTTGGTAAAAGCTTAGTCCAAACAAGTCCCTTCACAATCATTACAAACATAATAGGCAGCAGACAAATATAAATATAAAACACCAGGTACTCTCCTTCTCACAGCATTCTAATTTATATCTATTAATGTTGCTAGCTTTATATTACTGTTTTCAAATAAAAATTTATATATTTACCTTGGGCTTTGAGCCCATGTTAACTCCCAGAACTTTCATTCCACCTTTTATGCATTCTATCGTAAGCGGGAAATCAGGTCCCCTTTCACCGTCTATATCCGTAACTATACCTTCATCGCACTCTACCTGTATTTTATCAGCTTTAAAATATATGAGACTTTCAGTGTTTTCCAGATGATCTCCCCTCAGCATTTTTATAAAAAGGGTAATAATATCCTTCATTACCCCGGCTTTTACAATTATGACATCCAACAGTCCGTCATCTATTCTGGCTTTATAGGCAAGATTTAAATTTCCAGCGGTTTGGCCGTTGAATGCCAGCATAAGGTACATGTCTCCGTCAAAAAAAGCTGTCTCAGATTTAACCTTCACTTTGAGTTTCCTCAAATTATGAAGCTGTTCCAGACCTTTAACATAGTAAGCCAATTTTCCTATGGTGTTTTTTAAATTTACATCGGTCTTTTGCGACACATCTGTAAATAACCCCGTGCTGGCCACATTCACAAAATATTTGTCATTTACCTTTCCCAAATCCAAATTCTTAGGTTTGCTGTT
The DNA here is from genome assembly GCA_903789665.1 of uncultured Clostridium sp. GTDB lineage: Bacteria > Bacillota > Clostridia > Clostridiales > Clostridiaceae > Clostridium_B > Clostridium_B lapidicellarium. Next base: position 81,737 of record CAIFEX010000004.1, read on the forward strand.
TATTATCTGCTCACAGGCCTTAGATATATTTCCTGGTATGCCTATAAATTTTGCAAAATCATTGGCAGTCCCCACTGGAAGAATAGCTATCGGTATATCTATGTCCAGTTTTTTCATGTAATTCACTGCAGCATCAACTGTTCCGTCTCCACCTGCTACTAATATGTATTTATAGGTTTCATCCACATCCCCAAAAGCATCTTCCATGTTGACATCAAAACTAATTCTAAAAGGAATTAGTTCATATCCATATTTTTGGTGTATTCTGATCACTTCATCTATGTTAGACATTATAGCATTTTCTCCCGAATATGGATTATAAATAAATTTTACCTTATTCATATTGAACTCTCCTATTTATATACCTATATTTAATAAAATTTCTACTTATATCACCTGATATTATATCACCTAAAGGAATAAATCCACAAGATTACCGATAATTCCTGTGGATTTATTTACAAATTATTAAATTATAACTCTAGGACATACTTGGTTTAGATATATTGCTCAGTGCATCTCCGGCATGATTATTGGACTTGGAGTTAGTGGCCAAATCACCGAGTGAAACCATTCCCACCAGGCAGTCATTTTCAACTACAGGTATTCTCCTTATCTGCCTTTCGCTCATCACTCTGGAAGCATCTTCCACATTCATATCCGGAGAGCCTGTTACGGGATTTGAAGACATTATATCCCTGACTTTTCCCGACTTGTAGTCTCCGCCTTTAACCGAGGATCTTATGGCAATGTCCCTGTCTGTCACAATTCCTATAATTTTATTGTTATCGCATACTGGAACGGCCCCTATATTATTGTGCCGCATAATCTCAGCTGCCCTTTCAATAGTGTCATCGGCATTCAAGCTAACTACCAATTTGGTCATTATATCCTTAACTTTCATTTATAAACACCCCTTTGTAATTTAGATTACATAAAATATTATGTCCTAAATCAGAGGTTATTTTGCCTGTAAATTATTGGTATCCTTGGATTTTTTCTTATGTATGTACAGAGAACAAGAGGCTATCGCAAACAAGACCACTATGGGAAGTATGAATTTGACTGAAAAGGGATCTGCCAGATTTTTCCCCATAAGAGAATAGGCTACCATCTCAGGCAGGGTTCCCAAAAGTGTTCCAAAAATAAAATCCCTGTATTTCATCTTTGTAAGTCCCGCCGCATAGCTCAATGGATCATATGGAAATACAAATGACAGCCGCATTATGGTCATAATTCTAAATCCGTACTGTCCTATATTTTTGTCCAATATCAAAGCCTTTCCCCTTAAAATCCTGTTTACAAAAGAGCGTCCTAAAAATCTTGACAATAGGAAAGCTACGGTAGCAGATCCAAAACATCCAATCATACTCAGCAAAACAGCTATATGGGGATTAAATATGTTTCCAGCAATAATGGACATAAGTGATGCCGGGAATACAATCAGCAATGGTCTTAATGTATACATGACAACGAACATAATGGCAGAAAATTTCCCATAGCTTTGTATATAACTTTTAATTTTATACACATCTATATTGAATATTTTATCTTTATAGATAAACAATAATATCAGGATGCATAAAACCAAAAGGGCAAATATTATAAATTTTACAATATTTTTATCATTAATCTTCATGAATTCCCGACTATCCTTTTTTATAAATACTTTAAAGCCAAATTAAAATTTGAAAACACACTTTTAATAAAAATTTATAAATTTCCAATAAAAAAGAATTATTTACTTAACTATTTTTATGAAATGAGTTATAATTAGCTTATGTAATTATATACTTTTTACTCAATTTAAACAATAAAATTTCTATAAAATAAATTTATGATATTTAAGGAGTGAACCATTTATGGTTAAAATCAAAATAGCTAAAAGTACTGTTCCAAATGCATTTACGCTTGCCAACCTTAGCTGTGGTATAATATCTTTACTGATGTCCTTTGAAGGAAAATATATATTGGCCGGCTCATTTATACTGCTGGCGTGTTTAGCTGATAGATACGATGGAAGAGTTGCAAGATTCCTAAAAGCATCCAGTGATTTGGGTAAAGAGCTTGATTCACTGGCGGATCTAGTTTCTTTTGGTGTAGCACCTTCAGTTCTTGCTTTCAATCTCTATAATTTTTTCACCATGGGTTTATTGGGTTATGTACTGGTATTACTGCTTCCAATATGTGGTGCGTACAGGCTGGCAAGATATAATGTAACTGAGTTTGACGGACAATTCTTTGGTATTCCAATAACTTTTGCAGGTATGTTCATGGCACTTTACTGTCTGATTACATTGAGACATCCTCTTCCTCAGGAAGTTACAATCTTACTTTTAATAGGTCTTTCCTACCTTATGGTGAGCAAACATAGGTTTAAAAAATTTTAACTTTTGATATTCATTATAGAGAAGAATAGGTGTATGGCTTATTCTTCTTTTGTATTCTCATCATACACTTCATCTAAATTATTCAAAAACAGCTCTTCATCTATTTCGGTTTCTATATACTGGGCTTTCATCTTTCCGCTGATGATTTCAGTTCTCATTTTACAGTATTGTTCATACTCCGCAGTAGATTTATCTATAACACCTATAAGTTTGTCAATCACATCGCCTAACTTATCCACTCTATGAAGGGCATCCTTTATTTCCTTTTTATGGGCGGAAGCTATGGAATTCAGTTCTCCTGCTCCCCCTATAAGAAGTCTGTAGCAATTGGTCAATTTAGACAATAAATCCGTCAGGTTGTTTACATCACAATAGTACTCTTCAATTATCTTTCTATGGGACATGCTTATCACCCTGCCCAAAATTCATGATACATTCAACTATACTATTTATATTAAAATTATAATAAATTATAACTTTATACCTCTCTCGCCCTGACCTTTACAGAAAATATTTTTTCGAACAGATCAGATTTATCATTCAGCTTCAAAAATATTTTTTCCAGATTATTTCCCCTCATATCAATGTATAAACATTTTTCTTTTAAATCTATATTTTCAATGGAAGTATTTAATTTATGTGTATGATCCAGGGCATCAGATACCCTGAGAATAGCTATCAGTTCTAAGAGTTTTCTCTTTTTTGCCTCCTCATACAGGCCAATATCACAATCCAAATCCTTCCTGTGGCTTCCTGCAACTATGGACAAGCAATGCCTCAACTCCCAGGGAACATTCTTAAAATTCTCCTCCTGCAATATTATATATTTGGTATGCCGCTGGTGATTTGTCTTGTTTATAAAACATCCTACGTCATGCAAAATTGCACTGCAGCTCAAAAGACTTCCAAAGGTTCCCCTTAAATAAGAATTTTTATTCATTACATCATATATTCGTACAGCAAAATTCTCCACTTTGATCTCATGTTCCATAATATTCTTCACATTGTACTTTTCTGCTGTTTTTAGCACATCGCCAATCTTCATATAATCATATATATTGAGCATATAAAAATCCTTTCATTTAATTTATACACTAAATATAATATGACAGTATTTCATCTGCTATGAACTCATTTTACCAGAAGAACTTTGCCAAATACCTTGTAAAAATAATCTTTGCACTCGTCAATCATACCTATCTCCAGTTGAGACTCTCTCTTTGAAATTATATTCAAAATGATTTTTTCCTTTTCAGTCCTGATGTCTATATCCGTCACATTGCCGTCGTAGGCCCTGTCAAGTGATCTTGAAATATAAAATATCAGGGATAATTTTTTTATCATTCCAACATCCTTGGTATCCAAAATTTTTCCAAAATAATCAGACTTTTTAATTTTGCTCTCTTCAAAGTCAGACACAACAAAAGCTGCCATTATCTGTTCCCTGTGAGTGAGTCCGTATATCTTCAGATTTTTAATAATATAGAAAGAATATTTTCTCTGGCTGCCGAAACCCAGTGAAATTCCACAGTCGCTCAGCATAATTGCAGATTTTAATACTTTATAATCATCGTCTTTCATAGGTAATACATCTGAAAAAGCCGAACACAATTTCTCGGCAAAATGCCACACCAGCTTCAAATGATCTTTTGGCAGCCCATAATTATTGACTATATTGCTCAGGGAAAAATTAAGTATGTTCTCGACAAGGGGAGGATAATTTTTTATAAGTTTGCTGTAGATTATCCCCTGTCTCAATCCATTTTCACTGATACACAGTTTATCAGTGCTGCAGTATTTCACTACACCGGCTATGCAGCAGATAGCACCTATGAATATATCCGCCCTGTCTTTGGATATTCCCTTAACTTTCCTGTATTGAGAAATTTCCATATCTTTTAAAGAATTATAAATATTTGCAACATCTTTGGAAGAGATCATATAATTATGAGAATTACTAAAAGGATAATTGATTTTGTTTCTATGTATTTTAGCAACAGTCCTCTGGCTTCCTCCAATACCTACAAGTGTCATGCCCTCAGCTTTTTTAAGCCATTTTATCCCGTCAAAACTAGACACCAGGAAAGATTCCAGTTCTTTTAATTTTTTCTGTTTGTTCCCTTTAAATGATAAAAATTTATCAGTTAGGGTAATAGCACCCATCGGAATACTTATACATTCTTCCATCTTTCTGTTTTTAACCAGTATGAATTCAGTGCTGCTTCCACCTATATCCATTAAAAGAGCAGAGTCAACGTCAATGCTGTTGACCACTGCAAGGTAATCAAAATACGCTTCCTCATTCCCTGAAAGTACCCTTATGTCAATTCCTATTTCCTCTTTTACCCTGCTTATAAACTCCTTTTGATTGGAGGCCCTTCGTACTGCCTCTGTTGCAACTGCTGTTATTTCGGTCACATCATATGAACTGCACAGCCTTTTAAAATGGGACAACGTAATAATTGCCGCTTCAATCTTTTTTTCATCTATGGCCCCTTCAGCTGTCATATCCCTTCCAAGCCTTACTATGGATTTCAATTCATCCACGAGCTGATAATTTCTCCCATTAATGACTTTTACAATAAGAAGTCTCATGGAATTAGAACCAATGTCTATTACAGCTAACTTTTTCATAACTCGTCTCCTTATATAAAATTATAACCAATATAATATATTTATTATACTATATAAGTTTCAAAAATATTTAACAAATATTTGCAACTACCTTTAAGCTTATGTTATTTGCATGTTAAAATCTTGTTAAGATCAAGGTATTCCCCACCCTTAATAAAGTATAATTTAATTGTCTATAATATATAGATGCCAGACTTTAAAATTTGCATTGGAGTTGATTCAAATGAAAAATACTAAATCCTCACAGACGGTAACAGCCATAGATGCAGGTTCCAATTATTTGAGAATGAGTATCGCCGATATAGATCCCGGCGGCCGCATCAATATTCTAGAAGATCTAATCAAACCTACAAATATAGGAAGAGATACCTTCTCAAAAGGTAGGATATCTGTAGATACCATTCACAATACCTGCAATGACATAAAAGGCTTCACACAGGTGATGAAGGATTATAAAATAAGAAATTGCAAGGCCGTATGCACCAGCGGAATACGGGAAGCTGAAAACAAGCAGTATATTTTAGAGCAGGTAAAATTAAGAACGGGAATAAAAATAGAAGATATAAATGTATCACAAGAGCGTTTCTACATGATGAAAGCCCTAAAATACAATATATCTGAATTCAATTTCTTTGATAAAAAAACCACATTGGTGATAAGTATAACAACGGGTTCGGTAGAAGCCTCGATCTTTGAAAATAACAAGTTGAAATTTACGGAGCACATTCAAGCAGGATCCCTCAGGTTGAAAGAGACTTTTATAGGACTGGAAAATAAAATACTGGACTTTTCCAATTTAATGACAGAATACATAGAGAGCAAGCTGTACTGGATAAGGTCCAATACAAAACATTTGAAAATAGAAAATCTCATAATAATTGGAGGCGAAATACATACAATTGTGAATCTAATCAATCTCCGGGGCAATAATTCCAAAATGAAGAATGTGATACTTAAAAAAGATTTCAAATCGCTGTACAATGAAATCAAAGGCATGACGGAAGAACAAATAATTTTTAAATACAAAATAAGTACCCAGAAAATAAAACTTCTGCTCCCCACAGTACTCCTGTTTAATTGTTTTCTTGAAATGGCAAATACGGATGTGATATACAATCCCGATATAACTTTAAGGCTCGGAGTACTCCAGGATCTTTCGGATAACATCTACAATCTGCCGCGCAGGATAATGCTCACAGATGATATTTTAAGCTCCACAGATCACATTGCCAAAAAATATGGTATTGACAAAACTCACTCGGATTATGTGGGAAAAATCGCACTCTCAATATTTGATCAGACTTCAAGAATTCACAAGATGGGGGAACCGGAAAGGCTGTACCTTCAGGTATCCAGCAAGCTGCATGATGTAGGGCAATTCATAGATACAGTAAACCCTGAAATTCAATCCTACAATATAATAATAAATCAGGACATAATGGGATTTTCATACAGGGAATTGAACATAATAGCCAGCATAGCCAAATATCACTGGGACATAATACCAAAAGAAACAGATTATAATTATTCGATCTTAAATTCCAAAGACAAGATGATTACATCCATGCTGTCCGCCATTTTAAAATTATCCGAAGCACTTGATACATCCCATCTGCAGAAAATAACGGATATAAAACTTACAAGAAGCAGCGATACATTATTTTTCAATATAGCATCAAAAAAAGACATAAGCCTTGAAGAATGGGCTTTTAATGGTAAAGCAAACTTTTTCCAGGAAGTCTTCGGCTTAAAACCAACAATTTAAGGAGGCTCAATTTATGAGTAAATTTAACAAAAGTAAAAATTTTATAAATAGAGAGTTAAGCTGGATAGAATTCAACAAAAGGGTGCTGGAAGAATGTAGAGACACAAATCACCCTCTCTTTGAACGCCTGAGATTTCTCTCCATCACCTGTTCCAACTTGGATGAATTTTTCATGGTAAGAGTTGGTTCACTCATGGATCAGATAAAGGCAGGTTTCAATAAGAAAGATCCTGCAGGTCTGACACCAAAAGAACAACTGGTAAAGATACATTCAAACGTGACAAAATTAGTGTCAAAACAGTGCAGTTATTACAACCGTTCTTTAAAAATAGCCCTGGGAAAAGAGAATATAAAATTTCTGAAGCCGGGGGATTTGAATGAAGAACAGCGTGAATTCGTAAAAAATTATTACCGTAGAAATGTTTTCCCTGTCCTGACTCCAATGCTTCTAGACAGCAGCAGCGCCTTCCCTCTCATATTAAACAAGAGTTTGAATATAGGACTTATCATTGAAAAAAATGGGGAAAAGTCCTTTGCCACTGTGCAGGTACCTTCGGTGCTTCCCAGAATAGTAGTGCTGCCAGGTGAGGCGGATTTTGACATAATACTTCTGGAAGACATCATAAAAACCAACCTGAAAACCCTTTTTGGAAGCGACAATATACTTTCCTGCGGGTGTTACAGAATAACGAGAAATGCAGATATGACCGTTGACGAAGAGGGAGCTGAAGATCTGCTCGAAGCCATAGAAGAATCCTTAAAGCAGCGTAAATGGGGAGCCGTAGTGAGGCTGGAAATTGAAAAGGGAATAAACAAGGATATAGTGAGGACACTCGAAAAAGAGATGGAAATATCCAAAATTCAGGAATATGCTTTGAATGTGCCTCTGGATCTAACTTTTTTAAATAAGCTCATATCCATAAAAAAGTACAAGTACTTGTGCTATGAACCCATAAAACCGGTAAATCCCCTGAAAAATATGGAATATGAAGATATCTTCTCCGTCATATCCAGAAAAGACATACTTCTAAGCCACCCCTACGAATCCTTTGAACCCGTTATAGAATTTATAAGGCAGGCAGCAGAAGATCCTTCAGTACTTGCCATAAAGCAGGTGCTTTACAGGGTCAGCGGAAACTCTCCCATCGTAAAATCACTTATAAGAGCTGCTGAAAATGGAAAACAGGTCACAGTACTTGTAGAACTAAAGGCAAGGTTTGATGAAGAGAACAACATAATATGGGCTAAACAGCTGGAAAAAGCAGGATGCCATGTTATTTACGGACTGGTAGGGCTCAAAGTTCACTGCAAATTAATACTTGTTGTCAGAAAAGAAAAGGACGGGATAAAAAGATACGTCCATATGGGTACCGGCAACTACAATGACGTAACTGCAAAAATATACACGGATCTGGGTCTTTTCACGACGAACCCCTATTTCGGCCAGGACGCTTCCGTAATATTCAACATGCTTTCAGGTCATTCCATACCGAAAGAACTCAAGAAAACCTGTATAGCACCGCTTAACCTGAGGGAAAGGTTCCTGTACCTCATAGAACACGAAAGAGACAACGCTTTAAACGGCAAGCCGGCCAAAATAATTGCCAAAATGAACTCACTTGTAGACAGACATGTGATTGAAGCATTGTACGACGCTTCCTGTGCAGGAGTGAAGATCCGGTTAATTGTAAGAGGCATATGCTGTCTGAGGCCAAACATAAAGGGTGTAAGCGAGAATATAAGCGTGATAAGCATTGTAGGAAGATTTCTCGAACACAGCAGAATATATTACTTCTACAATAATGGAGAAGAAGATCTATACCTGTCCAGTGCAGACTGGATGAACAGGAACCTGGACAGGAGAGTTGAACTCTTATTTCCCATAGAAGATGCGGATGTAAAAAATAAATTGAAAAGGATATTGAACACCCAGTTAAATGATACGATCAAGGCCAGAATGTTAAACAGCGACGGTTCCTATTCCCATATAGATAAGCGCGGCGGGAAAAAAGCCCTGGACAGCCAAAGAGTTTTTTACGAAACAACATTGGACGCACATAACAACTCCTTAAACAGGACGGAACGTTCCAAGAAAAAATGGCGGGAAGAAGGTTTTCAGGTACGCCCTCGCCAGCCCCAAAACTAAAATGTGATAGATTTCCGGTTTCATCCGGAAATCTATCACATTTTAATATTCAACACCTTAGTTCCTAAATATACTGCCGGACTGCTCCTTGAACATCTTGTAGGATTCCAGCGCCTCAGCACCTTGTTCAGTGGCAAAAGCATCATACCCGGCCTTCTGCCTGTCATAGCTGAATCCTCCATCAACCTTGTAGCTCAAAAGTATGTCTATCAAATTTTTGCCGTTTTTAGTAAATTCACTGCCGGCAGGATCTATTCCATTACTGCAAAGAGCTATGATAACTTCGGATAAACTCTGGCTGTTTGCCGAACCCATAATGGAGGAATATTCTCCACTGCTGTCCTGCATAGAAGAAAGTCTTGAAATTCCACTGTCTATAACCTGTTTCACATCTTCCCTGTTTTTATAAGGTGCCAGAGCTGTAAGGGCCATGGCCGTCATATCCGGATCCGCTTTAGCTTCACTGCTTGGATCATAGTTCCAGCCATTATCTGCCGTCCTTGCAGCTATTATTTTATCTATAAATTTATCTCTGGTAAAAAGTGCATTGTCCGGTACGTCATAATTTCCGGAATTCAAGGCCATAAGTCCGTATACATATGCATTTATGCCCTGGTTGTTCATGTCCGCATTATTATATACTTTTTCCACTAAATTCTTTCCCTCAAAATTTGCAGGATTCTGTCCTATAGAAGATAACACAATTGTCATTCTCTCATAATCCATGGGAGTAAGGGAACCTTCCTGAGCCGAATTCAACTTATTTTTAAGGGATTCAATGTAACTCGAAGGAACTTCTTTTCCGTCTTTATACACCAGCAATGCCTGCCAGTCATCTTTAATCCCGTCTTTCAAAATTTTGTCCACGGTGCCGTCAAGTAAACTATCCACCTGGGATTTATAATTATAATCCTGGGAAGCAGGCTTGAATTGGAAAGTACATTTTGCAGTATTTTTCAAATATCTATTTCCTATGGAATGAACTCTGCCGCCTACATTTAAAGTATAGGTTTCTCCCTGCTTATAGCCGTCTTCCGGTGCAATCACTTCTACCTTGTTGCTGTCCAGTAATTTTATACCTGCATTCACGGCATTTCCACTGCTGTCTGTTACAGTAATGGAATTTTTGGTCTCTTCATCAAAACCTACAGGCCTATTGAACTTTATAGTCCATGTTTTATTGGGATCAGTTATGGACTTATCTACGGAAGCAGCTTTTACCAGCAAAGGCTGAGCTGCTAAAACTGAAGCTACAGCCGTACTCAAAACAGCATATTTTATTCTTGATCTTAACATTACATTTCCCCTCCATTTATAATTATTTTAAAAGATGTAGTTTAATTATTACATACCATTTTTAACATATTTCCACATTACAGAGTCCCCGTTTTTCAATACATACTGTCCACTCCCCACATTGGACTTTGTAAACTGGGATTGTCCTTTCTTTTTAACATAAAAACACCATCCGGACATCGGTCCCTCTGCTCTCTCCTTCAATCCACCTATATCTGAAAAATAAATTGTCGAGCCGCTTCCCCTGGTAGTATAACTCATTTTAGCCGCATCAAGGGCTTTTTGAGTCGCATATCCCACAGTTTGCCCATCTACGCCTTGTATACTTTTCTGGAAAATGACCTTATTTCCGTGAACTGCATCAATTATCTCAAGAGAGGACTGGTTATCCGATTTCTGAGAGTTAACAGCAGATGTACCGGAATTTTTAGAAGAACTTCCCTTATTTAAAGAAGTTTGTCCATTTTTGCCATTCGACTTTGAAACACCCTTGGAACTACTGGAACCTGATGCATTAGATAATTTACCGGATGCAGCGGAGTTTTCTCCATTTTCACCGGCACCATTAGCACTGCCTTGATTTTCCCCACCAGTTTGAATTGTACCACTGGATTTATTTGGAGTCTTTTCGGCACTCATCTGTTTGTTTGAAATAGTGCTCGTATATATACTCTGAGCTTTAATTGCAAGGGCGAATATAACAACACATATCGCCACAGCAGCAATTATTATAAATTTTTTCTTTTTGCTTTTCATCAGTATTTCTCCCCCATCTATTGAATTATCTTACTTATGATAAGTCTTCTCTTATAACGCCGCAGTATCGGTAAAAACCTCTTGTAAAATACAATTGAAAATACAAAGGAACTTACCCCGTGTATTATATCAAAAGTCAATCCTGAGGCATAGGCGGCTAAAATAGTTTTTAAATTCACAGGTTTTATAAAAGTCAGTATATACTGTATATTCATGATCCAGTCAAACATAAAACCAAATAGGAAACACAAGATGGAAAATTTAAGAGTTGAAATCTCTACACTCCTTTTTCCCAATATTCCTGAAATAATCCCAACAAGTCCCCATGAAAACATCTGCCATGGAGTCCAGGGACCCTGCCCAAAAAATATATCCGATAAAAATGCAGTAGTACTTCCAATCAAAAATCCCTCATAGGGTCCGAACACAAAACCGGAAATAGCTACCAGGAAGGTAACAGGCTGTACATTTGGTATAAGAGCAAATATTATCCTGGAAATAGCTGCAAAAGCACTTAAAGTAGCTATAATGGCAATTTCCTTGGTACCTGCATGACTTTTTTCAAAATAAAAATAACTCATAAAAAGGATTGCAAAAACACCTATCATACACACAAGTGAAATTCCGGTCTGAAAACTGCTTTTAACTGTAAGTACCATAAGTACTGCAATTATAAGGGAAGTGACTATTATAATTGATTTTTTCATATTGAACACCTTTCCAGAGCTTCCTTTAGGGTAAATATACTATTATCCCTGTCTCTCAGCAGTTTGTTCATAGAAGTCGTATAAAATATCCCGTCTCCCAGTACTTTTTTCTTATCTCCATCTGCCACGATGCTTCCATTGAACATGATCATATATCTTCTGCAAAAATTACTGGCAAAATCCGTGTCATGAGTTACAAGCACAATAGAAGTGCCTTTTTTGTTTAAATTCTGAAGCAATTTCCCCAATTTATATTTCAGACCGCTTTCAAGGCCTCTTGTAGGTTCATCCAAAAAGACAACGTCAGGTTGTAATACAAGTACAGAGGCTATAGCCACTCTCTGCTTCTGGCCCCCGCTTAAATCTCTCGGATTCTTATCCTTCAAGTCATATATCTCAAGTTCCCTCAAAATATTTTCCACTACTTTTTCATCGTATATTCCATAATTGTCCATAGTAAATCTGACTTCATCATAAACACTATTCTTTGAGAGATAGTCATTGGGATTCTGTGATACATAGCCTATATGCCTGGCTATCAGTCTTATATCCATTTTTGCAGCATCTTTTCCGTAAATCTTTATAGTACCTTCATATTTTTTAAGTCCCAGAATGGTTTTAAGAAGCGTGCTCTTTCCGGCACCGTTGGCCCCCATTATTGCAATAAATTCACCCTTTTTTACAGTAAAGCCAACATCCTTCAATACCTGTTTGGAACCATATTTGCAATTAAGTTTTTTAACGGAAAGAATTTCATTTTTGTCACCCTGAATTTCATCTGCAGCAACTTCATTTTCCGGTTTCACATTCAGTGAGCTGTTCAATATTTTCACCCGGGCATCTTTAAAATTATCGGGCATATTCTCAAAACCCATTTTCTTGAAAAATTTGAGATAATCAGGCATAAACATAAACTGCCTTTTGTTACAATTATAATAAAAATCCTTTTTATTTTCAAACAATTCCAAAATACCATTATCCATCACGGCTATGGAATCCACAGTGTCAAACCACCTGTTAACCCTCTGTTCTATCACTATTATGGTTATTCCCAGCTCTTCATTTATTTTTTTCACAATATTCAGCATTTCCTCTGCAGAAGAAGGATCCAGCTGTGAAGTTGGTTCGTCTAATATTATACAATCCGGCATATACACCAGGGCAGAGGCCACTGCTACTTTCTGTTTTTCCCCTCCTGACAGAGAAGCTATATCCCTGTCGGCAAGGTGAAGTATTCCTGAAAACTGAAGAGCCTCGTAGACCCTCCTCTTTATTATATCTTCTTCAACCCCTATATTCTCAAGTCCAAAAGCCACTTCCCTATGAACTTTGTTCATCATAAGCTGTATTTCAGGATCCTGAAATACCATGGTTACCTTTTCTGCTCTCTCCCTGTGGCTCATATCTTTCAAAGACCTTCCGCCTATTTTTATTTCTCCCCCTATGCTTCCGCCGTAAAAATTGGGCACCGTTCCCGCTATGGCCCTTGCAAGGGTTGATTTTCCCGAGCCCGATCTGCCCGTTATCATCAAAAAGTCATTTTTCTCAAGATGCAGATTAACATTTTTCAGGGTTTTTTCCCTCTCCATGGGATAAGCAAAATTCAAATTGTTAATTTCTATATATGCCATATTCCCTCTCCTCGCCATTTAATACCGGCAGTCAATAAAATATCATTTTATTAAAATTTTTTGCAAATAAAAAGACCCATCAGGGTCTTTTACTTATATTATACTCAATATAATTATTTATATTTATCCCTCTATTTTTAAGTATAAAATATAAATTTTACTCAGTCAATAGATATCAGCTGTATAACCCAAAGCCTTTTTTTACTTTGCCCTGGTCTTTTCTCCGTCACCTTTTTTCCCTAAAAAAAATCTTTTATCATAATAGCTGGAGTTAAATCTTTTCTCAAATTCCCCTATCAATTCATCTCTGAATTTAGGGTGGGCGATATTTATAAGTTCCCTCGCTCTCTCCTTTAGGGATTTACCTCTAAGATCCGCAATTCCATATTCAGTCACCACATAATGTACATCATTCCTTGAAGTAGTGACCCCTGCACCTTCGCTCAAAAAAGGCACTATTTTCGATATTGTACCCTTCTTGGCCGTAGAAGGTATTGCTATGATTGACTTACCGTCTTTAGCCCTGCTGGCCCCTCTCATAAAATCAACCTGGCCTCCAACTCCGCTTATCTGCTTTAATCCTACACTTTCGGCAGTTATCTGTCCCATCAAATCTACCTCTACACAGGAATTTATACATACCATCTTATAATTTTTCATGATAATTAAAGGATCATTTACATAATCTACAGAATCGGATTCAATCATCGCATTATCGTTTACAAAATCGTACAATTTCTGAGTTCCCATAAGGAAAGTCACAACTATTTTCCCCGGTTTGAGAGTTTTCTTCTTATTAGTTATAACTCCGGATTCAACCAAATCCACAATTCCATCAGATATCATCTCAGAATGTATTCCCAAGTCCTTTTTATTCTTTAAAAATGAAAGTACAGCATCGGGAATAGCTCCTATGCCGAGTTGAAGAGTCGAACCGTCCTCTATCAGGGAAGCACAATATTCTCCTATCTTTTTCTCCACATCTCCTATTTTGGAAGGTGCCATCTCAGCTACAGGATGGTCATTCCTGACTATATAGTCTATATCAGAAATGTGTATGAAAGAATCTCCCAAAACCCTCGGCATGTTTTCATTGACTTCGGCAATTACAATTTTTGCACATTCCGTTGCAGGTTTTACAAAATCATTTGAGATTCCAAAACTACAAAATCCGTGATTATCCGGTTTGCTTACCTGAATCAGCGATACATCCAGAGGAATATATCCTTCTTTAAAAAGTCTGGGCATTTCGTGGAAAAAACATGGAATGTAATCTGCCCTGCCGGAATTGACAGCATCTCTTACACCCTTGCTTACAAACAGTGAATTATAATGAAAATATTTTTCCATACCTTCTTGTACATATTCTCCATCAGATCTAGGCAGCATACTGTAAAGATGCAAGCTTTTATACCTTTCCCTGTTTTTAACGAGTGCATGAAGGAGCATAACAGGTTCCGCACATCCGGTTCCAAAAACTATATTATCACCTGGATTGATTTTGGATACGGCTTCATCGGCACTTAACAATTTACTCTTATACAAATTTTCCAATTTCAAAGACATCATTTTAAAACCACCTTTCAAAAATTTTATCGAACGCCCTCAATTTGTTTCAAAATTCAAAGCTTAAATATGTATATCAAATAACGAAAATTTTCGGATAAGACCGAAAATTAATTAACTTTGATATTTGAATACGCGCCCTAACAATTTTTACTTAATCCCAAAAATAATTTGATATACTTTTAACAATTAATAATAAAAGAACTCCTATTTCCTAAGGTCTGTGCTTACACAACATTACTTCTAAGTCATGCAATCTCCCCCTAAAAACAATTAGTGGACATACCTTTCCTAGTTTTCAGTATATATCAAAATTTATCACAGGTCAACAATATTCAAAACAAGGTGAAGGAGAATATGCTTTAAAAAACAAATTTCCCTCACCTTAAAGATCCGCTGTCTGTATGATATTACAGTATGATTTTTTCAATTTTCTGTTCTATTTTTTTAGTTATCCCTATGTCATAATTCTTCAGTGATACATTCATATCCAGACTCAGTGAAATTTTCACAGCTTCCTTAATCCCCACTATGAATGGATCCACTAGGTTATACAGTTCCATAAGCTCATTTATTTTTTTCTGACAACTCAGTACTTTGTTAAAATCTCTGTTTAAAAACGCCCTGTAGGTATCAATAAAAAATTTAGCCTTTACATTAGTAAGTCCGCCTATTATGCCCGATCCGCCGCAATTCAGATTAGGTATCAAGTATTCATCAAATCCAGAAAATATAGAAAAATTTTTTCTATGGGGTCTGACTTTTTGGACATACCCTCTTACATTGCTTATAGAATCAGTAGTATCCTTTATACCTACAATATTTTCAAATTCAGTTACCAATCTAAGTACAAAGTCTGGGGACAGATTTATTCCCGTTCTATCCGGGAAATTATATAACATAATCGGCAGATCAGTATTTTGTGCTATATCAGCATAATATTCATGAACATACTCTTCATTCAAATTGAAAAAATACGGAGTTATGACCAGAACGGCATCTGCACCACATTTTTTAGAATACTCATTTAATTCTATAACATCCTTTATATCATTACTTCCCGTTCCAACTACAAGATTTGTCCTGCCATGAACAACTCCACTTATAAATTTTATATAGTCCTTCTTTTCTTCCAGCGAAAGATTAAAAAATTCTCCCACACTTCCCAGAGCCAAAATACCGTCTATTCCGTCTGAAATCAATTTTTCAGTCAGAATACCCTGATTCTCTGTATCAATTGTCCCATCATCATTAAAAATAGTAATCATAGGTGTAAATATTCCCTTAAACATTGTATTCTCTCCTTTTTATAACCATCTAATTGTTACAGTGCATTTTATATCCAAGAGTTTCAGAAATTTTCACAGCCACATATTTAATATCCTTCGAAATAAGATCCACCCTTTCGTCATTCATTCTGCTGGTAGGCCCAGATATGCTGATTGAGCCCACAGATACGTTCTTATAATTCATTATCGGTGCAGCTACACATTTTAAACCCACTTCTATTTCCTCATTATCAATACAATATCTTTTCTTTCTTATCTTCTCCAGCTCCAGTTTTAGCTCGTTCAAATCCGTAATAGTATTCAAGGTAAACTTATGAAATTTTATATTTTTCACAATATCTTTTATGTTATCTTCAGGCATAAAGGCAAGCACGGCTTTTCCCACTCCCGTACAATATATGTATGCCCTTTTTCCGACTTGTGAGCTCATTTTAATTGCCTTTTCACCCTCCACTTTGTCTATATATATTACCTGATCTCCATCACGCATCGCCAAATGAGCAGTTTCCCCATATTTATCCACCAGCTTTTTAAGATAGGGAAGTGAACTTGTTCTCAAATCCATGCCATATTCGACCAGCTTACCCAATTCAAAGAGCTTTAACCCCAATTTATATTTTCCATTTTCAGGATTTTGGCATAAATATCCTCTATTCTCCAGGGTATTTAAAATTCCAAAGGTAGTACTTTTATGAAGATCCAACCTGTTGGCAATCTCAGTCACACCCAATTCACTTTCTTTTCTGGAAAAGCACTCCAATATTCTTAGAGCCCTATCCACTGATTGAATTAAATTTGACTTACTTTTCGGCATCGAACATCATTCCCTTCCTCTAAGCTATATATGTTTCTATTATACTTTTCATTTATAAAATTGTCAGCCGGCAATTCATTTTATAGATTATTTTTTCAGTACAGATACATCTACGCCTCTCTGGCGAAGCCATTTGGGAAGCAGTTCCTTATCCACCCTTCTGCTTACCCCGGGAGCTTTCTCAAGAAGTAATTTTGCAAGGGGCTCGCTCACATTCAAAGCTCCCATTGCCCCGTCAAATACAATCACATTTTTAGTTTCCGCAGCAGTATAAGCAAAATTCATGGCAGTTTCAAGATCCTTCACAAGAGCTGCATAATTCATGTAATTTAAATTCAGGGGATCGCGGTTAAACAATTCTGCCTGTTCGTTTCCTACAACCAGAGTAGGTATGTGCTGTGCAAAGAAAGCAGATGGATAACCTGTCCATGCATAATTGTGGATACACATCTTTATTGCAGGATTTATAGGAGGAATACTGTCAAGCAGCGGTTTTCCGTTTTTACCATAAAATGCCTCTGTGTACCAGGTATATGGCGGCATGGGCTTATTCAAATCATACAGATCCGTATTTGCCCCTGCAAAATTGGCATATATTACCCCTCCTGAAAATACATAGGGAACAGGACATGGAAAATCAAGTACGGCTATGCACTTGTCTATTTCACCAAATAAAGTCATTATTTTACCGTACTGCTTGCACCCTATAAGAGTTACTTTATCATTCAGTCTGTACAGATCATTATCCACATCCACCCCTACAATTCCATTTGGTGCCACATCCAGAAAAGCTGCAAATGCAAACTTTTTTTGTACAAAATCCGAATCGAATAAGGCTCTTGCTACAAAATTTGCACCTCTCGGTCCAAGGTTTTGATGATATGTGGACCTAGTTTCGATACGTGCATAGGACATTCCAAACGGCTTTAGAGCCTTATCCACCTGACGGTGAAAATGAACCTCTCTGACATCGCTGTGATGTGTATGCACTATCCAATCAGCATCATAGACCCTTTTAAGTCCATATAAGGTACCTATTTCAGTTTTTATAGGGATTCCTTCATCTACGGGTGCCACTCCTACTGCCTTCCCGTTGAAATACTTATCCAACCCATATCTTTTTATATACTCCTCAGTTTCACGAAAACGCATTCCGACACCTGCACGAAGACGTATGTCCCTACAGCCAGTCCTTTTTTCTATCACATCTTTTATGGTCTTCAAAAGTTCTGCATAAGGCCAACCGCCCAAAAGGGTGAAACCATGATGGGAAGCTAGAATATTCACTGAATGTTCAGGCTTTATCATACTCATATTCACTTTCATAAGAGCCTTATAGGCAGCTTCTTTCACTTTTTCTATGCCATTTTCACCTGGAAAAATCACATCCGGCAAATCGGGAAACAGCTCCTTCAAATAAACCGAAGTCATGCCCGGAAGATCTGCAGCTCTTGTCTTTACTAAAGAGGGATCTACACCATACTGCGACACTTTGGGAGATATTGGGGTAATTGCATGTCTCATCATTTATCCTCTCCTTTCTTACATCCATCAATAATCTTATCCAATACTTTTCTATCCTCTTCAAAATAGAAACCTCGGGATGAATATTTTTCTTTAACTTCCTTTGATAAATCCCATGCAGTAGCTGTTTTACCGTACCACTGCCATCCTCCTTCAACAGGTTCAAGTTTATATCCTGCAGCATCCAAAAGCCTTAGTATCGGCTGTATACACTCTATTGTACATCCTGTACGGATCCCGGTTTCAAGAGAAATTTCCTCAGGAGTTTTCGCACCTTTTAAAATAGCCGCAGCTACTTCTTCCGCCCTAACTCCCACACAGTAACAGATAGTCTGTTCCGGATGGAGATGTGCTTTCACACAGAGATCTATTATATCTTTGTAATCAACACTTTTCACATCTACACCAACTTCAAATGCCTTATCCCTTTTTGTCATGGTTATGGCATTAAAAAGGCACCTTTGTTCACAATTTGCACAGCCTCTGCATCTATCGGCATCAACCACAGCTTTACGCTGTTTAACCTTTATTGCAAGGACAGGGCACACCTTTTCACAAGTATGACATGCCTTACACCTGTCATTATTAACTCGGGGTAAAAGCGTAACTTTCTTCATTGTATTTATTACCTCCTTGGTATAATTAAATAAATTTTATACTCACACTTCCAAGCCCATAAAAAGAAACGGTAAATACGTCCCCTGCTTCGGCTTTTTCCGCTGCAGTAAAGGCACCTGAAAGGATGATCTCACCTTTCTCAAGTGCAATATCAAATGTGCTGAGCTTGTTTGCAAGCCATGCCACAGCTGCCGCGGGATTTCCCCAAACTTCTGCACCTACACCGCTGTTTACCATCTCTCCGTTCTTTTCATACATCATACCGATAAGCTTCAAGTCAATGTCTTTTATAGAAGCCATTCTACTTCCAAGAACCAGCCTGGCACTGGAGGCATTATCAGAAATAGTATCCGGAAGTTTAATCTTCCAGTCCTCAATACGGCTGTCCACAATTTCAAATGAGGGAAAAATCCCTTCTGTAGCCCTATACACATCCGCAATAGTTACTCCCGGTCCCCTGAGAGTATCCTTTAAAACAAAAGCCAGTTCTCCTTCAACTTTCGGTGCAATGAGATCACTACGCTTTAAAGTGTCACCTTCCAAAACAAGCATATCATCCAATAAATGTCCGTAGTCCGGTTCATTCACCCCTAGAAGTTTCTGCATTCCACGGCTGGTAAGTCCAATTTTTTTCCCTATCACCTTACGACCCTGAGAGAGCTTCATATTAACTCCTGCAAGCTGTATACGGTATGCATCTTCAATACTCAGGCCAGGATATTTCTCTGTAAGTGGTGCTATAGGGGTTCCAGCCAGCTCCGATTCTAAAAGTTTTTTTGCTATTTCTTCATAGTTCATATTTTCATCCTCCTTCTGGTAATTCTTATTTCATTTTATCTATCCATCGCCGGCGCAAGGCACTGGCAATGGTTTCTGCCAACAGATTTTTGTCAAGCCCGCTTTTTATTCCCTTTATCAAAGCATTACAGCCCAATTTTGCTTCTTCATGGGGACCTGGTAAAGCTACTACATAGCTCATTCCAACTTTTCCCACTCCAATCCGAACTCCCTCTTTATGATGCCTGTGATAATCCGGCTTAAATTTCAGAATCCAGGGCGTGCATGCATTTTTATCTATTCTCAGTATGGCTTCCACGCTGAAATCCTTATTTTCAGCTCCAACTCCGCCTGTAGTTACAATTAATCCGTATCCTTCTTCAAGGGCCCCTTCTATACCGTTTTGAGCAGCTATTACATCATCCCTCAAAGCTCCCCCAAATTTCACTTTATATCCCAGATCCTCCAGTGATTTCATGATATAGGGAGAGTTAGTATCCTCTACTTTCCCATCTATGATCTCCGTACCGGAAGCAAATACTTTAGCACGTTTTGAAACTGCTCTTTTAACTTGTTCAGTAAGCTTTTCTGATTTTTTCAAAACACTATCCGCTTCCTCAGGGTCAAGTGCAATAAGCCCGAGTATTCCTTCAGAATGTACTGAAACACTACTTCCAAGTCTCACCCCGTGGACTTCGGCCAATTTAGAAAGTATTTCCTCCTCCTTCCCTATAACTGACTCGGCTTGAACTTTACGCTTCATGATATCAAAGGCCAAAAGCCCGGGTCTCACATCCACCACCATAATTTCTGCGGTGGTCATGCCAAGTACTTTTGAAACTTTTTGTGCGATTTCATCAAGATTAGCATTTTTTAGATGCACATCCTCAATCCAAAAATTAGTTTTTTCAAGTAAATCCCATTCCAAACAAACTCATCCTTTCAAAATTTTCATTTAATAACATCCAGGCTAAAATCAAGCATAGGTGCATCTATAATGGCCCTGCCCACATCGACAATATCAGCACCGCATTCTTCTATGATCTCTATATCTTTCAGATTCACTCCACCAGAATAGGCTATTTTGATATTTTCAGGATCTTTATATTTTGACAGTGCAGCGGCAACGGACTTCAAATCATCTATACTTCCAGTATCGACCATGAGTATCCCTGCTCCAGCTTCCACAGCCCCGGCTGCCTCCTGTACTATAGGTTCTATTTCACCCCGGAGTTGTACAACTATTATCCTGCTGCTGTCATATCTTCTGGCTTTTTTAACAGCACTTTCAACACAGCCTAAAATTCTGACATAATTCTTATCGAGATACACAAAAGGACTATCCGTTATACGGGTTCCTATCCCCCCGGATACAACAGAGAGACGAATATCTTTTCTGTCTTCAAAAGGCACTTTCTTAAAGGCCCCGCATACAATCTTCATATTGTTGGCCGCCTTTTGAGAAAATTTAGATGCAGCAGTGGCAATTCCTGAAAACTTTCCAATTGTTCCCAAAAACATCTCCTCGGATTTGACAACCTGTTCCGCTTCCCCCCTCCCTGAAAATACACAATCACCTGCTTCAATCTTATATCCTTCCGGATATATTTTTTCCCTTTCTACTTTTAATTCATCCGAAATTTTTTCAAGTTTAGCACTTCCGGAAAAAATTCCGCTTTGCTTGGAAAATATTTTAAAATTCCACTTCTGATCCTTCACACCGGAAAAGAGATATTTTCTAAGTTCCACATCTACCTTCCTCCTTTTCACTGAAAGTACGAAGATTTTTTAGTTATTGTTGTTTGTACTATATTATAGTACACCGTTCTTATTAATTTCTAAAAAAATACATCGTTTTCATTTTTTAATGCAATCAATATACTTTGTGCTATATAGTCGTACAGTGTTTTATATTAATTTTATTTATGTTCATTATAGGTTATTATTTTCAATATGTCAATAATTTAACTAGTATAAAAAATTCAGATACAATGATAGTGATCACCATATCTGAATTTCCGCTATTTTTTCTTACTATTCGCATTATTATTGACGACAACGTGGATTTTTACCGATGCATTGTCTCCCAACGTAAACTTGCTCTTCAAATTGCTTGAGCCATCAAATTTTATCTTTACAGGTACTTTTTGAACTACTCTCTTGTATTTCCCCTTCTCCGAATAGGAATTTGATTTCAACGCATTCTGGGACATCTGACCTATGGATTCAATCCTTCCTTTGAATTTCTGAGATCCGAATTCGTCTATAGATATGTCAACGGTCTGTTTTTTCTGCAGCCTTCTGACCTGGGTCTCATCTATATTTGCAATTACATAATAATTATCTGGATCTGCCAAAAGTGCAATGGTCTTGTCCGGAGACAGATTATCTCCCACGGCAGCCTGCTTTTTTACAATCAAGCCGTCAATAGGTGCCCTTATAAGAGACTTATCTACCCCTGAGTCAGGAAGATTTCCCAAATCCTGGCGGGCTATTATCTGATCTTTCAGAACTATGTCACCTTCATCTACATCAAACTCCAATAATTTCCCGCTAATCTGGGGGCTCACATTGATCAAATCAGCAGCAACCTTTGCATCATCAGTGGAAACATAATAAATATGCTCGTACACATAATGGGAAATCAAGCCAACTGCCACTGCTATAACAGCTATGATAACCCCTAGAGTCACCTTTTTTCGGTTTTTCTTTATAAAAGAAATTATATCAAACTTCATATAAACCCCACCTTTTCTATTACTTCAATCCAACTTCCGCAAACATACCTGGTTTTAAAAGTTGACTCTTGCTATTCAGGGTGACTTTTACAAGTACATCTGAACTCTCAGAATCAAGCTTGGAATTTATGACAGCTATTCTACCCGAAAGCTCATCATCGGATATATCAGGTATTTTCACAGCTACACTTTGTCCAACTTTAATTTCATTTAAGATGCTAGCTGGGGCATATGCATTTACATAGAGATTTTCCGTATTGACTATGGAAACAATGGGTTTGCCTGCAGTTACCGTACTTCCTACATTTAAATTTCTCGAGCTCACCGTACCCGAAATAGGTGACGTAATAACAGCCGAATCAAGTTCCTTCTGGTACTCATCCAGTTTGGATTGGGCCTGAGAAAGCTGGGATTGATATCCACCAGCATCGGAAGAACCTGAACTTGCACTGCTCTGGGCATTAGACAATCCCTCTTGTGCTGCACTCACCTCTGACTGTGCCTCATCCACTTTATTCTGAAGTTCTGTAGTATCCAATTTGGCCACTATATCTCCAGCATTTACCTTTTTACCCAAATCCACAGGTATTTCGGCAACTTTTCCAGCAATATTCGAACTCACATCTATGCTGTCATTTGTTGCGATTTTCCCGCCCATGATATATACAGTGCCAGTATTTGGTTCGTCTATAGTAACAGACTTGCTGCTGGTTTTATTTCCGGAACTGCATCCGCAAAAAAGCAGCCCTACGACTAAGCAAAATAAAATAGCTCTTTTCATTTGAACCCTCCTTACGAACTATAGTTATTGTATCAAAATTTATTTACATTCACCATTTATTTTATTCCATAAAGGCTTTTACTTCAATAGCACTGCAGGAAATACTGCAATTACCTGCGAATGGAAAATTCCTCTAAAAAGCACTCCCATCAACAACTTGTATGATAGAGAGTGCTCCACTGTATCCACTATTTAAACTTATATATCCCCGTGCCTGTATTGCTCTCAAACATATTGTAGGCCTCAAGTGCCTGAACGGCTTGTTCTGTTGCCATGGCATTATATCCTGAATCCTTTGTATGGCCGAATCCTCCGCCAGGTACTTCAAAACTCAAGAGTGCGTCCAGCGCCGTCTTCCCGTTTTTGGTGAAAGCGGCACTTGCAGGGTCTATTCCATTTGCACAAAGTCCCATTATAACCTGAGAAATACTTTCGCTGTTGCTTACATTATAGGAAGAGAATCCACCGTCGCTGTCCTGCATCGAGGAAAGTTTGTCTACTGCTTTATCTACAGCATCCTTTACCGCAGCTTCGTCTCTATAAGGTGCCAGAGCTATAAGAGCCATACCGGTCATATCCGGATCTGCACTGTCTTCTGCATAAGACCAGCCATTGTCGGCAGTTTTGTTTTCCAGAATTTTATCTATAAGTTTATCTCTTGTCCAAACAGCACCTGAAGGTGTTTCAAAGTTTCCGGAATCAAGGGCAATAAGTGCAAATACATAGGCATTTATCCCCTGATCATCAATTCCAGTATTGTTGTATATCTTCTCTATAAGATTGTAGCCCTGAAAATTGGCAGGATCTTGTCCCACTGCCATAAGTGCCAGGGTAATTCTCTCATAATCCGTAGGTTTTGACAAGTTCCCTTTTGCAGCAGCTATGCTGTTTGAAAGGTTTGTAAGATAGCTTGACGGCACCGATGCACCATATCTTGCAACTGCCAGTGCCTGCCAGTCATCCAGGTTCCCGTCTGAAAGTATCTTATTTACTGCAGCACTTAATGAACTGCTTACAACAGGGGATTTCCCCTCATACAGATCTACAATTTTAGTCAGGATGGTATCAGGTACTACAATAGTCCCTCCTAAAGCTGTAAGAGCAGTATCTTTCTCCATATTTGACACTATGAAGCTGGCGGTGTCGTCGGAAATATCTTTATATATAAGCACCATGGGAGCAGATTCCCTGGCTGCAAGTACCGAACCCGAGAGGGCATCTGCAAATTCATTTCCAGCAGGCCCGTCTCCTTCTGCTATATATACATTTTTAAAATTCAGATCTGATTTGAAATTTTGCAGTATCGCAAGGTTTGTCGCAAATCTCGTGGCACCACCGATTCTCTGTGCATTCGGAAGAGAAGTCTCCAAGCTGTCACTTATGGAGGCAGTTCCGCCGATTACATAGGTTTTGCTTATATTCCTGCCTTTGATGTAACTGCTTGTAGCATCCGGCAGGACATCCCTTTCGGATAAAAGTATGGGCATACCCTTGCTGGCAGCTATTGGTGCTATGGAAAGGCTGTCTGCATATCCGGCCCCAGAAGCAACCACTATATTGCTTATATTACCTGAATCTCCAAGCTTCCTGGCTATTTCAACAGAAGTTTCATATCTGTTTCTGCCTCCCAGCCTTTCAGGCTTGATTCCAATGTTCTCCAGCTGAGATATTACATTGTCAGACAGGGAAGCCGTTCCTCCTATCACAAACGCATTTGCAGCTTTAAGTCTCTTGAGTTCATTTATTGTATTTTCATCCAGAGAATCCTGTCTGGAAAGAATTACAGGTGCATTGTACTTTTTAGCCAGGGGAGCTGCACAGAGAGCATCGGCATAACCGTATCCCTGGGCTATAACTACGGTATCTGAACCGTCTTTCCAGCCTTCCTGACTTATCTTAAGTGAAGTTTCAATTCTGTCGCTGCCGTAAATTCTGTTTTTGGATACACTCACACCTGAGTTTGCAGAAGGTGCCGCATCAGCACGGGCGTCTACGGCAAACCCAGATACTGCAATGCTGGTTGTAAATAAACACACAATAAGTTTGCTAAAAATTTTTTTCATATTAATCCCTCCAAATTTAATTTAAAAACTGCCTTTCCCCCAATCCATTCCATAGCCATCGTTAATACCATCTGCAAGATATCTCCATACGACCACATCTCCAGTATGCCATACCCACTGGCCGCTGCCTATGTTGGGTTTGTGAAAGACGCTGTCTCCCTTTTTCTTTACGTAGTAACACCATCCTGAGAGTTTTCCTGCTTTTTTCTCTTCAAGTCCATCTATAGCGGCAAAATACAATGTAGAAGCAGATCCCGTCGCCTTATAGCTTATCTTGGCACTGTCCAAAATCCTCTCCGTTATATATCCCACTGTCTGACCGTTCATACTGCTGTCGATGTTCCTCGAAATGATCATCTTGTTTCCATGAACGGTATCTACTACCTGAAAAGTTGCACTGCTCTCCGGATCCGAAGCGCTCACCTTCACTATACCATTCGAAGTTACAGTAGAAGGATTGCTGGACTTTGAAGAAGTATTTCCTGATCCGCCTTTTTTTGATTTTGTAGAAGAATTTATAGAAGATTTACCTTTTTTGCCCGCAGAAGATGAACCTATTCCAGCAGAGCTATTCGCCGCATCAGTGTTTTTTACATTTTTCCCATCCTTATTTGCCTTTGCGGTGTTTCCCGATATGTTCCCGGCCCCTGAAGATTTGTCCTGACTTTCCTGGGCACTCATCTGCTTGTTGGTAAGTGTGTTTGAATATATTGAATTTGCTTTTAGGCCAATGGCAAACAGTACGGCAAATACGGCAAAAGCCACCAAAGCTATTATATATTTTTTCTTGTTTTCCTTGATTTTCATAATTCAAAAACCACCTCCTATCACTTCATATAACTGATAATCAATTTTCTCTTGTACCTTTCAAATACATGTAAGAAACCGTTGTAAAATATTATGGAAAATATAAAGGAACTTCCCCCATGAAGCACATCAAAAGTCAGCCCGGACACATATCCTCCTATGAATGTCCATAAATTTAAAGGTTTGACAAAACCAATTACGTACTGAAGATCCATAATCCAGTCAAACATGAATCCAAAGAAGAAGCATGCCACGGAAAACTTGAAAGCTGAAACTTTCTTTCCCTTCTTCCCCCAAAATCCGGCTATGATTCCGACGAGCCCCCATGAAAACATCTGCCAGGGAGTCCAGGGACCTTGTCCAAAAAAAATATTGGACAAAAAAGCTGTGGTGCTCCCCACCAGGAATCCATCATAGGGTCCGAAAACAAATCCTGTAAGTGCGACAAGGAATGTAACAGGTTTTACATTCGGTATGGGGGCAAAAATAATCCTCCCCACAGTGGCAAAGGCACTTAAGGTAGCTATGATCGCTATTTCCTTGGTACCTGCATTGCTCTGCTCAAAGTAAAAATAACTCAGGAAAAGTATTACAAATACCCCTACCATGCACATGGTAGAAATTCCAGTCTGGAAATCACTCTTTACAGTAAGCGCCATGAGAACTGCTATTATGGCAGCTGTAACCGCAATTATGACCTTTTTTATCATATCTCACACCTTCTAACAGCATCTTCCAGAGTAAATATGCTTCTGTCCTTTTCCCTGAGGAGCTTATTCATTGAAGTGGTATAGAATATACCGTCCCCCAGTACCTTTCCCCTGCTGCCATCTGCCACAACAGTACCGTTGAACATTATCATGTATCTCCTGCAAAAACTGCTGGCAAAATCCGTGTCATGAGTTACAAGTACGATTGTAGTTCCCCTGTCATTTAACTTTTGAAGCATCCTGCCGAGTTTGTCCTTGAGGGCACTTTCAAGTCCCCGGGTAGGTTCATCCAGAAGGATCATGTCAGGCTGGAGCACAAGTATTGTGGCTATGGCCACTCTCTGCCGCTGTCCGCCGCTCAGATCCCTCGGGTTTTTGTCTTTAAATTCATATATTTCAAGTTCCTTTAGAACATTTTCCACAATTTTTTGATCATATATATCATAGTTGTCCATAGTAAACCTGACTTCTTCATACACACTGTTCTTGGACAGGTAATCGTTGGGGTTCTGTGATACATAACCTATATGCTGGGCTATTTCCCTTATGCTCATTTTTCTTATTTCCTTTCCATAGAGTTTCACGCTGCCGCTGTAAGCCTTAAGACCCATAATGGATTTTAAAAGAGTACTTTTCCCCGCACCGTTTGCACCCATTATGCTTATGAACTCTCCCTTTTTTATCTGGAAATTCAGATCGGAGAGAACCTCCTTGGAACCATATTTACAGCCCATTTTTTTCACGGAAAGTATGGCCGGCTGATCTTTTTCGGCAGCCGCCGCCTCTTCGTGTTTTTCCATCTTAATCGGCGTATTCAGGACTTTGACCCTGGCATCTTTAAAATTCCGCGGCATATCTTTAAAGCCAAGCTGTTTAAAAAATTTCAGGTAGTCTGGCATAAACATATACTGTTTCTCGCTGCAGTTGCAATAAAAATCTTTTTTATCCTTAAACAGCTGCAGGCTGCCCCTGTTCATGACAGCTATGGAGTCCACAGTGTCAAACCACCTGTTAACCCTTTGTTCTATGACTATTATGGTTATCCCCAGTTCCTCATTTATTTTTTTCACAATATTCAGCATCTCTTCTGCAGAAGAAGGATCCAGCTGGGACGTAGGCTCGTCCAGTATTATGCAGCTTGGCATGTATACAAGAGCTGAGGCCACCGCAACCTTTTGCTTCTCACCGCCGGAAAGGGAAGTCACGTCCCTGTCTGCCAGATCGAGTATTCCCGTAAACTGAAGCGCCTCATAAACCCTCCTCTTTATAATTCCTTCATCCACCCCTACATTTTCAAGTCCGAATGCCACTTCCCGGTGAACCTTGTTCATCATAAGCTGTTTTTCAGGATCCTGAAAAACCATGGTTATCTTCTTTGCCCTCTCCTGATGGCTCATCTTGTCTATTGCCTTACCGTCTATTTTTATCTCTCCGCCTATGGTTCCGCCGTAAAAATTGGGGACAGTTCCGACTATGGCCCTCGCCAGGGTTGACTTACCGGATCCGGATCTCCCGGCCACCAGCAGAAAATCGTTTTTCTCCAGAGACAAATTCACATCCTTAAGTGCTCTTTCCTTCTCCAGGGGATACGTGAAATTCAAATTATTTACCTCTATATACGACATATTCCCTCTCCTCGCTATTTAAAATTATGGTTACAGTAATTGCTATTATAAAAATCAAAATCAAAGCTATACCTATATTAAAAAAGTTTACAGCAGTCACGCCGTCGTATATGTCAAATTTCACCCATTCCTTAAACTGGGCCACGCCAAAAAGTACCATGAGGGCAATGCTGAGCCCTATCACCTGCCAGTCCCTGCTTTTAAGTTTCTGCCTTTCATACACACTCCTGTGTCCGCTCAAGAATCCCCTCACATAGGCAGATTCACCTATATTGAAGGATCCCTCCATTGAATCCTCCAGAAGTACGGACATTACCGGAATATAACTTGCAGCTTTTTCCCTGGCCTTTTTCTTGTCAAATACCACTCCCCTTATCTCATAGATTTCCTTGAGGCTTTTAAATCTGTTTTTAAGGCTCGGCATAAGTTTAAAACTTATCATGAGCATGAGGGTTGACTTGGGCATTATGGAAGAAAAATAGGAAACCGCCCTGTCTGAATCGATCATGAGTTCAAGTATCAAAAACAAATATATAACCGCCAGAAATTTAAAACACATTATGATCGCATAAATTGCAGCCTCCAGCGTGAATCTCTTGTGGAAAAGGTAGAAGAGAGTCGTACTTCCGGAACTTACAAAAAGTACATTCAGCGCTATTATAAAAATTGCAATTGGAATAAAATAATAAATGGCCGTCTTAAATTTCCTCTTTTCCCTGCAAAACAGTATTATTCCCACCATAAATACATACACCGAGGCAAGCACCACAGGATTGTCCGTAGAAAATATAATTATCATCATGGAAAGGAACACCAGTGAAGCAGTCAGCACGTGATACTGCTTGAAATCTATATAATGTCTTATTTTTTCACGTTCCATCTTTTTTCACTTCCTTTTATAACTGCTTAAAGAATGGCGGAAAAATCCCGCCATTCTTTAAAGGATTTTATAGATTTATTCTACCATAAATTCGGGTATTTCTATTTTGCTCGTG
The DNA here is from genome assembly GCA_903789665.1 of uncultured Clostridium sp. GTDB lineage: Bacteria > Bacillota > Clostridia > Clostridiales > Clostridiaceae > Clostridium_B > Clostridium_B lapidicellarium. The sequence continues at coordinate 111,369 of CAIFEX010000004.1, forward strand.
CTGGATGATCTTATATACCCATGATATTTACCTGGTGCAAGAACCGTAGTTGAATCCATGATTCCCGTAGATTCAGGAGATTGATCTATATATGCAAGATTTCCGTCTCCATCATAAAGTTCAAAAGTAATATCATCTGAAGTATTCTCACTTTTGGCATAAATATTCACAGTCTTATCTGTTCCCTGGGAAATGGTCAAATCAAGTCCTCCCTCATGAACTTCCTGAATAATTTTTCCCGGAGACTTGTCTTTTACCTTTACAGTACAAGTATCAGTTTTTCCTCCATCTGAGGTCTTAACTGTTATAACCGCAGTACCTGCCTTTTCACCAGTGACAAGGCCATCCGAATTCACAGATGCTATAGAATCGTCACTGCTGGACCAGGTTAATTTCTTATTGGCGGCATTTGACGGAGCGACAGCTGCTTCAAGCTTTTCGGTTTTTCCAACCTCCAAATCTGTACTGGATTTGTTCAAAGTTACACCTGTTACCTTGTCGGGGTTAACCGCCCCTGATACCGTGACATCACAGACGTCTTCATTATCTGAAGCATCGTAATTTACCTTAAATCCCTTCGTATTGTCTATGGACTCTGCAGTTATAGCCGCCGTTCCGGAGCCAACTGCCTCAACTTGTCCGTCATCATCCACTGTTGCCACCGACTCATCGCTGCTGCTCCAGACTATATTCTTGTCCGTAGCATCAGAAGGACTTACAGCTGCACTTAAAGTTTCGGAGTCACCCTTATCCATATCAAGGCTGCTTTTATTTAGTTTCACTGAATCCACATCTCTAAAACAAGTTGTATCATTGGCACCAAGTACATAGATCCAGTGTATGCTCTCCCCTCCATGAAGGGTTTCCTTTTCATCACCACAGCTGTATTCCGGGAAGTTTCCGTTTACACTGTACTTCCAGCCGCTCTGGTTGGATTTCCCGCCTCCCCGGGGCCTGTCAAATTCCCTTTGTCCGTTTATACTCTGCACATAGATCTGGGAACCAGTACCCTCGTAGTAAATGGGAATACCTTTATCATCAAGGGTTTTCTTTAAAACATCAAAAACCGTATCACCCTTGTTAAAAGAAAGGTTGGACTTGTTTACAATATTTCCCTTATATCCGTCAATTACAAGCGACACATGTTCACCATCGGGGACAGGAGTAACAGGTACAACAGGACCTATACCTTCATTGGGGTTCTCGCCGTTATACAAACTCTCAATAGCATTTGGAACTGCATCAGGTACTACAAGAGTTCCCCCAAGTGCTGTAAGCACAGTCTTGTCAGACATATTCCGAGTTATAAAATCCGCTGTATTTTGAGTTACAGTCTTGTAAATAAGCACCAATGGTGCAGACTTCCGGGATGCCAGGACTCCTCCCGAAAGAGCATCAGCAAATTCATCCCCATTGGATCCATCCCCTGCCGCTATATAGACATTGCTAAAATCAAGATCAGATTTGAAATTCTGAAGTATATCAAGATTAGTATCAAATCTGGTAGTTCCTCCGAGTCTCTGGGGATTTGGAAGAAAATTTTCAAGTCCCGTCGTGATAACTTCAGTGCCGCCCAATACATAAGTCTTATCTATATTTAAACTCTTTATGTAGCTTTCAACTTTCTCGGGAAGACTGTCACTTTCCGTAAGAAGTATCGGCCACCCTTTTGCCGCAGCTATGGGTGCCATGGAAAGGCTGTCTGCATACCCGGCCCCGGAAGCAACCACTATATTGCTTATATCACCTGAATCTCCAAGCTTCCTGGCTATTTCAACAGAAGTTTCATATCTGTCCAGGCCGCCTATTCTCTCAGTATCCACATCAATGTCTTTAAGCTGGGCTATTACATTGTCTGATAGAGAAAACTCCCCCCCTATAACGAAGGCTTTTTTTGCATTGAGCCTTTTAATTTCAGCTATGGTGTCACTGCCCAGCGCATCCTGCCTGGAAAGGATTATAGGTGCATTGTACTTCTTGGCAAGAGGTGTTGCACAGAGAGCATCGGCATAGCCGTAGCCCTGGGCTATAACCACTGTGTCCGCACCATTTTTCCAGCCGTTTTGACTTATCTTGAGTGAAGTTTCTATTCTGTCACTTCCAGAAAGCCTCTCTTTGGTTATGGATACATCAGCACCTGCAGACCTGGATCCATTTTGACCGGAAGCATATACATTCCCTCCAATACCGGATACTGCAATACCTATGACAAATAAGAAAGTTATAATCTTGCTTAAAATCTTTTTCATATTAACCCCCTCAAAAAACTTAATCGTAATTATCAATCAGACAGAAATGAATTATTTACCAGATCCGGCAGGCATATCTATAACATTTGAAAGAGGTTTCATACCTTCAATACTGTCCCAGACAAAGGTCTTTATTTTATATATACCTTCTTCCGGTATTTTGAGCATATTGCTCAAAGTAGATGACCTGCCCGCTTCAACTTTCTGTTCTCCGGATACATAAGTTATGAATTTGCCGGTTTCATCATAAAGTGCAGTTATAAGCGAAACGTTCTGAGAAGAATCTGACACATTCTTTGCCTTTACAGATACTTTCTTATAAGATGCATCAGGATCACTTATTTCAACAGTTTGTCCCACTTTTCTTTCTGCCGCAGCCAGTTTATCTTTCGTACTCTGGGCAATAGATGCCTGTTTTGCACTGCCAAGTGCATCATAGAGAACCTTTGCCGCATTGATTTTTTCTTCATCTTTAGAAGTTATGGCATCGGGAAGTGCCTCTATGGCGTTATTTACAGGTACGGTAGAATTTTCAACATCCCTGCAGTCAAATATGGAATTCCTTCCTTCATAGGCCCTTACAAGAGAATCCAAGCCACGACACATCTGTGTGGGCTCATAGGTGGCACTGTCATAGGTTGACCATTTGTTTAGAGCTGCATCTATCATAGTTTTACCGCATTTAATATATTTTTTATCAAAAATATTTACATTATTGCTGAATTTCCCATCTTCTGTTTTATTCTTCCCATTTCCTTCTGCGGCCATTCCAATAGTCATATATACCTGGGCATTTGTCCATGAATTGTTATAATCATTGCCCATACCACCCCAGAAGGATCCAAGATAAGTTTGAGAATTTGAAAAATGATCAAGCCAATATTCTACAGCTTGTTTTACATCATAATATTTATCTTCCTCTTTTGCATTTGAATCATAATATGCTGCAAGTGGCTGCATCTGCATAGTTCCCATATCAGGAACAGCATTTGATAAAATAGTAGAACCGTCCGCTGCTGTATTACCACGTGCGAGATCAGCTAAAGAATGTATCTTATCTTCTATATCATTTTCATCAACATGTTTTTCATCCTTGGGTACACTGTTTATATAATCCTGTGAAGTCAATGCCAATATAGCATATTGTCTTGCAAATGTCTGACTAGATGCATTTAAGTAATCTTTGTTCGAAATAATATCAATCAAATTAGAACCATCATAAGTTATATCCCTTGGATCATAGCCCACAGCTGTAACTGCTAAAGCTAACTTTTCCCATTCCGTCATCTTTACATCCTGAGCTTTTATACCTTCAGCTTTCATCCTCCTTAGTTCATCTTTTACAGCTATAATCCAATCATCACAATATTTTTCACTTACACCTTTATAACCAGAACGTGCAGAAGAAAACATTTCCCATGTATTATTTTTCAATTCAATACTGCCTTCACCTCCATCAAAACTTGCTTTACTACCGCTCCAATTAAAGGAAGGTACAGATCCAACCCCAATCTTTAATTTACCATAAAGCATGTTTTCTGCTTCTTTTGCCTCTTCAATTTGTCCTTCTTCATCTATTGCAGGTGTTGAATTATCAATCAAATTTCCTACAGCCGATACATTCTTTAACACAAATTTATACCTGCCATTTTCAACAGATTCGGGAGTGATTTTTACTTTACTTGGATCAATATTCAAGGGATTCACAGGAACAACCCCAATAGTAGGTGCATTAAAAACTACATCTTTACTGCCGCTATATGTGGCTTTAACATTATATTGTTTTAGTAAATTTTTATATTCACTAGATTCAGGAACAACTTCTATATCTTCTAACTTCAAGCTTGTCTTGAGGTTGTCTTCTACACTCTTATTTGTATCATAGACTTTGTCTTCTGCCGGTATTTTTACATCTACATCAATTTCAGTCGGTGTTGCAGTATCTGCCAGAGCCACACAAGGCGCAAATATTCCAAATGAAAACAGAAGCACTACTGCAAGGACTACCTTTTTCCACAACTTTTCCATTTCCTCTCCCCCTTATTATTAAGTTCAATTTACAATCTACAATCAACAATTAAAAATGTGAAACAACGCTCTTAATGAATTCCCACCATATTCTATCGTTACTTCAACATTTTTAACTGATCATTATAATAGATTAACCGCTATACACTTTAAAATATTATCTCACAATTTGGAAGTGATTTTTTTAAATCCTGCTGTTTACTTTCGTTTATTGTTATTCCATACAACTTAAGACTTGTTAAATTCGTTAAGCCTTTTAATGAATTTAAATCAGTTATTCCAGAATTTCTTGATAAATCAAGAGACTGTAAATTAGTCAATCCACCCAATGGAGTTATATCGCTTATCTGATTGTATCCCAAATCGAGGTTTGTTAAATTGGTTAAATCTTTCAATATACTTACACCAGTTATTTGATTATGACTTAAATCAAGTGATTTCAAGCCAATTAATTTTTCTAGTGGAGTAATATTACTTATCTCATTACTATATAAGAAAAGGCTCTGTAATTTAGTCAGGTTGCTCAGTGCACTTATGTTCTTTAATTTTTTACCATTTCCTTGTCTTAAATCGAGTAACTGTAGATTAGTTAAATTCTCCAGTACATCTATATTGTCCAGTTGAGTATTACTTAAACTAAGAGACTGTAGGCCCGTCAATCCACTTAATGGAGTTATATCACTTATTGGATTATCATTTAATTCAAGAGACTTCAAACTTTCCAATTCACTTAAACCACTTATATCAACTAACTTGTTACCATTTAAATTAAGATCCGTTAAACTTGTTAAACCCTTTAGTTCATCTGCCTCATCTATTTTTTCTATTTCATTACCACATAAATTGAGAGTCGTAAGAGCACTTAACCCCTCCAATCCACTTATATCAGTTATTTGATTTCCCATTAAATCAAGTAATTTCAAGGCAGATAAATAATCTTTGAGTGGAGTTATATTACTCACTTTATTATTCTGCAAGTTAAGAGACTGTAAATTCTTCAAACCACTTAATGAACTTATATCAGATATTTGATTATAGCTTAAATCCAAGGTTGTTAAATCTTTCAGATTACTCAGTGCACTTATATCACTTATTTTGTCATCAGTTCCCCATTGAAAATTTTTATTTAAAAGTAAAGTTTGCAAATTAGTTAATCCTTCTAGTCCTTCTAAATCATCATTTATGGGATTATTACTTAAATCAAGATACCTTAAATCTTTCAGCTGACTTAATACACTTGTACTCTTCAATTTAGTAGCTCCCAATTTAAGTATCTGCAACTTAGTTAAATCTTCCAGCTCACTTAAATCACTATTAATATTCCATCCATTTCCGCTTAAATCAAGTTCTTTAAGGTTTTTCAAATCTTTTAATCCACTTGTATTGATAAATTGTCCGCTATCAAGACTAAGCGTTTGTAAATTAAGACATTGTAAATTTTTCAAACCACTTAAAAGGCTTAAATCATTTATTGTAGTTCCACTTAGATTAAGAGATTCCAATTGTGGCAATTCATTCAATAAACTTATACTCTTCGTATTTAAATTTCTATTGTCGGCTAAATTAAGAGTTTTAAGTGAAGTCAAATTTTCAATTCCCCCAAGATCCACTATGTTTTTTCCCCTGACATCCAATTCAGTTATTTTATCTACATCACTTTTATGTAAGGTTCCAGTAGGTTTCTTTATATCATCTCTTACAGCTTTTTCTAAATCTGAATCGGTAAAAGTTACTTCGCTGTCATCATCACTACTTCCACCATCTATAACAGATATAGTTTTAACATCGGAAAGAGGTTTCATATCCTCCAGGCCATCCCATACAAAAGCCCTCAATTCATAATTTCCCGTATCCGGAATACCTATAGTTCCAATCAGAGAAATCTGTCCTCCCTGTTCAACATCTTCCTTGTTGCTTGTACACTTTATAAAGTTATTATTATCTTTATCAAACAGCCCCAGCATGAGTGAAACTGGCTGTTCTTCACCAGAATTATTCACAGCCTTTACAATTACTTTAGCATCATCACCCAATTTAAAAGAAGTTTTACCTTCAGGCAGCTCAGTACTTATCTCTATGGGACTGGCACTACTATCGGTGACTATTACAGTACAAGTGGCAGTTTCCTTTCCATCTCCTGCAGCCGCAGTTATTATCGCCGTACCTTTGGACACTGCAGCTACATTCCCATCCTGGTCAACTGTGGCTACTTCGGGTTTATTACTTGTCCATGCCACTTCCTTGTCAGTGGCAGTTTCGGGAGTAACAGTTGCCGTGAGCTTATCGGTACTTCCTTTTTCCAAAGTTGTATTTGTTTTATTAAGATTTATCCCGGTTACAGGTACGTCTTCATCGGTAACTGTAACAGTACAAAATCCACTGTAGGTATCGTCGGAAGTCTTGGCATATATAAATGCAGTACCAGGACTCACCGCTGTAACCTTCCCATTTTCATCAACTGCAGCCACTTCATTATTACTACTTCCCCAATTAACAGTCTTACCATCTGGAATCTGCAAAATAATTGCTTCCTCTCCTCCAGTCTTTAAAGTCAGTTTATCCTGAAGCTTGGCATCCTCGCCATATAGAAATACTACTCCTGAGGTATCCCCCCACTCTGACTCATCTTCAGGCTTAAAGTTTGTCCCCCGAGTATCCACTACAAGATTTATATCTCCACTAAAACAATTTACTCCAAAGCTTGCTACAGAACTAGGAGTTTTTATATACTTCAATGAGGTACAGTCTTTAAATACATCATCCCCAACATTCAACAATCCATCATCCAAATTAACTTCTTTAATGCCTGTACAACCATTAAATGCATAACTTTTTATACCAGTAACTCCTTTCGGAATAGTTATGGAAGTCAAACCAGTACAATTTTCAAAAATTCCAGTAGGGATAATACCTATGTTATCTGGTAAAGAAATTGACTCCAGCGTGGCACATCCCAGAAAAGCAGAACGTGATGTAGAAAAATAATTATAATAAATCCCAGTGCAACCGCTGAAGTCTAATTTCTTAGGTACTGTCCAGTCAAAATATTTTTTATTAAATCCTTTACTAGTAATAGCTGTATTATTTGATAAATTTATACCGGACACTCCAGTTAAATATTTCATAATTGGCATATCCTCATCTTTAATATCAAGATCTGACAGGTCAATATCTCCTGTAATAGATGCAAGGTCAGATGTAGTTAAATCTCCCGTATAGCCGCTGCCTTTATTGGCCGCTTCTGCCAATTTGGTTTTTAACTTTGCATTATTTATGGCGACAGCTTCTTCTCCACTATCTTCAGTATTCTGCTCACTCACCGCAGGTGTATTGGAATTAAGGCTTTCTGCATAGACAGTATTAAGCCTTCCTGTGTCTGCTGCGACAAATGATACGGAACATACTGCAGATATACACAGCAGCATCTCGATTTTCTTCCTCAGCATTTCAATCTCCCCTCCTTAAAATTCAATTTACAACATAAAATCCACAATTAAGATTACCTGTAACAGCAAAAATACCTCACGCTGTGGGGGTATTTTATAATTATAAAAATAAAAAATGGGGAGCTCAGAGAGTTCTCCATTTTTACTTAAATGTAACTGTTTACCCAAAAAATATAAAGGCAAACAGTCTAGCAATCTATGTAATGTCTTCCCCTCCGAAAGAATTGACAAAATACCAGGCAGGCCTTCTGGCTTGGATTCATTTTACTCCCCCGTCTTCCCGGATATATAATCCAGTGACATGTTGGGGTTTCATCTTCCATACAGCAACGGTGGGCTGCAGTGGCTACGATTCCACTTTTCCTTTTAACTGTCAAATATAGCAGCACCTGATATAATATATTAAATTTTCATAAATTATTTAATTCTCTAATTTTTAGTATAAAATATAAATTTACCAAAGTCAACATTATTTTCATTTTATTTTAACAATTTATTCTTGATCTTACATAAAACTTATATGACATTGGCTGTATGCTTACTGCATATAGTTAACTATAAAATCACAAATTAATATACAAAATAATATCTCATAAAAAATAGATTGACCCACGAGGATCAATCTATTTTATAGCCAGTTATTTGTTTTAACTACAGACCAGAAACCGCCATATTAGCTCCAGTTGATGCAGGTGATAACCCCTTAATTGCTTCATCAACCTGATCTTGTGTAGCCTGCAGTGTCTGTAATGTTGTTAATGCTGCTTTATAGTTTTCATCATTTTTGTTTTCATAATTAGCCATATCTCTTATAAGATCTGATTTACTTACTCTTTCAAAGAGTGGTGCAACATATACTGAAGTATCCCAGTTGTAGTAACCATCATCAGTAACTTCAGTTGGTAAATATGCTGAATTTGCTATTCCAAGATCTGCACCCATTGCTGCCGAGAACTCCCAACGTATTACAGCATTATCTGGAACATTGGATAAAGCAGTTGCTGCAGTATAATAAGTTCCATTACTACCATAAGTTTGCGAATCATTTACTGTAAATGTCCAACCAGATACTCCGTCACATTCTTTTTCTCTAAGCCAGCCTGTATCAGTTATAATTGGCTGATGTAATATATCATTTTTAAAAATAACACCCTTTGTTACAGTATCAAGCTTATCATAAAATTTAGATGGATAATTAGCTTGAAAATCAGCCTGATTATCTGAATTATCCTGGAATGCTTTTATATACGCATATTGACCCGTAGTTGCATCTATACCAATATTGGGATCAGCCTGTTTCGTTGCATCTAGTATAGTTTTAGAATCATCCAGTGTAACCTTTACCGGTTTTATAAGTGGGGATTCTCCCAAAACATTCTTCTCCACGTCCACGTAAACTGTTTTCTCAGAAGCTGCCGCCGCCTGCGCATTGTTTGTAAAAGAAGGTGCTACAACTACCCCAAGTGCCATTACCAGTACGCTTAGAACAAATGCAAATGCTTTATTTTTCAAAATTTTAAACATCAACTAAGATCTCCTTTCAATTATTTTTCTACCCCTAAACTCCATGTTAAATAGAAAGTGACCTGTTATCATATACCTTATATAACATCACCCCCTTAAAATATAAAAATCACAGTCCTCTTTTCCTGAAAGTGATTTTGAGGCTGTGATTCAAATATAAACTATTAAAAAGGCATGTCCATTTATGCAAAATTATAAATCCTAAGCTTGTCCCCTTATTGCCTTTAGCTCATAATCACTTTTTCATGGAAAGTTATTTATGAAATATCCAGGTTAAGATTTCTGACTTATGGCTTTTTCAAGTATGTCTCCGGTTTATTCAAATTTATCTGAAAATTTTGGAGGTATTACTTTGAAATTTCCCATTTACAGCGGCCCGACCGCCCAGGTTTCTCACCTGGTTTCCCTTTTATAACCCGCTTTGGCAGGTTACCTGAATAAAAAAACACATCTGTTAAAAATAAAAGACCCTCTTTCGAAGGTCCGCACATATCAAAATCAATATATTTTCCACCTGACATTTAAATGAAAACATATCCGATATACGTCTTTCCTTCCAAAAGAACTGAACATATCACCAAACAGGTAGGTATACTGGCTTGGAATCATCTTACTCTCCGACCTTCCCAAAGAACTCTGTCTTCAGTGGCACTCCTGGATTTCATCTTCCCTACAGTAGTGGAGGCTGCAGTGGTTTTTGACCACTTTCCCTATTGATTCTTAAAAAGCCTGTCTGATAAGTTATTATTTTATCAATTTCATAATATATCAACTTATGTTATTTGTCAACATATATTCAATATATTTTATAATATATAATTATATTCAAACATTTACATATTAATCCTTATACCTTTATTCTCTAATGATTCTTATTCAAAAACTGTATTTGCTGATAATTACTTTTTTACATTTTCCATCTTTACCTAATTTTAGATCTGGAATTAAATTAAATACATATACTACATGTAAGAAATTTTTATTGGCAGTAAGCCTATTTATTGTATCCAACTGGTAATTTAATTCAAAATCAAATTAAAAAAACAAGGGCTAACAGCCGCCAAAGCTTTTAACCCTTTATTTATATATTTCAAATCAAAGCCATTAAAAATATCTCTCTAGATCCTTAATTTTCTCTAAATCAAATATATCCGTTGCAATAGATTCAATCTTCTCCTTTGAAAGTTTTCTTATCTTTTCTTCATAATTCTCCGGCAGCCCATTAAATTTTTTTCTCAGCTGTTTAATAAGTAGATCTGCTTTCCCCTCTTCTCTGCCTTCTTCTTTTCCCTTTTGTGTATAGTATATTTTCCTTATTTCATCCACAGACATCTTAGATACACCTTCCTGTGATTTCTTGAATTCTTCATATTTATCTTCAAAACAATTCTGGAAAAACAAGCTCTACTATTTCAGCTTCAAAAGCCTCCAATATAGTTTTCCATGCTGCATCAAAATCGTGTATCCTTGTCAAAATTTTCACACCTTTGTCCCTTAGTATTAACCAACTCCTTATTATTTATTTTATCAGAATATCCCGTAATAAGCCATTAAAAATTAAAAAATAAGGGCCATCAGACCTGGCAGTTTTCAGCTGAAAGCTGTCAGGCCTTCTAACCCTTTACGCAAAAATCAAACTGCTGGGAATATTCCTACGGGTATTACCCCATGTAAGGCAGAATCAATTTCACCATGTTTTCTATTAGATCCAGTTCCTTTTTGGAACATCTCTCAAGGAGTTTGTATAACACATCGTCGCCCTCCGCCTTTGGCAGTTTATATTTTTTAATTCTCTCCCTTATTATCATGTCCTTCGTCTGCTCCCTATGTTCTCCATATATCAAATAATCAGTGGTAACGTGAAGGCAATTGGCTATTCTTACCAGAGCCGTAAGGCTCATCTGCCTTTCTCCACGTTCCAATTGTCCTATATAAAGCGTAGAGAGATTTACCATCTCAGCAAATTTTTCTCTTGTTAAATTCAACTCTTCTCTTTTTTCACGGACTCTGCGACCTACTTCCCGTTCGTCAATTGATTCATCGTTCTTCATTTGTCTTCACTCCTGTCTTTAAACCTCTTACTTTAACTTTATACATAACAATCGATTAATTAAATAATCCATATGCTTAAAATTTATATATGCTATCAGCATATATAGCCGGCATTTATCAGCCACTATATATATTATTTTCAAAAATAAGGCTGTAAAGTTTGTCAGATTATACAGGGAACCGATAAGGCTTTTTGTGCAATAAAAATACAAAAAAAACTAATACCCCGGAATTTATTTCCCGGGATATTTTACAAAATCATCTATATCATATTCTGTCCAACAGCAGCCCGTTTTACAATATCATACACCTCTTTAACAGGTATGCCACATTCTCTCGCCCTTTCACGGCATTCCTCGTATTCAGGAGATATATTTGAAACTCTATCGCCATAAAATGCAACCTTTACAGAGAATTCTCCCAATTTTGTACTTATTTTCTTTATTTCATAGGGCAGCATGTATTTGTGAAAATTAAACACTTTCACCCCAATGGTGGTGGTCTCTTCAAATATAACCTTCAACACATTGTCCATGTTTTCATCACAGGTATTGACACACAGTATATTGCCAATTCTGTTTTTTTTCATGAAAGCCGTCTGCATATATACATCCGCTGCTCCTGCTGAAAACAATCTCTGAGATATATACTCGTAAAACTGGGGATTCATGTCGTCTATATTGGCCTCTATTTTTACCGCTTTTCCCTCTCTTACCAGGTTGTTTTTTATACCCTGTTCCAGCTGTCCCACGTAAATCCTAAGCAGGTTTGGTATTTCAAGATCCCTGTCTCCTGCTCCGCATCCGCAGCTTTCCACATTCATAGGGGGTATTTCACCAAAATTACTACAGAGAGTTGAAATGACGGCAGCACCTGTAGGGGTGACGAGTTCCTTTTCAACCCCTTTCGAGTATATTTTTATGCCGTGAAGCAGCTGTACCACGGCAGGTGCCGGCAGAGGTATGATACCATGGGCACATTTTGTAAATCCCGTGCCTATATGTATCGGGGAACAGTATATCTTCTCAATTCCCAAAAGATCCAGTCCGGCGGCGGCACCGCATATATCAATTATGGAATCCATCGCACCTACTTCGTGGAAATGCACAGCTTCCACACTGGTGCCGTGCACTTTCGCCTCTGCCTCTGCAAGATTAGTAAATATCTTTATTATATTTTCCTTGACTTTTCCCTTGAAACCGCTTTTTTGCACGATGCTCTTAATGTCATTCAAATTTCTATGAACATGTCCTTCATTTACAACAACCTGAACTTTTGTACCCTTTATTCCATTTTTCAATACATGTCTTGATCTCAAATCAAAAGGAAGGTTGAGTTTCATAAGTTCAGACTTTAAAGTTTCCAATTTCAATCCGGAATCCACAAGTGCCCCTAAAATCATATCCCCACTTATTCCGGCAGTACATTGAAAATAAGCAATCTTCATAATTTTTACCTTCTTTCACACCATAAGGTGCATGCTAAAGCTTATTTATAATACTCGCAAGATAACCTGCACCAAAGCCATTGTCTATATTCACCACACTCACACCGCTGGCACAGCTGTTGAGCATGGAAAGGAGTGCAGTTACCCCTCCGAAATTCGCCCCGTATCCCACACTTGTAGGAACTGCGATAACTGGCTTGTCTACCATTCCTCCTACCACACTTGCAAGGGCTCCTTCCATTCCAGCAATAACCACAACTACTTTCGCCTGTCTTATAATATCCATTTTATTGAACAGCCTATGTATTCCTGCTACTCCCACGTCAAAAACCTTTTCTACCTTATTGTCAAATATTCTGGCAGTTTCAAATGCCTCTTCAGCTACGGGTATATCCGAAGTACCAGCCGTAACTATGGCAATATAGGAATCCGTTTCCTTCTGCTCCTTTTGCCTTATGGTTATGGTCCTTCCGGATTCGTTGTATTTTGCAGAAGGGCAGAGTTCCTTCACTGCCCTGTACATCTCCATGCTGGCCCTGGTTCCCAGTATATTGTTTCCCTTGGTAAGCATAAATTTCACAATTCCCCTCACCTGTTTTACAGTTTTCCCCTCGCAGTATATGACTTCGGGATATCCGACTCTTATTTCCCTGTGGTTATCTATCATGGCATATCCCAAATCCTTGAAAGGCAAATCTTTTAATTTTTCCACGCCTTCATCTACATCTATTTTCTTTTCTCTGATATCTTTCAACAATTTTCTTAAGTCAGCTTCATCCAATTTTTTCACCTCATAGACAAAATATATTAAACTCAAACACTGCCTCGAGTATAATTATATTGGTAGTACCAATAAATTTCAACTGATTATCCGGCGGGGACCGGACTTTTAGCTTTCAAATTCACTTCCGCCTATAAATTCCCTCAAAATAGAATTAGGAGGGACAAATTTTTTATCCACCTCCTTGAAAAAGTGGAGGAAACTTTTAAGTCTCAATGCCTCATAGTACACCGGGCTGGAGCTGTCTATCCTTTCCAGCTGCTCAAGGGCATAATTTTTCAGTACACAGAGCTCATACACCAGTGTTGAATTAAACATCACATCTGCATTTTCCTGAAACACAAATATGTTCTTCTCCTCTCCCCTCTTTACTGAAGGCCACATTTTAAGGGTGTCCTCACCGCTGTATCCCCTGAAAAGATGATCCCTCACCATCCTCCTTATAATCCTCACGTCCGTGGTGGCTATCCTGTTGTGATCATCCAGGTTCAGCTGGGTAAGTGCACTTATATATATTTTGAATTTATACTTTCTCGGTATTTCACGGGTAAGCGCTTCATTTAGGCCGTGTATGCCCTCAACCACAATTATACCGTTAGGGGGCAGTTTTATCTTTTTCCCAACCCATTCGCGGACCCCCTTTTTAAAATTAAACACCGGGATTTCAATTTCCCTGCCTTCCATAAGAGACTCCAGATGCTGGTTGAAAAGTTTCAGATCCAGGGCATACAGTGATTCAAAATCATAATTTCCATTCTCGTCTTTGGGAGTATATTCCCTGTCCACAAAATAATCATCCAGTGAAATGGGAACAGGTTTCATTCCATTTACCCTCAACTGAACCGAGAGCCTCTTTGCAAAAGTAGTCTTCCCGGAAGAAGTAGGGCCTGCAATCAATATGATTTTCACGTCTTTCCTCTCATTTATCATATCTGCTATATTTGCTATCTTCTTTTCATGGAGAGCTTCCGCCACCCTTATGATATCCACCATTTCACCGTCATCCACCTTGTCGTCCAAGGAGCCGACATCTCCTACATCGAGTATATTGCCCCACCGTTCCGTCTCGTAAAATATCCTGCTCAATTTTTTATATTCCATAAATTCGGGAAGTTGGCCGGGATCCGATTCCTCAGGATATCTCAATATGAATCCCGGTTTGTAATACATGATGTCAAATATTTTAAGTGCCCCTGTGGAAAAAGCCATGGGGCCGTAAAAATAGTCATATCTTCCATCCAGCTCGTATAATTTCACCTTATCTGCATCTACATGATTTAAAAGCCTGACTTTATCATCCATATTGTAGCTTTTAAAAAGCTCTATAGCCTTTTCCCTGCTGACGCTTATTTTCCTTATGGGTATATCCAGTTTTATTATTTCCTGCATTCTTTTCTTTATATCTCGTATGTTTTTTTTCAAAAGTGGGGTATTCTTGTGGATTTCCCCAAATATCCCCTTGCTCAGGGAATGTTCTATAGTTACCTTAGCTTCGGGAAATAAATCATAGGCAGCCTTGATAAGTACAAACTGCAGGGTCCTTACATAAGTTTTATTCCCGAGTTTATCACTTATATCCACAACTTCAAAGTTTCCCGATTGTTTGAGCGGATTTGTAAGTTCAAGATATTCCCCGTTTACCTTGGCCAGCACTACAGGTACATCCGGCGTCCTATAATTATCCTTAAATATTTTATATAAAATGGTGTTATATTCTACTCTAATATTTTTACACCCCAATTTAAGGTTTAGCATATTGTCTTCTTTGCTTCTAAAGGTATTGGCATTTTCATACCTCAAGCCAGTAGTAAGTTCATCCATAATTTCATCCCCTTAATTTAAGTGTTACTACTATTATACTTCATGTTTACCAGAAAATGTTCTCATTTTACTCATATTTTTTTATATTAATGCAAGAATATAGGTAAGTGGAAAATTCAAAGTATACAACTCGAAAGGTGGTAGTGGTATTTTATGCTTATAGTACTTTTTAGGACAATTATACTGTATTTGCTAGTTGTAGTATCCATGAGACTCATGGGCAAAAAGCAGATAGGAGAAATGGAGCCCTTTGAACTGGCAGTGGCGATAATGATATCGGAACTTGCATCCCTTCCCATGCAGGATACCAGAATATCTTTAACCCACGGTATAATCCCGATAATAACCCTCCTTACCCTGCAGACCCTACTTGCACTTTTACAGCTCAAGAGTGAAAAAATGAGGCTCGTTTTCAGCGGCAAACCAAGTATACTGATAAACAAGGGTAAACTCGATCTGAAAAAAATGAAAGATGAAAAGTTCAACATAAACAACCTCATGGAGGAACTCAGAATGCAGGGATATTACAATCTATCGGATGTGGAATATGCCATACTTGAGACCAGCGGTCAGCTCTCCGTAATACCAAAGACGGAACTTTCCCCTGCTACCAAACAGGATTTAAAGATAAAACCGCCCCAGGAAAATCTTCCTATAACACTTGTACTGGACGGAAAAATAAATTTTAAGAACATGATTGTGGCAAAAAAAGACGAAACATGGCTAAAACAGATGATGAAAAAAAACAGCGTGCCTTCCATAGATGAAGTACTGGTGGCAATGCTGGACTCAAAAGGAAAGTTCTACTGCCAGTTAAAAGAAAAAAATCAACAGTGAGGTGATCACATGAAAAGTATAATAATATCCTTTACCATATTTGTGCTGATGATCTTCTGCATAATTTTTTCAGTAAATTATTTAAACCACATATGCACAAGATTACAGGATTCAAACCTGCAGGTGGAGAAATCAATCCAATTGAATTCCTGGGATGAAGCTTATAAAAATTCTCAAAATTTCACGACGGAATGGAAAAAATATTCCCCAAAGCTGGCCATCTTTTCAGATCACGACGAAATGGAAGATATAAGCAATGAAATGAGAAAACTCACACAGTATATAAACCATAGGGATTCCGAAGAATCTCTGTCCTCCACAAATGTAATACAGAATTCATTAAAACGGATAATGGAAATGCAGCGGTTAAATATTGAAAATCTATTTTAAGCTGTAATAATTGGATACATCAGGGCAATTATGATATACTATAGACGTATATATACTACTATTTTGGTAGTCTTCGGACAAAATTTTATATTGAAAGGTGGAATATTAAATGGCATTAGTTACTACTAAGGATATGTTTAAAAAAGCATACGAAGGGAAATATGCAATAGGTGCTTTTAATATCAACAATATGGAGATAATTCAAGGTGTTGTAAATGGAGCAAAGGCCAAAAATTCCGCTGTGATACTGCAGTGTTCAGCAGGAGCTTTGAAGTATGCAGGTCCAAAATACCTGAAAGCCATGGTAGACGCTGCTATAGAGGATACTGGAATTGACTTGGCTCTTCACCTGGACCACGGTCCTGATCTTGAAACAGTAAAAGTATGTGTTGAGACAGGCTTTACTTCTGTAATGTTTGACGGCTCACATCTGGATTATGAAGAAAATGTGGAAAAAACCAAACAAATCGCAAAATATGCCCACGAGCACGGTGTGGTAGTGGAGGCAGAGCTGGGTGTGCTGGCAGGAGTTGAAGATGACGTATCTTCAGAAAAGCACACATACACAGATCCGGACCAGGCAGTTGACTTTGTCAACAAGACAGGTGTGGATTCACTGGCCATAGCAATAGGGACTTCCCACGGCGCATATAAATTCCCGCCGAACTTCAAGCCAAAGCTGAGATTCGACATACTGGAAGAAGTCCAAAACAAACTGCCTAATTTCCCTATAGTTCTCCACGGAGCTTCATCAGTAGATCAAAATGCTGTCGCAACCTGCAATAAATATGGAGGTAACTTAAAGGGAGCCAAGGGTATTCCGGTAGACATGCTCAGAAAAGCTTCTTCCATGGCAGTATGCAAAATAAATGTGGATACGGATTTAAGAATAGCCATGACTGCTGCTGCAAGAAAAACTTTCGGTGACGATCCGACGATATTCGACCCTAGAAAATATCTGGGGGCAGGCAGAGATGCAATACAAAAAGTAGTAGAAGATAAGATAGCAAATGTACTTGGCTCAGAAAATTCTTTGAATTAGATAAATATCTATCATGTATTAGGAGATTTCCCTTTAATTTGAGAAAATCTCCTATTTTTTATAGTTATAATCCCTTTAATTTTCACATAATTAATTTTTTGCCGCTGAATTTTATGGTATAATTCAAATAGTGGCAATCTGAACACCAGGAGGTGAGCCCACATAAAAGAATGTGAAACAAGAATAATAAAAATAAATCCCGATGATATACGGTTAAAATTGAAAAATACTTCAGCTTCAAAAGTCAAAATGGAAAATCAAACAAACTACATATATGACTTTGAAGACGGGAGACTTGTAAAAAATCGGGGTTATGCACGGATAAGGGCAGTGGAAGATCTAATACATGATTCCAAACATTTTTATATGACTACAAAAAAACTTTTAAGCCAGGGGAAATATAAGGTAATGGAAGAAAATGAAGCAGAAATATCAGACCTGCAATCTGGTAAAAAAATATTTGTATCTCTTGGATTAAAATTGCTGCAATCAATAAAAAAATATAGGGAAAGCTATAAGTATAAAAACAGTCTAATTGAAATGGACATAAATGATAAATCCTTTTGTCCCTTTGCCTATGTTGAAATAGAAACCGCAGATGACAGAGAACTTGCTGAAATAGTAAATTTACTTGGATATTCCATGAAAGATATTACATCAAAGACCATATATGAGATACTTCAGAGCAGGTGAATATATGTTTGGTTATGTAACTCCTTACAAAATGGAACTTAAAATAAAAGATTATGAAAAATTCAAGGCATATTACTGCGGACTGTGTAAATCCATAAAACACAATATAGGGGATTTCCCCAGAATTTTCTTAAACTATGACATGACTTTCCTGGCAATACTTTTAGACTCTCTGGAAGAAGGCAGACAAAACTACATTAAAAAAAGATGTATCATCCACCCTGTAAAGAAAAAAATCATTTTGAAAGATAATCCTTCTTTAAAATATGCTGCCTTCTGCAGCATATCGCTTGTGTATTTCAAACTTCTGGATGATACAAAAGATGAAAAATCCATAAAAAGCAGGATATTGTCGGTTTATCTCAGAAGATATCTGAATTCCATGCCTGAAAATTTCAAGAAAAATTTTCAAGTTATAAAAAATAAACTTCGGAATCTATACAAGCTGGAAAAGGATTCCGGAAATAAATCCATAGATTTCCTGGCCAATCCCTTTGGAGAGCTTACAGGTTTTATACTGAGCTCATCGCAAGATGGAGATATTAAAAAGAAACTTTATTTTCTCGGGTACAATCTCGGAAAGTGGATATATATAATTGACGCTTTTGACGATTTAAATGAAGATATGCGCCGGGAAAAATTCAATGCCATAGATCACTGTTTCAACAGCAAAAAACTGAGTTTTGATGAATTTTCAAAACAGATAGAAAAAAGAATAGATTTTATTTTAGGCACCTGTGCCGCACAGTGTATGAATGCCTTTAAGGCACTTCCCATAAAGAGAAACGAAGAATTGCTCTATAATATATTACAATATGGACTTTTAGATAAAATGGATAAAGTTTTTAGAAGGGGCGTTTACAAAAATGAAAAATCCATATGAAGTACTTGAAATAAGCGAAAATGCTTCAAAAGAAGAGATAAAAAAAGCTTACAGAAAATTGGCTAAAAAATATCATCCTGATCAATATGACAACAATCCGCTCAGGGATTTGGCCGAAAACAAAATGAGAGAGATAAATGAAGCCTATGATTATCTGATGAAAGGCAACCCAAATCAAGAGCATTATGATACAGGAGAAAATTCTTACAGCAGTGAAAACAGTTCCGGAATGTATCAGTCTGTAGAAAATGACATATACAACGGCAACTTTAAAAATGCGGAATCAAAACTCATGAACGTAGGGACAAGGGATGCAGAGTGGAATTATCTAATGGGAATTCTAAATTTAAGAAGAGGCTGGTACAACGACGCTTATAATAACCTGAGCACTGCCTGCAGGCTTGATCCGAACAATTTTAAATACCAGAGTGCTTTCAATAAATTGTCTGGAATAAACCGTTCTTACAGGCAGCCATATTATGGAGATCAAAGAAAAGATCCCGACATATGCAACATCTGTGCCACACTGTACTGCCTGGACTGTTTCTGCGGCGGTGGAAACTACGGCGGATGCTAAATTAAAACAACAGAGGTGATTTTAAAATGGCAGAAAAAACAAATGCAGCTTCCAATATAGCCAAGGGAGGACTTCTAACTACCGTTGGTGTTATTCTGATCTATATAAGCAGCATAGTTCCCTTAAACAAAGCTTCAATACTGGTTCTGTCCTCACTGCTCATCCCGCTGGCAGTACTGATTACGGATTTCAAAAGCGCATTTACAGTTTATGCCGCCACTTCCCTACTGTCAATGATTATATGCGGATTCAGAATGGCGGTAATATCTTATATAATATTTTTTGGTCTATACGGGCTTGTCAAATATTATGTCGAAAAGCGTCAGAAATTACCTCTTGAAATCATATTGAAGCTGGTTTTCTTCAATATATGCATGGTTTTGCTGCTCTTAATATACAGCTTGTTTTTCCCGGGACTTTTAAAGATAAACTCCCGTTTTTATGTTATAATACTGGGGTTACAGGTAGTATTTTTACTGTACGATTATCTTTTGACACTGTTTATAAATTATATAAATAAATATTTTGTCAGGAAATTAAAATAATTTTTTCACATTATATGCTATTGACATATAAATTTTTGATGATATAATATTTATTGTTGAGTTTCAACAATAGTGCCCATTAGCCAAATGGTAAGGCACCTGTCTCTGGAACAGGCATTTGTTGGTTCGAATCCAGCATGGGCAGCCAAAAGAGAGCTTTCCAAAGAAAGTTCTCTTTTTTCAACAATTTTTCAAATTAATTCTTGACAAATCATTGTCCATTATTATAGAATGTAAGATAAATCAACATAAAGCTTTGAATAAGGAGTAGTAATATTTACATCACTAAAGAGAGCTGTTGTAAGGTGAAAAACAGTGTGAATATAATATGAACTTGCCTTAAGAGCTTATCTGGAAAATCAGATACGGTAAAAAACCGTTATTTTTCAAGGGAAATCAATTTATTGATTTAACTAGAGTGGTACCGCGGAAGCTAAACCTTTCGTCTCTTAAAAGAAGAGACGAAGGGTTTTTTTTATTTCACAACGGATATAGGAATTAATTACAAGATTATAAGCAAAGGAGAAGATTTTTATGTATAATGTAGAAATTGATAAAAAATGGCAAAAAAAATGGGAAGAAACAAACCTGTACAAATTTGACAAAAACGATCTGGACAATAAATTATATGTGATGGAGATGTTTTCCTATCCTTCAGGAAGCAAATTACATGCAGGCCACTGGTTTAACTATGCCCCCGTGGACTCCTGGGCCAGATTGAAAAGGATGCAGGGATACAACGTATTTCAGCCCATGGGATTTGACGCTTTCGGACTTCCTGCTGAAAACTATGCCATAAAAACCGGAATTCACCCAAAAGACTCCACCGAAAAAAATATCAGCACCATGGAAAAGCAGCTTAAATCCATGGGTGCCATGTTCAACTGGGAAAATGAAGTTATCACCTGCCACCCTGACTATTACAGGTGGAATCAGTGGTTGTTCCTGCAGCTTTACAAACATGGGCTGGCTTACAGAAAAAAAGCACCTGCAAACTGGTGTCCCAGCTGTAAAACAGTGCTCGCCAACGAACAGGTAAAGGACGGCTGCTGTGAACGCTGCGGAACGGAAGTCACCAAAAAAGACCTCACACAGTGGTTTTTTAAGATCACAGATTACGCAGAGGAATTGCTGCAGGATCTCGACAAACTGGATTGGCCGTCCAAGACAAAGGCCATGCAAAGACACTGGATAGGCAAGTCCACAGGTACAAATGTAACTTTCAAGGTAGTTGACTCTCCGGTGGAATTCAGTGTATTTACCACAAGGGTAGACACCCTGTTTGGCGTCACTTATGTAGTCATATCCCCCGAAAACGAACTGGTAGACAAAATAACCAGAGATGCCTATAAGGACAGGATTGAAAAATATAAGGAACAGGCAAGAAAACAAACTGACATTGAAAGGCAATCCATAACAAGAGAAAAAACAGGCGTATTTACAGGATCATATGCCATAAACCCCATAAACGGCAGAAAAGTTCCCATATGGGTGGGCGATTATGTACTGAATACCTACGGCACCGGTGCCGTAATGGCAGTCCCGGCCCATGACGAAAGGGATTTTGAATTTGCCAAAAAATACAAACTACCCATTGAAAGAGTCATAGAAGGAGGAAATTCTCTCCCATACGTAGAATATGGAGAGATGGTAAACAGCGGAAATTTCAGCGGATTATCCTCGGAAGAAGGTAAAAAAGCTGTAACCAAAGAGCTTGAAAAAATGGGTCTTGGATCTGCCAGGGTGAACTACAGGTTAAGGGACTGGTTGGTATCAAGGCAGAGATACTGGGGCACCCCCATACCGATAATATACTGCGACAAATGTGGAATTGTACCCGTACCGGAAGATAAACTCCCAGTAAAACTGCCCTATAATGTAGAATTCTCTCCGGATGGAAAATCCCCGCTTTTAAAATCAGAGGAATTTATGAACACAACATGTCCCATATGCGGGAGACCTGCCAGAAGAGAGGCAGATACACTGGACACCTTCGTATGTTCATCCTGGTATTATTTAAGGTATGTGGACAATAAAAACGACAAGCAGGCCTTCGATAAAGAAAAGATAGATAAAATGCTGCCTGTAGATATGTATGTAGGCGGACCGGAACATGCATGCATGCACCTTTTATATGCCAGATTCATTACCAAGGCACTGAGAGATATGGGATTTTTAAATTTTGACGAACCCTTCCTTTCTCTAAGACACCAGGGCATAATACTTGGACCCGACGGCCAGAAAATGAGCAAATCCAAGGGCAACACCATATCCCCGGACAGCTGCATACAAAAATACGGCTCCGATGTATTTAGAATGTACCTCATGTTCGGATTCGACTATGCCGAAGGAGGTGCCTGGAGTGAAGATGGTATTAAATCCATGGACAGATTTGTAGACAGGATAGAGAGAATTGTAAATTCCACAAAGGAAGCCCTTGCAGACGGAAAAAACAGTAAGACTTCCATGGACGGCATGGAAAGAGAATTAAATTATGTACGAAATCATTCAATAAAATCCGTATCGGAGGATACCGGTAAATTTCAATTCAATACGGCCATTGCCAGAATTATGGAGTTTGCAAATGCACTCTCCAAATATCTTCAGGAAGGCAAAAAGAATTTATCCCTGTTAAAGGACAGTGTACTTGATTTCATAAGGATACTGGCTCCTTTTGCACCACATTTCTCTGAAGAACAGTGGCAGAATCTAGGAATGAGTTACTCCATCTTCAATGAAAAATGGCCTGAGTTCAACCCGGATGCACTTGTAAAAAAAGAGGTTGAAATAGCTGTCCAGATAAACGGCAGGATAAGAGCCAAGTTAAACATTCCTACCGATCTAAATGAAAAGGGGATAGAAAAATTATCCCTTTCAAACCAGAATATAAAATCCCTGCTCAAAGGCAAGGATATAAAAAAGGTCATAGTGGTAAAAGGAAGACTCGTAAATATAGTTGCAAAATAGATTTGATAGGAGGACAGCACTGCAAAATCTTCGTGCTGCCCTCTTATTTATTATCCGGGAAATTTAATATTATTTATAAACTTGAAGTGCCTTTTCCGTAGAGTGCAATAGACTGGCCAGTTCAAAAACCTCTCCTTCGTCTGCCAGTTTATTCAATTGTACCTGATATCTCGTAGCCTCAGTTAATTTTCCCATGGAAGACAGCGTCAGTATGTTATTCATTATATCCGATACCAGGCTGGACTTAACTTCAAATAATTTTTGGGCGTCTTTTATTTCATCTTTTATCTCCAGCATCTGCTCATCAAGATGGAAAGCCGCATCTGCCGCACTCTTCAGCTTGAATTTGATGGCATCCGGTATCTCATGTTTATACTTGTAATTCAGGGAATGTTCTGCAGTAGCCCAAAAATTCATGGCCAAAGTCCTTATCTGGAATTCAGCCAGTATCTGTACTTCGCCCTCCGACATATTTACAGGGTATCTGATTACCATATGATAACTTCTGTAGCCGCTTTCCTTTACATTTGTGATATAATCTTTTTCATACATTATCTGCATGTCTTTTCTGTTCCTCACTATGCTGACCACTTTGCCTATATCATCTACAAACTGGCACATTATCCTTATACCTGCTATATCCTCCATTTCATATCCTATTCTATCCAAAGGTATATTAAATTTATTTGCTTTCTCAAGTATACTCGATATCTCCTTCACCCTTCCCGTAACAAACTCTATAGGTGAATACTCATTTTTTCTTCTATATTCTTTTCTTATGCTTTTAAATTTCACTTTTAACTCTTCAACAGCCTGATTATATGGTAGTAAAAATGTCTTCCACTCTCTTATTGCCACATAAATCACCCCTAACAGATATTATAAAATTAATTCATACAGTACAATAATACTATTATATAAAAAATATGGAAAGTTTAAGAACTATGATTTTTACTAAATTTTTGATATAATAAGTAAGAAGATCTAAGCTATATTACAGAATTTATATGATTAATAACAAAGGTGATAGAGTATGTCTAAAGAAACATTTTCAAATAGGACTTCGGGAGATCTCCGGGAAAAAGATAAACAAAAATTGCTGCTGTACAACAGAAATGTGACCTGTCCTGTCTGCGGAAATTCTTTCAATGCCAGGGCCATTAAAAAATCTTCCTACAGGATACTGAAAAGAGATTCCGATTTTTTCATAAGATATTCCATAATAAATCCATACTTTTACGATGTATGGGTATGTGACGACTGCGGTTATGCTGCCATTAAAAATGATTTCCTGCATATAAGCGATTATGACGCGGATACGGTAAAAAACAAAATCACCCCTAAATGGCACAGTAAAAATTATCCGGATATATACGACATTGACCTGGCAATTCAAAGATACAAGCTGTCTCTTTTGAACTACTACGTAATAGATGCCAGGGCCAGTAAGAAAGCTATAAATTTTTTGAAAATCGCATGGATGTACAGGCTTAAGGAAGACAATAAAAATGAAATAAAGTTTTTAAATCAGGCATTGAAAAACTTCAACGCCGCATATTACAATGAAAGTCTGCCGATATGTGGTATGGACAGATTTACCACTATGTATCTCATAGGAGAACTCATGAGGCGTACGGGAAAAGAAGAGGATTCACTGACATGGTTCAGCCAGGTGGTAACTTCCACTACGGCATCCTCAAAAATCAAGAACATGGCCAGAGATCAAAAGAATCTTGTAAAAGATTCTCTCGAAAACAAACCCCATGCCGAAAATCAATATCAGCAGGATGAAGATACATCCAGGAAAAACAAAACTCATGGATTTCTCAGCAAATTTCTCAAGTAGTTTTACTTCACCTGCCGGGCAAAATTACCTCAGGGTCAAAATTTATATAATCTGAAGAAGTCAGCAGATATTCCACACCATTTAAATTTCCAGTTACAGCTTTTAAAGAGGATTCTCCGTGAAGATGTCCATATATGACCTTTTCCACACTGTATTCCTCAAATATGTCCTTAAATCCGGAATCCATAAATTTCTCGCCTATAGGCGGATAATGAATGGCAACTATGAATTTATCGTATCCGGCTCTCGCCGCACAGTCCAGTGAATTTCTCATCCGCAGGAGCTCTCTTTTATATATCTTTTCATCATGTGAGGAGAAGTTTTCACTTCCGGGACAGTTCCACCCCCTGGTCCCACAAAGTGCATAATTTCCATAGGAGAAAAAATTATTCTGTATAAAGTTCATATCATCATACAGGCTGTTCAATTTTGTGATGCTATTCCACCAATAATCATGGTTCCCTTTCACCAATATTTTTTCTCCGGGAAGATTGTGAACCCAGTCAAGATCCAAAAATCCATTTTTCATATTCATGGACCAGGATATGTCGCCTGCTATGATCACCGTATCCCCACAAGTTATTTTTTTCTTCCAGTTCGATTCTATTTTTTTGTAATGTCCAATCCAATTGTCCCCAAATACATCCATGGGTTTATTTCCGGTCATATCCAGGTGTAAATCCGATATTGCAAATAAAGCCAAGCCATCACCTTCTACCTACATTTTTATCTACATCTATTACATAAGCTATAACTTTTGCTACTGCATCATACAGGGCAACAGGTATATAATCTCCCACATCCACGTTGACCAAAAGATCCGCCAGTTCTTTATCATATACTACAGGTACATTGCTTTCCTTCGCCCTGTCCAATATATTATCCGCTATCTGTCCTATTCCTGCGGCAGTAACCATGGGTGATTCATAGCTCTGTTCATATCTTAAAGCCGCCGCTTTCTTTTTTTCTTTCATTATCTCTTCCTCTACCTTTCCTCGCCACAGCCGGACACTTTTACACTCTGGTATTGATTATGCCTATTTCATTATCTTCAAAGAATTCCCTGCAGGTCGATATATTCATCTCTTCAACCCTCTCATGAAATTTGACATCTACATTATAACCTACATCTGATAAGCTATCCAGTATTTTTTTTTGTTCCCTGCTGAGCAAATCCAGCCATTTCTTATTACACCTGATATCCACATTCATGCTGCGGTTGTACACGCTCAGATAAGCATCTACCATTCCCAGATTCTCAGTACTTATGGAAGCTGCTATCTTGACATTGGTAGAATCTATTTTCTTTCCTCTTTTCCTGTCATCCCTGATCATGAGTCTGCATTTATAATCTTTCTGATTCAAGTTTATTGGAAGATCCATATAGTAATAGGAATTTGAAATAGTATTGAATATTTTAAAATCATTCATATTATTATTTAATATATGATTTATATTTTCGGCAGTATCTTTTTCCCCGCTGTTTTTCTGTTCCAGAATTCCCTTTATAATTTCCTTCATGTCATTGGTTCTCAAATTTATCTGATCTTTTATCTGTCCTGCAATCTGAGCTATATCCTCCTGTGTCAGTATAATGCCTTTATATGATATATGGGGCATAATTTTATTTTTTACAAAAGAAGTTAAAATATTATTTCCACTGTCTCCCGCAGTAATATCCTCCGGCTTACTTCCATCAGGGATACCTAAAGATTTTTGAGCATCATCGATAGTTTTCAAAATGTCAGTTTTACCACTTTCACTGCTTTTTCCGCCCTGCTGAATTTCCTGCTGTTCACCTTTCAGACCATAGGAAATATTTTTATAAATATCACGAACCTGTACAGTTGGCTGGCTCTCAGGAACATTTTCAGGAGAACTGTCTGCAAGTTGCACAGCCGGCTGATTTTTGACTATATCATTTTCAGAAGAACCGCCCTGGGGTTGAACATTTTGCTGGACAATATGCTTTGGTAAAAGTTGTCCCATAGTTTTAATCTCCCTGTATATAGTTCCATAATTTTTAAATACATTGTTGAAGCTCTTTATATTATCTCCATTTAACTCTATATTATTTTCTAAAAAAGTAAATAGATCACTGCTGTCTATATTTTTCAACTGATTAAAAAATTTCTTCAAAGTAGTATTTACAAATTTGCCTTCCTCGCTGTCAGGTGATATATTCTTACCGGCCAGATATTCCTGAATAAAGGCATCCTGTTCCTCCGGGTTCTGTTTTATCTTGTCCATGAATTCCAATGTACTTTTTATATTGGAAATATTGTCTTTCGTAAGTGGAATTTCATGTTTAACCATTTCATCTACAAGATCATAGTCCGCATCAGTGAGATCAAAATTATTTTCCTTGATAAACAGGTTAATGGGATCTTCACTTTCACTGCCGTTTTCACCTTCCGATTTTACAATCCTCAATTTTAATTTTCCATTTTCAAATCCTTCTACTTCCAGCCTTATCAGTTGATTTTCCATTATATTTTGAAAATTTTCCAATTCCCCTGAAAACTGCCATCCGTCCAGAAGCTTTAAAAATATCTCTCCTGTGGATCTATTTAACTGTACAACCCTGGCAGAAAATTTTTCCCCAACCTGAAAAGAAATTTTTGCAGATATTTTTTTATTATTTACATTATAGGTGCTGTTTATATTCCAAATTCCCGACAAATTCACCACCCCGCTCGACATCATATATTATTATACATTATATATTTTATCGTGTGAAATCTTCATTTCATAAATTAAATGAAAATTCAACTAAATATAAAAAAATCCGGGAACATCCCGGATTTCTCATCATGAATTGATTTTATTTCCCGCCAATTTCCTATTTTTTGCCTGCTCCTGCTTCAATATCGGCGAAACACTCTTATAAAGTGCGAGAGTAAGAGCTGTAAGAACCACCCCTTTTAACAGGTTAAAAGGCACAATGGCAAATAATATCAATGTATTCAAATCAGTTATACTTCCATTCACCTTGCCTGCCACTGCCACAACTGCACTTATGGGGAAATTAAGTACTTTTTCATAGAGCGGAAGCAATATGAAATAATTCAACAGTGCAGCCGCTGCCGACATTGTGATGGTTCCAGCTCCCAGGCTCAGTATTGCCGACTTTTTGGTCTTTTTCCTGCTGTATATATATCCTGCAGTAAAAACCAGAACCGAACCTACTGCAAAATTGGCAACTTCACCTATAAAAGCAGTTTTTCCATCAAATATTCCATGAAGTATGTTCTTTAAAAATTCCACGGCGACTCCGGCTCCCGGTCCCAGTGCAAAAGTTCCCATCAAAGCGGGCAAATCACTTATATCAATTTTTAAAAACGATGGGAATATGGGAAGAGCAAATTCTACAAACATAAGTAAAAACCCTATTACTCCCAACAATGATACTTTTACCAACTTGTTTAATTTTTTGCCTTTCATAAATTAACCCTCCCAAAACATTAAGTATAATCTTCCAGGTGAGCAAACATAATAAAATAAAAAAACCTGATAAACAAATTATCAGGGACAACAAACATTATATTCTCACTTCTTTCATCCAGACTTTACTGTCGGCCTCGGACTTTCACCGAATCATACCCTTTAAGGGCTCGCGGGCTTTACCGCCGGTGGGGAATCACACCCCGCCCTGAAGATTACTTTTTTCAATTATTAAATTATCAAGTTTATTATAATACTTTTGTCCTTATATTTCAATATAATTTTTAAGGCAGTACCGTTGAAAATACAGAAGTTTGATATATAATTAAGTTGTAAAATGCAAAAGATATTAAAATTAGGCGGTGATATTTATGAAACCTGTACACATGTTTGTAACAAGCTGGTGCCCCTACTGCAAGCAGGCACTATCGTGGATGAAGGAAATTCAAGACAAAGTCCCCGAATATAAAAAAGTAAATGTTGAAATAATCGATGAGGAAAAGCACCCCGAAATAGCTAAAAAATACGACTATTATTACGTACCTACATATTTCGTGGGCAGCACTAAAATTCATGAAGGTGTTCCGTCACCGGAGATTATAGAGAAAGTTTTTGAAAAATCACTTCATTAAAAAATTACTATAAAAACAGGTGCTTCAAGATTACTCAAAATAATCTCGAAGCACCTCCACATTCCATTTATAGGTTCCGGATACCGTTTGATTTCATGCTGAGAGAAATTCTCTTCCTCTTTTCATCTACATCAAGTACGGTTACCTGTACAACATCCCCGACTCTGACTACATCAAGAGGATGCTTTACAAATTTGTCCGAAAGCTGACTTATATGCACCAGACCATCCTGATGTACACCAATATCTACAAAAGCACCAAAATCGGCCACATTCCTGACTGTACCCGTAAGTACCATCCCGGGTTTAATCTGGCTTAAATCCATAATTCCCTTTTTGAGTACAGGTTTTGGAAGTTCTTCCCTGGGATCCCTTCCCGGCTTTTTTATCTCCTTTACAATATCATTCAATGTGGGTATCCCTACGCCGAGTTTTTTAGAAAGAGCCTCAATGCCAATCCTTTCCACCCTGTCATCTATATGGGAGACATCTCTGTTTTTAAGATCATCTACAGTGTATCCCAGGAGATTTAAAAGCCCTTTTGCCGCATCATAGGATTCAGGATGAACCGAAGTGTTGTCAAGAGGCTCAGAACTTTCCATCACTTTGAGAAAGCCAGCACACTGCTCAAAGGCCTTATTTCCAAGTCCCTTCACTTTTAGAAGTTCTCTCCTGTTTTTAAATTTCCCATTATCCTCCCTGTAGGCCACAATATTAGCTGCTGTAGCCGAATTTATCCCGGATATATAGGATAAAAGGGAAGGTGTCGCTGTATTCAAGTCAACTCCCACACTATTTACACAATCTTCCACTACACCTTTCAGTGACTCATCCAGTTTTTTAGCGGTAATATCATGCTGGTACTGTCCCACTCCTATGGATTTAGGATCTATCTTTACAAGTTCTGCAAGAGGATCCTGCAGCCTCCTTCCTATGGATATGGCCCCTCTTAACGACACATTTACATCCGGATATTCCTTTGCAGCAAGTTCGGAAGCCGAATAAACGGAAGCCCCTGCTTCAGACACTATCACATAATAAAGATCCCTATCCTTCTCTTCCTTCACTTCCCTTATAAGCCTTTCTATTACTTTTTCCGACTCTCTGCTGGCCGTTCCGTTACCAAGGGATATTACACCAACATCATATTTATAAACCAGTTTCTTCAACTTTTCTATAGAACCGTCTACATCATTTTGAGGTGCAGTGGCATAGACTATGGCTGTATCCATTAGTTTCCCCGTATCATCCAATACTGCAATCTTACATCCATTTCTGAAACCCGGATCATAGCCAAGTACATTTTTACCCTTTATAGGCGGCTGCATCAAAAGTGACTTTAAATTGGCCTTGAATATCCTTATCGCACCTTCTTCACCTTTATCCGTAAGTTCAGATCTTATTTCCCTCTCAATAGAAGGGTAAATAAGCCTTTTCAGGGAATCTTTTATACTCTTTTCTATATAGACATCCGTTATGGCATTACCCTTCAGGCACTGTTTTTCCAAATAATTTATTACATTATCCAAGTCACAGGTTATTTTCACCGAAAGTACTTTTTCCCTTTCACCCCGGTTTATGGCAAGTATTCTATGTGCAGGAATGGATTTAACCGCTTCACTGTAATCATAATACATCTCATAGGGAGTAGGTTCTTCACTCTTTCCTCTGGTTTCAACTACACCGTTATTTTGGGCAAATTTTCTTATCCACTTTCTGTAAACAGCATTGTCTGAAATAATCTCACTTATTATATCCACGGCTCCATCCAGAGCCTCATCCGCCGACTGCACTTTTTTCTCCTTGTTTATAAACCGCCCGGCATACTCTTTTATATTCTCCCTGAAATTTTCATCTAAAATTACCCTGGAAAGTGCTTCAAGCCCCTTTCCCTTTGCAATGACAGCTCTGGTCCTTTTTTTAGGCTTATAGGGTCTGTATATGTCCTCTACTTCCATGAGAGTATCAGCATTTTCTATGGATTTTTTCAAACCACCCGTAAGTTTGTTCTGCTGCCCTATTATCCTTATTACATCTTCTTTTCTGCTTCCAAGATTTCTGAGATACACAAGTCTTTCTTCAAGTTTTCTTAAAATTACATCGCTCATGCTTCCAGTTAGTTCTTTTCTGTACCTGGCTATGAAGGGCACCGTATTTCCAGAATCCAAAAGTTCAATTACATTAACTATGTATTTTTTATTTACACCCAGCTCTGATACCAGGGTGTCTACTATATTATCCATATTCTCCTCCTCACATATTTTATCTGAAATATAGTTATATACATTTTAACAAATTAATATATTTATAAAGACATCAATTAAAAAAAGGTTCTATGTAATGAAAAATTTTATACTGCATCTGTCAATTGCCTTTCTGTGCGTTGTCTGTTCTTTGAGTTTTCAATACTGCTGTTTCATAACCCCCCTTGATCCAGCGGAAGTAAAACACAATATATCCTACCTGTCCTCTGATTTATTCAAGGGAAGGCTTCCCGGCACTCTGGAAAATTATCAGGTGGTAAATATTATAAAAAATTATTTTAAAAAGCAGCATCTAAAGCCTTACAATGGAAATTATCTTGAAAGCTTTAAAGTGCTTTATCCAAAAAGAATAGAAGGTAGTCCATATTTAAAAGTACTGGATAAAAACAGCTTCACAATAAAGCAATATAAATATGGAATAGATTATAAAGAGGATATGTTAAATTTCAGGGGCAATAAAATATCCTTCAAAAAATCCAATATACTGCTTGAAAAGGGAAATAGCTTTCAAATACACAAAGATAATAAATACTTTATATTTTACAATCCAGAAGATGACGATCTAAATTTCAGAAGTTCCTTTATGGCAAATTCCGGACAATCCATGTTTATAATGATAAAAAAGCAGACCGCCCATGAAATTAAAAAATACATCGACATGGGATATGAAATAAGCTGTTTTATACCCTTTGAAAATAATCAAACTTCTATTTACAACATAATAGGTTACATAAAAGGAAAGGACTCAAATTTGCCCCCTCTGGTTCTATGCGCTCATTTTGACCATCTTGGCACCGATTTGTCCGGGAAAATATACAGCGGAGCTCTGGACAATGCCTCCGGCACATCATTTTTACTGGGGCTTGTAAAATATATAAATTCCCTCGGGAAACCAGACAGGAATATAATAATAGCATCTTTTAATGCAGAAGAATTTGGCTGTCTTGGATCAAAGGCATTTCTACAAAAATATTCAGAAGAACTCAAAGGGGGTAAAGTGATGAATTTCGACATGATAGGCAGTAATAAAAAAATACCTCTTACCATAATGGGCAGCAAATGTGATACAAAAAATACCGGTTTTATAAGGGAAATAGCCAATCTATGCCTCAGGAACAAAGTGGAATTTAAATACGTATTTGAAAATTCCAGTGATCATGAATATTTCAGGGCTTATGCCATAGATGCCGTTACCCTGTCGGACGAAGACATGTCAAAAATCCACAGGCCGGAGGATAAACCGTCATATATAGGCAGTCAATCCATAGAACGGTGTTTTAAAGTAACTTCCGATGAAATAGTAAAATATGCTTTTCAAAATAATTTCTTTGTCCTGTACTGTGGAAGGCTATTTCTATTGTCAGCCGTTGGTATAATTCTAATATTAAAATATACCGAGAAAAGATCCCGTATGACCTCTTCCAAATCTGGCAAAAATCACTATAGCAGCAGCAGCTAAAAATATGATCAAACCGCAGCTGAAAAAGCCAAATTCTCCACCGAATTTTTCCATTATCATGCCCGAAAAAGCACTTCCAAGGGGGGTGCTTCCTATATTTAAAAGGGAATATATGCTCATGACTCTTCCTCTGTATTCATCGTCAGTATTAAATTGCAATGTAGTATTGGCTTTATTCAAAAAAGTAAGGTTAAAAAATCCTATGGATATAAAAACTAAGCTCACCGATACAAAATCCTTTGTAAACAAAGTTATCATCTGTAAAATTGCAATTATAAATGAATTTACAATAAGATGGTATTTGCTTCTGAGTCTTCCACCATGTCCAGCCATAAATATAGCTCCTATAAGGGATCCCAAACCTATAAGACTTAAAAGCAAACTGTAAACTCTGGAATTGCCATTCATGACTTCCCTAGCAAAAACAGGCACTATAACATTGCTGTTAAATGCAAAAGTACACACTATGGCCAGTACAAACATAGTAGAAATCAATATCCTATTATTTATAGTATACAATATACCGTCTTTGAGATCCTTAAATAAACCAGATCCCTTCTTTTCAATCACCGGATTTCCCCTGGCCCTTATCTTGATTATCCCATATATTACAGGTATGAAACTAAAGGCATTCACGAGAAAACACTGAAACACTCCAAAACTGTCCATAAGCATCCCAGCCACTGCCGGGCCAACTATACGGGACATGTTAAACACAGTGGAATTTAAGGATATGGCATTCGGCAAATCACTTTTACCTACAAGCTCAATAAAAAATGACTGCCTGGTCGGCATATCAAAGCTTGTTATAGTTCCATTTACTGCAGCCAGTACTGCAAGTGTCCAGTATTTACTCTCTCCCGTATATACAACAAAACTCAGTGCGAAAGCCTGCAGCATATAGGACACCTGAGTTATAAGAAGAATTTTTTTCTTAGGGTACCTTTCCACTATTACACCGCTTAAAAGAGTTATTAGAAGAACCGGGGCATATTGAAACACACCTATGAGTCCAAGTAAAAAAGGAGAATCAGTTATTTTATACACATACCAGCTTAAAGCTGTATTTTGAATCATGGTACCCATGAGCGACAGAATCTGGCCGGACAAAAAATATCTGAAATCTCTGTGATTAAGTGAAATAAAAGTACCTTTAAATTTCATTCCAGTGTCCAACTTCTATCAATCCCTCCCTTTAAAATTAATATACTGCCTGATAATTAAAATCAGGCAGTACATTAAAAATCATATATTCATTTCATTTGAAGCTTTAAATATCCCTTTATAAAATCATCTATATTGCCATCCATTACAGAAGATATATTACCGCTTTCAACGCCTGTCCTGTGATCTTTTACCAAGCTGTAAGGATGAAATACATAGGACCTTATCTGACTTCCCCAGCCCATATCCTTAAGCTCTCCCGTCAGATCCTCTATTTTGTCTTTATGTGCCCTCTCCTTAAGTTCCACCAATTTCGATTTCAACATCTTCAGTGCCTGTTCCCTGTTAAAGTGCTGGCTTCTTTCATTTTGACACTGTACAACTATCCCGGTAGGTATATGTGTTATCCTCACAGCCGATTCAGTTTTATTTACATACTGTCCCCCTGCTCCTCCTGCCCTGAAAGTATCTACTTTAAGATCCTCGGGTCTAATATCTATATTTTGACTTTCCGTGAGTTCAGGAAGGACTTCCACCGATGTAAAGGAAGTTTGCCTTTTCCCGTTTGCATTGAATGGGGATATTCTTACCAAACGGTGAATTCCCTTTTCAGATTTCAGGTATCCATACGCAAATTCTCCCACAATCTTCAGGGAAACACTTTTTATTCCCACGTCATCCGCCTGAAGCATATCAAGGGTTTCAATCCTATAACCTTTTTTTTCTGCCCATCTCGTATACATTCTAAGCAGCATTTCCGTCCAGTCCTGGGCATCTTTTCCCCCGACTCCTACATGTAGGTTCAATATTGCATTATTTCTGTCATATTCACCATTCAAGAGAATTTCAGTTTTGAATTTTTCTACACAGGACTCTATGTTTCCTATCTCATTTGAAATATCCTTGGCCGAAATACTTTCATCTTCCGACGCAATTTCAAGTAGGACTTTTGCATCCTCTATTCTCTGCAAAAGATTTTTGTATTCATTGAGTTTATCCTCAAGATTTTTTTCCTCGCTGGATATTTCCCGGGCTCTCTTTACATCATTCCAAAAGCCAGTCTCCTGCATTTTTATCTGAAGTTCCTCTATTCTGTTTTCAGAACCCTCTATGTCAAAGTGAATCCCTCATTTGCAGTATATTTTGTTTTAAATCATTCAATTTACTCATATTCTCTTCTAACTGAAATACCATTTAATCACTCTCCAATATTGCATATAATATTAATCAAGCAGTTCTTCCACAGCAATTTTTATATTTTTTACCGCTTCCGCAGGGGCAGGGATCATTTCTCCCCACAGTCTTCTTCTTCCTTATAGGCTTCTTTTTCACTGAATTGCCTTCCTGCTGGTTAGTGGTTACATTCCTGGCTACTCTTTCCCTCTCAGGTGCTCTTTCTATCTGTACATGAAGCAGATATTTTATGGTGTCAAACTTGATGTTGTAAATCATCTCATCAAACATTTTGCTGCCCTCAAACTGGTATGCCTGGGCAGGCTCCTGCTGCCTATAAGCTTTAAGCCCAATGGCTCTTTTTAGATGTTCCATGTCATCTATATGATCCATCCATCTTGTATCAACAACTCTCAGCAAAATAACTCTCTCAATTTCCCTCATCTGCTCCGGGGTAAATTCTTGTTCTTTTTTCTCATAAATCTTCATACCTATATCTGTAAATTTATCTTTGATCTCATCATTAGAAAGATCTATGACATCTTCCTTCTTGACAGAACCCTTAGGTACATAGATCTCTTCCATGTATTCAATCAGCTTAGCTATTTCATCCTCAAATTCCTCTTCTACGCCGGATATATGGGAATCCACGATGGAAGACACAAGGCTCTTCATCATTCTCAGTATGTCATCTTTCAGATCTTCTCCTTCAAGAACCTGGGATCTCTGCTTATATATTATCTCCCTCTGTTTATTTATGACATCGTCATATTGAAGAAGCGTCTTCCTTATATCAAAATTATTTCCCTCCACTTTTTTCTGTGCACTTTCTATGGCATTTGTAACCATTTTGCTTTCTATGGCCTCATCATCTTTAAGCCCCAATTTTTCAACTACATTCTTAAGTTTATCCGAGCCAAATATTCTCATGAGGTCATCTTCCAAAGATACATAAAATCTTGAAGCTCCAGGATCACCCTGACGGCCTGAACGACCTCTCAGCTGGTTATCAATTCGTCTGGATTCATGCCTTTCAGTACCTATCACCTTGAGTCCTCCAAGGGCTACTACACCCTTACCAAGTTTTATATCGGTACCACGGCCTGCCATATTAGTAGCTATAGTGACAGTCCCCTTTTCGCCTGCATGGGAAATTATCTCAGCTTCCTTTTCATGAAACTTTGCATTCAAAACCTGGTGCGAAACTCCTTTCTTTTTAAGCATATCCGAAAGAAGTTCGGATTTTTCTATACTTACAGTGCCCACCAGTACCGGCTGGCCTTTTTTGTAAGTTTCATATATTTCATCAGCTATAGCACTGAATTTGGCCTTTGCCGTCTTATAAACAACATCAGGCAGATCCTCCCTTATAACAGGTTCATGGGTGGGTACTACTATTACATCCAATTCATATATCTCTCTGAATTCATTTTCCTCTGTCTGGGCGGTACCTGTCATACCTGACAATTTATTAAACATTCTGAAATAATTCTGATAGGTAACAGTGGCAAGGGTCTTCGATTCTCTTTCCACCTTAACTCCCTCTTTGGCTTCTATGGCCTGATGAAGTCCGTCGCTGTACCTTCTCCCTTTCATCATTCTTCCTGTAAATTCATCTACTATTAATACTTCCCCATTTTTCACCATATAATCCTTATCCCGTTTCATTATATAGTTGGCTTTCAATGATTGAACTACATAATGCTGTATTTCCATGTTTTCAGGATCTGCATAATTGTCAAGATGAAAAAATTTTTCCGCTTTCTTCACACCCGTATCAGTAAGTATTACTGCATTTGCCTTTTCATCTACATTATAATCTTCTTCTTGCAGGGATTTTGCAAAACTGTCTGCAACATTATAGAATTCAGTTGACTTTTCCCCTTCCCCTGAAATAATAAGGGGGGTTCTGGCCTCATCGATTAAAATTGAGTCCACTTCGTCGACTATAGCAAAATTCAGCCCTCTTTGAACTCTTTCTTCTTTATATATGACCATATTATCTCTCAAATAGTCAAATCCAAATTCACTGTTTGTTCCATAAGTTATATCACAGTTATAAGCTTCCTGACGCTGTTTTTCATCCATATCATGTAAAATAACACCCACTGTAAGGCCCAATGCCTCATATATCGGTGCCATTGAATCTCTATCTCTTTTCGCCAGATAATCATTTACTGTCACTATATGCACTCCCTTGCCGGTAAGTGCATTCAAATAAGCCGGTGCAGTAGCAACTAGGGTTTTACCTTCACCGGTTTTCATCTCAGCTATTCTTCCCTGATGGAGTACTATGCCACCTATAAGCTGTTCTCTATACTGTTTCAATCCTACTTTTCGGTATCCTGCTTCCCTGACAACTGCAAAAGCTTCAGGTAATATTGAATTCAGGGACTCGCCCTTGGAAATTCTCTCTTTAAATTCATCTGTCTTAGCCTTGAGTTCCTCATCGCTGAATTGCTGCATCTTAGAATCCATACCATCTATCTTATCCACTATAGGGATAATTCTTTTTACTTCTCGTTCGCTGTATGACTTAAATAATTTACGAAAAAGTTTCATTTTTTTCATCCTCACCACATTAAATTTTATAAAATTACATGCTCAATAAATTATATCATCTAACTATTAGCTATTCAACTTATTGTCATAATAGTTTACTTTAACTTAATAATATAAGCTGTATTTTACTATTAAATAAGAGGAAGCTTTTGCTTCCTCTTCACTGCTAGACTAAAATTCAGGTTCTATCAAGCCATAATTCCCGTCCCGTCTTTTATAAACTACATTTACTTCTCCATTTTCAGCATCCCTGTATACAAAGAAGTTGTGACCCAAAAGCTCCATTTCAAGTACTGCCTCTTCCGATGACATAGGCTTCATTGCAAATTTCTTGGTCCTGACTATTTTATGTTCTTCCTCATCTTCCCCTTTATCATCTGGTATAAATTGAAACCTCAGAGATTCAGAATTATTTCTTTTCAAAAGTTTTGTCTTCTGTTTTCGTATTTGTTTTTCCAATTTGTCTAACACCAAATCTATTGAAGCATACATATCTCCACTTTCCACTTCTCCCCTCAATATAACTCCATTAAAGGGAATGGTCACTTCAATTTTCTGTCTATTTTTTTGTACACTCAATGTAGCATGGGCCTCTACATCAGGGTTGAAATACTTATCAAGCCTAGATAATTTTTTCACCACGGCATTTTTCAATGCGTCAGTTATCACAATATTTTTTCCAGTTACAGTTATTTTCATATTTCCAGCCCCTTTCCTACTTTATTCAAATAGATAAAATATGTTAATATTATTGTAATACTAGTAAATATAAATTACAATAGCTGCCTTTTTAAACATTTTCATTTAAGGCTGGATTTACTGCAGATTTTGAGATATAAATTCAATTAATAACTGTTTTCAACATAAAAAACCTGCAC
This sequence comes from uncultured Clostridium sp., assembly GCA_903789665.1. Classification (GTDB taxonomy): domain Bacteria; phylum Bacillota; class Clostridia; order Clostridiales; family Clostridiaceae; genus Clostridium_B; species Clostridium_B lapidicellarium. The sequence goes on from CAIFEX010000004.1 coordinate 150,072, forward strand.
CTTTCAAAAAGTGCAGGTTTTCATCAAATTTACTTCAAGCTCTGTTCATAAGCTTCAATCATTTTCTTAACCATGTTTCCACCTACTGAGCCTGCTTCTCTAGCTGTCAAATCTCCATTATATCCATTTTTTAGGTTTACTCCAACCTCTTTTGCCGATTCCATCTTAAATTGGTTTAAAGCTTCTTTAGCCTGTGGAATTACTGGTTTGTTACTATATGCCATAATACACACTCCTTTTTGTAGTAAATTTTACTGCTTACAATTACAGTTTGTACATTACTACGAAAATTATTCGAGGTAATTGACGGCTTTTCTTTAAAAAATATCCATTCTATCAACTAAATTAGCTCATTATGATCATTTTGGAATTAATGTAACTCTCTCATTCATAATCAGGGTCAAGATAGAATTTATTGTATTTATTGATTTTGCAGCAAATACATCAAGTCCTCCCAGAAAAGCAAAAATTCCAAGTGAAATATTGAATAGATTTGACATCTTAATATTTTGCTGCATGATTTCATATGCACTTTGGGACAGCATTATAAGATCCTCCAGCCTATTTACATCATCGTCAAAAATTATATAATCCGAATTAAGTTTAATTTCATTGCTGGAATAATCCAGAAAGCTCACGCTTACATCTGCAGCCCTCATAGACAAGATGTCGTTTACCCCGTCTCCAACCATCATAACAGGCCCCTTTGACTTCTGCTCCAGTAAAATTTGAAGTTTTTCCCCGCTGTTGCAGCCGCCATAGACATCTTTTATTCCCAATTTATCAGCAACATACCTGCCTTTTTCCAAGCTATCACCTGTAACTATAGATATATTCCCTATACCGTTCGCTTTGAGCCTGCCGATTAAACTGCAGGCACCTTTTCTTATGTTTTCTTCCATTACAATCATACCCACTGCACGGCCATCAACACTTATAAATATGAAACTGTACAAGTTTTCTCTATAGTTCAGGTGTCTTTCAAATATATTATCCAGGGCAACATTATTTTCCCTTAAAAAATCCCCATCTCCAATCAATACCTTATGTCCATCGTAATTTATACCAATTCCCTTTGAAGGCACCAGGATCATGTTCTCCAGTTCTTTTTTCGCATCACTGAAGTTCGTCTTCCGCTCTGGTTTACAAGAATCATCCGAAATTTTTTTACAGTTTATGCTTTCACAGGCAGCACATATTTTCAACAGATCTTCATTGCCATAATTATCATCAAAGGATTCAACATGGGCAATATTCATGTCCCTATAGGTAAGAGTTCCTGTCTTGTCAAAAATTATGCCGTCGAGGTTTACTATTTTTTCAAATGTATTGGGATTTTTAACATATATATTATACTTGCTCAACAGATGTATATAATTTTTCACTGCCGTACTAAAAGCCAGCTCCGAAGATGCAGGGCACATAACCAATACTATGGATAGTGCATTCAACACATCACCTGTAAATATATAATTCAATGTCGACAGTATCACTGCAGCAGGCAGCATTCTTTCTTCATGTTTCACAATTTTTTCTCTCAAGTGCATTTTATCAATGGAAATATCCTCCTTCTCAAGAGGTTCAGGCAATCTCAATACATGAATTCTCAATTCCCCGGACATTACAATAATTCCCTCATGTATCTCACTGCCCTTTTCCACTAATGAAGCCAAGGGCTGACCAGTATAATAAAGATTGTTCACTACAGCCTTCCCTTCAAGAACTCTTCCATATACAGGAACAACTTCACCTTCATGAACCAGTACGGTGTCCCCTACTTCCAGGGACTTGATTGAAGTCAGCATTTCATTATTATCGCCTGTAACAATCCATGCTGTATTAGGAGGTTTAACTATGCTCTTTTTTAACAGGCACTGGCATTTTAAATCTGCAGACGCTTTTATATAATCGGTAAAATCAATCAGTAAAATCAAAAACAGGCCCTCTGTACTTTCCCTAGAAATAGTCAGTATAAGGCTGATTAATTTCAGAAATACATCCGGGTGGGGATATAAACGCCTTGTAAACCTGTTATAAGCGTTTCTAAGCAGAGAATAGCCGCCTATTACTGCTACGAGAGATGCGGCTTCCACCATGGCAAGGCTGCCGCTTAAAAAAAATTTTCCAAACACAAGCTGTTTAATCTTAAAAAATAAATAGACAAAGATAGATCTCATAAAATTATTTTTGACAAATTCCCTTTTCCGTTTCGTACTATAATATGAATCATAATTTTTAAAAATTTCGCTGTCATAATCTATTTCAGAAGTCAATACCTGCTCAATACTGCTTTTAATTAATTTTGGATTAGTTTTAGCCTCGTCATACAAGATCAAAATAGTTCCGAGGTTATGGTTTACCCTGCTGTATTCCACTCCATACAGGCCTTCTGCATACATGTCTATATATTTTGCCAGTTTTCTGTCAAAATATGTTCTATTACATTTAAATCTCACCCTTCCAGGTAAAACACTTAACTCCCTCAATTCAAAATTCAGCCTCCTCAACGGAATAAATAAGAATTATACCTAAACTTTAAAGTCAGAGTCAAAAACAAGGTATTTAAGATATAGTAAATTCCAGAATACAGAGGTGTCAGACAATTCAATGTTACAAGCAACATCCCAAATATGTTCAATGCAACTGCCGTATTTTCAGTTTGAATACTTACTTCTCTGTGAAAATATGCTAATTTTATCATCGAAGGTATCTTATCCACATCAGAGTACTGCAAATTAAAACCTGCTTTTACAGTATCCATTTCACCATTTCTATATAAATATATAACGGAATCGACATGCGGATACTTCAGATTGCCTTCAAACAATTTGTCTGCAGCTATTAAAATCGTACTGCCGCTTTCAGATTTACCAGCTATCATGCGGACTTCATCTTCGTATGAATTATTTTTATCGAGAATCCCCAGCTCCAGAAGATATGCAATATAATTTACAATACTATTTCTACTGTCCCCAATTATGAATATATTGTTGATACCCAGCATGCGCATCTTGTTTACGGCCAATTCCATATCTTTACTAACTAGATTACGTAATTTCCCCAGCATCACTAATTTCTGTACAGCGTATTTATCCAAGTTCAGATCATACGTATTATAATTTTTAAGTTCACTTTTAAAAACTTCTTCTTCTATAAGCAGTGCATTTATACTGCAAAGTTGATTCAAAGAAGTATTATCTTTAACATATATTTCATACCTGCTTAATTTGGCAGATATATAATAGCAGGACAATCCGGCCAGGGCAAATAAAATCCCCGGATACCCCAGTATGAATATCGAGATGACATTGGCAGCATCACCTGTAAACAGAAATACAGCAGCGGATATAACTATTGAAGCCTTCAGTATTTTAAAAGAAATGCCATATTCACCTTTATATAATCTCTTTGAATATCTTTTTCTGAACAGAGATAATGGATTAACCGCATCAATAAAAATTTTCAATAAAGATGGATTATATTCATTTTTGAAAGTGGTTGATTCGATCAATCGCTTCTTATTAAAACCTCTTCTTACTATAATTGCTATTTTGTTCTCATCAATTTTTGCATCATCATAGTATATGAGAACGTTTCCAGTATTTTTATTCACATTAAAAGATGATATACTGCCGTATCCAGCCAATTCACTCCATATTCCAAATGCCTTTTCATCATTTCTCAACAGCCCTTTTACATTAATCCTGACTCTTCCGGGAAGCGACGAAACAATCCTATCCTTCATCCATTGAAGCCTTGTGCTTTCTTTTACGCTGGTATTGTGCCTCCGCCACTATATCCTCAAATCCCTGCCCCGCAGGCCAGTTCGGTAGTCTTATCTGCAACTGCCAGTACCGATCCCACAACACCAATTGTCATCTTTCTCAAAGGAGCACACAGAGTTTTCCTTACTGAGAAATTTCCCATATTTTCACTAAAATTTCTATCGTTTTTGTCAATATCGTCAAGCTTAGACAATATATTTTCTACATTTTTATTCACCTGCTGAAATTTATCATTCATACTTTTAATGTTGTTTTTTAAATCGGATCTGTCATCCTGCAATTTTTTCATCTGTGTGTTTACCTGACTGTATTTTTGTTCAAGAGCATCTAATTTTTTTTGTAATTCCTCAAGACGAATTCCATTACCATTATCCATTTCACAATCAACCTCCCTTTAAAATTATAATCAAGCTTATTATTCACAGTTTTTCTTTAATAATACATAATTTATAATAATTTTTTGTGATGCAAACTCTAATCAACTGATATCTTATATTCAATTTTATATTCATTAGCAGTCCCTTTATTTGCCTATGCATCAATTTCTGATGCTCTTTTCTTTGATTTGCCAGGTTATTTCGGTCCAATATCTTTTCACCCGAAATATTCCATTTAAGCAGTTTTCCAACTGCACTGCTCCCGCATGTTTCACTTAAAATATAAGACGTACTGAAATCTATGACATACTCACAAATAGAGGTTATTACCTGGGTAACACCAGCATTGTTTACTGTTTCTTCTATAATTTCACTATAACAATTTTCCACTAATTTTGCAGATGCGGAGTTTAAACACGGATATTTCCCATCTCCGCCAATCTTAATGCTAATCTTATACAGTATGCTCTCTACACATTCCTTGATTTTGCAATCCGATAATATCTTGTCCATGAAATTCTCTTTTCCATGCAATATCAAATTGTCAGACAGCATAATAGAATGGACAACTTTCTGCTCCATATACGGGGAAAAAAACATGTCCAATTCTTTTTCAACTAGCAAAATGCAGCACATTTCAAGTTCGTTTACATGCTCTGAAGAATAAAAATGTAAATCTGGCATAATAACCTCCCTGTTATTTTTAATAACATATTTTCAATACAAATAGCCCATTGATCTTGACAGCCTTAGAAAGCTTGTACATAAAATCTAATTTTCAGTTTTGAAAATCTGAATGAATTTTTGCAGTTCACCTGTCATATCATTGATATTATGAATCTTGCCGCATATATCTCCCATAGTCGTCAGCTGTTCTTCCATAGTGGCATTAACCTCCTCAGTAGTTGCCGAGCCCTCCTCAATTATACTGGATGTACTTTCCACACAGTCCTCAACTTCGTCTTCATTGTCTTTCATCTTGTTCATTTCTCCATTCAATACTTGGATGTCCTTCGCCAATTCATCAGAATTGTCTATTATGGATTCAAATATCTTTACGGTTGTTTCCAATTTATCATTAGAATTTTTAGCAATCTGTGTTGTATGAATAAATTCTTCTCCAATTTTATTTACAGAAGTACTTATTTCAGTTACTATCTTCTGTATTCCTTTAGCAGAATTTGAAGATTGTTCCGCAAGTTTGCCCACTTCATCAGCTACCACGGCAAAACCTTTACCCACCTCTCCGGCCCTTGATGCTTCTATGGCTGCATTCAATGCCAGCAGATTGGTCTGTTCGGCGATGGACTCTATCGAGGTTGTAATAGTCTCTATGGACTGAGATTTATCTGCTAATTTTTTCATATGCACCGCAGCATTTTGTATTGACTCGTAATTTTTACTGAATTCTTCCTTCAATTGATTTACAGATGTTATCCCAAGCCGGTTCTCATCCTCCGTGTGTTTGGCATATTCAGTGATCTTATCAGTACCTTTATCAATATTGTCCAAACTCTTTTTAAGTGTGGAGAATCTATCCGTTATTTTGGACATATAGCCAGTTTGTTCAACTGTACCTTTGGCAATCTCATCCACAGCTCTGCCCACATTCCTGCCTGCCAAAATCAGTTCATCCATCTGGCTGCTTGTACCTTCATTATAGCTTTGAACATTTTTAATCATTCTCTTTACCTTGTCAATAAGCGTGAGCTGTTTGGATATTACATCATTGAAATTTTTTGATATCTCTCCCAATTTATCCTGTCGCTTCAAAAATTTCTCTTTAACCCCGACAGTGAGATCACCTGTAGAGACAGAATCCATAGCTTTATTGAGATTATACAGCGGCCTGGTGACAAATTCTGAAATCAACAGGGCAGCTAATATACTGATGATAAACATAAATATAACTATTATCAGAAAAATATTATTCTGTGTCCTTACATCTGAAAAAGCAGCATCATATGGAACTGTCGTCACTATCCCCCAGTTGAGATCCGCCATGGGCGAATAAATTGCCAGCAGTTTTCTGTCATCGAAATCATAAATACCCTGACCACTCTTACCTGCAGCAGCATTTTTCACCGGTAAAAAATTTTTATACATGGATGTTTTATTGAAATTTTCCCAATCTTTGTGGGCAACTACCAATCCATTATTATCCACTATAAAAGTATTGTCATCTTTATTCTTCTGTACGTCGCCTATAATTTTATTCAATGCATTTACATCAATAGTTGCAGTAATACAACCTACAAAATTTGTTCCCACTTTTATAGGAACACTGTAGTAAAATTCCAGAGGCTTGCCATTGATCTTGGATATTTTTACATTTGAATACCGAACTTTACCGGAAACTGCACTGTGAAAATATTCCTCTCCCGAAATGTTTTTGTAAACCCCCGACGTATTATAGATAATCTGCCCTTTTGCATCAGCAATGGATATACCATCAATGGCTTTATTGGATCTTGCCCCTTGAATCAGAATACTCTGGAAAGTATCATGGTTCATTGATTTAATATTGGGGTTGTCGGCCATTGACTGCATTTGACTCTTGATGCTGTCAAGATTGAACTTTATATCGTCATTTATTCTACTTATTAATTGTTCATTTGACAGATATATATTTTTCTTGATTAGATTTGAAGAATTGATGCTTATGTATATTCCGCTGCTTACAAGAGGCACGATAACAAGAAGTGTGAGAATAAAAACCAACATTGCCTTAAAATCTTTTTTTATGTTGAATGAGCTGAAGCTCAACAGCTGTTTTATATTTTTCATAATTATATCTCCTGTCATATTTAATTTTTCCAATTTTCATGATTTCAATCTAATCACCTTAATTAAATTTATTGTATTCTTCCTCTGTTTCAGGTATTTTTAATCCTCCGGAAGTTATTTTTACTTTGAGCCCATTGACTTCATTCAAAATATTTTTAGGAACGAGCCTGTTGGTAGTAGGTGCTATATCAACCCCACCTTCAGCCAAACCATATTGTATTGTAGCTCCTCCATTCCACTTGCCTTTTTTTAAATCCCTTGCCACATCATACACTACATTGTCAACTCTTTTCATAGCAGAAGTCAGGACATTTTTGGGTGCCAAAAAGCTCTGATCCGAATCCACTCCTATACAATATTTGCCCATTTCTTTGGCACATTCTATCAATCCATTACCCGTGGCCCCTGCAGCATGGAATATTATATCTGCTCCACCACCGTACATCCTGGCAGCAATTTCTTTGCCTTTGGCCGCATCATCAAATGAACCCGCATACTCGCTCACGACCCTGCAGTCGGGATTTGCATATCTGACTCCTGCCATATATCCATATTGAAATTTATGCATCAATTCACTTTCAACACCTCCTATAAATCCCACGGTATTCGTCTTTGTCATCTTTCCCGCTATATAACCTACAAGAAATGAACTTTCATTTTCTCTAAATGTCACTCCTACTACATTAGATGGAGTGGCATTGCCATAGCTATTGTCTATTATCGCATATTTTTGTCCCGGATGTTTTTTAGCTTCAGATTCAACAGCATCCGCCATTATGAACCCAACACCCCAGATAAGATCTCTCTTACTTCCCGTACTTGAAACAGACTCCAGATTTTTAACATAATCATTTTCATTTTTCGTCTCCAGGTAACTCGGTTTCACCCCCAGATCCTTCTGGGCTTTTTTAAGACCTTCCCATGCAGATTGATTAAATGATTTGTCGTTAATACCTCCCACATCCGTTACAACACCTATACTAAGAGGAGTCTGACTGATTTTATTTTCAGAATCCAAATATCCACGGGTGTTATTACAACCTGTAAAAGCAATAGAAATACACAAAATCAGTAAAAATGCACTGCAGATGGTTCGTTTCATATTATTCATCTCCTGTAAAATTTTATAAATCGATATTATATGAAACCTCTCAAATTACAAAAATAATATCACAGGAATATTAATAATACATTACACCTTTGTTAAATCCAGATATAAAGCCGGCTTACCGGCAATATTCAAAATGAAGATCAGAGAATAATTTATAATCCTGCTGGGAAATATAATTTAAGTAACTTAAAGCAAATAGGTGAGATCAATAGCTTGTAACGGGGAAAGGTGATGTAACAGAGTGTTTTATTCAAATAATAAGATCAAAAATTCCATCGACGATTATAATTTCCTATACAAAAGAATGCGGATACCGGTTAAATCCATTTATAGAAACCAGCCGGCAGTAAACCCAATAATCAAATACATAATGTCCATAAAAGGTGTAAAATCAGCCAAAGCCAATATCATAACCGGTAAGGTACTGATTTTATTCGATGAAGATATAGTATCCGATATATATATTGAAAGACAAATCAACATTTACATGAAAAAAAGCAAAATCAGTCATGATTCCAATATAATTAAAATAAATAACATAAATGAGGAAACATCACTGCCAATAAGTTTTGAAAATATTAAACCTCCGCTTCATAACAGCATGCAAGTGCCATGGCACACAATGGACAAAAATGAAATTAAAACTGTATTTAACACGGATCTCAAATATGGTCTAACCGGCAAAATGGCATCAAAAAAAATAAAGGAACTGGGATTAAATGTGCTGTCAAAGAAAAAGAGGACTTCACTAATTTCCAAAATTCTGAAAAGTCTAAACGATTTCTCGGTAAAATTGCTCCTTGGAGTCAGTGCATTTTCATTTATTCTGGGGCAGATTCCGGATGCCATAGCCATACTCAGTATAGCCTTCGTTGAAACCATACTTGGAACTATCCAGCAGCACAAAGCGGAAAAATCCATATACTCTCTAAAAAATATACTGGTACACAGGGCTACAGTACTCAGAAATAAACGCAAAGTCTGCATAGATGCCAAATATCTGGTTCCCGGAGACATAATTCTAGTACAATCAGGAGATAAAGTTCCTGCCGACGCCAGGATAATTGAATGTAACGATTTAAAAACCACAGAAGCATCGTTAACCGGCGAATCGACTCCAGTAATTAAATCCACTGATCTCTGCAGTAAATATACTGAACTTGGCAGCAGATGCAACATGCTATTTACGGGAACTAACATTATCTGCGGTACAGGTAAGGCAATTGTAGTAGCTACAGCAATGAATACTGAAATAGGGAAAATTGCCGCAATGCTTCAAAATATAAAACCTCAGGCAACTCCCCTTCAGACAAAAATGCAAAATTTCACTACCAAATTGACCAAGATATGCCTGGCCTCCTGTGCACTTATCGGATTCGGAGCCCTGCTTGCCGGTAAAAGTCTAACCCAGGTCCTTACCATGTCAGTAAGTTTTTCCATAGGAGCTCTGCCTGAAAGCCTTCCTGCCATAGTCACTGTTGCCATGGCATTAGGCGTACAAAGAATGAGCAAGGAAAATGTTATTGTAAGAAAGTTAAATTCTCTGGAAACATTGGGTTCAACCAATATAATCTGCTGTGACAAGACCGGAACCCTCACCATGAATGAAATGACAGTCAGGAAGATCTATACGGATAAATGTCTCTATAATATAACCGGCTCAGGTTACAGCCCGGAAGGAAATATCAGTCTAATTGAAGGAAAACCTTCAAAAGAATCCAGCCTTGAAAGGTTATTGGCCGTGGGAGTAATCTGCAGCAATGCAACTTTAGTAAAACGCGGCGATAAATGGATGGCCGAGGGTGATCCGACAGAAGGTGCACTAATAACAGCAGCCCATAAACTCAACTTAGATGAAAATATGCTGAGAAATCTTAATCCGCGGATAAAAGAAATTCCATTTGACAGCACCAGAAGGTTCATGACTGTGATAACAGAAGGGTCAAAAGGTAAAATTGCCTTCTGCAAAGGTGCACTCGACCGTGTCATCCAAAAATGCAAAACCGTCTATGAAGATGGAGCCGAAAGGCTCTTGACATCGACAGATAAAAAAAGACTCATGTCAATAGGTGATAAAATGGGTGAAAAAGCCCTTAGAATTTTAGGATTTGCATACAAAAAGATCAATCACAAAAGTGCAGAGAACATCGACGACAATTTTGTATTTCTAGGAATAACTGGAATGGAAGATCCTCCAAAAGAAGGTGTCAAAGACTGTATAAAGAAATGTCACAGGGCAGGTATAAAAGTCGTCATGATTACAGGCGACTATAAAAATACGGCAGCTGCCATAGGAAGGGAACTGGGCCTATTGACCGACGGGTTGGTCATGTCAGGGAATGAACTGGATGACATAAGCAAAGAGGAATTGAGCCGCAAAATCCGGAAGGTACAGATTTTTGCAAGAACTTCGCCTGAACAAAAACACAGAATCGTAAAAGCCTTCAAAAGGTTCGGATATGTAGTTGCCATGGCTGGTGACGGAGTCAATGACGCCCCTGCTATTAAAGAGGCGAACATAGGTATAGCCATGGGAAATAACGGAAGTGATATAGCTAAAGATGCTGCAGCCATAACTCTCGTTGATGATGATTTTTGCACAATAGTAAAAGCTATCGAAGAGGGAAGAACTGTCAATAATAATATAAAAAATTCAATGAAATACCTGCTGGCGGGAAACCTCGGTGAAATAATCGCTATCGCCGCTGCTTCTGCTGTAGGAGGGGTCGCCCCACTTATTTCCATGCAGATACTGTGGACAAATTTGATTTCAGAAAGCATCCTGGGTTCTGCTTTAACTACAGAACCATCTGGTGAGGATGTGATGAAATCAGCACCTTTAAGAAGAGATGAACCTCTGATCAGCAAAAAATTAGGACTGCAGATTGCAAGAAGAGGTATTGGAATAGGTTTAACCACTTTTGCGATATTTGAAGGATCACTGCTGTTGGGAGCAAGCTTGAGCAAAGCTCGAACCCTAGCTTTTTCCAATTTAATTTGCTCCCAGCTTTTGAATCTATATGATTGTAGAAGAAATAAAACTACACTGCCAAATAAATATATAAATATTGGCACTGCATCCTCCATGGCCATGTTATTGGGCATAATATATCTGCCTTTCATAAATCCATACTTTGGTACACAGGCATTGACACTGCTGGATTGGGCTGCCATAACAGGCATGTGCATGATAGGCAGAATATAACAAATTCCCGGGTTAAAGCTCATCCTGACAGGGATTTGCCTTACCCGGGAACAATTATGTATTTTTAGGCAGTCGTAGGAGTTTTATCATCCTCCAATTTCAATGAACCTCTTGCCGGAGTCTTAAACTTTGGTATTTCAAATATTATGGCCAGTATTGACGCAGCCCCTACAAGATACGGATACCACAGATATTTCATTATCAAAAATGGTGAAACTGCTGCAAGACTGGAAGCAACTAAAAGTTGGGCGCCATAGGGTATACATCCCTGTATAAAGCATGAAAAGGTATCTAAAAGGCTGGCAGTTTTCCTTCTGTCCACACCATAGCTTTCAGACAAATCCTTGGCCAGTGAACCGACTATAATTATGGAAACAGTGTTATTAGCAGTACACAAATCGACTAAACTCACCAATATGCCGATTCCGAATTCGGCACCTTTTTTGGAATGAACTCTCTTCTGTATTACATTTAGTAAAAAATCTATACCTCCATTAACTTTTATCAATTCACCCATGCCGCCTATAAGGATGGATATTATTGATATGTCCTCCATACCTGCAATACCTTTTGCACAGAGTTTAAATACTGTAAATATATCAAAAGATCCATAAATAAGGCCTATTGCAGCTGCCAATACGGTGCCCCCAATCAGCACCAATACCACATTGAAGCCCGTCAAAGCCACCACCAGCACAGCTATATAGGGCAGTATCCTGATAAGCTGATAGTTATAAGGTCCTGTATGTTTAACCTGCATGCCTGAAGTTAAAAATGCATATATAATCAATGCTATAATGGCTGCGGGAAATACTATTTTTATATTGGCCTTAAATTTATCCACCATCTCACAATCCTGAGTCTTTGTAGCAGCTACAGTAGAATTTGATATCATAGATAGTCCATCGCCAAACATAGCTCCGCTGACAACAGCAGCTACCAAAAACGCAATAGGCAGACCTGTCTTTTTAGCAACCCCGATTGCAATAGGTGTCAATGTCACTATGGTACCAACGGAAGTTCCAAGTGACATAGATAAAAAAGAACCGATTATAAATATGCCAGCCACCATGAAGCCAGGCGGGAAAACAGCTAGTCCCAAATTTACGGTAGAATCCACAGCTCCCATGGCTTTACTCACTTCTGCAAAAGCTCCTGCCAATATAAAAATTAAACACATAAGTATTATACTGGAATCTCCCGCACCTTTACAAAATCTTTCAACTTTTAAATCTATGGGTATTTTCTTATTTTGAAGTATAGCTACGGTAGATGCAATTATCAAAGCTACAACTACAGGCATTTTATAAAAATCTTTCATTACAATTGAAACCCCAAGAAATAACACCATAAATACAACTAATGGCAGTAAAGCCATGGCATTACCTTTTTTCTTATCCATTACTTCAAATACCTCCTTTAACGTTTTCATAGTAAATTTCAGAATATCTAATCCAATTAAGTCGTAGCATTTATTATGCCAAAAAAATAAAAAAGCAATAACATGAATTAAAAAGTTATGTAAATATTTCAGACCACTTTTCTCATGCATGTGTAAAAATACATTTACACATGTAAAAAATCTTTTACAATTATTGCATGATTTTATTTTTCCATAGATAAATTATAACTTTAAAATCTGCAATTTAAGCCAATATAAAAACTTTTAATATAATCCATATTATTCTATAATGATTTTAAATAAAGATAATAAAATAAAGCCTACTGAGAAATCTCAGTAGGCCAGATTATTCTAATTAAAGAATTGTAATATTTTCTGCTTCTGTTCCTTTTCTACCTTCTCCTATGTCATAGGAAACCTTTTGTCCTTCCTCAAGTGTCTTATAACCATCTGAATTTATTTGAGAATAGTGAGCAAAAGTATCTTTTCCATCTTCTCCTGTAATAAATCCATATCCTTTATTTCCATTAAACCATTTAACTGTACCCTTCATTATAATAAGTACCTCCTAAAAATTTTATTTCTTAAACTCACTGTAATAACCTATCAAATAGAATTTCGATATTAACGTACATATTATAATTATAAGTACCTATTGAAATATATTTTCATTTAAATTAATTACGATTCATTTAAGTTACAGATTTAGTATAACATATATTATACTACAAAGCAAATTGTTAACCATCCCTGATCGTGTCAATTTACTGTAGGTTAAAAAGCTACAGACTTTCCCTGCAATATAC
>CAIFEX010000005.1 GCA_903789665.1 uncultured Clostridium sp.
AAGTCTCTTTTTCCATTTCTCATCTTAAATAACCCTACAGTAATTTTACACTAAGTTTTTATGTAATGCCTCACAGCCCTCTAACCCTGTTTTACTTCTATTTCCACATCCTGAATATGGGACACACTCATTACCACATCTTTTATTACTCTTGTATCCTTATCTGCCAGTTTATCCTTTCCCTTAACTATTATTCTGGCCTTGTCATTTTCTATAGAGCATATGACATCTTCATACCCTTTGCTCTTCAGAATATTTTCTATTTTCATTTCATAGTTTGTATTCATTGCCAGCTCGGTATATTTCTTTTCCGCATCTGCACGGTTTTCCTTGGATGCATTGGCATCATCTATAAGACTTTTCAAAGTTTGGAGAGTCTCAGCATTTTTCTGATCCCTGGTAAGTTTCGTTTCTTCAAAAAATTGGGACTTAGATTGAGTCTGAGATGTCTTCTTGGTCTCATTGTTATTGTTGTTAAGAGATATTGTACTCTTGCCGCTACCATTATCAACTCCATTTACATAATTTATGGGACTATTTAATTTTGTGGCAACAACCCCCACACAGATAATAAGTGCCAAAAGAGTTACAATAATAACAGCTTGCTTTTTATTCATTTTCAATCCCCCCTAATCTACCTTCTAAAAAAATTATATGCACGAAGGTATATTTATATACTATTTTTTCATTGGATACACATTTACCTTATCCCCTGATATTCCAAACAGGTCAGTTACAGCTTTGGATATTCTGAGTTCAGTTACCTTGTTCTCTGCCCCTTCGGCTACAACACATACTCCAAGCACTTTTGGATTATAAGTTTTCAATATAAGCGGCACCGACTTACTGCCATCACTTGTAGTAACCACTGTGCTTCCGTTGTTTTTCTGAGTTGTATTCCTTGTTCCCCCTGCATTGTCTTTTTCCTGCGTAGTATTGGTTGAATCGTTTATATTGACTGCCGGCACATGTTCCTCTCCACTTTCGAAACTTATCATAACTTCTACCTTCCCCACTCCATCTATCTGTTCCAATGTACTTTTTAAGTTTTCCTGTATGGACTTTTCATAATCATCAGAACTATTTTGAGAAGTTTCACCCTGGGTTTTAACCTGTTTATCCTCACTGTTTTTTCCACTGCTGCTGCCCGCTGCAGTATTACTACTGGTACTATTGCCTGAAGTATCTTTGCTGTAATCACTAAAAAGGCTTACAAAAGAAACTATAAGCACCCCCACTAAAAACACTATTGCCAAATTTACAATATTCTTTTTGTCATTATGATTTTTGTGATTGTTATCTTTGGTAATTTTGTTTAACCAATTTTTAAAATTCATAGATTTACCCCCCACTAAGAATTTACATGTACAATATCTTTAGATACATTTAATTCTTGGCTTAAATAAGTTTTTATCTTCAATGCCTCCTCAGTATTTTCAGAGCTTGAATTATCCACGGATGCGGTTTCACCGCTTACGTCAACCTTTTTTACCTTTTCCACATTCCCCTCTTTAATTTTTACATCTACGCTTTTTATATATACCACATTATTTTCCCCATCGTACCCGGCTCCAACCTTAACCTCATAATTTCCATCGGGATATTTTTCCTTGAGGTTTTTCTCACAGTTGCTCTGTAAATTTACCTCAAAAGTTTTTAAAGTATCCGATATACCTTTTTGCTTATATTCATCAAACTCACTGGAAGATTTTTTGCTGCCAAGCTCCTTGTCAAATTCCTCTATGGTTTTTTCAGTATAGTTATTTATGTTAAAATCCCTATTGAATACTTTTATGATAGGATTTATAAACACCGTAATCAGAATCAGCCCCAGTACAAATTTACAATATTTCTTCATGCTGTTATCCGGGAGAATCATCTCCACTGCAATTATAAAAAATACGGCAGTGCATACACTGATAAGCCACTCTCTCAAAGATTGAATCATGTAATCCCACCTTCTTTCACACCATAACTTTTCCTGCCGAGGCCAGCATGGCTATCATTATAAAAAACATTACAGATACACATATCAAGCAGGCCATTATAAGGACGAGAGAATCTCCTGCGGAATTTATACAATTGACCAATCTTCCATCGCTTATAGGTTCTATGAGAGCTGCAGTAAGCTTATACAGGACTATCATGATGATCAATTTGATTATGGGAAAAATCAATATCATAATGATTATAAGAAGCCCCAGACTGCTCAGTGCATTTTTTAACAAAAAGGAATATCCAGCTACAGTGGCCACTGCATCCGAGAGGCTTTTCCCGACTACCGGTACAAAATTATCCACTGCAAATTTAGCAGTCTTTGCAGTAACTTCATCAATACTCTTAGAAGTTATACCTCTCACGGTCATAATGCCTACAAATGCAGTCATTATAATTCCCTGGGCCCACAGTGCACATTGGTTTAAAAGCTTAGTAAGTTTATCTATCTTGTATTCTGAAGATAGGTTATTTACAAATTGAAGTACAAAAGACATGGATATTACCGGTATTATAATATTTGTGAACAAATTTGTACTTATAGTTATAGCACCTATTATAACTGGATCCATGATAGACGCTTCCACGAAGCCTCCTGCAGATGCTATCAAAGTTACAAGCACCGGTATGAGAGCCGTCATAAAATCCGACATTTCCTTTATGGCGGATCTTGCAACATCCACCCCTATATAAAAACTCTTTGCCATTATTATTATAATAAGTGAATAACAGGCAAAGTATGCTATATTGGATAACCCCTCACTGCTAAAGGCTCTCTGTAAATTTGTGAGCAGTGCACAAATAAGGGCTATTACTATCAAGAGTACCAAAAGCTTTATACAAGCTATCACTTCCCTGAAGCCATAGGATACCAATAAATTCATGATTTTTTTAAAAGATATTTTTCCATCTCCGCTTTTTATAAAATTCTTCACATAATCTTTTGCATCCAGATCTTTCAAAACTTCATTTTTCGTCTTCATGTTGGATATATAATTATAAAAATTTTCAATTTGCTGTTCCTGGGCTTTATTTTCCGATGTATTTTCAAGCTGGGTACTATTTTGTGTATTCACATCTATCTTATTGGTGTCAAAAGCTTGTACATTAAAGTCTATTATTAGACTAAAAGATAAAATTAAAAGTAAACTCACTATAACATTTTTCATATTAACACCTACATAATTTTTAAAATTGACTGTAACACAGCCATAAGTATAGGAATTGCAAGTACTAAAATTAAAATTTTACCTGCAAATTCAACTTTTGCTCCTAAATTTCCCTGCCCTGCATCTTTACATATTTCACTGCAAAAGGAAGCCAGATATGCAATGGCAAGTATTTTAAACACAGTAGTTAAATAAACAAAATCTATATTTGCCTTAACTGCCAGCTGTTCAATAAACTGAAGTATGGCCGTTATCTTTGTTATCATGAACAAGAATATGATAACTCCAGCAGCTATACTTATATATACTGCTATGTCATCTCTCTTTCCCTTAAACAGTAAAGTTATAAACAGCGCAATGAAGGCAAAAGCTGCTATCTTAATTATTTCCATAGTTTTCTCCTAAAGCTGAAACATGGTTCTAACGGTATTAAACAGCCTGCTTACTAAATTTATTACCATCATCAGTACAATTAAAATTCCCGTAAGGTTTGTAAGCACTGCATAATCACCTTTGCCGCTGGCTTCCAGCACTTTGTTTATAAGTATGACAATTATTCCAACCCCGGCTATTTTAAAAATTAAACTTATGTCCATCATTTGATTTTCTCCCCTCATTTCTCCGTGGAATTTATTTAAACACGCACATATTACAATCTAGACTGAGATTATAACTATTACAGCCCCCAGTGAAAATCCAAGACACCTGTACATCTTCAAATTCTTGTCTACTGCAATTTTTGAAACTTCAATCTGATTTTTTATATTGTGCAGGGTCAGCAAAAACATGCTTTTCTGACCTTCTATATCTGATTCTCCAAGAGTTTTCGATAAATCCAATACTGCAGCTATATCTTCATCTTTTAGACTCAGACTTTCTCTTTTACACTCAAATGCACATTTAAAAGCCTCATAAACATTGTCAACGGAATTGTCATGGAGCATAGATGATATATCCTCAAAAACACTTTTAACCGGATCAGTGCTTTTTGATGCCGTGTTTAAAATAGCTGCTGGAAGTGGGGTATGTGTATACATGATTTCATTTTGAAGCTGGTTAATGCACCTTTGTATCTCCATTAATTGTTTAACTCTTTTTTTAAAACCTTCTCCATAAATAAATCCCATCCCGGTGGAGGCAAATATTATCATAATACATCCCAAAACCTTCAGCATTTCATCCCCTCCATATTACAGAATTGTTTGTAAAATCATATACATATTCTACTGTTCCAGACCCCTTTCTACTGCTGAGCACTATGGCTCTCTTGAATATCTTATTTTCCACTATCTCCTTGAAAACCGGTCTTGCATATAAATCCTCTATGCCATAGCCATGGATAGTCACTATCAGGCTTATTCCCGAATTCAACGCCGTCAATATACTTTCCACATCTTTATAAGTTCCAATTTCATCACAAGCTATAACATCAGGCGACATACTCCTTATAGCCATGATCATGCCCTGGCTTTTAGGGCACCCGTCCAGTACATCAGTTCTAATTCCCAGATTCATCTGGGGTATACCGTTGAAACATGCGCCTATTTCACTTCTTTCATCTATCACACATATTTTCTTGCCCGTAAGACCTATACTCCTCATACCACCTGATATATTTCTTACAATATCCCTTATAAGAGTTGTTTTTCCGCTTTTAGGGGGCGATATTATTATGGTATTTATTACCTCGTTTTCCTTAACCAAAAATTTCATGATGGGATCAGAACAATTAATAATTTCCCTGCATATCCTGATATTTATAGATGCTATATCCTTTATGGTTTTAATTTCACCCTTTTCAATAATGCATCTTCCACATATTCCTACTCTGTGACCGCCTTTGATAGTGATATACCCCTGTTTGATCTCTTCTTCAAAGGCATATATGGAATAGTTGCTCATTCTCTGAATTATCACTTTAAGATCTTCTATCCTCGGTATATATCCACATATTATTTCCTTCAGGCCCAGCTGGAGTATCAATGACCTGTTGACCCTTATCCTTATTTCCTGCAAATAAGGTGATTTTATCAAATCTCCAATGGCAGTTTTCAAATTTTCAGGCAAAATATTTAAAATTTCTTTAGTATATATCTCTCTCATCTCCTTCCTTTATATTAATTCCTATT
Source organism: uncultured Clostridium sp. (assembly GCA_903789665.1). Lineage (GTDB taxonomy): Bacteria > Bacillota > Clostridia > Clostridiales > Clostridiaceae > Clostridium_B > Clostridium_B lapidicellarium. Next base: position 5,294 of record CAIFEX010000005.1, read on the forward strand.
TCTATTTCCAAAAAATTATTCCATATAAATAAAAATAAAATAAAAAATCCTGTTAAGTTTATAAACCTTAACAGGATCACTTCATCTACACAATTTATTTTTTATTGTCTCCGCCGGCGTCAGTATCGCTAATTGATATATTCGTATGACAATTAGGACAGGTTACATTTTCCCTTTGTCCCAGCATATCTTTGTCTACATACACAATATCATTGCAATTAGGACACCTGATTTCTTCAAAACTCTCGTCTATATCTCCTCTATATGCTTCATAATCTTCGTCATAAAGATCATTTTGTAAATACGCTAAGTTTTCATCTATGGCATCCATATAGTCCTCTGTATATTTTTGAGCCTCAGACATATTTTCCATTTCCTCTGCCATACTCTCAAGCACATCCAAAATTTTCAAAAAAATTTTTCCCTCATTCGTACTTTCATCAATTTTCAATCCATCTATCAGCCCGCTGATATAAGATACTTTAGATCTAATGGATTCCATAACATCACTTCCTAAAATATTATTTACTTTTTATTATTTACTAAACTCTCTCCATGTATTCTCCGGTTCTCGTATCAATTCTTATTGTTTCACCTTCATTTACAAATATAGGAACCGATACAACCGCACCTGTCTCCACAGTAGCTGGCTTTAAAACGTTAGTAGCGGTATTTCCTTTTACTCCCGGTTCAGCGTGGGTTACTTTCAATTCTACAAAATTTGGCGGTTCTACGGAAAAAGCCTCTCCCTTATAGAATTTTATTATAGCAAACATATTTTCCTTTAGAAATTTTATAGCATCCTGCACTTTCTCGTACTCCAGCGGAATTTGCTCAAAAGTTTCCTGATCCATGAAATAATATAACTGGCCATCTGTATATAAATACTGCATTTCTTTTCTCTCTATAACTGCTTCCTGCAATTTTGCAGTAGGATTAAAAGTAGTTTCAGTAACTGCTCCTGTAATAACATTTCTCAATTTTGTCCTTACAAATGCCGCTCCCTTACCTGGTTTTACATGGAGGAAATCCACTACTGTATATACTTGTCCATCTTGCTCAAAAGTAGTTCCTTTTCTTAAATCTCCTGCTGATATCATTTTCTCGTGCTACCGTTATATAAGCTCACATTCAATTTAAGCTTATTTTCCCCTTCATAGTGTCCGAAATCTAGCTGCTGTGAGCTATATTCACGTTGGGTCTCACACTCCAAGGACGTAAATTCGGATGTAAAATCCACCCTACAACTTCAATTACCATAAAATTAAGCATTGAAACAACGGTTTTTTTAACCCCTTTCTCATTCTTATTCGACCCATTATGATTTTAACTTAGCTCCCTTTACAAAGAGCTATCCATTATCCATTTAACATTATATCATTAAACACCCTTCAACCATAACAATATTATCAATATTCTTTGACTTAATCAACACATATTAAATTCTTGGGCGATTTTGACAAAGCCTTACCACCATTTTCAGTTACCACAAGTAGATCCTCTATTCTAACTCCGCCAAAACCCGGTATATATATTCCAGGTTCATCACTTACCACCATACCGGATTCCAACTTTCTATTATTTCTATAGCCGATTATAGGTGCCTCATGAATTTCTCTGCCGACTCCATGTCCCAAGCTGTGTCCAAAATTTTTCCCATATCCCTTTTTGCTTATATAGTTTCTTGCAACGGCATCCACTTCTATTGCGGGAACTCCCGGCTTATATGCTTTTAAAGCCAGTTGTTCAGCTTCTAGTACTATATTGTATATCTCAACCATTTTTTCAGAAGGCTTACCTATTACAACTGTCCTTGTCATGTCAGAGCAGTATTCCCTGTAGACACATCCGAAATCCAATGTCAAAAACTCACCTTTATTTATAACCTTTTCCGTAGCTTGACCGTGAGGAAGACTTGATCTAACTCCTGAGGCAACTATAGATGGGAAAGACAAGTCACTTGCACCCAATTTTTTCATATAAAATTCCAGTTCAAGCCCCACTTCTCTTTCTGTCATTCCGGCCTTTATAAACTCCAGCATATGTTTAAATGCCCTGTCCGCAACAGCAGCCGCCTTTCCTATCAATTCCAGCTCATGATCATCTTTTACTATTCTTATTTCCTCTACCATTCCCTTCATAGGAACAAGCTCACAACCCAATTTGTCATTCAAAATCTCATACTGGCTGTAGGAAACTATATTTTCTTCAAACCCAAGTTTCTTAACATTATTTTTCTTTACTAAAACTGACAAAAAGTCTACAAAAGTCGTACCTTTATTATATTCTAAAACTTCATAATCTTTTACCTGCTGCGATGCCTGTTCTGTAAATCTCGAATCCGTTATGAAAAAAGCCCTTTCCTGTGTTATAAGTGAAAAGCTCTCATTTCCTGTGAATCCGCTCAAATAATTTCTATTCGGATCACCTATCAACAAAACAGCATCCAAGTTTCTCCCATCCATAGCTTTTCTTAATTTTTCAATTCTCTCTTTAAACACTATAATTCCTCCCCTAATAATGCAATACAATCTATGGATAATTGTATTAACTCCCTCACATAACATTGTCATACTCAGACAATGCTATTTTATCAAAATTTGTGATTATTTGCAAACTTGGGGCACCTATTTACACCAGAATCACCATAATGGTGTTTAGGTAAAATTAACATCTATTTTTGCTTTTATATTGCTGCATTTATCCTGCTCTATTTTAATATTACCCATGTTGTAAAAATTATCCCTTTGCCTTATTTTTTTCAAAGTATCTGCAATTTTTTCCTTATCCCCCGATATCTCAAGCTTAACAGCTATTTTCCCATTTTTGCTCCTGGTAAAATTCAGTATCTGAACCCCATCCAAGCTATCTAGCTTCTGCAAAACATCTCCATAATTTATTGCATTTACGTTATTTAAGCTTTTCTCTGATTTTGTTTCCTGTAATTTAAAATTGTAATTTTTAATATTCAAATTTTTAATAAGCAGACAATTCTCTGACAAAAAAAATATACAACTCAAGGTCAGAATTAATATGATAACTCCATATACACCATTTGTCATTTTCCTCACAGCCATTTCACCTCAAACAAGTTTATATTTTTATTTCAACCTTAAACCAATCTGCCAAATTTTCTTTTGATCACCTGCAGTACCCAGACATTTCAAATCTTCTATTATGAATTTATTTGATTTTTCTATATCCCCAGCCAGTGAAAAACAATCTTTTTCGTCCTCCACACTAAAGTCCACATTGCCGTCATGTATGCTTATATCTTTAAAATTTCTTTCCTTCCACACACACTCATAGAAGTTTGAAAAGCATTTAAACGTCCTGTCATCATAGTCTAAATTCTTTTCCACAGGTGCAGTTTTCCTTAATTTATCTTCTAAAGCAGTCAATTTATTTTTATTTGCTATAAATAAATTGACGAGCAGCAAATTTATTATCAAGAGCAGCACAATAATAAATTTAAATCTTCTGCCCATTTGCGTGCTTAAATTTTTAACATACCACTTGGGTAAAAAATACAAACCCTTCACATTTACCTACCTCTTATCTGAATATTTTAATGCTTCTTTCTTCATATCTTTCTTCACCCCATCCGAGAGATCTTCACAAAAATATGTATCGGACAATTTTTCTATTATATCTGTATACGGAAAATCAACAAAAAATATTCGTTGAAATCTAAAATTGTTCAGTAGAACATTTAATTTCATTTGAAATTGTCTTAGAATATAAAAAAAGTCACTTTTTTTCATATTTTCAAATACATTATTAAGTACCATTTTGTTCTCATGGCATACCATAAAATATAAAATCCCGTTTCTCATCAATATAAATATATAACTTTCACTTTTTATTTTATTTCTGTAAGTTTCCCATATATAAAATTGAACCGGTACTATTCCCTTAACGCAAAAGCCCGCGCTATGACACTCTTCTATTAATTTCCTGCTGTCATAGTTCATACAGAATACCATTATTTCCAGGCTATGTCTAAAGTGCCTGATTATTCTATAAGAAAACATTATATCATTCATTTTTTTAAATTTATTTTCAATTTCTTCTTCTATGATCCTGTATATATTCTTTCTGCCTACCTTAGGCAATGTCATGGACATCACATACACTTCTTCCCCATGTACCAATACAACCAGCTTCTTATTTCTCAAATTCACCTTGATCTCATTAACAGAAGTAATATTTTTATTAATTTCTCCTGCATCAAACAGGCCAAGTGCAAAATTTTTACCTGGCATTTCCCTATATACCATGCCTCTATCATCCACTTCTAGAAATACCTTATTGTACATTTCACTCACACTCCCCGTCAAAAGAATAATCTACACAGCTATATAAAATTTTCCCCTTTTCAAATTTATATTCATAAATCTCCTCTTTATAAAATTTTCCATCAAATATGTACACTGCTTTAAAACGATCCGCATTTTTATCATAATATATGAAACATTCTTCAAAATACAGTCTGACATCACCCAGAAAAGACATGCGTTCTTTTGGATTTTCTCCTTCACAATCTATATTTTCAATTATGTATTTATTCAATTCAGTCAAAAGATATTCTCTCTGTCTGCCTATTGCATCCACCTCAAGGCATTTATTGTAGCTCTTCAAATTATTTGATCTAATATTCATTTCCATACTATAACAGCCGAGGGAAATAAAAATACATATAAAACCTATAAGAATTACATATATCAGTATAAATCCCCTTCCAGCCTTTCTCTTTCCACTGCAAAACATTTTTTATAAAAACTGCCTTTCCCCATATCTATGGATATATAGAAAACTTTCCCGTTTTTCTCCACCTTAAAGTCCTTTATTCCCTTCAATATATTATTTAAAGTAGGGGAATTGCTGGAACCATAAGAAATTACAATACTATCCCCTTTATGCTTTTTTATATAATCATATCCTTCACCATCATATCTTTTTAAAATGATCATATTATTCTTTATATCTATATATTTAGCTTCTTTTACCTGATGTCCTATTATCATAAAAGCTTCATTGACATAAAACAATTCCCTGCTGTAATCAATCTCTTCCCTGTGAAGCTTCATATATTTTGAAATAACTCTTATCTGCACTATGGTTATGGAAGCCACCAATGCCACAACTAAAAGCATCTCTATAATTGTAAAACCTTTTCTGCATTTCATTTTATTTTTAATAATTTCCCCTGTAGAATTCATATTTATCCACCTTGACATCTCCATATATTTTTCCATAAAACTGCAGATCTATCTTCAGCACCTCCCCTGCTGCAATGTTTAAAATAATATAAGGCTCCCCTGAAGGTTTCACACTGGAAAACAAACCATAGAGTTTTACTTTTTCAATATCTTCAGACTTCAGATTGCGGCAGTCCAAATATACCCTGCCTTCTTCATGCAAATTCAGAATATCTTCATAGCTGAAATTACATCTCACATTATTTTTTATGTATTCCATAATCAACGTATACCTATCTGCATCTTCATTGTAATTTTTAATTTTAACAGCATTTATCTGTATATAAAGGGCCGTCATAAACAATAGTGAAAAAACCGCTATGCTGCACAGTACCTCTATTAAGGTAAAACCTTTCACTGCAGTGTGAATTGTGTTGTATTCCCCCTTTTTGTGCATCAATATTTTATTTCCACATAAGCGGTTCCCACACACATAGTTAAACAATGGACTTCTTCCCTTCTATCCTTAAACTTTATACTGCAGGCGTCCTGTGTGATCCCACGGCTGTCTATTTCTATCTTGTTATCATTTCTCACTTTATTCAGTGTAAAGCCTTCAGGCAATTTCATATAGAATATTTCATTCAAATTTACATTAAAAGTCATGCTTTCACTGCTTTGATCAAAATAAATGTAACCCCCTTCTCCTCTGCTGTCCCTGCAGTAGGTTTTGGATTTATTTATAAAATTCACAATATTATTCTCGGTTAAATCCACATCTATGTCATTGGTAATCTTGTTATAGAACCCTAAGGTAATCAAGCTAAAACTAAATATTATATAAAATATGCTTATAGTGAGAGTCAGTTCCAGCAGTGTAAAACCTCTTGATTTAACCTTTGATATCATAAAACTGCTATTCACCGGAAGTATTTTTAGGAAATATCTGGTCATTTCCTTTTCTTACCTTATATGAATTATTTGCGGCATCAATTTCCAAAACATATGTATCGCTGTCACTTTCATAACTTATGTTGATAAGCTGATCGCTGCCTCCGGATTCAATGCTGGCTCCTCCAGCAGAAGTGAGATTTGATATACAGCTCCGTACATCTTCTTCATTGAAACTTCCGTCATTATCACCGTAGCTTGCCATAGCCGCCGTTTCTATCTGCTTAGCCGTATTAATTGCCTTTGCAGTTTTTGCCTTGTTCTGATAAGCAGAAAATTTAGGAACTAAAAATCCCAAAAGCACCAGAATTATGGCAACCACTAACATGAGTTCTATAAGAGTAAATCCTTTTTTCTTTTTGCGTTTAAATTTTTCCATCATTATTAAACTACCTTCTTTCAATTTTTATTTAAAGACTATAATGTAGAATCCATTATGCTAAATATTGGCATAAGTGCAGATATAATAAATATACCCACAAATAATGACAGGCATATTATTATGAGAGGCTCCACAATTTTAGTCATTTTTTTTAAATACCTATCTAGTTTACTGCCAAACAGCTGTTCCAATTTTAAAAACATACCATCCATATTTCCCGTGTCTTCGCCGGTTTTAACAAGGGACAAAAACAATTTGTCATCTATTCCTGCCCTTTTTAAAGCTCCGCATACATCTTCACCTCCTTCTATATATTTTATTGACTCTTCAATTTTACCCGACAGGATATTATTCCCCAGCAATTCACCGGTAATTTTAAGCGAATCAATTATATTTACCCCCGAACTGGTGAGTATGGCCATGGAAGAACAAATTTTAAAGATCGTAAGATCACTGAAAACCTTATTAAAATAGGGTATTCTGATTTTTATATTCTCTACAGCATTGACCACTTTGGATTTTTTGCGAAACCTGCAGTATACAATACAAATAAGAACAAACGCCCCCAAAATTTGCAGACAATGATCTCCAAGGAACTGACAACTGAACATGACAATTTTGGTTAAAGCAGGGACTTCACCTCCATTGGAAATTATGATGTCGATGAATTGAGGCACTATATCAATCATCAGAAACAATAGAATAAATACTGAAACCGCCAATGTCACTGCAGGATATATGAGAGAAGTTTTTATTGAAGATATAACGCTGTAACATTTTTCGTAATATTCAGATAATTTTTTGAATATTTCATCCAGTCTGCCTGATTCTTCACCTACTTTGACCATATTTATCATAAATACGGGAAATGCATGTTTGAACTGAGCCATGCTCTCATATAGGTTTTTTCCCTTTATTACTTCTTCCTTCACAGCTTTTAGAATATATTTTGCAGAACTTGTGCCATACTGATTTTCCAGCTCATCAAATACCTTAGACACGGGTATTCCAGCACTCAGCATAATACTCAGCTGGCTGCACAGCACACTTATATCCATCATATTGGGCTTCTTAAAAAATATCTTTCTGTGACTTTTTACAATACTTCGATCATATATATAATATCCCTTTTCCTTCAGGGAAGATTTCAATTCAACGAACTCATATCCCTCACATCTGCCCCTGACTTTCTCACCTTGTATATTTATTGCACTGTACCTTACTATGGTATTCACCTCCTTTTTTGTTACGGGCACACCCTCAGAAATTCCCCATAAGTAGTAACACCTGATTTAACAAGTTTCATGCAATTTTCCCTCATGGAAGCCCTGCCCAACTCTTTAATATTGTCCTCAAAATTCAATCTGTCATTTTTGAAAAAGTTCATTATTTCCCCGTTTCCATATGATATTTCATATATCACCGTCCTGCCCCTGTATGATTTATAATTACACCTCTCACATCCCTCTCCCCTGTACAGAACCTGTCCGGAAGACAATTTCAATTTTTTAATTTCCTCGGAAGAGGGGACATACTCTACCCTGCAATAAGGGCATATTTTCCTAACCAATTTCTGAGATATCACACCTATGAGTGCATCTTGTATAAAATATTCTGGAACACCCATGTCCTTGAGTCTTATCACAGATTCGGCCGAACTATTCGTATGAAGCGTACTTATTACCAAATGTCCTGTCACCGCAGCCCTTACTGCCATATGTGCCGTTTCCTCATCTCTTATCTCTCCAAGCATTATGACATCGGGATCCTGGCGCAATGTGCTTCTGAGACCAAGAGCAAAATCAAGCCCTGTCTTTAAATTGACATTTACCTGGTTCACTCCCTCCAGAGTGTATTCCACAGGATCTTCTATACTTACTATATTTTTTTCTCTGGCATCTATATTGCTTATCATAGAATAAACAGTAGTGGTTTTGCCACTTCCAGTCGGGCCTGTCACCAAAATAAGGCCCGAACTCCTGTTTAGCATGTTCTTTATTTTTTCTTCATCTTTTCTTGAAAACCCCAGTTTGTTCAAATCCTCTATTTTGTCATCTCTGTACAAAATTCTCAAGACCAATTTCTCGCCGTATATAGTTGGAAGAGTGGAGACCCTGATATCATAGTCAAATTTTCCCCTCGTATATTTCACTTTTCCATCCTGGGGAAGCCTTTTTTCAGCTATATCCATCTGGGCCATTATCTTTATCCTCGTACACAGTAAAGGATATACAGCCGTGGATATTCTTATGTACTCGTGTATGATTCCATCTATCCTCATCCTTATAGCTGCATCTTCCTGGAAAGGCTCTATATGCAGATCACTGGCTCTTTCATCTATGGCCTTATTTATAATATAATTGGCTGCTTTTATTACCGGAGAGTTCTGAAATCTATATCTGTCCGAAATATTTTCCGCTGTCAACTGTGAAACACTTTCATTTTCCTTTATGTCTTTCAATGCATGGTTTAAATTCTCCTTGCAATAATAGGTGTTTATCAAATCATGTATTTTTTTCCTATGAGATTTTACAAATTCCAATTCAACACCCAATATAAACTTCAATTCCTCCACTAAAGTGACATCCGGAATCTCATCTACGGCTACAATAACCTTGCCATTGACCCGTCTCAATGCAATGAGGCAATTATCCCGGGCTATTTCCTCGGGTATTTTCCTGACTATGTCAGGCTCTAATGAAATATCTTCCATATTTACTTTTTCCATTTTGGCAGAAAACATCTTATTTCCTCTCTTTTCATAATATTGATATTCAGATTATATCCCAATAAAATATTTTCTAATCAATTACGGCCAAAATAAATATTATATATTCCCTCATGATCCGATATGATATTCACAGATCCATCACTCGGATCATACATAAATACATCCTGACCATTTTCTGCACCGCCAGTACCCGCAAAATACACTTTTCCGTTTTTACCCTGAACTATGCCGCCGTACCTGGAAACATCTTTGGGGAAATCGTAGGTTATTCTTGAAACTTCAATTTCCTCCTGTGAAAATTTATAAACCGAATCGGCATTTCCCTCGTCTTTTCCTATAAAAAATATACATTTATTTTTACTGTCTGCTGCAGAAACGTATATTTGTCCGATTTCGTCGCTTAAAAATTGAAATTTCCCGGTTTTATGATTGTAATAGTACAAATTCGATTCACTGCCGTTTTGCAGCAAAATAAGCAGGTTGCTTCCTGCAGCGGCAAAATAAGTGCAATATCCACCCATGTCACTTAAATACACCTGCTCTCTGTCCTTGTTAAAATCATATAGATATATTGCATCAGAATTCTTCTTTCCCTCCATGCTCCCGTAGTATATTATCCTGTGATCATCCAGCCACTGATACAAATTTCCCGAAACCAAAACTTTGGATTTAAGTTTTATGTATTTCTTGCTTTCCAAACCATATACCTTCATACCCTGTGCACTGCCCAAAGAAGAATTTTCATAGACCCTGCAGGCAATTTTATCTCCTCCAGGACTCATTTTTATATCCTTTGCAGCAAAAAAATCTTTAATTTCACTTTTTACTCCCCTATGCAATATAACGATCCTGCTGCCATTTTTTTCAGTTCCGCCTTCATTAACCAGGTAAACATAGACTGATTTCTGCACATTATATGCCAAATCCAAAATGTTATTACCGGAAGTTTTTTCTTTAATCAATCTATCGCCTTTTATATCAAATATATTTCCTCCATTATTCTTATTTTCAATCACCATAACATCAGAATGTGCAGGTATTTTTAAGCTTTTATCCCCATATCCATCTCTGGCAGTACACCCGCCAAATGTAAAAATACTTAAAAATACCGCCGCACAGAATATTATTTTCATGAAAACTTTCATTAAATATCATATTCTCCTTTAAAGCAAATCTCCGCAAGGCCTGTCATAAACACACTTCTTCCCTTTATTTCAACCCATATATTTCCGCCAGGCACCTTGACTTTAACCTTTTTACCTGTCAAATTCAATTTATTTGCAGCCGCGACACAGGCACAGCTTCCCGTACCACAGGCCAGAGTAGGTCCCGCCCCTCTTTCCCAGGTTTTCACCTCGATATTATTTTTATCTAAAATTTCACAGAAATTAACATTTGTACCCTGAGGAAAAACGGGACATTTTTCTATCGACTTCCCCTCTTCTACATGATATTTTTCAAGCTCTCCAAATATAACTGTATGTGGTACTCCCATGAACAGTGAAGTGATCTTGTAGTTCTTTCCATTGATTTCTATTTGCTTATCTACAATTTCGTCTGCAAACCTGGCAGGAATTTCACGGGGCTTAAAGGACGGAGTTCCCATATTCACAGTAATTCTTTCAACTCCACTCTTTCCTATATCCAAAAAGACTTCTTTTACCCCATCCCCCGTTTCTATTTTTACGACAGAGTCCCTTACTATATCATTTTCCCATATATACTTTGCAAAACATCTTATGCCGTTTCCACACATAGAAGCATTGGATCCATCCGAATTAATTATTACCATCTTGATCTGGGCAATATTGCTCTTCCTAATTATCAATACGCCGTCTCCTCCTATCCCAAAATGCCTGTTACAAAGTTTTATTCCAAGCTCACTTTCCCTACCTAAAAATTCATTTCCTCTATCGTCAATAACTACAAAATCATTTCCGCTTCCCTGCATTTTAGTAAATTTCATATTATAACTTTCATCCCCTCGTAGAATTTCACATTTGAATTAAGTTTACTACTGCATTAATCTTTTATCAATAATCAACTCATACCGGCATCGGCAGAATTTTTCCAGGTAACTTTATTTAATAAATTTTAGATGATATAATTTATCAGAGTACTGCCGTCATAATTTTTAAATTAAAGTTCAAGAAACAGACATTTGATACAGAAAACAAATAGAAAGGATGATACTATGGCATTGGACGGTATTTTTATATACAGTATTCTGGAAGAATTAAAATATAAACTGCTGGGAGGCCGTGTCGAGAAGGTCAATCAACCTGAAAAAGATGAAATCATACTGTGCATAAAAAACAACAGGAAAAACTATAAGCTCTCAATCAGCTCAAGTTCTGTATATCCTAAAATTCATATTACAGACAAAAACAAACCAAATCCACTAAAGCCTCCTATATTTTGTATGGTACTTAGAAAATATCTTAATTCTTCAAGATTAATTGAGATAAGACAGCTGGATACAGACAGGGTTGTATTCCTGGATTTTGAAAGTTCAGACGAACTTAGATTCAACAGTATTTACACATTGATAGTGGAGATAATGGGAAGGCACAGCAACATCACATTGCTCCGTCAGAGGGACAATTTTATAATGGACAGCATAAAACACATAACTCCTGAAATAAACAGCGTCAGATCCCTGCTGCCGGGAATCAAATACAAATTCCCTCCGACTTCAAACAAATTGAATCCATTTTGTTTTTCCAAGAATGAATTCAAAATTTTTATACAAAACCGCTTAAAATATATAGATAAAAAATTTTTTTCCACAGTATTCACAGGAGTCAGCAATTCTTTTTCAAAAGAGTTATTTCACAGGTTGGAGAGCTTAAATCTATGTGAAAACCTGAACATTTTTGACGAAACATCCATAACTATACTATATAGTTTCAGCAGCAGTACTTTCAACAAGCTTAAAAATCATGAATTTTACTTTATATCCTATAAAAAAGACGGTAAAATGAAAGATTTTTACTGCGACAATTTAACTTACTTAAAGGACTATGAAGAAAGCCACTATACTTCACCTTCCAAACTCGTGGAAGAATTCTATTATGAAAAGGATAGGGCAGACAGGTTGAACAACAGGAGCTCCGACCTCCAAAAACTTATAAATATAAATTTAGACAGGTGTAATAAAAAGATCAAAATTCTAAAAGAGAATATTAAAGATTCCCTAAATAAAGACATTTACAGAGTTTACGGTGAATTGCTCACTTCCAATATATACAAAATCAAAAATGGATGTTCTCATATGAGAGTTCAAAATTATTATGAAGGCAACCGATACGTGGACATAAAACTGGACAGTAACAAAACACCTTCTGAAAATATTCAGCGCTATTTTAAAAAATACAACAAGCTAAAGAAAACAGAAAAAGCTGCCAGGAAACAATTGAATATAGCAAACGAAGAACTTGAATACTTGAATTCGGTAATGACCAACATAAAAAATTCAGACAGCTACGAAGACATAGAAGAAATAAAAAGGGAGCTCATGTCTGCAGGATATATCAAACTTAAAAAGTCAAAGGTCAGGAAGAATTCCAAAAAATCCAGGCCCATGAAATTTATTTCCAGCGACGGTATAGAAATATATGTAGGTAAAAATAATCTTCAAAATGACTACCTTACCCTCAAATTTGCAGATAAGAGGGACATATGGCTCCACACCAAAAAGATTCCAGGTTCCCATGTAATAATAAAAAATTTTGGAAATGTCCCGGATAAAACCCTGGAAGAGGCAGCCATGCTCGCAGCTCACTACAGCAAGGCCAAAGGATCCTCAAAAGTACCCGTGGACTATACCAATGTGAAAAATATTCACAAACCAAATGGGGCAAGGCCTGGTATGGTAATATACTACACAAACAAGACCCTGTATGTGGACTCCTCAATTCCACCTATAGAACAGGAAAAATAGATTTGCCTCAAAAGCTTGAAATGTAGAAAAAATTATTTTATAATTAACAAGGTTGATATCCTTTAATACGATCCGGTGAGATCAAAAGGGTAATTTGGCAAATATGCCCTCTCACATGGAGAAGGGCTTTTATTTATGTCCAAATATGTAACGGAGGTGACATTTTGAAGTTAAAAGCACTTATTCTGGATAAAAAGGCCATGGACAGGACCTTAACTAGAATATCACATGAAATAATAGAAAAAAATAAAGGTACAGAAGGCATAATGCTAATAGGAATAAAAAGAAGAGGATACCCCCTGGCCAAGAGAATAGCAGAAAATATTTATAAAATTGAAGGTGTCAGGTTGGATGTCAAAGGAGTCGACATAAGCTTCTACAGGGACGATCTAAGTCCCCTTTCAGAACAACCTGTAGTAAATGAATTTAATGTAACAGATGTGGAAAACAAAAAAATCATACTGGTCGACGATGTCATTTATACCGGCCGCACAGCAAGGGCTGCCATGGATGCAATCATTCATTCGGGAAGGCCAAGGCTAATACAGCTGGCGGTCTTAATCGACAGGGGACACAGGGAACTTCCCATAAGACCCGATTATGTAGGGAAAAACATACCTACTTCCAGGGAAGAAATGATATCTGTAGAGATTTCAGAAATAGACAAAAAGGATTCGGTAAAAATATATGAACTATAATTTAATTAAAATAGAACTTTTAAAATAGTCCGGAGAGACTAAAAAGGAGTGTCGTAGATGAAAGATTTCGTAGATGTTGAAGATAAATTGCCCATACTGACTACTATACCGCTTAGCTTCCAGCATTTATTTGCCATGGTGGGCTCCACCATACTTGTTCCCATATTGACCGGTATGAGTCCGTCCATTGCACTGTTCTGCAGTGGTATTGGAACTCTCATATATATAATATGTACTAAAGCCAAGCTGCCCGCTTATCTGGGTTCTTCCTTTGCTTTTATAAGCCCGATAATTATCGCATCCAGGGGATACGGTCCCTCGGCTATGCTTTCCGGCGTAATAGCTGCAGGATGCGTGTATGTAATAGTGGCCGTGATAATAAAATTTTGCGGAGTAGATTGGCTAAACAGAGCCCTTCCTCCCGTAGTAGTCGGCTCCATAGTAATCGTAATAGGCCTGAGCCTCGCCTATACAGCCATAAACTGGTCCGGTTTCAATCCTGCCTATACGACGAACCAAATGCAGAGTACACCAAGGTGGGCCTGGATGACGGTTTCTGGAATAACACTGGCTGTAGCCGTAATCGGAAGCATGTATTTCAAGGGCTTTCTCGGAATAATACCCATACTGATAGCCATAATAACCGGATATGTATCTGCAATAGTTCTGGGAGTTATACCACAGCAGTCATTAAAAACCATAGCAGATACTTCATTTTTTAAGCTGCCTCCATTTATGCTTCCAAAATTCAATATAAATGCTATGATACTAATGGCTCCAATTTCATTTGTAACTCTTGCGGAACACATAGGCCATATCTATGTAACAAATAATGTAGTAGGACGTGATTTTACAAAGGATCCCGGTCTGCACAGATCGATACTTGGAGATGGACTGGCCACGATATTTGCAGGTCTTGCAGGTGGTCCTCCAACTACAACCTATGGAGAAAACATAGGAGTCATGGCCATAACTAAAATTTACAGCGTATGGGTTATAGGCGGTGCTGCAGTAATTGCCATATTGCTTTCCTTCATAGGCCCTGTAGCTGCACTTATTGAAAATATGCCCATGCCTGTAATAGGCGGAGTAAGTATACTTCTCTTCGGCATAATAGCTTCCTCGGGTTTTAGGGTGCTGGTAGAAGAGAAAATAGATTTTAGCAAGAACAGAAATTTGATATTATCTTCTGTTATAATAGTAATAGGTATTGGAGGAGCTTCCATAAACTTCACCGTTGGTGGATCTCCGGTACAGATATCCGGGGTCGCACTTGCATCTATTATAGGTATAATATTAAACTTGATATTACCTAAAGAGAGCGCCTCAGAGTCAAGCAATTCAATTGAAAAAATCGATAAAAAGGTAAAAAAAATAGGATAGATAGGAGCACTTTTGTTTATGAGAATATATTCCTGGAACGTAAATGGCCTGAGAGCCATCTCAAAAAAGAATTTTTTTGACTGGATAAGAAGTGAAAATCCCGACATACTATGTGTACAGGAAACCAAAATTCAGGAAGCCACTCTAGATGATAAATTAAGAAACATAAACGGATATCACTCATATTTCAGCTTCGCCCAGAAAAAAGGATACAGCGGTGTGGCAGTTTACACCAAATTCAAACCCATATCTGTAAAACATGGAATAGGAATTCCGGAATTTGACTCAGAGGGAAGAATTTTAACAATGGAATTTAAAGATTTCACTTTACTAAATATATATTTTCCCAACGGACAGATGAGCCAGGAAAGGTTGAATTACAAGATGAACTTTTACAATGCAGTTCTGAATTACTGCAACTTTCTCGTATCTCAAAATAGAAAGCTCGTAATATGCGGCGACTACAACACCGCCCATACCGAAATGGACATAAAGAATGCAAAGGCCAATGAAAAGAATTCAGGATTTCTCCCCATGGAAAGACAGTGGCTAGACAAGTTTATTAAAAACGGATATACTGACACATACAGATATATGAATCCGCAAAAAGTGGAATATTCATGGTGGAGTTATAGGTTCAAAGCCAGGGAGAGAAATGCGGGATGGAGAATAGACTACCATTTTGTATCAAATAACCTGCTCAAGAGGGTGAAAAAAGCAGCTATTTTAACTCAGGTTACCGGCTCGGATCACTGTCCCATACTGCTTGAAATGATTTAAAAATACGGGTAATCAGTTTTTGCTGTCAACTATATCTATAACCCTTTTAAAATAATCTGGTATATCTGCTTCAAACTCTATATATTTCCCGGTTGACGGATGTATGAACCCAAGTTTTTTAGCATGGAGCAGCTGACCATTCAAATTGAATCTCTGCTTTCTATATCCATATACCGGATCCCCCACCAGGGGATGGCCTATGTAAGCCATATGTACCCTTATCTGGTGGGTCCTGCCTGTTTCCAATATGCACTTTATCAATGTATTGTTTTTAAACCTTTTAATGACTCGATAATGTGTGACAGCCCTTTTTCCGCCACTGACCACAGCCATCTTTATCTTATCTCTAGGATGTCTTGCAATGGGTTTGTCTATAGTTCCACTGTCCTCTTTCAAAACTCCCTCCACCAGTGCAATGTATTCCCTGGTCATGGAATGGGTCTTTAGCTGCTCCGCCAGCTTATTGTGGGCAAAGTCATTTTTTGCAGCCACAAGCACACCGGAAGTGTCCTTGTCTATTCTATGCACTATCCCGGGTCTCATCACTCCATTTATGCCTGACAGATCACCGCAGTGATACAAAAGTGCATTCACAAGAGTGCCCGTATATACACCCGGCGCCGGATGAACTATCATTCCCTGGGGCTTATTTACCACAATAACATCTCCATCTTCATAGAGGACATCAATGGGTATATTTTCCCCTTTTATACTTGTTTCAACAGGATCGGGAATCGTTACAGTTATATTATCCTCACAGGTTACCTTATAGCTGCTTTTTTTAATACTTTCATTTACTTTAACTTTTTTATCTTCTATTAAATTTTGAACATAATTTCTGGACTTGTGAGGCATACGACTGCACAGAAACACATCCAGCCGTATTTTTTCATCTTCGCTGCCTACCAAAAAAACTTTAGTTTTCATATTTTTCTTCCTTCAACAGACAAAATAGCAGCAATATCGTTCCAACAACCACTAAAATATCCGCTACATTAAATATGGGAAAATAATATATATCCTTGAAATGAACTGATATGAAATCAACCACATATCCGTAAACCAGCCTGTCTATTAAGTTTCCCAGTGCACCGCTTATTATGAGGGAAAAACTTATTTTAACCATGGAAGATTTAAAACCGTGCTTTACCATATAGAATATCATACCTGAAACTACCATTATTGTTATAATTGTCAGGAGAGAAACCCTATTTTGCAAAATTCCAAAGGCCGCACCCCTATTTTCCAAATACAAAAATGAAAATATATCTTTTATTATAACAATTTGAGAAAACTGAGCTAAATTCTGAACGGCCCAAATTTTAGTGATCCTATCTATAAAAATTCCCAGCAATATTATAAGTATCTCCATTTTTCCCTCCCGGCATTGAAACCAATATATTTTAGTATCAGGATAAATTCATAATCATATTTTTCAATATTTCAGTAGAATTTCTTATGGCAATAGGTGTAAATTTTTTATAATCCATACTAGCTCCATTATTGGCATTATCCGATATGGATCTTATTATCACAAAAGGTATATTGTTTAAATAAGCTACCTGTGCAATACTTCCACCTTCCATTTCACAGGCAAGTGCATTGAATTTACTATTTAGATACCTTATCTTCTCGGTACTGCAGATAAACTGATCCCCTGTGACAATTCTTCCTATAAAACTTTTTATACCGTCTATTTTCCTGCAGGCCTGCTGTGCTTTCTCCACAAGGTTTCTGTCACATTTAAAATCATATGTATCCATTCTAGGTATCTGGCCCACTTCATCTCCAAAGGCAGAAGTGTCTACGTCATGCTGCACCAGACTGTCGGCTATAACCACGTCGCCGGGGTATATATCTTCTGCCGTACCTCCTGCCACTCCCACATTGATTATATCATCCACATTAAAATCATCTATGAGGATTTGAGCACAAACAGCCGCATTCACTTTACCTATTCCACTTTTTACTATTACAACTTCAGTATTGTAAAGCTGCCCAAAATTAAATCTCATATTAGCTTTTACCTGGATTTTATTTAATTTTAACTGAGATAAAAGTATTTTTACCTCTTCATCCATAGCTCCAATAATTCCAATAATCATAATTTATTGCCTCCTGTATTTATAATCATCTGATGTAAAAGACCACTCTATACTTTAGAGTGGTCTTTTCTACTCCTTAACAAAAAAATTCTTAATTTCATCTAGATCATTCTCTTCCGTCAAAGTATCATCACTGTCATCTTTTTCAGTTTCTTCTTTTTCTGCCTTTGGAGAAACTTCCTCTTCTATTTCTTTTTCCTTCACAGGAATATCCTTCTTCGAAGAAGAGTCTTTAGAAGTATCATTTAAAGTATTTTCATTCACTTCATAACCTATGTTGTAATTTTTTACAAAATCCTTTTCCATATCGTCGAACATTTCCAACTGGGCTTTCATAAAATTTCTGAATCTCGATCTGAATTTTCCAAATTCCTGTTTTGCCCTTTCAAATTCATCATTAATCTGAATGACATCACTCTGAGCCTTGTCTATTATTTTTTGGGCTGTATTATTGGCATTTTTAAGTATAAACTCACTTTCTTTTTTAGCATTTTCTTTGGCCTGTTCAGAAGCATTCTGAGCTAATAAAAGGGTATTTTGTATAGTCTTTTCCATTTTATTGTAGTGATTTATCTTATCCTCCATAGATTGAAGTTTTTCCTTCAAAGAGGAATTTTCCTTCTGCAGTGATTCGTAATCTTCCGCTATCTTATCCAAAAATTCATCTACTTCATCTATATTATACCCTCTAAGGTTTTTCTTAAATTCCTTATCTGTTATTTCAACAGCGTTCATCTGCATATTTAGCACCTCAAATCAACTAAATTTTTTTACAAGGAGCTTGTACCTACCAGATCCAGTAAGTCCTGTTTTCCCTGCGACCTTGAATTTTCCATAACCTCTTACTGTTATCGTACAGTGATCCCCTGCCAGTTTATCCTTTCTCTCTACAGGTAAATAGTCAAGTAAAACTTTACCCTGCCTGATCATATCTTCTGATTTGCGCCTGGACAAATTGCAAAGCGAACTCACCATACAATCCAATCTAAAAGAAGAAACATTTAAAATATAGGTTTCAAAGCTGTAATTGGGAATTTCACCTGTATTAATATCAATTTCACTCACTTTACAGGGGCATTTTCCCACACTATCCATGTTCAGTTTTACATAATCGCTTATATCTTCACAGACAGCTGCATAGCACAGGTCATCTCTCTGCAGTATCAAATCTCCAAATTTCTCCCTTTTGATTCCAAGGGACATAAGACTTCCCAGATAATCACTGTGCCTTAACTTCACAAATTTTGACCTGCATCTCAATTCCAACAGCTTTACAGGATAAGAGCACTTTACGGGATCTTCCGAAAAAGCCAGCACTTTTCTCTCAGCATCATGAAATATACCGCAGCTATAAATATTCACTCCAATTTCCCCACTTAGATTCTCCAGGGTCTTCCATATATTTGGAGTATAGAACTCACTTGTATAAACAACTTTATGACTTCGTTCCGCCCGCACTATCTTATCGTAAATCGGCAGTACACAATCCTTACTGCAAAAATTAAACTTATCTACAAAATTATCTTTTTTCATCATTTTTTCCTTCGTCCAGTATCTACATGTCCTTAAATTATAGAAAACACAACTCCTCTTATTATATCTATTATAAAAAAAGCTATTATAGGAGAAAAATCCAAGGCAAGCCCCGGCATAATTTTTTGCTGAATCATCCTGCCAGGTCTCATAAAAGGTTCAGTAAATACATGCAGGAGATCTGTAAAAGCATTTCCCCTTCCAGGCATAACCCAGGACAAAATCACATCCAATATAATAGCTGCCTCTAGAAATCTAAACAAAAGAGCCAATGCTACAGCTAAGGTACTGCTTATCATTTCTGCCTCCAAAATAATTATTTTATTACATATTTTTATTATCGTCTATTTCCAGTCAAATATTCCTTTTCCAGACAATTCATTTTTTAAATCGCTGCTCACTTCTACACTTGAAGGTGAAAGTATATATACTCCCTTTTCTACTTCCTCCAGATCTCCACCCAGAGCATAACTTGCCCCGCCCATAAAATCAAGAAGCCTCTGGGCTGTTCTAGTCTCAAGTCCCGTAGTATTTATGACTATGATCTTCCTGTTCTTCAACTCATCGCATATATCCGCCGCTTCTTCGTAAGTAGTTGGTTTAACTATCCTGACTTTAGCAGAAACAGTGGTATGTATGCTTACAACCTTATTCTGTCTTTTTGAATTCATAATAGGTTCCGACCTATTATAGCTGCTGCCGGTACCAGCATCTCTCTCATCCTCCTGTTCTTCTGTTTCATCCAATTCTTCATCTTCATCCAAATCATCTTCAAGGCCTAAAAATCCCATCATTTTGTTTATCATTTTACCAGCCATAAAAATACCTCCTATTTGTTATAATTTCTCTTTCCAAATATGCCTTCGCCAACCCTAACTAAAGTAGAACCTTCTTCAATTGCGATTTTATAATCATGAGTCATTCCCATAGACAGTATATCCATACTTATATTCTTAAATTCTCTCTTCTTGAGATCTTCAAAAATAGACTTCATTTCCTTAAAATAATGTCTGCAGCTCTCCTCATCCCCCTTTGGAATAACGGCCATAAGTCCTTTCACCTTTACACTAGTACACTTTTCACAGGCCCCTATCAATCTTTCAAGATCATCAACATATATACCGGTTTTACTCTCTTCACGACCTATATTTATTTGAATTAGCGTATTGGCAGTCAGTTTTTTCGCACTATAACGTCTTTCAAGCTCATTTAGAAGCCTTATACTATCCAAAGAGTGAATGAGATAAACCTTACCTACTATATATTTTACTTTATTTCGCTGGAGATGTCCTATTAAATGCCACCTTATATCATCTGGAAGAAGCGGCTGCTTTTTCATAAACTCCTGGACTTTATTCTCTCCAAAATCCCTAACTCCTACATTATATGCAGTCTGTATATCTTCTACCGGTTTAGTCTTCGAAACGGCTACTAAAGTAATTTTCCTTTCCTTTAAATCTGCTTCTACATTATTTAAATTTTCTTCAATTGACAATAATACCGTCTCCTTCATTGTTAAACACATGTATACAATATCTATTATTCTTCACAAAAACTAAAATTCCTTCAAAAATTAATTATTTTTTTGGAATTTAATAAATACAGTGTAATATATGGAATAAATTGTAAATAATTTATTCCTTGTCTTTCATAAATTCTACTTTATAATCTCCATTATAGGCTGGTATTGTTATGCTTTTTTCCTTAGTCACCTTCACTACTATCTTCCTGGTCATCAATATTTTCAAATAATTTTCATTCGACATCATATAATTGTAAAGTACATCTTTGTTACCTATAGCATAAATGGAAAATGGGGAGGCAATTTTTACTCCATTTACTCTTAAAAAAGGCCCGCTGCAGTAGACTTCAGAAACATCCACCATTCTGTGTCCATTTATGGAAATAGCTTCCGCCCCTGCATTTTTCAAGTCATTTATCACCTGTATCACATCAGTATTATGTACAAGCCTCATCTGGTACTGAAACGCATCCAGGCCATCTTCCATGGCCGCATCGTTTAAAAATATTTTTATTCCCTGACCCTCCACGGCAACTTTGCCAAGTTCTATATTGTTCTTGTTCAATTCCTGATTTATCTCCGATACAACCTGGGTTTTATTTTGTTCATTGTCCTCATATTTTTTCAATTTGTCATAGTTTTCACTGTACTGTTCCGACAAATCCGATATTTGACTTTGAAGTCGATTTTTATAATTATATGCATCTTGATACTGCTTTGCACTCAAAATAACCCTCTTGTTAGTACTTCCCTTGGTAAAACTTATATTCATGGATATCAGTATGCCTATAATCACAGAAGCTATAAAAACAAAAATATTGGCTTCATTGCTCTTCATTTAATTCACCTCATCAATGTGGTTTGGGTTTGTATTTCTTTAGCAGCAATCTCCTTATAATTGCAAAGTTGTCAAATATTCTTCCTCCAAAAACTATAACTGCAGCCAAATATATAGGCACTCCCAATTTGTCTCCAAGATATGCGAGTCCTGCAGCAAGAAGTGCATTTCCAAAAAAACCGGATATAAAAATATCAGTTTGAAAATTTTTCGAAAGATTAGCTTTTATAGCCCCAAAAACTGAATCCAAGCAGGCTAAGATCGCCACCGACATGTAAGGTGAAAATTTATCTGGAATATTTACATTGCATGCCACTCCAATAATTATTCCCAATATAAGACCAATAAACGCTATCATAATTTTATCACACCTTTAACAACTTATTCCTTTACAGGCTTAGCATATTCAAATTTATATGCCTTATTATATTTCTTTATAGTTATATTATCTGATTTTTGAAATTTAACATCACATAAATTTTTTATATCTGCAAATACTTCCGGGAAACTCATATCACTGTACAATAAATTTTTATCTCCAATAGCTTGTATGACTATTCTGCTGGAGGGCGATATCTTGTTGTCGTTTATAAGTATATAGTTTCCTGCAGTCCTAATACCTGTTCTGGAAACAATCCTTATGTCATTTATGGATATAGCTTCAGCTCCTGCAAATCTAAGTTCGTTCACCAAATACACCAGATCCTTGTCAGTTATGTGGTTGTCGACACTGCTGCTCTCTCCAAACAGGTCCTTGTTGTTAGGAGTGAGATATACAATTATTCCCGGCCCATTTACATCCACTTCTCCTGTAAGTATTCTTGTATTTTTTAACTGTTGTACAAGGTTTTTAGTAGAATCACTCTTGCTTGCCGCTGCATCCTCGTAATTCTTTACTTTGTTTTGAAGATCATTCACCTTTGCCTCCAGGGCATTTTTTTCCTTTTTATATTGTTCTATAGTCACCGTAACATCTGTATTATTCTGGCTTCCCAGATTTACAGTATTGTCCTGCTTTGTCAATGCCTTGAACTGATAGGTAAGCATAAATCCAAGTATACAGCATACTAAAGCAACACTAATCTGTGACCCAAATTTGCGCATTTTATCTTATCCTCCTACTTTATATACAGGATTGCCATCAAACCTTACATCTATGTATCCCTTGGCACCGTTCAATTTCTCCTGAAGCAATATGTTAAGTGCCCTGTTCATTTTCTTTTCTATATTTTCTCCGCTTCCCAATTTGACACACATATTATTAAAATACACTTTTATATCCAGCAAATCGCTCACATCCACGTAAGTAATCGGGAAGGGCAGATTATTATTCACAATTATGTTTCCCAAGGAAGACACAGCTTTTAATTTTCTCTTGTCTTTCTGGGCACTGATGGTTTTGCCTATATCTGTTTTAGTATAATCAATTCCATTTAATCCAGCCAACTGCATGTTGTTTATGCTGTCTATTTTTTGAAGTAAAATACCATTTCCATCTATAATATAGTACTTTTCCCCATTTTTACAATAGAATACCGCGTCTCTTTCTTCAACGTTTATATCAATAGTAGCAGGAAGCTTTCTATTTATTACTACATCCTTTATATACGGATTGCTCAGTATCCTGTCTTTTGCACTTTTTAAATTAATATAAAATATATTATTTCCGGCATATATCTGGGATCTGTTCACAATATCACTGCTTACGACATTTTTATTGCCGTGTACTTCAATATGTTGAATATTAAAATAGGGAAGTTTTAAACAGAGGATAAAAAATAATGCTATTAGAAATAACATAAAAATCAAAGCTTTTTTTACTCTTCTTTTTCTCCGTCTTTTTATAATCATTTCGTTGTCTGTATCTGTATTTAACGTAAAATCACTCATCCCCTACCAACTCACTTTAAAATTTAAATGTAAAATACTATAAGATATATATATATTAACACTTAATAAAATTAATTTCATTAAAATAATCATTAATTTTTTATATATTTTTTCTTACAGGAATATTAAAAGGTATATAAAAAAAGCATTAAAGTATTTTTACGTAAAATATAGCATTACAATGCTGTAATGCTATATTTTACGTATATTCATTTTGTCTGGATATGTTCAAGAGCACACCCATTGCTATCATATTTATCACAAGTGAAGATCCTCCATAACTTATAAATGGAAGCGGCACACCCGTTACCGGCATGGATCCAGTTACAACTGCTATGTTTATTATTGCCTGTACTGCAATAACAGAGGTTATCCCCGTAGCTAGAAGTGTACCGTAGGTATCCCTTGCCTTCACGGCAATCACAATTCCTCTCCATACAAGTACTACAAAAAGTGCGATGATAATTGTACATCCTATGAGTCCCAACTCTTCTCCTATAATGGAAAATATAAAGTCGTTATGAGGTTCCGGTATGTAATAACATTTCTGCCTTGATCTTCCAAGTCCCACACCCCATATACCACCTGAACCCATTGCCAAAAGGGATTGAATAAGCTGGTATCCACTGCCCTTTGGATCCGCCCAGGGATTTATGAAGCTCGTAAATCTGGCCATTCTATAGGGTTCAAATATTATTCCGGCAATTCCCGCAAGAGCCACTAGACCCACTACGCCAACCATATGTTTGATTTTAGCCCCTGAAACATACAGTACTATCATTGTAACTATCATTATTACGGCAGCTATACTTAAGTTTTTCTCTGCAAACACCAGACCTGCATAAAATCCTGAAACCAGGAGATAAGGTATGACCCCGTAAAGCAGAGTTCCTATTTTTCTCCCGCCTTTTGCCTCTATGCTCTTAGCCATGTAAAACACGACAACGTATTTAGCTATTTCAGAAGGCTGAAATCCAAATGAGCCTATTTTCACCCACCTCTGTGCACCATTTGTGGATTCAAAGGCAAATACCGAGAGCAGACATACTATGGATATCACCATAAGCAGTTTTGTATATCTCTTTATTTTTTTATAGTCAATTTTTATAGTCAGGAACATAAAAAATGTCCCTATTACAGCCCATAATCCCTGCCTTTTCAAAAAAAACATGCTGTCATGCGTACTTTTATCAAAAAATGCCTTGTATGAACTTGCACTATAGACCATTACCACGCCAATAGCAACCAATAACATTATAGTTGAAAACAACACGAAGTCTATAGAACCCATTCTAGTCTTCGACTTGCTAATTTTCATAAAAATCCTCCTAGATCATTACTGCTAAAAAACTGACAAAAGTTATGGACTCTCTTGATATCACACTACCTGTGATTTTAATTACAAAGCTAAAAAACCTACCAAACACAATATCACTGTAATTATGCAAAACATAGAAACAACTTTGGTCTCATGCCAGCCCGAAAGTTCAAAATGATGATGTATGGGTGCCATTTTAAAAATTCTCTTGCCAGTAAGTTTGAAAGAAGCCACCTGAAGTATGACAGATAATGCTTCAATCACATATATCCCACCAATTATTATAACCAACAATGGCAGTTTTAATATCATGGCTACAGCAGCTACTGCACCACCAAGTGCCAGTGAACCCGTATCCCCCATAAAAATCCTCGCTGGAAAAACATTGTACCTTAAAAACCCCAAAAGTGATCCAGTCAGAACCGAACAGAAAACAGCCAGGGTAAGGTGTCCTGTGGCAAAACTGACCAGGGCCAAAAAAGTCATTACCAACAATGTAACAGAGGCAGCCAGGCCGTCAAGACCGTCTGTCAAATTTACAGCATTTGTAGTTGCCGCAAAATAAATTATTATAAATGGAATATAGAATTTTCCAAGATTCCATATTTTATGTGTAAATGGCCATATTATAGATGTGCCTATACTTGGATTATTGGCAGCATAAAAGGCAAATAATCCAGAAGCTACCAGAAGCAGTATCATTTTCTGATATGCTCTAAGCCCTAAATTCCTCTTTTTAACTATTTTCAGGATATCGTCAAGGGCCCCTATCACTCCAAAGGCAACAAGGGCATATAATGCTACCATTGCTTCATCTGAAGGGTTTCTCACCAAAATCGCCATAGTTATAAAAGTCGCCAGTATAAATATTATTCCGCCCATGGTCGGTGTACCGGCTTTTTTCAAATGACTTCTAGGGCCATCTTCCCTTATGTTCTGTCCAAATTTGAACTTATGTAGAAGAGGTATCATAATTGGGCCTTCCAAAATTGCTATTAAAAATGCTATGAGAACAGAATATATCAATTTATTCATAATTTGTATTTATCCTAAATCAATAGGATTTTCACCTCCTAACAACTGCTGTTTTTCTTTAGTTCTTCTGCTATCTCTTCAAATTTCATAAGCCTTGAAGCTTTCACAAGAACGGTGTCCCCTCTTTTAATATATTTATCCAGGAGGAATTTCAGAACTTCCTCCTTACTGTTAAAGAACATAAATTTTCCCTTTTTGCTCAGAGCCTCAAAACCCTTTCTAAAGTCCTCCCAAAATTCTCCCAGAGCTATAAAAAGATCTACATTACTATTTGCCGCATATTCTCCAACTTCCTCATGCATTTTGTGGGATGCTTCCCCAAGTTCCCTCATGGTTCCAAATACGGTTATACGTCTTTCTGATTTGAAATTTTTCAAAACATCCAGTGCAGCTTCCATAGATTCTGGATTTGCATTGTAACTGTCATTTATAACATTGAATTTTTTGCCCCTGAATATCTCCATTCTAAGAGAAGTAGTCCTTATATTATCAAAACCTCTCCTTATTTCATCATAAGTCATTCCAAAAAGTCTCCCGCAGGCAATCGCCAGCATTGAATTCAATATGTTGTACTTTCCCGGTAAACTGATCTTAAAGCTTTCTCCGGTTCTAATGCCATTTTCACATACCTTG
This sequence comes from uncultured Clostridium sp., assembly GCA_903789665.1. Lineage (GTDB taxonomy): Bacteria > Bacillota > Clostridia > Clostridiales > Clostridiaceae > Clostridium_B > Clostridium_B lapidicellarium. The sequence continues at coordinate 32,237 of CAIFEX010000005.1, forward strand.
AACCCGATGGAATCCTCCTTTACCACACAGTCATAAGCTGAAATATCTGCAGGTTTTTCCACTCCCACCTTCTTCACGGGAAATTTATCAATTTTCAGTTTTCCGAGAAGATCGTTATCAGAGTTTATTATCAATATGTTGTCTTTCGAAAAGAAATCCGTTATTTCCAATTTTGCCTTAAGTATGTTCTCCCTGCTGCCTAAAATTCCTATATGTGCTCTCAACACATTGGTTATAACGGCAGCATCCGGTCGTGCGGCCTTAGCCATATTATGTATTTCTCCCCTGCTATTCATACCCATTTCCAATACTGCGGCTTTGTAACTATCGTCCAATTTAAACAGCATATGCGGCAGGCCTATCTGGTTATTAAAATTTCCCTGAGTCTTAAGCACCTTAAATTTGGCTCCCAATACGGCCGCAATCATATCCTTGGTAGTAGTCTTGCCTGCAGATCCCGTTACTCCTATTATCTTTACGTCAAGTTTGCTCCTGTAGAGTTCAGCCAAATCCAAAAGGGCCCTATTACCATCTTTTACTTTAACTACAGTTGTATATTTTTCTATTCCGCCTCTTTTAAATTTAACTTCATCTACCATGCAGATAGAAGCTCCCTTCCTGCTTGCCTCGACTGCATAGTCATTTCCATCGAATCTTTCTCCCTTTAAAGCAATAAATATATCTCCCTGCTTCAGTTTTCTCGTATCTGTACACACATCCTTATATCCGCTGTATTTTCCTGGTAATATCACTTTGCCCCTGACAGCAGCTACAATTTCATCAAAATCCATGTGTTCCAAAAATAACACCCCTTTTCTTCAATGTACAATTGACAATTATCAATTGTCACATAGTATTGGCATGCAATAAGGGAATTTCAATATTGCATGCCTTAAATCACAGTTTAAAGTGCCGATCTATTATATTATAATTTTTAAAATACTACATGTAAAGAAAAAACTTAGTCATCCTGGTTGACGTCAACCTGAGAAGCACTCTGACTCGTATCTTCAGGTACCGCATCACCCTTTATCGCAAGATAGTTAAACAAATCTGTAAATACCTGTTTTGCCGTAGGGGCAGCCGTCTGGCTTGCATAGTAATTGGACGGATTCGGTTCATCTATGGATACCAGCACCGTTATTTTTGGATCACTCGAAGGTGCCATGCCCGCAAAAGAAGATACGTACTTCCCGGCTTGATATCCGCCGACACCAGCTTTTTGTGCCGTTCCGGTCTTTCCTGCTATATGGTACCCGGCTATAAACGCATTTTTCCCGCCGCCCTTAGAAACCACTGTTTCCAGGTATTTTCTCAGCTGGGCAGTTTTACTTGAGTCCAAAATCTTCGTGGTATTTCCCTTAACGTCATATATTTTATCTGCGACTTCCCTGCCGCTTTTTTCATCATAATGCTTTATTTCCTTCATAACATGCGGGGTGATTAAATTGCCGCCGTTTGCCACGGCATTAAAAGCCCTCAAATATTGAACCGCAGTTACCGTATTTGCCTGGCCAAATGAAATGGTTGCAAGATCTATATCGCTTATATCCTGGGTTTTCTTAACTATTCCCTTTGCCTCGCCAGGCAGATCTATGCCGGTTTTTTGTCCGAAACCAAATTTGTGTATATAGTCGTTTAGCTTTTCCTTTCCTATTTTCTTCCCCAGCTCGGCAAATCCCACATTGCAGGAATTTTTCAATATATCCTCAAAATTTTGCACTCCGTGTCCCGATGTCTTCCAGCAGTGTATGGTCCTCTTGCCTATAGTTATGCTCCCATTACACACAAAAGTGTCATTCGGGCCCACAGAATTTGTTTCCAGTGCTGTCTGTGCAGTTACCACCTTGAATATGGAACCCGGTTCAAAAGTATCGCTGACAGCCCTGTTTCTCCAGGTTTTTTGAAGTTCATCATAGGACTCCCCTTCTATCCAGGGATCATTTGGGTTGTAATCCGGTTTATTTGCCATACCCAGTATCTCTCCATTTTTGGGGTTCATCACTATTATCGAAACCGCCTTCGCCTCATAATCATTAAGGGCCTGCTGGGCCGATTTTTCCGCAAAATGCTGAATCATTTCATCTATAGTGAGTACTACATCTTTCCCATCCACCGGTTTTGTAAATTCTGAAATAGTATAGGGCAACTGCTGGCTCTTTCTGTCCAGTTCCGCAACTCTGCTCCCTGGAGTTCCGGCCAGTTCCTTATTATAATAGAGTTCAACCCCCGTAAGTCCCACTCCATCCGAATTGGTATGTCCCATAACCTGGGATAGAAAATTGTTATTTGGATAATATCTCTTAGTATCCGAAGATATCAGTATACCGTTCAAATTCAGGTTTCTCACCTTATCTGCCGCATCCTTTTCCACCCTCCTCTTTAAAGTCGCAGAACCAACGGGAAGTCCACCGGGAAGTGTCTTATTCAATATTTTGGATACATCTTCTTTTTTCATAGAAAGAATATTTGCAAGTTCACTCGCCAGTTTATCTTCAGATATCTTTTTTTCCTGCATAGTTTCCTTTAAAGTATTCATATCCAGATCAATTCTGTAAACATTGGCACTTACAGCCAGTTCATTTCCATTTCTATCTACAATTTTTCCTCTCTTTGCATCAATTTTCACGTCGCTTGTCCACTGAGCTATGGCCATGGATTTAAGCTCAGGCGATTTATATACCATCACATACAGCATCCTGCATATCAGCAAAAAGAAAGTCAAAAATAGGAAACTGAAGGCAATTATCATCCTCTTCTCGATAATAACTCTATCCCTATATTCTCTCTTGTACAAAATTATTTACCTCCATATTAATTGCTTCAACTTATTTAACATACCTTTTTGTGTTTTCATACTATCTTCATCTTCCTGAGTTTTTATGACAGGTTTATCCAAGTCAATGTAAACTGCATTTTGTTTGTTGGGGACTACCATCTTAAGCTTATTCACTGCATCATCCTCTATATATTTCAAATTATTGTATTTTACCAATTCTACCGTTAAATTTTCATTTTGCCTGCTAATGTTGTCTACATTATTTTCTGCTGAATTCAAATCGGTTTGCATATTGTATATTATAGAATACCTATATATGAGAATTAATCCAATTACAAAAAACACACAGATATTTAAAAGTACTCTAAGCTTCTTCTTTATTTTTTTCTGCTTATTTTCATTTTTATTTTTATGTATTCTCTTGTCATGTTTTTTATAAGGTTTATACTGTGGTTGCAGTGCAGCATTACCGTTCATCATATTTTCCTCATTCATCACTATCACTTTATTCACCCCACCTAAACTTTAGAACTAAATTTTTTCAGCTGTTCTCAGCTTAGAACTTTTGCTCCTTGGATTTTTCTTCTTTTCATCCTCACTAGGTACTATCGGCTTTTTATTTATGATTTTTACAACAGGTTTCTTGTTGCATACGCAAACTGGAAAACTCGGGGGACATGTACAGGGATTTTCCAACTTCCTGAATTTCAATTTCACTATTCTGTCCTCCAGAGAATGAAAATCTATAACAGATATCCTTCCTCCCGGCTTTAATTTTCCCACACAGTCTTCCAGCGCCCTGTCTAATATTTCAAGTTCCCTATTGACTTCTATACGTATACCCTGAAAAGTCCTCTTTGCAGGATGGCCGTTTCTTTGAAATCTCAAGGGAACAGCTCTCTTTATTACATCTACAAGCTGAAAAGTTGTACTTATCTTATTTTTCCTTCTCTCCCTCACTATGGAATCCGCTATTCTGTTAGCAAATTTTTCCTCTCCATAGTCTCTTAAAACCCTGTAAAGTCTTTCCCTGTCATATTTGTTTACTACATCATAGGCTGAAAGAGAATTTTCCCTGTCCATTCTCATATCAAGCGGAGCATCTTTCATATAGCTAAATCCCCTGTCTGGGTTATCGATTTGATATGAAGAAACTCCCAAATCCATAAGTATTCCATCAACACCATCTATTTTGAGCTCATCTAGAATTTCCTTTATATAATAAAAATTACCGTGAATATAAGTTACATTCTTAAATTCCTTCAAATTCTCCTTTGCGGCATCAATTGCTGAAATGTCCTCGTCAATTCCTATAAGCTTTCCATCTTTAGATAAACTTTTTAATATTTCCCTTGAATGTCCTCCCCCTCCCAATGTACAATCAACATAAGTTCCATTTTCCTTAATATTTAAACTATCTATAGTTTCCTGTAAAAGTACAGGTACATGTCTAAATTTCATAAAATATGTCCTCCAACTCTGCTATATTCCAAGTTCACTCAACTGCTCAGCTATATTGTCAAAATCTATATTTGAATTATTATATTCCTGCCATCCTTCTCTGCTCCATATTTCAACCCTCATCGATACTCCTATACTCACTATTTCCTTCTTTATACTTGCATATTCCAGAAGCGGCTGTGGAATAACAATCCTTCCCTGTCTGTCCGGCTCCATTTCATTGGCACCGGAGAAAAAAAACCTTACAAAAGCCCTTGCATTCTTATTTGTAAAAGGAAGACCCTTTAATTTTTCCTCCAGTATATGCCATTCAGACAGTGGAAAAGCATAGAGGCACCCGTCCAAACCCTTAGTCAATATGAATTTTATTCCCAGTTCCTCTCTAAACTTGGAGGGTATAATTATTCTCTTCTTGCTGTCTAGAGCATGCTCATACTCACCCAAAAACATAACTGCACCTCTCAATGCTATTTTGCTCCACTTCAAACCACTTCAATCCACTAACTTATCTATTCTATATTAACATAAAAATTCCTTCTTTTTAAAGTACTTTTAATATATTTTTTAACCCTATTAAATTATAAATTATTACAAAATATTACCGCATTTTTCCCTTAAAATATATTTGAATAAATAAAATGAGACTATTTTATCGTCCGTACCCTTCATTGAAATAATGTTCCCTGTAGAGTATAATTTAAAAAGGATTTTATATTTAGTAAATTATAATTTTTAAGAAAGGAATGTACATAGATGAAACTTGGAATTATTGGACTGCCAAATGTAGGTAAAAGTACCTTGTTCAATGCAATAACAAAAGCAGGTGCGGAATCCGCCAACTATCCATTTTGTACTATAGAGCCAAATATAGGGGTAGTCAGCGTACCTGATAAAAGATTGGACGTACTTGAAAAAATGTATAATTCAAAAAAAAAGGTATACACAGCTATAGAATTCTACGACATAGCAGGTCTGGTAAAAGGTGCCAGCAAAGGTGAAGGTCTGGGAAATAAGTTTTTATCTCATATAAGGGAAGCAGAAGCCATAGTCCACGTAGTGAGATGTTTTGAAGATGAAAATATAGTCCACGTAAACGGCAGCGTGGATCCTGTAAGGGACATCGAAACCGTAAATCTGGAACTTATATTTTCCGACATAGAGGTTATGGACAGGAGAATAGAAAAGGTATCAAAATTGGCCAAAGGCGGAGAAAAAGAAGCCAAGGAACAATATGATTTCATGCTAAAGATAAAAAAGCATCTAGAAGATGGCAAACCTGTACGAACTATGGAATTGACAAAAGACGAAAGGGAACTCGTAAAGGGGTTTTTTTTACTTACAACTAAACCAGTACTCTATGTAGCCAATATTTCAGAAGATGATTTGACTTCGGGAAATGCAGAAAATAAATTTGTAAAAGAAGTAGAAAAATATGCCAGAGATGAGAACTCTGAAGCAGTGGTAATTTCCGCTAAAATAGAAGAGGAGCTCTCCACTTTGGAGGATGATGAAAAATTGGAAATGTTAAAAGAGTACGGCTTAGAGGAAGCCGGACTTGACAAACTTATAAATGCAAGTTATAAACTTCTCGGGCTCATAAGCTTTTTGACCGCCGGTGAAAAAGAAGTAAGAGCATGGACTATAAGAAGGGGCGCAAAAGCTCCTGAAGCTGCAGGTAAAATACACACCGATATGCAGAAAGGGTTCATAAGAGCTGAAATCATACCCTATGAAAAGCTTGTGGAATGCGGCTCAGAAACAGCTGCAAAAGAAAAGGGGTACTACAGGCTGGAGGGCAAGGATTATGTAATGCAGGACGGAGATGTAGTAAACTTTAGATTTAACGTATAAAAAAAAATATCTGCAGTAGATTTACCTTCTGTGAATCTACTGCATTTTCCTATAAACTCTTTTTCCGTTTTTCTTTTCCAGGCAAATATTTTTTTAATTCCCTTCTGGCTCCATAAATGACGCTGTCATAATCCGTATCCATAAGAATTTCCACAGCATCTCTTAAATTGTGCATATAATAAATATGAAAATTTTCTTTCATTATTTCCTGTTCCACCTCATCTTTCAATACCAATCCACCTATATTCGTCCATGGTATCAAAACTCCCTTTCCCTCTGTATTGTCCAATATCTTGCACACTTTGAAGAATCCTTCTATTTTCTCATTTATACCGCCTACAGGCTGCACTTCTCCAAACTGATTTATAGATCCGGTTACAGCTATACTCTGTCTGATTCCCACTTTTGCAAGGGAGGAAATAATACTTAAAATTTCTGCTACAGAAGCACTGTCACCGTCTACTTTGCCATAAGTCTGTTCAAAACTCAAATAAAAATCCACCGGTATTTTTTCGTAACCGCCCACCAGTTTTTTTATACATCCATTTAAGATATTTACCGATTTGTTGTGAATCTTGCCGCTTAAATCACTTTCCTTTTGAATATCCACAACATTTCCACTCCCCTGCAAACAAGTACAAGTTATCTTTATGGGCTTACCTATGCTGAAATAACCCGTACTTACAACAGAAAGCGCATTTACCTGTCCAACTACTTTTTCCCGTACATCTATGGATATCTGCCCTTCCCTATACATGTCATCTATCTGTTCTTCAACCAGCTCTTCCTCATAAGCTACATCCAGAATATCCTTTTTATCTATAACCTCTTTCCCTGTCTCGGAAACTCTGTTGTCAGAAAGCAGTAAAATTCTTTCAAGTTCATAGTCGTCCATAAACAATTTATTTCTGTCTTCGGCCTTCTTAGATAAAAGCTTTGCCAGTTCTCTTATTGCACTTTCATTAATCGGATGCAGGCCGTTGTCCTTGTATATTGAAAAAACTTTCTCCAAAAATATTGCCTTGGTATTTTTATCTATTTTCAAAAGGGATTTATGCTCTCCCCTTAATTTAAACATACTTTTAAAATCTTCATCATACCTGTATAACAAATCGTAAGTCCTGTAATCCCCTATAAGTATTATCTTTTCATCGAATTTTATAGGTTCCGGTTTCAGCCCGCTTAAAGATAACAATTCCAGATACCCCCTGTTATAATTCAAGTCGACCCTGCCATTTATAATAGATTTTTTTAAATAGTAATAAGCCCCCTTATTACTTAAAAGATCACTTACCCGAAGTATCAGGCACCCGCCGTTGGCCTTTAGAATCGATCCTGGAGCAATAAGACTGACATCTGTAATGTAATTTCCATTCTTGCTCTCATATTCTATACTTCCGAGTAAATTGCTGACACTTGGATCCTCTTCAAATATTATTGGAGGTCTATCTCTACTGCTATTATCCACCAGCACATTTACCGAATATCTGTAGATTATTTTCATTATGCTCTCTTTATCATCTTCATAGTTTATAGAATAAATATCCTTTATCTCATTTTCTATATTGCCGCACACTTCATTTAAAAATTTTAAAGCCTCTTTATTCTTGTCAAATACCTTGAGATATTCTTCTTTAATTTGCTTCGTCTTTTTACTGAAATATTCGCCTATGAGAAGTTTAATTCTTTCAATCTGGCTGAGTTCAACAATCTTCAACTTTTCCAGTATATCTTCCGTATTATTTTTAAGCAGCTCCACTTTATCCAGTATCTCTTCCTTGTCCTTCAATTTCAACATTTCATATTCCTCTTCATTCATGGGCTTGCCATCTTCCTTAAGAGGTATGAAACTAAATCCTCCTTCGGTAATTTTCAAACTAAACCCTTCATGTTCACACATTTCCACAACTTTATTTATCAAATTATTCCTCTTTATCTGTAAATCCTTCTTAAGGATTTCCTTCTGTTTATTCCCGGAATCATTGTAAAATTCATAAGTGGACCTGAAATACAGGTTCTGTATTCTGGCCAGCATGTTTTTTAATTTTTTTCCCTTACCTGCAGGTAAAAAAAGCGTCTTTGGCCTTCTGTTATCTTTAACCACTATATAGCATATATCCTGTACGCTTTTTTTATTTTCCATAATTTTGTCTATGAAGCCCATAATATTTTTCAATCTGTTTTTTGAAAAATTTTCTATGATATATATATTATATCCTTCTTTATCTATATTTAATGAAGCTTTAATTTTCTCATATATTTCACCATATTCGGATTCAGCATCGAGTCCATCACCTGAATCTGTCTTATTTTTAAAATTAAAATCTACGTCATCTAATTTAAAATGATATATAATTTTCTCTTTAGGCAGTCTCCTATCCATACTCTTCCTCCTTTTGAGTGCTTATATAAGTGCTTAATATAATAGTATTCTTCAGGGCGGAATTTAGGAACGAATTTCAGGACCTATATTTTAAAAACAAATATACTATGGTATAATATAATAGAATTTTTATACAATACATAAATAAAAGTTACAAAGGAGTTTGTATACACATGAGTTTTAAAGATAAAATTGCACACTACTACACAAAATCCTATTTGAAAAAATATGGTGACAGATTGACACAGGTACAGGGAACTGCAATATCCGTTAAGATAAAGAGAAAAACTATACTATGGATATTCAATAAATTGGAGGTATCTCTTCTAGTAAGGCCTGAAAGGAGCAAAAATATAGTCAGATGCTCTTATGTAAAAAAAAGGTGGTTTAAAAAACCTGATTTCATATCTATAAAACAGGGAAATCTGCTTTTGCTTCAGGGGTTAAAAAGTAAAAGTATAAAGAAAAACAAGGAAAAGAAGAAAGAAACAAGGGAATTCATACAGCTTTTGAATGTAAGAAATATGTCTACCAAAAAAGATTTAGTGCCCATGGAAGGCAAAATGCCTAAAGTACAGAGAAGAGTCCAACGATTTAAATAACCTGCACAAAACTTATTATAAAATATCAAAAAGACGGCGGTTTTCATACCGCCGTCTTTTTTTACTGCAAATCAGTCTTTTCTATATAATGACAATTGGTTTCAATATAATTTAAAAATATCAGCAGTCTTTCATAAAGAGGCTGAACTTTATCACCGTACTTTTTCTCCAGGTTCTTCCCGATATCCTCCACAGTTTTACTGCCGTCTATCTGTAAAAACACATAGCTTCCAAATTCATCCATGGTAATCTTTTTATACTGTGGGATTTTGAATCTGAGCTTTCTAAAAAATTTTTGTATTTTATGATCCTGTTTTTCAAGTACAGTCACAATGCCATCTTTATCGACTTCATATTCCAGATTATCCGGAATTTTAAATACCATGTTCAAATCCTCTTCATTGATATCCATTGTCACTCAGCATCTTCCGCTTTGCTTTTAATTATAGGTACTGCAGAAGCTATCACAAGTACTATCAGCAAAATAAATGCCATGCCGTTAGAAGAAGCAAACCCGCTCGGGGCATTTCCCTTTATAACACCTGACACCTGAAGTATTATGCCAACAAGACCTATTATGGAACCGCCGGCAACAAGGCCAGAAGACAAGCTTATCCCATTTGAAACTTTAGCTTCTTTTTCCTTCTTGCTCTTGGAAATCTTTTCTACGAACAGGCGGATAAATGCACCTACAAGTATTATGGAAGTCGTAGATATCGGCAAATAGAACCCTATTGCAACAGTCATTACTGGAAGCTTCAACAGGAACAGGACAATTCCCATGATAACACCTACAATTATCATAACCCAAGGTAATTTCCCCGACATTATGCCTCCTGTCAATGTTGACATCAAATTGGCCTGAGGCAATGCAAAAGGTACATTGTCACCAGTCATTGCAAGCTGGCTTGACAGTAACAGTATGACACCTGTAACTACCGCAACACCAACTACACTGGCTACAGCAAAGTATTTCTGCATTTCATTTCTGTCACCGCCAATTATAAAGGTAACCTTTTGTGATTGACAGTAACCGCCGGCTGCAGATATGGCAGTAACTATAAATGTACCAAACAGCAGCAGTGATCTGTTATTTGCAACACTTTTCCAGCCCATTCCCACAAACAGCAGTGTTACTATAACTATGGAAGCTATAGTCATGCCGGATACGGGAAGATTTGAAGTTCCTATGGTACCAGTCAAACGGCCGGAAACTATAACAAACAGCAGTGATAAAAGCAGTGACAAAATGGAAGCAACAAGTGCCATAACTATATTTCCGTCGGATATCAGAAAACCGCCTATAAAGCCTATTAATATTCCACCAATCAATATAAGGTTTTCAGCAGAAGAGCTGCCACCATTACCTTCCTCTGAGGATTTAGCATTGAGAGTTTCCCTTACAGAGTGTCCTATGGTAGGTATAAGTCTTACGGCACTTATAAAACCGCCTGAAAGCATCATCCCTGCACCTATATATTTCACATAACTGCCTGCTATATCCTTAACCTGCATGGCATTTATGGCAACATGGGGGTTGTTCCAGACAGCCGAGGCACCGTGCCCCAGGGAAGCAAAATAACCTATCAATGGCATAACGGCAAAATTTGACAATAGTGAACCGGCAAACATAGTCAAAGATACATCTATACCAACTATAAATCCTATACCTAGGAGCAGCGGATTGACTTCAACTTCAAATTTCCACTTGTAAAAGGACTCATTTACATAGCTTATAACGTTGTTAGCTACGTTTAAAAATGAACTTGTCAAAACAGTTAAGGCACCGCCTATTCCAAATCCAATTCCCATGTACTTGATCGAACCCTTGGCACCTTCTGAAGCAACAAGTGTTTCAGATATGGCCATTGATTCGGGGTACATCAATTTACCGTGTTCCTGAATTATCAGATAATTGTAGACGAGAGAAGCTATTCCTATACCAAACAGCGCCCCGCCCACGCCAACAACAAAACCTTCCAGGAAAGAAATTTTTGAACCTATCAGAAGAATTGCCGGCAAAACAAATATTATGCCGCTGGCAATGGATTCGCCGCCGCTCGACATACCTTGCAACAGGTTCTTGCCAAGTATGCCCTTTTCTTTAGCAAATATAGCTATAAATACGGAACCCAATATGGAGCCGGGTATACCGGCAGCAACTGTAAGTCCTGCTTTCATTCCCGAATATGCGGTAGATGCCGCAAACAGTACAGCTAAGATAATACCGATTATAAGCACTTTACCATTGCCGCCGGATTTGGATCCGCTGGAGACATATGGCACATAATCTTTACCAGATACACCGCCATATGCACCTGTGGACAATTTTTTATTCATATAAGTACCTCCTTTTTTACAGTCAAAGTTTATTATCTATTTGAGAGATTTCAATACTTCTACCAGATATCTCCACGTTCTCTGTGTGGAAGATATACTCAAATGTTCATCTGCGGTATGGACTCCAAACATGGTTGGGCCGAGAGATATCATGTCCAGCTGTCCGTTGAATTTTTCTTCGAAAAGTGCACATTCAAGACCTGCATGAATCGCGGTCACCAGAGGTTTTTTACCGAATAACCTCTCATAAACATCTATAAAAACCTCTCTTATTTTAGAATCGGGGTTATATTTCCATTCAGGATAGGATGCCTCCCCGGTTACCTTTCCTCCTGTAAGATCAGCTGCAGCAGATATAATATCAAATATATTCCGCTTTATACTTCCCAAAGAGCTCCTTATCGAACTTATGATTTCAACAGTGTCCTCTTTAGTTTGAACTATTCCCAAATTTAAAGAGCTTTCCACAAGGCCCTCTATATCCATACTCATGCTTTGAACTCCATTTGGAATCAAGTACAGAAAATTCACTATATTTTCTGCAGTTTCCACAGGCATAACTTTTTGGGCATTTTCTTTTGCAGCTTTCAAAACAACTTTTAAATCCGGATCCGCCGTTTTAAATTCGTCCTTGAATATTTTTTCCAGGCTGGAAACCCTATTTTTCAACAAAGATCCGTCCTTTTTATTGACACATACAACAGCCTGGGCCTGACGGGCAATGGCATTTTGTTTTGATCCACCTTCTATAGAACTTAAGCTGAAATCAATTTGAGGCCTCAAATTTCTAAGCAGACGGGCCAGCAGTTTATTTGAATTGGCCCTTCCCTTATGTATTTCCGATCCTGAGTGGCCGCCTCTCAGGCCTTCAATTCCAATCACATAAGTCTCAAAATCACCATCTAAATTTTTCCATGTTATTGGAAAACTTATTCTTGCCGAACATCCTCCCGCGCAACTTACAAGCAGCTTTCCCTCTTCCTCTGAGTCTATATTTATAAGCGTCCTGCCGGATACATTTTTAGGATCCAGCGCCAGAGCTCCATTCATCCCCGTTTCTTCAGAAGTTGTAACGACAAGTTCAATTGGCGGGTGGGATATATTCTCCGAAGCCAGAACTGCAAGTCCCATGGCAACTGCTATACCATCATCTGCGCCAAGGGTTGTCCCTGATGCATAGAGCATGTCATCTACTACTTTCAGCTCAATGGGATCCACCATAAAATCATGCTCTGTCCCAGGCTTTTTTTCACATACCATGTCCATATGGCCTTGAATTACTATGCCGGGACTATTTTCATACCCTTTGGAACCCGGTGCCTTTATAACCACATTCAATGCATCGTCCTGTATGACATCCAGGCCATGCTTTTTCGCAAAAGAAACCAGATAATCACTGATTCCCTTTTCATTCCCCGAACCCCTGGGAATACTGCTGATCTTTTCAAAATACTTAAATACTTCAGCAGGTTCAACGTCTTTCAACGTTCCGTCTTCCATCTGCAATCTCCTCCTAATACTAAAAATTTAAAGTAATTCCCTTTTATATTTCAGCACAAAAGTGATAAAAAATCAATGTTGGAAATTATTTGAGTTTTCAATTTTATAACATTTTTATTTCATCTTATTCTTTATTTTACGCACATATTGACAATATATCAATTTATAAAAATATTTAATTACAATCTGATAAATATGAGATATTTTAATGGGGGACGCCGAAGCATTCCCCATTACATACATACAGATCTAATTATTGGATTTGAAATACAAATACAAGCTGTTTAAAAGTGCAATTATACCCGAGAAAAACAAAACTATAAACCACTGCGAAACCACAAGCGGCGAAGTGTGGAACACCATCTGCAGAAACGGTACATAAATTGTACACAAAAGCATTATTATAGACGTGGCAACTGCAGCCAGAAGATATAGATTAGTAAATAAATTTATCTGGAATATAGAATGTTTTTCGGATCTGCATTCAAATACATGTATCAGCTGGGATATGATGAGAGTGCAAAGTGCCATGGTTCTTGCCGTTTTAAGGCCGAATCCCAGGTACAGGCCCATGACAAAGGAAAACACAGTGCACACTCCGATAAGCGCCCCTCTCACAATGATCTTTTCGCTGAGTCCCCTTGCAAATATACTTTCATTTTTAGCCCTCGGTTTTCCCTTCATTATGTCCCCTTCCGGCGGATCCACTCCAAGAGCCACGGCAGGCAAACCATCCGTGGCCAAATTTACCATCAATATCTGTATAGGCAAAAGTGGTGTATCCAGATAAAATATTGAACTCAGAAGCATGGTCAATACTTCTCCCAAGTTGCAGGACAGCAGATATCTTATGAACTTCCTTATATTGTCATAAATAACCCTTCCTTCCTCTACTGCAGATACTATAGTGGCAAAATTGTCATCTAAAAGTATCATCGAGGAAGCCTCCTTGGTGACATCCGTTCCCGAGATCCCCATACAAATTCCAATGTCCGCTTCTTTAACTGCCGGGGCATCATTTACACCGTCACCTGTCATGGCCACAATATTATTTCTGGCCTTGAACGCTTTAACAATTCTCAATTTATGTCCTGGATTCACCCTCGCAAATATGGAGATTTTCTGTATTTTGTCGGAAAGCTGCCTGTCATTTAACTTATCCAATTCCTCACCTGTTATAACCTGAGACTGTGAACTGCATATATCAAGTTCTTTGCCAATGGCAAAAGCCGTGTTTTTATGATCCCCCGTTATCATGACCGGTCTTATACCTGCCAGCTTGCATTTCAACACCGCATCTTTCGCCTCTTTCCTCGGCGGATCTATAATCCCGGCTATTCCTATAAAAATAAGGTTGGTCTCCAGAGTTCTCCCGGCTGCAACTTTACTGTCCTTATAAGCAGCTGCTATACACCTCAATGCACTTGAAGTCATGTTCTCCACTGCCTTTAAAACTCTGTTTTTTTCACCTGCGGTAAGCAGTCTTACCTGTCCCCTGTCCAATATATACTTGCATTTATTTATCACCCTTTCGGGAGCCCCTTTCACGTAGCATACCTTTTTAGAGCCCTCCTTCATTATCACAGACATCATTTTCCTATCCGAATCAAAAGGTATGTCATAGACCCTTTCAGCTTTATCCATAAATTTTTTCAGTGCCCTTGCATCCTTAAAAAACGCTTTTATCAAAGCTGTTTCCGTAGGATCACCCATTAGAGCTTCTGAAATATCAACTTTTTTTATGTCAAAATTACAGTCGTTGCAATATGTAAAAGCTTTTTTCATCATCGTATTGTCAGGAAGTTTCCCGGTATCGCTTTTGTGCATCTTTCCGTTAAAATACAGTGCTTTTACAGTCATCTTGTTTTCAGTAAGTGTTCCCGTTTTATCGCTGCATATTATGGAAGTACATCCAAGTGTCTCAACGGCGGGCAGCTTTCTAACAAGGGCATTTCTTTTGAGCATCCTGGACACCCCCAGTGCCAGTGCAACAGTGACTATGGCTGCAAGTCCTTCAGGAATGGCCGCCACAGCCAAGCTTACCCCCACCAGAAACATCTCATATTTATCCTGACCTCTCCAAACACCGGCTAAAGTCACTATAATACATATTACAATACATACCACAACAAGCACTTTCCCAAGAGATGTCAGTTTTTCCTTAAGAGGGGATCTGTCTTTTTCGATGTCCTGAAGCATGCCTGCTATCTTTCCCATTTCAGTTTCCATACCTGTCTGTACTACTCTTGCCTTTCCCTTTCCCTTAATAACTACAGTCCCCATATATATGGAATTGTTCTTTCCGGAACTGCTCTTGGAAACCCCCTCTGATTCTCCGGTCAAAAGAGATTCGTCCACCATAAAATTGCCTCTGGACAGCAAAATACAGTCTGCCGGTATTTTATCTCCGGATTCTAAAAACACTATGTCCCCCATTACCAGTTCCTGTGCATTTATAACCTTGATTTTGCCGTCCCTTAGAACTTTTGAGGTAGGAGAAGCCAGTTCTTTCAGTGTTTCCAGAGATCTTTCGGTCTTAAATTCCTGAACAAAACCCAGTATGGCATTCATAACTACAATAATAAGTATGGTTATAGCATCCGCTTTCTCCCCCATAAAACCGGATATCACCGTAGCCACTATGAGAATCCAGGTTATGAAATCATTGAACTGGGAAAAAAATATCTTTACAGGAGATACCCCTTTTTTCTTTTCAATAGTATTAAGCCCGTATTTTTTCAACCTTCTCTCTGCTTCGACTTGGGTGAGACCGCCTTCTATCTCTTTTTCATTAATCAATTTTACCCCTCCAAAGTAATTATTCCCTCTACGTTAATTAAATATATGCCCTCCTTGTACTGCATTATTACAATTATCAGCTGACAATTGACAATTTACTGCCAGATGATAATTTTGGAAGTTTTAAACACCAGGTAGATAATTATTCTGGATTTTGTTATAATATTTATAATAATCCATAATAATGATTTAACTTGTAAATATTGTTTTATTCACATACATTTAGGAGGAAAAATTATGAATGACGTTGTATACATCACAGGGCATAAAAATCCTGACACGGATTCCATATGCTCTTCAATAGCTTATGCAGAATTTAAAAACAAAACGGGAGTGAAGGCGGTTCCCATAAGGCTGGGAAATTTAAACAGTGAAACCAAATTCGTATTGGATCATTTCGGAATAGAGCCCCAAAAACTCGTTGACAGTGTCAAGCCGAGAATTTCCGACGTAAATATCGACAGCGTAAATACCATCTCGCCGGAAACCCCTTTAAAAACTGTCCGGGAGACAATGAGCAAAAGCAATACAAATATACTGCCGGTAGTAAACAATTCAGGCAAGCTAACCGGCATCATATCCCGGTCCGACATGAGTTCATGCTGCAAGAACGAAGATGGCCGCGGCACTGATCTCAAGAACGTACCCGTAAACCGTATAATGAAAAAAGACAATATAATATCCTTCAAGAGCACCGATCTTGTGGATGACGCAAAAGGCACAGCACTCAAAAACGGATATGCAAATTACCCAATAGTGGATTCTGAAGACAAAGTTTTGGGAATTGTTTCAATGGAAAATCTCAAATCTCCGAACAGGAAAAAGATAATACTTGTGGATCACAATGAAAAAGCCCAGTCGGTAGATGGACTGGAAGATGCAGAAATACTCGAAGTGCTTGACCATCACAAGATAGGAGACATACAGACGGGAAACCCCATATATTTTAGGAATGAACCAATAGGTTGTACTGCCACCATAGTGGCATCGAGGTTCTTTGAAAATGGAATAGAACCTTCCCGGAAGGCTGCAGGGCTTTTATGTTCTGCCATAATCTCGGATACTCTTTTATTTAGATCCCCTACTTCCACGGACAAGGATAAATCAATGCTGAAAAAGCTGTCTGCCATAGCAGGTATAGATCCAGAACCCTTTTCAATGCAGATGTTTAAAGCAGCTTCCTCACTGGAGGGAAAAACTCCGGACAAAATATTGAATGAGGACTTTAAAGTATTCAATATATCCAGGACAAAATTGGGCGTAGGTCAGGTTTCCACCATGGACACAGAAGGATTTAATTCCATAAGGAACAGGGTAATAGATTCCATGAAATTAAAATGCAAAAATGAAAATTTTGATCTGGTAATACTTATGGTAACGAACATATTGAAAAACGGCTCCGAATTAATTGCAGTAGGAGGACAAAAAGATGTGATTTCAAAAGCCTTCGGGAAGGAACTGAAAGATGGAAGTGTCTATATTCCAGGAATGCTTTCGAGAAAAAAACAGGTCATTCCACCGCTCACTGCAGCACTTTCTTAAAAAACAAAGGGAGCAATCAAAGCTCCCTTTGTTTTTTAAGTTTAGAATTTAGTCCTGAATCTCCGACATGTCCACTGTCCTTATTTTAGCCCTGTAGCCGCTGTTGTCATCCTTCTTACCCTCTTTATCCTTCGTTTTCAAATTGTCAGATTCGTCCTCTTCCAGATCAGACATACTGTCCTCAGGCTTATAATACCCTTT
Organism: uncultured Clostridium sp.; assembly: GCA_903789665.1. Lineage (GTDB taxonomy): Bacteria > Bacillota > Clostridia > Clostridiales > Clostridiaceae > Clostridium_B > Clostridium_B lapidicellarium. Next base: position 49,695 of record CAIFEX010000005.1, read on the forward strand.
GGTTTCTCTATCCGGTCTGTCAACATCACAGTCTGGCGAATATGTTGCTGGATTCATTTGTTGATGCATGCACCTCATACACGGATCAAAATAACTATTCAAAAGCATCGGACACATCCTGTACATATTAGGCGGGTACATATACTGCGGATAGTCGTAATCATCCCAATCATACATGTCATCTTTCCCCATATATTCATTGGAATCCATAATTGGACATCTATACATATTTTAACTCCCCTCAAAAATATTACATCCCTACATTATATGCAGCTGTATTTCATATGTTTACATAAAAAGTTTAAAAGGGTCTATCTTCTCATGCTATTTATGAGTCCCCACATTTCATCTGCAGTTGTAAGACCCTTGGAGGCAAGCTCAAAAGATCTCTGTGCCAGTATCATATCGGTAATCTCCTGGCCTAAATCCACATTTGACTGTTCCAGATATCCCTGAAGTACATCGGCGCCGTCATTTAAAACCATCTGTGCACCGTCCTGGGGCACAAATAAATTATCCCCTATGGATCTCATGGAGTCCTGTCCTATGACATTATAAACATTTATTTTGCCGTACAATATGGTATTATTGCCGACATTCATGTATATACGGCCCTTTGTGTCTACAGTAAAATTATCATCTTTAAATACTGTACCCGAATTGAAAAGGGCAGTTCCCTCCGGGGTCAAATTCACTTCAAGTTTATTTCCGTCCGCATCCACCAAATTTCCGGATGCATCTATACTAAAATTGCCGGACCTCTCATAGGCTGGCGTACCATTTGGGAGTGTAACTCTGAAAAATCCCGACCCGTCTATGGCCATATCCGTTCTAAGGCCGGTTTCTCTAACGCTCCCCTGGGAAGTGTCACTTATCCAATTTGTAGTTTTTACCCCTGTTCCGTTAATTGTGTTAATTCCATCCGGATTAGTAGGATATCCCACTCTCCTAAGTGTCTCATACATCAGATCCTGAAAGTCCACATCTTCTTTCTTGTAACCGACAGTGTTTATATTTGCTATATTGTTCGATATACAGTCAAGTTTCTCCTGCTGTGCATTCATAGCGCTTCTGCTGTTCCATATAGATCTAAGCATAAACAAAACCTCCCTATACTTTGCCCACTTCATTCACAAGTTTGTCCAAAGTTTCATCAATAGACTGTACAGCTTTTTGATCCGTTTCAAAACTTCTCATAGTCGTAAGTAAATCGGACATTGTATTTACTACATTGACGTTGGATCGTTCTAGGCAATTCTGCCTTACCACCGCATTGTACTCCACAGGATTCGAGCCGCTGTATAAATTGTCGCCCACTTTGGTCAGGGCATTGTAGTCGTTAAAATCCACAGTGTAAATCTTATATCTGGGAGTTCCATCTATACTTATATTCCCGTAGGGATCCGAGGTTATCTTTCCATTTCCCACATCTATAGCACCTACATTTCCCGTAGCTGCATCCCTGCCCATAACTTCATAGCCGGAATCATCTACAAGGGTTCCATTTATGTTTACATGAAAATGTCCGTCTCTAGTATAAAATTCATTTCCGTCAGGCCTTCTGACAGTGAAAAAACCTCTTCCATCTATTGCAAAATCCGTAGATACACCGGTAGATTGTACAGCACCTTCTGTAAACCCAGTTTGAACTGAATCCACTCCACTTCCCAGGCTTATGCCTCCTATGACGTTTCTCACATTTTTTCCTGCCACTACCTTGTCATAGTTCTGCAAAAGTACATCGTTAAACGGCTTTACTTCAAGAGTGTCCTCTTTAAATCCCACGGTATTTACATTGGCCAAATTATTTGTTATAACATCCTGTTTTGCTTCTTGAGTTATCATTCCGGATACTGCTGTATAAAAACTTCTGATCATTTATTATCACCCCACCTATTACTTAATTACCTTCATCTCGTCAGGATACTGCATTCCAATGGATCTGGCCTTATCCTCTATCTGGCTCTTACTCATCTGGTACTGGATCTTTACTCCGCTCATGATAAATGTAGCCAATAAAATTCCTATTCCCACACCTATAAGCAGCTTTCTGTCACTGAGAAAATCAAAAATTTTCCTTATTTTATGTATAATTCTTTTATTAATAAAACCTCCCCCTTGCCTATACCAGTCTTTTTGGATATTTCATCTATTGACACATTTTTACCAAGTAAATTTTTCACTTCATCAACTTTAACATTGTTTACATCCTTTATATCGTTCTTTTCAGTCTCAGCTTCAGCCCCAGTTTTTTTACTCTCTGCACGTTTTGCGGTCCCAGTTTTTTTACTGCCGGAGCTGTCATACAATATCATCTTATCTGCACTGTTTTTATTTTCATCCTTTAAATTTTTAATCTCCTCCTGAAGTTCAAATACCGTTTCCGCAAATTCCTTTCTCATTTTGCCAATTTCTATCCTGTAATCTTCCATCTTATCTTTTCTGGAATCCAGCTGTCCTTTAAAAGACTTTTTTTCCTTCAATACCGCATTCAAATTCAAAGCTATCAAAATTATCCCCACTGCAATCAATGTAAATGGAATCATAAAAAATTTCCTTTCTATCAAGTTATTAACTACGTATATATTTCAATTTTATCATAGCCTTCCTCAAATGCATGATAGCCCTGCTGTGGAGCTGGCACACACGGGACTCAGATACACTTAAAATATGGCCTATTTCCTTCAGTGTCATTCCCTCATAATAATACAAAGTGAGAACCAGGTTGTCTTTCTTATTTAGAAGTTCCAAAGCTCTGGTCAAATACTCCAGTTTTTCCTTCTCTTCCAGATCTCTTTCAGGGCTTGGACTTTTAGGATCCTCTATAGTCCCCATGAGAGGTATATCATCTTCTTCTGAAAATATCAAATCCTCCAGAGACACTATGGATATATAATTTATATAATTTTCAATCTGTGTCATTTCCTCCAGGGAAACATTGAGCCTATCAGCTATCTCAACACTTTTGGGTTCCCTTCCCAGTTCTTTTTGAAGAGACTCCACCGCACTATTATATCTGTTGAGTTTATCCATTGAGCCCTTGGAAATGGGACTGTTTCTCCTCAATTCATCTATCATGGATCCCTTTATCCTTATAGACGCATAAGTTGAAAACTTCATGCCCCTGCTTTTATCGAATTTATTTATTGCATCCATCAATCCCAGCATTCCATAGCTGACTAAATCCTCATATTCTATATATTTGGTCTTTCCAATTATAACTCTAGCAGCAATGTACTTTACCAGAGGAAGATATTTTTTCACCAGCTCTTCTTTCATATCTTTTACATCCAACTTATTTGCCAAACCCATGTTTAATCCTCCTTTGCTCCTTTTCTTATATGTTCACGCATCACCTGGAACAATACCCTTATGATTCTCTCCCTGTTTACCTTGTCCAAATCTACAAAAGACAGTCCAATTACCAATTTGGATTTGTTTTTGTTTCTGTCAATTCTGACTATCTCTCCCCTTACAGTCAAGCTGTCATCCTTCATGGGAATAGTAACCATAATGATGTCACCAATCTTCAATTTATATTTCAACCTGCCGTCGGCGGCTATTTTCATTCCACCGCCGCTCATATCCAGGGAACAGGCTTTGAACACCTCCACCTGATTGTCCAAATTGTGAAGATCCCCTGCTGCAGGTACCACAGCACATAATACATTTAAAAATACTGGAACTCTTACAAAATTCCTTCTCTGAATAATTTCTATCTCCTCGGGTCTTTTTATCATTATTATAAATATTTTTTCTATTCTGCGTCCTATGACTATTGTATGGAAACCATATATGTTTTTTCCGGAATAATATATTGCATCTATTTTATCTCCCTTTTTTAGAGCTACATACTTATGATTGTTTACCGGTATGCTTATACCTATATAATCATCTGAAAGGTCCTGGATATTGCTTTTATAGATTTGACCGCCTATTTCTATTTCAATCCTGTCGTTTACAGCAAACTCGACATTACACTTCACTTTATCCCTCCTTTCTAAGAAAAAACATCAAAAATCTTTTTGAATAAATTCTGGATACCATTTTCACCATTATCCGTTTTAACTCCGTTCAGCTTATTTGCTATAAAATTCACTTCTCTGGAAATTCTCGAGCTGGGGTAGCTTATTAAAAAAGGCGTCTGTTCTCTCACTGCCCTCACGAGCTTTTTGTCCTCCGACATGCTTCCCAGATATTCAACATCAATGCTCAAAAATTTATTTACCACACCGCTGAATTTATTGAAAGTCTTCCTTCCCTCTTCAATGCTCATGACTTTATTTACAACGATTTTCACTGAATTTTTCAGTTTCAGGCAATTTATAGCTTTAACCAGGCTGTAGGCATCCGTGAGAGATGTAGGCTCCGGTGTAGTAATTACAATAACTTCACTGCAGCAAGCTATAAACCCCAGCACATTCTTATTTATGCCGGCCCCTGTATCCAACAATATATAATCCAAATCACCCAGAAGAGATAATTTCTCTATAAAATTTTCTCTCTGTGATTTAGTTATCTCATCAATCTTTGATATTCCCGTCCCTCCTGGAAGTAATTTCACTCCAAAAGGTCCTGTTACAAGAATTTCATCTATCTTTTTATTTCCGGAAATTACATCGTGTATGCTGTACTTCGGCAAAAATCCCATAAGCACATGGTCGTTCCCCATTCCCATGTCAGTATCCAATATAAGAACTTTTTTTTTCATCTTCTGCAGTGCTATAGCGGTATTCACCACAAAATTACTTTTCCCGGCTCCACCTTTTCCCGAAGTAACTGTTATCACCCTGGGGCCTGCAGTACGCTTGACCCTTCTTTTTTTGATTTTATTGTCTATTGAAGCCAATTTTCTCAATTCATCTGCCTGGTCTAGCATATGATATCCTCTCCCAATACCAGCTTCGCAAGCTCTTCCGAACTCATGGACTTTATATCCTCAGGTACATTCTGCCCTGTGGTTACAAAGCTTATAGGTTTTTTGGCCGCCTGCAGAATATTCAATACGGAACCGTAGGTACAGGTTTCATCCAGCTTTGTAATTATCACATCACTGTAATTCAGCTGCTTATAGCCTTCCACTATGGCATCTATATCCTTATTTTTTGTAGTACAGCTTATCACCAGATGTATATTATCCGTCCTGACTTTGTCTATAAATGCCCTCAACTCCGATATCTGCATTTTGTTCTTGCTGTTTCTTCCCGTAGTATCTATTAAAATAGTGTCGCAGCTGTCCATTTCCCTGAGGGTCTTTTCCATATCCTTCATGGTGAATACAACCTTGAAAGGTATGTTCATTATATCCGCATAAGTTCTAAGCTGCTCCACCGCCCCTATCCTGTATGTATCTATAGTTATAAGTCCGATTTTTCTCTTTTCTACAAGGGCCATCCTCCCGGCAAGTTTGGCAATGGTAGTAGTCTTTCCCACACCGGTAGGACCTATCAGCACTACTGCATGGGAAAGCTTTCTATTATCCACTTTTACCATATTTTGCACTACTTCTTTTAATTTTTCTTCGTCTTTTCTATCGTCTTCCATGATATTTATATTGCCCAATATTTTTTTTATAACTTTTTCATTTAAATCGCTGTTTTCAAGTTTTACCTGGAGCTCGCTTTTCCCGACATTTACACAGGGATTGTTCATCATTTTAGTAAGCATGCCCTTCATCTGCTGTACTTCTTTTATCAGTTCATCGTTATTTTTATTCACCAGGCTGCTCTCATAAGCTCCTCCCACCGCATCTTTTTTCTTATCCTCCTGCTGGTTATTTTTTAACCCATTATCTACTATTTTCTTCAATGTTCTAACACCGTAATTCATATTTTCTTCTCTTTTTTTGTTGTCAACAGCAGCAGTGACCTCAAGTATTTTCTTGGAGAAAAACCCCACTATGCCTTTTTTTCTCACTTTTCTCTGGCTTATGATAACAGCTTCGCTGCCCAGTTCATATTTGATCCTGGTAATAGCTTCATTCATATTGTTAGCCCTGTACTTTTTAATAACCATTATATTGAAACCACCCCTTCAGTTTTTATCTGCACATCATTTGGTATCTCATTTAACGACAGCACATTTACTGAGGGAAATACCATCTCAATCAGCCTTCTAAAAGGTGCCCTTATCTTTGGTGAAACCAAAACTACAGGCTGATTTTCATAAAAATAAACTGAATCCAGCATCTTCCTGAGGGATTTAAATATTTTGCCCGTAGTATCCGGATCTATGGCCGGGAAAGATCCCTGCATTGATTTTTGAATATTATCCCCTATTAATTTTTCCAAATTCTTAGACAATGTAATAACAGTGATTGTTCCATTTTCATCTATAAACGAGTTGCAAATGCTCCTGCCCAGGGCAAATCTCACATACTCTGTCAAAAGTTCTATATCTTTTGTATTTCTCGAATTGTCCGCAAGGGATTCCAGAATAGTTACCATGTCCTTTATAGGCACCCTCTCCCTCAAAAGGTTCTGAAGCACTTTTTGGACTTCGCCTATGGTGAGCAAATCCGGGACAAGTTCCTCAACTACTGTAGGATATTTTTCCTTGACTGAATCCAATATGAGCTTGACTTCCTGCCTTCCCATAAGTTCATAGGAATGATTCTTAATGGTCTCTGTAAGGTGTGTAATCAAAACTGTTGTAGGATCCACCACCGTCAGGCCCTTTATCTCGGCCTCTTCTCTTTGATCCCTGTTTATCCAGATAGCCGGGAGTCCAAAAGAAGGTTCCTTGGTGCTTATACCCTGGATGTCAATTTTAGAACCAGCCGGATTCATGCACAGCAGCATATTGGGCATGAGCTCGCCTTTTGCAACTATGGTTCCCCTTATCTTTATTACATAATCGTTGGTTTTAAGCTGCAGGTTGTCTCTGATTCTAATTGGCTGTACCACTATACCCATTTCAATGGCACACTGTCTTCTCACCGAAGTTATCCTCTGGAGAAGATCTCCTCCCGAACTCTCATCTGCGAGGGGTATCAGCCCGTAGCCTATTTCTATTTCCATAGGCTCCACCGATATGAGATTCATGACATTTTCAGGCTCTTTATTTTCCACTTTGGCCGCTTTTTGATTCTGCACCGCCGCCTTGCTGGCACTTTGTTCAACTTCATCCTTGTGCAGCAGGTAGGAAGCTATGATGCAGGCTGCCGCAAGTATCAAAAATGCCAGGTGCGGAAGTCCGGGTATTATAGCCAGAAACAGCAGAACCGCACCAGCTATGGCTATTACCTTGGGAAATCCGAGCAGCTGTTTGACAGCCAGAGTTCCAAAGTCCTCGTCACTTTCAGAACGGGTTACAAGTATGCCGGAGGCTGTTGAAATAAGAAGTGCCGGAATCTGAGACACAAGACCGTCTCCTATGGTAAGTTTCGTATAAGTCTGGGCAGCCTGGGAAATATCCATTCCCTTGATGACTATACCCGTAATTATCCCTGCTATTATATTTATCATTACAATTACCAGGGCGGCTATGGCATCTCCCTTGACAAACTTGGAAGCTCCATCCATGGCACCGTAAAAATCCGCTTCTCTCTGAAGCTTTGACCTCTTTACCCTCGCCCCTTTCTCGTCTATCAGCCCCGAATTCAAATCCGCATCAATACTCATCTGCTTTCCAGGCATTGCATCCAGTGTGAACCTTGCTGACACTTCTGCAACCCTGTTGGCACCATTGGTTATTACAATAAATTGTATGATGATGATTATCAAAAATATTATTATTCCAACCAGATAACTTCCGCCAACTACGAATTCCCCGAAAGAATCTATGACTTCCCCTGCATAGGCATCTCTGAGTATCAGCCTTACAGAAGAAATATTCAATGCCAGCCTGAAGAGCGTAGTTACAAGGAGCAGTGTCGGGAACACCGAAAATTGCAATACCTCCGTAGTGAACATGGTTAAAAGTATTATAATTATGGACAGTGCTATATTAAAGGCAATAAGTATATCCAGTAATTTTGCCGGAAGTGGAATTATGATCATAAATACTATCATTACCACCATAAGTGCCATAAGTACACCTGCGTTATCTTTTAACTTAAATCTGCTTCTGCTTCTTTCCAAAATATCACCTCATCTTGTAAACCAGTGCCAATATCTCCGCTACCGCCTGGTACATTTCTACAGGAATTTCCCTGCCAATATCCACCTCGTCGTATATAAGTCTTGCAAGAGGTTTATTTTCAATTATAGGTACATCATTTTCTACAGCTTTTTTCTTTATTCTAAAGGCAACTGCATCCAGCCCCTTTGCCACCACCAGCGGTGCATCATTTTCACCATCTTCATACTTTAGAGCTACAGCTACATGGGTGGGGTTGGTAACCACGACCGTAGCTTTAGGTACTTCCTGCATCATTCTCCTCATGCCTATTTCCCTCTGTTTTTGCTTTATCTTGCTTTTAATCTGCGGATCTCCTTCATCCTGCTTGTACTCTTCCTTTACCTCTTCTCTTGACATCTTGAGATCCTTGTTGTACTGAAAGTTTTGAAATATGTAATCTATAATAGCTATGGCAATCATTATCACAGTTATCCTAAAAAATATGTCTACAGTGAGCTTGGACAGGGCCTTGGCTACACCTTCAAAGTTCAAACTGCTCAGCGTCATTATGTATGCATAATTGTCCTTTATAAATTTATATCCCACAATTCCGACTATGGCGATTACCAATGTGTCCTTAAACAGTTCCATCACGGCCCTTGCGGAAAACATTCTTTTAAAGCCGTTTATAGGGTTCAGCTTGGAAAGATCCGGCTTCAGCGGCTGCATCGATACGACTCCGCGGGTCTGGAGCAGATTTGCTATAACTCCCATAACCAATATTGGGACAGCTATGGGCAAAAACATAAGTCCAAGTCTCCATACGGTTATAAAGGCTATTCCCCGGAGAGTCTTATAATTTAAAGAAGTTAAAAGATAGCTGTTCAAAAATGCCGCCATGGTACTCTTGGCCTGGGAACCTATATATCCTCCCAGGAACAATATGACTACCGTAGAAGCCAGGAGAGTAAGTGCCAAAGTAACTTCCTTGCTTTTTGCAACCTGTCCCTTTTTCCGGGCGTCACTCTTTTTCCTGGGAGTGGCTTCCTCAGTTTTGTCATCCGAAGCAAATACTATAAGCAGAGGCAGGGTATGATAAAACCCCCTTATGGAATCCGGTATGGCATAAAAAGCTTTCTCCATAAGCTGTAGAAATATGGGAAGTGCAACACAAAAAGAAGCCATGCCCACCAGTATCTGTATTGGAAGTCCCAGTATCATTATATTGAGCTGCGGCACAGTCCTTGCTATGAGGGCCATGGTCAAATTTACCACAAGCATTATGATAAGTATGGGAACTGCTATTTTCACCGCTATGGAAAAGTATGTAATAAAAGCTTTTATTATGAGGGTAATTGAACCCTGGGAAAGCATAAAGCTCCCAAGTTTTATAGTATCAAAACTTCCAATAAGCGATTTTATAAGCATGTGATGTCCATCTACTGCCAGAAAAACCACCATGCTGAACCAGTACATAAGACGTTCCAAAAGAGTGGATGTACTTTCCGAATTGGGATCAAACATGCTCATGAGGGAAAGTCCTACCTGCAGATCCATATAGCTTCCTGCAATCCTGAAAGCCGTAAAACACAAACTCACCAAAAAACCCAGGGTAAGGCCTGCCGCAGCTTCATTCACACAGTTATACACAAACGGAATAGTGCTGTCTATATTGTTCACTGCAGAATAGTCTATGCCCGGTAAAAGTATATATGCCATAACCAGTGCCAGTCCCACTTTGACTATATTGGGAGTGCCATTTGGGAAAAATATGGGAACCATCATAAAAAAGCAAAACATTCTAATACTAACAAGTATCAAAGCTGTAAAATACAGTGTGTTTATCAAACCAATCCTCCCCGTAACTGCTTAACTTCAAATTATAATGCCGCTGACAAATCTACTGGGTTATATGTGCTATATATGTAAAAATCCTTTGAGTAAAACCAACCATCATATTCAGCATCCATGCACCGGTAAAAAGCCCGACCACAGCAATAGCAATAAGCTTGGGCACAAAAGTAAGTGTCTGCTCCTGTATCTGTGTGGTCGCCTGAAATATACTTATTATAAGACCCACCAACACTGAAACTATCAGTATTGGAGCTGAAATCAAAAGTCCTGTCTGTATAGCATCTTTTATAACCCCTACTACCATATTTTCACTCATTTAAATTCACCTCACGAAAAACTTATAATCAAAGACTTTACCAGCAGATACCAGCCGTCTACCATGACAAACAAAAGCAATTTAAAAGGCAGTGATATCATAACCGGAGGGAGCATGAACATTCCCATGGACATAAGTACGCTGGATACAACCAGATCTATTATCATAAAAGGTATATAAAGCAGAAAACCTATCTGGAAAGCCGTCTTCAGTTCGCTTATAATGTAGGCCGGAATCACCACATAAAGAGGTGCATTGTCCTTGGTAACCTTGTAGTTCAGTTTGGCATTGTCTACAAAAAGCTTGAGATCCTTTTTCCTTGTCTGTTTCAGCATAAACTCCCTCAGCGGTTTGGCCCCTGTTTCTATGGCCTGCTCCTGGGTTATCCTATTGTTTAAATAGGGCTGTATGGCCGTGGAATTTATTTTTCCATAAACGGGAAGCATTATAAATATTGTCATAAAAAGTGCAAGTCCCACTAATACCTGATTTGGAGGTGACTGCTGGGTTCCCATGGCACTTCTTAAGAATCCAAACACCACTATAATTCGCACAAAGCTTGTCATCATCATTATGAAAGACGGAAGCAGTGTCAAGACAGTGAGCACTATGAGCAATTTTATAGTACCTACATACTGCTGCGGTGTGGAAGCATTGTCCACAGATACATTTACATTTGGTATTGGAAAATCGGTAGGAGCCGCCGCATGTGCTTCAAAGCCTGCCAAAATAATAAAAACAAATATTAAAAATGAAATAACCATAATGCTTTTGTTGTGCTTAACGTCCATCTTTATCTTCCTTTTTCCCTTTGAATTTTTTAGCTGAAATACTGCGGCTGATCTTGTCTGTTAAATTCTGAAGTCCACTTTTCGTATATAAATCCCTGAAATTTTTATACTCACAAGTATTTTTCGTGTCCTCAATCTTCGATAATTCTTCACCTGTCAGCTCACAGATCACATCAACTCTTCCACTTGAAGATGAAATCACATATCCCTTTTCACCAATCTTCACCACAAGCAAGCTGTTTTCCTTGGAAATCTGAGTTCTTTCAAGTATTTTTATATATCTGCCGCCTTGAATTTTCTTAAGTTTTCCACCTCCAAATTTGGTAAAAATATATATGAGAAAAACTATGAAAAGCAGCGATAAAATTGTCTTGAACAGCATCCACCAAAATTGTAAGTCCATCTAAAATTCTCCATTCCAATGGAATCTATTGGGTAAGTATATCGCTGAAATATACGTTATTCAATTTTCCATTTTCCAGCATAGGGTTTATCTTCTGTATGATCTGCATTTTTATGCTGTCCATATATTTAGGATCTATGTCGGCCACCTTTTTGCCCCTCAGAATATCTATGACGGCATCCCTTATCATGGGCTTCTTATCCGTGAGTTCCTCAGTTAATTTCTTATCGTCATACCCGAGAAACACACTTATTTTCAAATAGTTCTTGCCGCCCTCATCTGCAAGGTTGACAGTAAAATCACTTAAGTCAAAAGTATATTTGGAAACAACCTGCTGCAGATAACCTGAACTGCTGCCGCCCCCCTGGGCAGTCTGACCGGTTTGATTCGACACCTGCTGGGTCTGTACCGGAGAGGTGCTGTTTTGTGCAGCTACATTGGGACTCTTGTCATTTCCCTTTAAAAATTTGCTGTATCCAAAATAAGCTCCTGCACCTGCCAAGATCAAAACAAGCAATGTTATCAAAACTATTTTAAAATTCAATTTTCCTTTCTTTTCCACTCCATCTTCCATGATACTTCCTCCTTACAATATTATGTACAAGCCACTTAAAATGCCTATTTGGAATAATCCCCCCTGTATATTTTTCTCTTATACTCCACGACCTTTTTTATTATCTCGTCATTTGTCTCCTTCACCACATATTTGTTTCCATTTGTAAGAGTTATCACACTTTGGGGAGTCTGCGTCAATTTTTCTATATGATCTGCATTTATAACAAATTCCTTGTCATCCAATCCCGTAAGTTTTATCATAAAAAACCTCCTTGTTTTAAGTTGTGAGCTGAAATAACAATTTCGAATAAATTTTAACATTATTGGGTATTGGATACAATCAATATGTATTTTTATTTGAAATTCAAATATCAATAGGGCGATTTCCGGCATAAGCCGAAAATCTGCCAGATTCAAACAAATTTTATCTCTTCAAATTAACAAGATCCTGAAGTATCTCGTCATCTGTCGTTATTATCTTTCCATTTGCCTCAAAGGCCCTGCTGGCAACTATCATATCTGTAAACTGCTGTGCCAGATCCACATTTGACATCTCGAGGGAACCTGATATGATTTTCCCATAAGCCGAAGTACCAGCTGTACCATAAATTGGATTGCCAGAATTGGTCGAATCTGAATAAAGGTTATTTCCCTGCTTTAAAAGTCCACCCTCGTTTGTAAAAGAAGCTAAAGCAATCCGTCCAGCCTTCCAAGATTTCTCGCCTTTCGTTTTAACAGTTATAATCCCATCTGCACCTATTGAATAGGAAGTAACTTTATCATTCTCATCACCAGTATTAGCTCCAGTATAATCCCCAGAATAATATTGTTTAATGCTCAATTCCGTCGCAGGCTTTTCATTATTACCAACGGTATCTTGGTTATATCCCATAACATGGTAACCATCCTGAGTTAGAAGATTACCATCCGCATCAAGTACAAAGGCTCCATCCCTAGTATAGTAATCTTCAGTTCCATCAAGACTAACTACAAAATAGCTTCCTGACTTGTCTATCATAAAGTCCAGCTTCCTGTTGGTGGTCTGAGGACTGCCCTCTGAAAAGTCCGTGTTTATCCCGCTAATCTTCACCCCGAGGCCGCTTTGCTTTGGATTGATACCTCCGAGCCCCCCATCTACTGGAGCACTTGGGTCTGAAAGGTTTTGACTCAACGTATCCTCAAAATTCATGCTCTGGGTCTTGAAACCCGTAGTGGTGGAATTTGCTATGTTGTTCGCAACTACGTTCAATTTCTGCTGGTTGGCCTTAAGGCCGCTTATTCCTGAATACAAAGATGGTAACATATATATTTTCCCTCCAATTTAATAAAATGTATTCGTCCTGTTTCATTCATTCCGCAGAACCTGGCTCCCGCTAATTGGTCCGGCCAGTTTCAAAATAATTTAATTTACACTATCACCATGCTGTCTATGTTCGTAAAAACACTGTCGTTATCCGAATCCTTGTTCATGGCTGTAATCACAGTCCTGTTTTTTATGGAAGTAATGAGCACCGTATTTCCGTAGAGAAGTGCAGATTCCCTGCATCCTTTTTCCTCCGCCCTGTTGATGGCGGAATTTATATTTTCCATATCATTTTCACCCAGCACTATATGCCTGCTCTTCAGCCTCTCTGCAGCATGATTCGATATGGTAAAACTGCTTGATTTATCTACCTCTTTTTTTAAAGTATTCCTGAAAGATACATTGTCCCGGCGGCTGGCTCTATCTACACTGCTTCTGCTGCCGTATGCAGCAGCTATATCCTGTGCGAAATGCAGTTTGCCGTTTATGATCTTATATCCCATATACTTGCTGCACCTGCATGCTAGGCATTTTCCACATTGGAAACCTGATCAAAATAGAAATCCTTGGTTTCGCCGTCTCCGGTTTTTACCTTTACGATAACTCCGCCGGTGCCCCGGGATACAGATTGAACTACACCGCTGTAGTCATTCCCATCCTTGTCCTTTTCATTTATCTCCACTTTTTTGCCTATGAGTGAAGTGGCATTTAAAAGCAAATTGTTGTTTGCAGTTGGATCAAATGCATCTCCAAGGTCGTCTACTTTAACTACATCATCCAGATTAAAAGACTTGTATACGCCGTTGCCGTTTGAATCCTGCCCTATCAGGGTATTCAAGCTTATGTCGTCACCGTCTTTTATAACACCTTCAACCTGTCCGCTGTAATTGCCCCCATCATCGGCCAAATCACTGAAAGTGACATATTTATTTATAAGAGAATTTGCTGAATTCAATTTATTGGTGCTGTTTAAATTGGCCATCTGTTCAAGTGAAGAAAACTGTGCCAGCTGGCTGACATACTGTGTTGCACTCTCGGAATTGCTGTCTGTTGGATCCTGGTTGGCAAGTTCTGCCGCAAGTATTTTGAGAAACATATTTTTGTCTATTTCTCCATTGGATCTCACCACGCTGGTTCCCTTGTCGGTACTGGATGAAACTCCTGAAGTAGTATTGTCATCTATAGAGCTGTCGTTTTTCTCCGAAGCTGCCGCCGCTGTATTCATATTATAGTTTTGGTTTAAATTATTATCGACTGATATAGCCATTATCACCCGACCTCCTCTCTAAAATTAAGCTAGTACATTTACATTGTTTTCGCCGTAATCATTGTCCGTGAATGTCTTTCCATCAGATATGCCGGATACGTCGGATACACCGCTGTCAAAAAACAGATTTCCTTCCCGGCCATTTTTCTGGCCCTGCTGTCCCCTTCCGCTTTCATCTCTGAAATAAGTTGTGTCCCCGTTATTCAGGTTCAGCGAAAAGTTCTGCACTTTTATGTCATTTGTTTGAAGCCTGTTGGATAAATCCTGAAGATTCGAATTCAAAAGGTTATAGGCATCCTTGTTGGAAGCAGTGAGCACCGCATTTAGTTTTCCCTCTTCCATCACGAGGCTTATTGTGATCTCTCCCAGTTCCTTTGGATTTATTTTGACAGTCATAGTCTTTATATTATTTATGTCCATGTACCTCAAGGCCTTTATTATATCGGAATCAAAGGAATTTTTATTCACTACCATTCCCGGCAGATTGGACAGATTTCCCACGGTATTATTTCCTTTTACGTTTGAAAACTGTGTCATGAAATTGGCGGCCCTGGAAACTTTGTCTTCTCTTCCATCCTGAACTATATTTTTCAGTATTTTCTCTTCACTGCCTGTCATATCTCCAGCATCTTTGCCGCCTGACTTGTCAGAATTACTCTGGGACATGCTTTTGTCCTGTACAGATGCTGTGACATCTTCCAAATTAGGCTGACTATCCTGGGATACATTTTTATTTGCGGCAGCGGCAGATGCTTCAGTTCCATCAATTAAAGCTGACTGTCCCTTTTGGGCAATATCTTGCATTTTAAATTCAACAGGACTGGAATCCGTATTACTTTTATTTAACTGGGAAGCCAGAGCTGAATTTATCTCGCTTTTTATTTTGTTGTATATGTTTTGCTCCAGATTTGCACCCTGCGATACTTTGGACAGAATACTGTCTCCCAGTTTTGCAGTTAGTTTCTCACTGAATTCTTCACTTGCTCCAAGCTTTTGCAGAATATCCGACAGCCCGCCGACATTTTTCTCCACTATCTTGTCTATAATATTCTTGCCCGACATATTTTTATTTGAAGTCATATTTTCTGAAATTATGGACTGAAGATTTTTTAAAATGTCGCTGCTTATACTATCGCTCAGGCTGTCACTTATCTTATCAATGAGCTCATCTCCCATATCATTTAAATTCCCATTGTAGGCAAGAAGAATATTGAGCAAATAAGATAAGCTGTCGATATTTACATTCCCTTTTGAAACTTCATCTTCTACCTTTTTTATGTCTTCCTGACTGAGCCCCAGTTTCTTAAGCTGTCCCTCCAGTTTTTCAAATGAAGTTTTACTTTTATTTCCCATATCAGCTGAAACACCGTCCACAGCAGTCTGTGAAGTTTTCAAGGCATCCTTGAAAGTACTGCCGGATTTTTTCACATTGGAGCTGCTGCCGGCAATTTTTGAAACTGTATCCTTAGAAACTCCCGTAACATTTATCGGTACTGCAGCACTTAAATCGGCCATTTAATTCACCTCCTTTCCGGGCAATCTATGTCAAATCATTACCCTGCCTTAGATTTCTTATAAAACTATGAAGGGCAAACTCATCATTCAATTTCTGCTCGAGCTTATTCTGTTCTTTTATAAAATTTCTGTATCCTTTATCTTTAAGTGTTTCTACGGTTTTCCTGTCAATCTGCCTCTGTTTTAATTTCTCTCTCTTGCCACTTACAATTTTCTCCTTCACGGCCAGTTTCCTTGAGGTTTCATCTATGTTCAGCCCAAGTGTATTTATGTATATGTGTGTTATTTTTTGCTCCATGGCGGATACGGGCAGAGGTCTGTTTTTATATTCATCATATTTTTCTTCCAGCTGGTCAAGTTTTTCCTTTACCTTCAGCCTCTCGCTCTGGGCCTTTTGAAATTCCACTTTGCTTTCATCTTCCCTGTCAATCCTCATATCCAGAAGTTTCTGCAATCTAAATTTATATTTCATAGGTTTTTCCTCCCCAATTTTAATCGAACATATTTTCCAGCCTGTTTACACTTTCTTTTAAAGTAGAGTGTTCATCCATTTTCTGTTTTAAATAACCAACTATGTCATCATGGTATCTTATGGCCCTATCCACTTTTTTATTGTTACCCTTGACGTAGGCGCCTATGTTTATAAGGTCTTCCGAGTTTCTATAAGTAGACAGCATATCACGTGCCAGTGAGGCATTTTCCCTGTGTTTTTCCGTAGTTACCTCGGGCATGAGCCTGCTTATGCTGGCAAGTATGTCTATAGCCGGGTAGTGGTTCCTATTGGCAAGATTTCTGGACAGCACTATGTGCCCATCCAATATACTCCTGACTGCATCTGCAATGGGCTCATTCATGTCGTCTCCATCTACGAGAACCGTATAAAAAGCAGTTATAGATCCTCTATCCGACATGCCGGCCCTTTCCATAAGCCTTGGAAGTTTTGCAAATACGGAAGGAGTATATCCCTTGGTAGCAGGAGGCTCTCCCACAGCCAGTCCTATTTCTCTCTGTGCCATGGCAAATCTGGTGACAGAATCCATCATGAGTATAACTTTTTTGCCTTTATCCCTGAAATATTCTGCAATAGCAGTGGCTGTAAAAGCACCCTTCAGCCTGACAAGTGCTGGTTTATCGGAAGTTGCACATACTATGACGGACTTTTTCAGACCGCTTTCACCAAGATCCTTTTCTATAAAATCTCTAACTTCCCTTCCTCTTTCCCCTATAAGTGCTATCACGTTAACATCTGCCTCGGCATATCTTGCAATCATACCGAGAGTTGTGCTCTTTCCCACTCCGCTTCCTGCAAATATGCCTATCCTCTGGCCTTCCCCGCAGGTTAAAAAACCATCTATGGCACGGATACCCGTAGAAATGGGATTGTTTATTCTCTTTCTCTTAAGTGGATTCGGCGGCTCTGCATCAAGTTCATAAAAGCTTCCGGATTTTATTGGTTCTCCCTGGAGAGGATTTCCCAGTCCATCAAGAACTTTTCCAAACAGTTCCTCGGAACACTGTACATTTAAGCGCCTTCTTTCAGGGACAACCCTGCAGCCCGTGGAAATTCCAGTAAGTTCCCCCAACGGCATGAGAATTATGTCATTTTCCTTAAATCCAACAACTTCACACTCAATTTTACGATTTTGCTCATTATATATTGTGCATACTTCTCCAATAAAGGCCTTTATCCCCTCAACTTCCACAGTAAGTCCTATGACTTTTTTCACAGTTCCCTCCTGATAGGAAAAATTAGCCCTGCTTACCTCTTTATTTAATTCCTGAAAGTTTAAATTTATCACCAAATCATCACCCTCACGGCAAAAATTCACTAATTGCTTGTACTGTCAAATATCTCCCTCAATTTTTTCATAGCTATATCTACAGACAGTATAATTTTCCCCCTGTCCCTCTCTATAACTACGCTGCCATCTTTCAGGGATTCATCCGATATTACAAATATGTCACCCCTAAAGGGCAGTTGTTCCTTCCACATATCCACCTGCTTCTTAAACTCGCCGCAGTACTTTCCTCTGCTCTTTATAATAAAAGTTTTTGAATTCTTGACCTGGGAAAGTGCGTCAAACACCATTTTATTCAAACTGTCCTTGTTTCTAACTTCATCTTTTAAGACACTTTCCACTGCATTTACTATAAATTTCTTGATCTCTTCTTCTTTCTCTGTCAAATATCTTTTCTTTTCATCTACTGCATTCTTCAATACGGCACTTGCTTTATTTCTTATATCCTCGCCTTCGGCCTCGGCCTTTTTTACATTCTTTACATAGCCTTCATCATATGCACTTTTGAAGCCGGCATCTCTTCCTTTTTTCCTGCCTTCTTCATAACCCTTTTTACTGGCAGCATCATATGCTTTCTTTTTGATTTCTTCAGCCTCGTCATTGGCCCTTAAAATTATTTTTTTTCTGTCCTCGGCTGCTTTTTCCATCATGGTATGCAGCAAACTATCATAATTATTTCTTGAGGGTGAGCTGTCTTTATTTTTGTGCCTGCGTTTGGGAGGGGAATGCTTTTTAAACACAGTCACTATATTTTGAGTGCCCTCCTCGTCTATGCTGTCACCTTTTATAATTTTATACGATGATTGCATCTTCTCCACCTCTTGCCATAACTATTTCTCCGGCTTCGTCCAGTCTCCTTATAATATTTACAATACCCTGCTGGGCTTTTTCCACATCCATCAGCCTTACAGGTCCCAAAAATTCTATGTCCTCCTTTAGTGCTGCAGAAGCTCTCTTTGACTGGTTCCTGAAAATACATTCAGCCACCTCTTCGGAACATCCTTTAAGCGCCAGTGAAAGATCTTTTGAATCCACCTCTCTGAGTACCCTCTGAATGGATACATCATCCAAAGTGACAATATCTTCAAATACAAACATGGATTCCTTGACTTTCTCCGCCAGTTCCGCATCCTGCTTCTCCAGACCTTCTGTAATATTTTTTTCAGTAGCCCTGTCTACCTGGTTTAATATATCCACAATAGTCTGGACACCGCCAATTACCCTCATATCGGACTTGACTACGGAAGACAGCTTGTCATCAAGTACCTTCTCTATTTCCTTTACCACCTTATGGGAAGTAGTACTCATTGTAGCAATTCTATAGGATACTTCTGCCTGTTCGCCTTCCGGAAGTGCCGAGAGTATCTGGCCGGCTTTATCCGGCTGAAGATAACAGAGTATAAGTGCTATAGTCTGCGGATGTTCATCAGATATTATATTCAAAAGCTGCTGGGCATCTGCTTTCCTAGCTATAGCAAAGGGTCTAAATTGCTGGGTTGCTTCTGTAACCTTATCCAATATTTCAGCCGCCCTCTGACTTCCAAGAGCCTTTGACAAAAGATTCTTGGCATACTCTATTCCACCTTCCAGCAGATAATCCTTGGCCTTGTTCATCTGAACGAATTCCTGCAGTATTTCCTTTTTCTGATCTGACTTTACAGAACTTATATTGGCTATTTCATAAGTTATCTTTTGTATCTCAGCTTCCGGCAGCTTTTTAATTATACCTGCAGAGGCTTCTGGTCCAAGAGTTATAAATAATATGGCAGCTTTCTGCACTCCAGTTAATTTCTTTTGATTGTCTCTAGCCATCTTCTATCACCTCTCATCTTCCGCTAACCAGGACTTTATTATGTCTGCGACTTGATCAGGTTTGTCTTTGGCATATTTCTTTATCTCATTTTCAAGGTGGACATCTTCATTTTCCGTCTCAAGTTCCACAGGTTTAAATTTAGGTTTCTCCTTAACCTGGGTTTCATCCTCTGCAGCTTCATTTATAGGCTGAGGTTCCTCCATCTCTTCGTCAAACAAGTCTTCTTCCTCTTCACGCTTCTTTCTTCTCCAGAGTATGACTCCAACTATGGCTGCAACTGCCACAGCCGCAAGACCACCTATGATGGCAATAAGCCTGTTTCTCTTAGCCAGCTGTTCTGCCTTGTTCATGGCATCCATATCCTTTTTCGCATTGTCCTGTGCAGTAGTGTCAAAAGGCAGACCTTCTACATTTATGGTATCTCCACGGTTTGCATCGTACCCTATGGAAGAAACTGCAAGATTTCTTATGGAAGTTCTCGTAGCATCATCCACATTCCCGTCCAATGCCACAGAAGCAGTAAGCCTTTTGACACTTCCGGGCGCTCTTATAGTTTTTTGTTCTGTTTTGGACACATCATAATTTCTGGTAACCTCGTTGTCGGTTGAATTCCCATTATTGCCTGTAGTAGTGGTGGTGTTGCTCATATTATTATCTACAGGACTGGCTCCTGCATTATTTGTACCGCCGGTATTCGTACTGTTTACCGTATGTTCGCTCACCACTGCCGTTCTGTTTGGATCATAGGTTGTAGCATCCTGCTGCACCGCATCAAAATCCAGATCTGCATTTACCCTCACCTGAACTTTACCTTTACCGTATACAGTTTCAAGCATGCTCAAAAGTCTCTGTTCAAGATCTTTTTCGTATTGCTGCTGCAATTTTTGTTGTTTTTCAGCAGGAACGGTACTGTCTTCCGCACCGCTGCCATTATCCTGATACAAATCCCTGGTTAGAAGATTCATTTTGTCGTCTATTATCTGCACATTTTTCTTGGGCAGATTTTTTACACCACCAGATACAAGTGCAACCAGAGCTTTTACCTGATCCTGGCTGAGATTCTGTCCCGATTTCAACTTTAAAGTCACAGAAGCACTTCCCGGCTGGGTATCTTTCACAAATTCCGTATCGTCGGGAATTACAAGATGCACCCTGGCATCTTCAACTTGAGGAAGAGCTTTTATCGTTCTCTCCAGTTCGCCTTGAAGCGCCCTTTGATAATTTATTTTGATTTCAGCATCTGTACTTCCCAAATTATTCTTATCAAATAGCTCAAATCCCTGACTTCCATTGGTAAGCTGCACTTCTGAAAGTACTTTCATCCTGTCAGCATCCACTTCATCTTTAGGCACTAAGATTGAATTTCCCTCTACTTTGGCATCTATTTTGTCATCTTGAAGCTTTTTATACACCGCTGCCGAGTCAGTCTGGTTCATATTTGAGAAAAGCACCGCATATTTTTTCTTTCCCAAAGACACTCCTCCAAATATAATTGCTGCTATAATTCCTACGGCTATAATCCCAAAAGCTATCTTTCTATTTCTACTAGAATTCTTCCATTTATCTGTTAAGTTTTTAAAAAATTGCGATAGCTTGCCCATCAATTAAGCACTCCTTCTAAAACTGTGTTCTATTCAATTCCTGGTATGCATCCACAAGTTTGTCCCTAATCTGTACTGCCAGCTCCAGTGACTGTTTAGCCTGTTCCGTATCCAGCATGACATTATGTATATCCGTTCTATCCCCTTCTACAAACTCTTTAGTACTGTTATCCGCCTGTATCTGCTGGTTGTTTACATCATCCAGCTTGTCCTTCAGCACTGACGCAAAATCCGATATACTGCTGCTCGTATTCGTATCACCTGTTACACTGCTGTTTTTATTGCTGCCAATTATATTTCCATTTTTTAAATTGCTGCCCTGCACCGATTTGTTAAAATCAAACACCTTGCTGTCAGGCACAAATTCGTTTATTCTCATATGTATTCACTCCCCTTTCTATTTTCCTATTTCAAGAGCTTTTGAAAACATGCTCTTTTCTGCATCAATGGCACTTACATCTGCTTCATAAGATCTAGTAGCCACCATCATATCCGACATTTCATTCAATATATTTACATTGGGCATTGATACATAGCCATTGGCATCTGCATCTGGGTTGGTAGGATCATACACCTGCTTGAATGGTGAAGCATCTTCCACAACTCCTACAGCTTTGACACCTTTAGGTACAACTTCGTATTGTCCATTTTTATTCAGCTCGCTTTGAAGATTTTCCTGAAACACCGCCACCTTTCTCCTATAAGGCTGTCCATTGGCACCCCTTGTAGTCTCAACATTGGCCATATTGGAAGCTATGGTATCCATTCTGAGCCTTTCCGCAGAAAGCCCGCTGGCGCTTATTCTCAATGTATTGAAAGCTTCAATCATAATACATCCTCCTACCTTCCATCTATTACATACTGTCTCATAGAAAGCCTGCTGTTTATCTGATTTACAAGTGCATTGTACATGAGAGCATTAGCTGACTGGTTTACCATTTCATTATCTATGTCAACATTGTTTCCATCTTCCCGCATACTGGTACTGTTGTCCGTATTCATATCTATGTCACCGTAATCATTTCCTATTTTCATATGTTTTTCATTATCCGTTTTAAGTTCTAGATCATCCATGCTTTTTTTTAAGTTTTCCTCGAAGGTAACATATTTCCGCTTGTATCCTTTTGTGTTTATATTAGATATGTTATCGGCTATTGCAGTACCCCTCGCCTGGGATGCATCCAATCCCCTTTGCAGCAGGTCATACGTCAGTTCATCATTAGGCACTTGAGATACATTCAACTATTATCCCTCCATTTCTATTATTTTATATATTTTTCCACAAATTTCTAGAAAATATTTCACAGAGGAAATATTTTTAGTCATATTTAATTTAATCATGTCTTAATTTTAATTATATTTTATTTTCAATTAAAATTGCTTTCCAACATAAACTATAATATCACAAAATTGCATGTTAATGCTACAATTATATGAAATTTTTTCTATTTAATATAAATTTTAATTAAAAAACAAAAATTTACGATATCATAGTATAATTTTTGTAAAAATGTCCTCTTTTCTACCATTAATAACATACATAGACATATACTATATTTTCTATTTTCTGCTACTTATGTTACAGCTGTGTTATAGTTATGTTATTTCATATTAAAATCCAATTCTTCAGCCAAAAAATGCCAAAAAACTACTTAAATATAAAATATTTTATATTTAAGTAGTTTACAGTCTAAAAACACTATTTGACATTTTCCAATATTCTAAGCACATCCTGGGGAAGTTTATTTGCCTGGGCAATCATGGCATTGGAAGCTTCTATAATTATGCCCTCTCTTGAATAATCAGTTATTTCCTCCGCCATATCCGCATCGCTTAAACTGCTGTCTGCCTCGATCATCTGGTCAGTCAAATCCTGCATATTATAATAATTGGTCTCAAACCTGTTCTCCAGAGAACCATATTTGCTCCTGAAGGAGATAACTTTAGTAAGGGTCGTATCTATGGCCTGTAATGTATCGCCTACATTGCCATCCAATATATCCTTACCTTTGTCCCTTTTGATAGAATACAGGTCTGCGACGTCACTGTTTTCATTATTGGTCAGGTCAAGCTGTGGTATATCCGTATTTTCTCCCGCATTAGCTCCTACAGACACACTTATAGACTTACTTCCCCCATTTTGTCCCAGCAGTTTTAAGCCGTTGAATTCAGTCTGATCTGCCATAGTACTTATTCCATCCAGCATCTGATCTATTTCATTTTGTATCACATTCCTATCCGATGGTGTAGTCGTTCCGCTGCCTGCCTGCAGTGTAAGCTGCCTTATCCTCTGAATCATTCCAGTAATTTCCTGAAGACCGCCTTCTGCAGTCTGAAGCATGCTGACGCCATCCTGGACATTTTTAGCTGCAGTTTGAAGTCCACCTATCTGTAATTTTAAATTCTGGCTCTGTACTATTCCGCTGGGGTTGTCCCTGGCAGTGTTCAATTTAAAGCCGCTTGACAGCCTGAATGAGTTTTCACTCTGTCTAATCAGAGCCTGATTTTGAAGAAAATTCATAGTCAGCGCCGGCATATTATAGCTTATTCTCATAAAATTCCACTCCTCTTATTTATTTTAAGGCTGCAGTTCCTTCTAAATTTCACAGTTGATACTTGCCTTTTCGACGTACTACATTAATGTTATCGAAAGCTACTGTAAAATGCTTTAGTGGAATTTAAAACATTTTTCATTTTGTGTTCTATATAGTCCTATTATAAGGCTCTATTCTCACATACATTCTAAATAATTCCAGTGCCTGTTCCTCGCTTATCTGCCCGCTGTCCAAATTCCTGTACAATATATATAAATTGGCATTCATATTTGGATCCGTACTTTTAGTTTCCTTCATCTTTTCAAGTATTCTCTGCTTAAGAGAAATATTGCTGTCGTCAAGTTCTCCCTGTATTAAATTCAACATTTTTTCTGCTGCTTTCCTCGTGGATTTTTCTCCAGTGCTTATCTTTATATTTTTTAATTCCAGAATCAATGTATTTATACAATTTTTATCAATGAGTATCTTTTCTGACTTATCACTTCCCATAATAACTTCCACCCCTCTTTAAATCACTTTATTCTATATTCTACCAGCTGAAATAATTTAATGTCAATAAGTGAAAATTTTGGAACAAGTTCTTATAAAATTCGGGTGGAGAAAATATTCTCAATCAAACTCCACCTGAATTTAAAAATCAAGCCAAAGCTTCACCCTTGTACTCTAAAAACTGAATTCTATTTGCCTCTACAGCAGTAGAAAATTTTTTTACTCCATCCTTTACATAATTTCTAGTGCATATTTTACCGTTGACACCTAAAAGTCTTCCTTTTTTCAAGTAAGAGCACAATTTATCCCCTTTATTGGTCCAGTAGGAAATTGGAATAAAATCAGCTCCCCTTTCACCGCTGCTGTTTATAAAATCCCTGCTGACAGCTAAAATAAATTTAATTACACTCCTAGAATTATTCTCCATTTTAATAATTTCTGCATCCCTAGTAAGTCTTCCAATAAGAGTTACACTATTCAAAACTTTTACCTCCCTGTTGGTTTTTCTGTAATTATACCCCAGGGGAAAAGTCTTATTCACAATAATTTTATTCCTATATAAATTCTCGTACAAATAGATTGAAAATTTACATATTTTAAGATTCAACAGGTAAAATTTCTGTCCAGTAACCATCGGGATCCGATATGAAGTAAAGTCCCATTTTTTTGTTTTCATAACATATACAGCCCATTTTTTTATGATACTCATGTGCAGCTTCTATATCGTCCGTTCTTACTGCCATATGAACCTCATTATCTCCCAAATTGTACGGCTCTTTTCTGTCTCTGAGCCAGGTAAGCTCTATTTTGTAATTTTTTACTCCATCTCCCATAAAAACCAGTGTAAAGCTTTTATCCTCCGCTTCCTTTCTCCCGATTTTCTTAAAGCCAAGAGCCTTTTTATAAAATTCTATACTTTTGTCCAAATTCAAAACATTTATATTATTGTGATCAAATACAAATTTCATTATTTATCATCCTCCATAAATATAAATTGAATCAGCAGCATGCTTGATATAATTATATCCTATATTTTCACATATGTTAACCTCAGTATAAAATCTGACCTCCCTTTGTGATATAATAAAAATAATTTAAATCAAAAAGAAGGTGGACACATGAAAAATTACAATATTAAAATTCATTACCTGTACCACAGTAGTTTTGCCGTAGAAACTCCCTCTCATTTTCTAATATTTGATTACTATATGGATTCTTTTGATTCTCACAAGCATACTCTGGAAAACGGGCTCATTTCAGAAGATCTCATAAGGGATAAAAAGAACCTGCTGGTTTTTTGTTCACACAGACATCCAGATCATTTCAATCCCATAATATTGAAGTGGCAGAAAGTAAATCCTGAGACAAGGTACATATTGAGCAGTGATATAAAAATAAGAAAGCCTCCTAAAAATTATTATAGGCTCTCCCGCTATGAAAGCCTGGATCTGGGTGATATATATATAAAAGCTTATGGTTCTACCGATGTGGGAATCTCATTTTTAATAAAGCTTGACGGAATCACTGTATTTCATGCCGGCGACCTGAATTTATGGCAGTGGAAGGAAGATTCAAATGGTGAACAGATATCTGCTGAAAAAAATTTCAAGATGGAAGTGGGGAAAATAAAGGGTGAAAAAATTGACTTTGCATTTTTCCCGGTGGATCCAAGGCTGGAAGAGCGCTATTCCCTGGGTGGAAAATATTTTATAGACCAGATTCATCCTAAATTTTTCATACCGATGCATTTTTGGGACAATACCTATATAACCGGGGATTTTGCAGAACTCTTAAAACATTCTTCTACAAAATGTCTAACTATAGATCACAGGGGACAGACTTTTGATTTCAGTTAGGGAGATAAGAAAGAATTTGGGGTTCAACAGCGCCGGACTGGAAGTAACAAAAGATCATGTCCATATTGATTTTTCAAAACCAGTGGAAATATTGAGTTCCGCCATATTAAACGGAGGTTTCACCAAAGCCAGCAATATAGTCAACATGAAAATTCCCCAAAACAAAAGTACGGACAGCAGCAATAAATTTCCCTCCCCGGAAACTACCATAGAGAAATATATAGAATCAAAAAAATGGAAGGGAAAATCTGTGGGCATGATGACTGCTGCAAACATGAAATCCTTCAGAAGCGTCCGTGCAGATAAAAATGGTGTAATAGTGCAGAGTTTCATAACCATGGGAATATCAAATGCAAGGAGGGCAGGAGATCCGGCTGACTGGAAAAGTTTTAACTCACAAAATCCAAAACCCGGCACTATAAATATAATTTTAGGTACAAATGCCAGACTGTCGAAAGCTGCCATGGTAGAGGCCATCATGATAATCACGGAAGCCAAGACCTGCATAATGCAGGATTTCAATATATTGAGCCCTGTAAGTAAAAAAACTGCAACAGGTACAGGTACGGATTCCTGCGTACTTTTTACAGGCACGGGTCAAAACATAGATTACTGTGGAAAACATGTCCTAATGGGAGAAATGATAGCAGGCGTAGTTTTAAAATCCTTAAGAGAATCTGTATCTGAAATAATTTCCTGGGGCAAAACCCAGTGGATTTAGAATTTCTCCCTCTCAATATCCCTATTTAAGTCCCGTGGATCCAAAGCCCTTTTGTCCCCTATCCGTGCTACTTAGCTCATCCACCTCTTCTACAGACACTTGTTTTACAGGTTTTACCACCATCTGGGCAATTTTCATTCCTCTTTCCACCAAGAAAGATTCTCTGCTCAGGTTTATCATGAGTACTTTTATCTCACCCCTGTATCCCTCATCCACAGTTCCCGGTGAATTCAGAAGTGTAATCCCATATTTCAGGGCAAGCCCGCTTCTGGGTCTCACCTGGGCTTCAGTATTTGAAGGCAGCTGAATACCTATTCCAGTATGTACAAGTTTTCTCTCCATCGGTTTTATAAGTACCTCTTCTACCGAAAACAGATCAAGCCCCGCATCTCCGCTGTGGGCATAAAAAGGAATTCTGGCTTCCGGATTGATCTTTTTTATCAACAACTTCATATATGTATTCCCTCTTTCATCATAATTTTTGAATTACAATAATAAAATACCATCAAAATTTATAAAGCACAATGGAAATACCATTATAGAAATGTTATTATCTATATAAAACAATCAATAAATTCAGGTGGTGTTTAAAACTGTGTACAATTATCTTACCAAAGAAGCTATAGACAAACTAAAAGTGGAAATTGAACATAGAAAAGTAGTAGTAAGACACAATATAAATGAAAGCTTAAAAGAAGCCAGAGCCCAGGGGGATCTGAGTGAAAATTTCGAATACAAGGCCGCCAAAAGAGACAGGGCCCACAATGAAAGCAGAATACGCTATCTCGAAAAAATGATAAGAACTTCAAAGCTCATAAAAGATACGACCTCAAAAAATCAGGTTGGAATCGGTAAAACAGTATGTCTGAAATTTTCAGGGGAAGAAAAAGCCGAAAAATTTGAAATAGTAACTACCATAGAAGCAGATCCCATGAATAACAGGATAAGTATAGAATCCCCCCTGGGCTCTGCAATATACAAACATGAAACAGGTGACAGTGTCCCTGTAAAATCACCCCAGGGACAGTATTATGTCAAAATTGAAAGTATCAGGTAAAACAAGATATTTATTTCAGGTTATCTGTCAGGGAATCTTCTATGGAGGATATCCCTGCCTTTTCTATAATAGGATTTCATTACTTCCTCCGGAACCATACTTCCTCCCGTGGCCCAGGCAATGTGGCAGGAATTTTCCATTTTGTCTTTCAGATTATTATCTTTTATATATTTTTTGCCAGCTTTACTTTTAAGTAATTGAACCGAACCCAGTACTCCTGCCAGAGCCGAGGGTTCCAATGAAATATTTTCCGAATCTATAAGTGTGCTTAAAAGCATATAAAGTTTTTCATCCTTTACTGTATAACAGCCGCTTATCAGTTCTTCCATAGTCTTCCCCACAAATTTGGACGCCCTTCCAACAGCAAGCCCATCTGCCTCGGTGATTCCATCAATTCCAAAATCCTGGACACATACTTTGTCGTGAAGGCCTGTTACAAGCCCGAGGAGCATGCAGGGCGAATGAGTTGGCTCTGCGAAAAAGCAATGCACATTGTCTTTGAAAACCAATTTAAGTCCGAAGGCAACTCCCCCAGGTCCTCCCCCTACTCCGCAGGGAAGATAAACAAACAGCGGGTGATTTTCATCAACTGCAATATTCATCTCTTCCAGCTGATTTTTTAACCTGTAAGCCGCTACGGCGTACCCAAGAAACAGATCGGTAGAATTCTCATCGTCCACAAAATACATGTCTGGATCCTGAAGGGACTGTCTCCTTGCTTCCACTATTGCTCTGCTGTAATCCTCCTTATATTCTACTACCGTCACACCTTTGCTCCTTAAAAGATCCTTTTTCCACTGTCTTGCATCTGCAGACATATGTACATATACCTTAAATCCCAGTTTTGCACTCATGATGCCTATACTGAGGCCTAAATTTCCCGTTGACGCCACTGCAATGGAATACTTTGAAAAAAGCTTCCTGAATTCGCTGCTGTCGATAACAGAGTAATCGTCATTTTCCTTCAGCAGATTATTTTTAACTGCCAGATCTTCTGCATGCTTCAGTACCTCATAAATACCTCCTCTGGCCTTGATGGAACCTGAAATGGCAAGCTCATTATCGCATTTCAGTATCATCTGTCCCGGCAGTTTTTCGTCAAACATTGCTTCAATTTTTCTCTGCATGAAAGGTATTTTTGCAGTAGGAGATTCTATAATTCCCCCGGTTTTCTGTGTCTCAGGAAAAACCTTCATAATATAAGGCGCAAATCTTTTCAGCCTTTTTTCAGCATCCTTCACATCCTTCTCGCCAAGCGAAATATTCTTCATGGCACTTGAAAATTTTCTTACCTTCGGGTTCGCCCAAAAAACTTCTTTTGTAGATACAATGTCACTTATTACAGGAAACTGCCTTTCCCACTCTCCTGTAGATTTACCCTGTACAATTTTATTTTCCACATCTATCACTTCTTTCTTTTATAATCCAATGATTTTATTATAATACAAATATCGTTTTTGGTCAGTTAAAGAGTTTAGGTTTTGTTTATAATTAGTTTATATAAAATAGAGATATGTATTTTAAAATATAATAAGGAGGTACTTCCAAATAAAATACAGGGAGATGTAAAAATGAAACCAGGTAAAAAAACAGCTGTGGTAATAAGTTTTACCATAGGAATAGTAATGTTTGCCACTACAGCTTTTGCCGAAGTTACATCCAAAAGCGGCTATGACCAGCTCAAGGATTCTGTGAAATACACTGCAAAAGCCTGCACCAGCGGACTTTCAAGCTATACTGTAGATATGTCCTTTGCCGTAAAGGACGGTACCAGTACAGTATATTCCGGTGACAATATATCCAGATACGATCTGTCAAATAAATCAAAGGAGGATATAAGTACAGTTTACAGCGGCTCAAAAAAAGCTGAAAATTATTATTATATGGACAGGAACAGTGTAATAAATAAACCCAAAGACTCCCCCTCCTATTATGTAACCAATTATACAGACGGCACAAACTGGAGTATGACGAATCCCTTCGATGAAGACAGGGCTTCAGATATTGAAAAGATAGCAGATGCCATTGTTGGAAATCTCAAAGATTCTGTTTCAGTAAACGTAAAGCAGGACGGTTCAAGGGAAATTTCCGGTTCCCTAAACAGCACTCAGATCCCGTCGCTAATAAATGCACTGGTATCCCTTCAATTCAAAAATTCATTTGCCGAAGATATTAGAAGATCCGGCGACACAATCAACGTTCCCGAACTTACAAATAATATATTTGTAAAAAATGTCAGGGGAACTGCTTCTGTTGACAAAAATGGCTTAATAAGAACCGTACTCGGCTCGGGAATAATTTCAGGCACTGACAAAAATGGACAAAACCACAATTTAACTTTTGAACTGCTGCTTAAAACAAGCAATATAGATTCAACTACAATTAAAAAGCCTGATCTCTCAGGTAAAAAGACAATAGTACAAACCGCCAAATCCTCTGAAGTAAATAAATTATCAAATCCCGAAAAATACCTTGGGACATATACTCAGAATATAGTAATTGAAAAAAATGGGGAATTCATAAAAATCGGCGAAGGTACAATAACTATCGAAAAAATAGACACCAATACTGTAAGCGGAACTTATGAATCAAAATATACAAGCGGCTATGAAGACGAAAATCAGAAATTGAATTTCAGCGGCAATTTTGACAAGCAAAAAAATGGCGGTGATGATTTCAATGCAGAGATAACTGCAGCTGCAGATTCAAAAGAACCTGTAAAAGGCAATTTACATCTCAACCCAAACTATGCAGGCATACAATTCAGCATAGATGGGAATGCCCTTACAAATTACGATTCCCAGTACAATAAAGTATTCAAGTAACAATTTTTATGGTGAAGATTTTCGGTGTCATCCGAAGATCTTCCAAAAAAAGAGGTGTATAAATGGAAAACGCTATTGAAATAAAAAACTTATGCAAGACATATAAAAACGGGAGAGGTATAGACAATATAAATCTTGACATCTCAAGCGGGGATATATTCGGCTTTCTGGGACCGAACGGTGCCGGGAAAACCACGGCCATGAAGATAATGACAGGCCTCATGAAACCGGATCGAGGTGATGTGAAGATACTAGGTCACAGTATTTTGACAGAATTTGAAAAGGCAATCTACAATGTGGGATGCATCATTGAAACCGCAGAAGCCTATCCATATTTAACAGCTTTTGAAAACTTAAGACAATTTTCAAGATATTATAAAGATGTGGATACCGGCAGAATTATGGAAATTCTAGACGCTGTAGGGCTCCTGAAATACAAGGATGAAAAACCCGCAAGATTTTCCCTCGGAATGAAACAGAGACTCGGAATTGCATCCTCACTCCTGTCAAAGCCCCGAGTCGTAATTTTAGATGAACCCTTAAACGGCATGGATGTGGAGGGAATGATAAACGTACGAAATATCATCAAGAACCTGGCAGAAAATGAGGGAACCACCTTCTTCATTTCAAGCCACCTTATTCATGACATTGAATTGACCTGCAAACATGTTGGAATACTATACAACGGCAGAGTTATCAATGTAGACAGTACAGAAAACATATTGAACAGCTATGCTTCCCTTGAAAATTATTTTATCAGTGAGGTAGAGAGAAATGATAGAATTTAAACAAGCTTTGATAAACGAAATTGAAAAATTATATAAAAAGAAAAAAGCTGCGGCAGCAGTCGTACTTTCCCTGATCTTTATCGTATTCGGGCAGATTTTCATATCACTTGTAAGAAATAATTTTGGCGTACAGGGAGTTTCCAGCAGTGAATTTCCCCTGCTCATTCTTTCCATAATTATAAACATCCTGCTTCCTCTTTTTGTAGCACTCGTGACTATAGATAGCTTCTGCGGTGAATTTTCTCAAAACACCATGAAAATAACCCTGACAAGACCCATTACCAGATTGAAACTGTATTCGGCGAAAATAGCATCCATATGCATATTCATATTCTCCATACTGGTGTTGTCCATGATATTTTCCATAATATCGGGCCTTATATTTAATTCAAATTCCTTCAATCTTTCAGACATATTTAAAATAACAATTTCCTATATAGTGACCCTTTTTCCCATGGTAATTCTATGTCTTGTGATTGTCCTGCTTGCAAATATATTTAAAAATGGAATAGCAGTATTCTTTCTGTCGATACTTGTATTCATTGCCTTCAAATCAATGGAAATCTTCTTTCCTGCTTATTCTGGAATTTTCTTTACATCCATGTTCGGATGGTATAATCTGTGGATCATGGACAATATTCCTCTTTTAAAAATTTTTCGGGAATTCATGATGATGTTAAGCTATGCTATAATATTGTATACAGCTGGATACTACATATTTGACAATAAAGATTTCTAACATAATGAAAGGAATAAAAATGGATATAAAAAAACGCCTTATCATCTACAATAACCTGACAATAATAGTTCCACTCATGGTTACAGGTATAGTTGCCCTGATATTTATATTTGTTTCCTCAAAATTTTTCAACACCAATATAACTTACAATGATTTCAAAAAAGTTTCCATCGTAAAATCGGAATTGTTAGATGTAACCAACGATATAGCAAAATCAGGTACCAAAAGTATAAAGGGAGATCGGGAATTTCAAAAATATCTGACTGAAAAACTTTCCGCTGTAAACGGGAAAATTATAATAATCAAAAACGGAAATGTCGAATTTTCTTCACAGGATCTGGAGAAAATCGACATAGCAAAATCTTTGAGGGAATCGGACAGAAAGTTGAAAAATCATCTGCAGATAGATAATATTTACTATTCAATTGACAGATTCCCCTTGATATTCAGGGACGGAACTCCCGGTAAAGTTATATTTCTAGTTCCATCTGCAGTGAGATCGAATATTCTTAAAAATTTTATCATAACCATACTGCTTACATTTCTTATCAGTTTTGCTTCAATGAGTGTAATCATATCTTATATATTTTCCAAAAAGATACTGGAACCCATCACCCTTTTAAAAAAAGCTACGGCGGAAATAAGCCGGGGTGACCTGAATTTCAGAATTGTGGAAAGCGGAGACAGAGAGGTAAGGGAACTCTGTGCTGATTTTGAAAAAATGCGAATACAACTCAGGGATTCTGTGAGAATGAGGATGAAATACGATGAAAACAGGAAAATGCTCCTATCAAGCATATCCCATGATTTAAAGACCCCCATAACTTCTATAGAAGGTTATGTACAGGGAATTTTGGACGGAGTGGCAAGTACTCCACAAAAACTGGAACACTATTTGAAAACCATATATTCTAAAGCAGGGCAGATGAACTCCATGATAGATGATCTGCTCTTATATTCCAAACTAGATCTCAAACAAATTCCCTTCAATTATGAAAAAACAGATATTGTAGAATACTTCAACTATTATATTTCAGAAAATGAACCCGAGCTTGAAAAATCCAACATAAAAATCAAACTGGAAAATGATCTTAAAAATTCAAAATATGTTATGATAGATAGAGAAAGATTTATGAGAGTAATATTAAATATCATAGGCAACTCAAAAAAATATATGGACAAAACCCGCGGACAGATAACTATATTTTTGAGAGAAACCAATCTAAGTATTATAATTGAAATAAGAGACAATGGCTGCGGAATCAGCCAGAATAATGCAAATAAAATTTTCAACAGATTTTACAGGGAGGACCCATCGAGAAACAGTATAGATGGAAGCGGTCTGGGGCTTGCCATATCAAAACAGATTGTAGAAGGTCATAATGGAAAAATATGGGCTATTTCCCATGGAACCGATGGTACAAGCATAATAATATCCCTCGGTAAAATTGCAAATACTATGGACAAGAGAGGTAATTATGAAAAAAATTTTAATAATTGAAGATGATTTGAGCATAGCGGAACTCCAAAGGGATTACCTGGAACTGGAAGGATTTGAAGTTACAATATGTACAGATGGCATGGAAGGCTTAAATACACTCAAAAAATTCGAATTTGATCTTTTAATTCTGGACATAATGCTTCCCAAAATAGACGGATACAGTATTCTGCGTAGCATACAGGATAAAAAAGACATTCCCGTACTTTTGGTTTCCGCCAAAAAAGAGGAAATAGACAAGATAAAGGGTCTCACTTTAGGTGCGGATGACTATATCACAAAACCTTTCAGCCCAAGCGAACTGGTTGCAAGAGTAAAATCCCACATTAAAAACTATGAGCGGATAAAAAATAAATTCACTTTAAAGTTTTCCAAATTAAACATAAGAGGGCTCGAAATATTAAAGGACTCCAGGCAGGTATTCGTAAATGGAACTGAAGTTTTCCTGGCCCAAAAGGAATTTGATCTCCTTCTTTACATGGCCCAAAACCCCAACATAGTCTTCAGCCGTGAAGAATTATTCGAAAACATATGGGGACTTGACTCAATGGGAGACAATGCCACAGTCACAGTACATATAAGAAGAATAAGGGAAAAAATAGAGTTTGACCCATCACATCCGCAATATATAGAAACAGTTTGGGGCGCAGGATATAGACTTAGAAGCTGAACATGCGATTGCCAATTGACAATGTACAATTGATGAAAGTTTGCAGCTGTAAATCCTAATTTCACACAAATCCAGGTTCATTTCCGATTTCCGAATCATCAGCTGAAACTCCGCTCAAAATAAACCTTGCCACCAGTTCATTTCTACAAACTGGCACCGATTCTGCCCACTGTATTTGTTCACGATTTGTTCATGACCCCCGGGGGTTGCCTGTCCACTCCAATTTACATCTTTATATTCGAAAGGCTTGAGGCTGTTATATTATACTTTATTTAGGGTACACTATAATCAAGTTTAGAAAGAGGAGGTGGTGTTATGAATAATTCAACAAATATACCCAATAGATTAATTAATGAGAAAAGTCCTTATCTATTACAACACGCCTATAATCCTGTGGACTGGTTTCCCTGGGGAGATGAAGCATTTAACAAGGCTAAGTTAGAAGATAAGCCTGTCTTTTTATCTATTGGGTATAGCTGAATTGGTTCATGAAAAACACGTGTCACTGGTGCCACGTTATGGCTCATGAAAGCTTCGAAGATTCAGATGTGGCCAAAATACTAAACGATAATTTTGTCTCCATAAAAGTGGATAGAGAAGAAAGGCCCGATATAGACAGTGTATATATGAAAGTCTGTCAAGCATTTACAGGAAGTGGCGGGTGGCCTCTTACAGTAATAATGGCTCCGGATCAGAAACCTTTTTTTGCCGGAACTTATTTTCCAAATGAGGATATAGATGAATCTCTGGGCTTGAAAAGCATACTCGAATACCTTTCCTCAGCCTGGAAAGACAATAGAAATCAGCTGTCGGAGATAAGCGGCTCCATAATAAATTCAATAGCAAAATCAAATAAGAATCCCATAAGAGGTATTTCAAAGGACATATCACAAGAGGCTTTTTCTGAATTAAAGCACAGTTTCGACAGCCTGTACGGAGGATTTGGCAGTTCTCCAAAATTTCCTATTCCCCATAATCTTTTTTTCCTCATGAGGTATTTTTACATAACTAAAGACAGCTCCTCCCTTGAAATGGTGGAAAAAACATTGGACTGCATGCAAAGAGGCGGAATATACGATCATGTAGGATATGGATTCAGCCGCTATTCCACGGACAGAAAATGGATTGTTCCGCATTTTGAAAAGATGCTCTATGACAATGCACTGCTGGCCATGGCCTATACAGAAGCTTTCCAGATAACATCAAACAAAAGGTATTCGGAAACAGCAGAGGATATACTCACCTATGTTTTAAGGGACATGACTTCAAATAAAGGTGTTTTTTATTCTGCAGAAGATGCGGACTCCGAAGGTGAGGAAGGCAAATTCTATACATGGTCTCCGGAGGAAATAAAAAAGATATTGGGAGACAAAGACGGCAATAAATTCTGTTACTATTTCAACATAACACCTTCCGGCAATTTTAAAGGCAAAAGCATACCCAATCTAGTAGGTTCTTCCATTCCAAATGGAGACTTGAACTCCATGAAAAACTGCAGAAAAAAATTATTCGAAGTAAGAAAAAATAGGGTCCATCCATTTAAAGACGACAAAATTTTGACTTCCTGGAACGGACTTATGATTGCAGCCCTGTCTATAGCCGGAAGAGTTTTGAACAATAAAAAATATACCGCAGCTGCAAAAAAAGCAGTGGATTTCATTTTTAAGGAACTAACTGGAGAAGACGGGCGTCTGCTGGCAAGCTACTGCAGGGGGAAACCCTCCCCTGCCGGTTACCTGGACGACTATGCCTTCCTAATCTGGGGACTTATAGAACTGTATGAATCGACTTACAATCCAGAATACCTTGAAAAAGCTCTCGGGTTAAATGAAGATCTCATAAGATTTTTCTGGGATGAAAAAGACGGAGGTTTCTTCCTCTACAGCAGCGACAGCGAACAGCTGATCACCAGGCCGAAAGAAATATATGACGGTGCAATTCCCTCCGGGAATTCTGCAGCCCTGCTGAATATGATTAGATTGTCACATTTAACTCCGGTATATGACTTCAAGGATAAAATTGAAAAACTACTTAAAAACTTTGCCGGTGAGATAAACAGTTTCCCCTCGTCATATTCCTTTTTACTGTGCGGACTATTGTTTTACAAATATCCAACCAGGCAAATTATTCTATCGGTCGGCAGCAATACTGAAGACACGAAAAGAGCAGTGGCCCTGATAAACAAAAAATATAATCCATTTTCCATTTCAATTTTGTATTCCCATCTAAATGAGAATTTGGAAAATATATTTCCTTACATCAAGAATTACATGGCCATAAGGGGGAAAACCACCGTATACATCTGTGAAAATTTCACCTGCCGCAAACCCATTACAGACATGAATTTGTTGAAAGACATACTATAGATTCCAGAATCAAGGTGGTCCCTGTGGAAATATTTCCACAGGGACCACCTTCTCTGAAATCAATATTGAAAAGTTTTTGTATTTTCACATAGAGATACTTGAAGCTTTTTATTTTTCACCACTTTTTTATAAGAACATAAGAATTCATTCAATTCAGGATCTTTAAGATCTATTTTCCCGCCGCTCTTCAAGAGAAGTTTTTCATCACTTATAAATACATCCAAATCATTTAGGGAACTTTTTACATGATAGGTAACCATTACCATGCTTCCCATTTTGCTTTTATATTTATCCTGAAAACTCATCTTCTTCCTCAGGTCTTCATAATTATTACTGTCTTCCATGGAAGGCACATCAATGCCCATGCTTTTCATCTGCCTTGCCACATCTTCCATGTCAAATCCATATCTTTTCATAAGTTCCTTCTGGATATTAAATAATTTTTCCTGAGATATGTTGTTTTTCTCCATATATTCTTGAATATTTTTATAAAAATCACTCATAGAAAGTCTTCCCTGAGACATATCATAAGAAAGCCCATACACATAGTCTTCAAATTTCTGAACATCTTTTTCCCGGGCTTTATTTTTAATATCATTAAAATTTACAATTCTGCTTTCTTTATCATCCATAAAAATCCTCTCTCTTTCATATAAGATATTTTATCACATAAACCAACAGGCTAATACCCCTTTATATATTAATTTTATCAAAATTTGCAATACAATACTACTAAACTATTTATTTTCTAAAAAAACAATATTATAATTAATACAGTAGACTGACAAATGGAGTGATTTTATGGAAATTTTCATTATATTACTTATAATAGCAAATATAATTTTAACATTTACACTGCTTGTTAAGAGGAACAATAATATCAATTCAAAAGATATATCAAATTTGTTTACAAATATGGGCTCTGCAATAAAAGATGAATTTTCGAGAAACAGACAGGAAAACAGCTCTTTAAAAACCGAGAGCAATATGGAGCTTTCGAACAATCTTAAAAATATTTCCGATATACAGAAAAACCAGCTCGACAGTTTTTCAAAGCAGCTTTTATCACTTACAAATTCAAATGAAAAAAGTCTTAACAAAATGAGAGAAACAATAGAAACACGAATTCTAGGACTGCAAAACGAGAACAGTAAAAAACTGGATGAAATGAGAAGCTTGGTGGATGAAAAACTCAACAAATCTCTTGACAAGAAACTCAGCACCTCATTTTCATCCATAAGTCAAAGGCTGGAAATACTCTACAAGAGGCTGGGTGAAATAGGGAGCCTCGCAAACGGTGTCGATGATTTAAAAAGAGCCCTTACAAATATAAAGGTAAGAGGTATATTCGGAGAA
Source organism: uncultured Clostridium sp. (assembly GCA_903789665.1). GTDB lineage: Bacteria > Bacillota > Clostridia > Clostridiales > Clostridiaceae > Clostridium_B > Clostridium_B lapidicellarium. The sequence goes on from CAIFEX010000005.1 coordinate 87,893, forward strand.
ATTCAACTTAATTCCATATTGGATGATATTTTGACAAAAGAACAATATAAAACAAATGTTGCAACAAAAAAAGGCAGCAGTGAAAGAGTGGAGTTTGCCATTAAAATTCCATCTAAAGATGAGAAAAGAGAGTTTATATACCTGCCTATCGATTCAAAATTTCCCCAGGAGGATTATCAAAAATTACTGGACGCGGAAGAAAAAGGGGACAAATCTCTATTTGAGCAATCGAAAAAAGCCCTTATTACCAGAATAAAATCCGAAGCCCAGGATGTCAATAAAAAGTATTTAGATCCTCCAAACACCACGGATTTCGGAATAATATTTCTGCCCACAGAGAGCCTCTATTCAGAAGTAGTAAAAGAAGCCGGCCTCATGGAAAAACTGCAGAGGGACTACAAGATCGTAATAACGGGTCCTTCCACAATTTCAGCCTTCTTAAACAGTCTTCAAATGGGATTTAGGACTCTTGCAATCGAAAAACGTTCCAGTGAAGTCTGGGAACTTTTAGGTGCTGTTAAAACTCAATTTTCCAAATTTGGCGGTATTCTTGAAAAAGCCCAGAAAAAACTTCAGGAAGCCAGCAATACTATAGAAACAGCTTCAAGAAAATCCAGAACTATAGAGAGAAAATTAAAATCTGTTGAGGAACTGCCTTCAGATAAAAGCAAATCCATTTAAATTCAAGCTGAAAGAAGGTTTAAGCATGCATGGTCATAATAAAGGAAACGAACAAATTTATTTAAGGGCTCTGAAAGGGGCAGATATAGTGCTCTGGGAATGGAATATAGAAAATAACGCACTGTTTTTTTCCAATAATTTTAATCGTATAATTGAAAATATCGCGGGTGATTTCGAGGATCCCTTTGATTTTATTCAGAAAACTGCCGTCAATGCCGATATGGTAAGTGCAAAAAATGATCTCATATTTTTCCTCAACGGAAATGCTTCACTGTATAAAAGTGAGTTCAGAATTTCAACCAATACTGCAAAAGTAAAATACATATTCATAAGGGGAAAGGCTTTTAGAAACCAGCAGGGAAACATCAGCTCAATATCTGGAGCTATAAAAGACGTTACGGAAAAAAAGGCAATGGAAAAACACATAAATCACCTGGCATATTATGATTCCCTAACAGATCTCCCAAACAGACTCTTATTTGTAAACGACCTCAAAACAGCCCTGAACAATTCCTCAAAAGGTGCATTGATGTTCATAGACATAGATAATTTCAAACTGGTAAATGACACTCTCGGTCATGATTACGGCGATCTGCTGTTGATAATTTTTTCACAGCTGATTGTCGCCTGTATAAAAGGTTTTGGAAAAATGTACCGTATAAGCGGAGACGAATTCATGATATTGGTTAAGAAATTCAATTCACCTGATGAACTGCTCAAGTTATGTGAGAAGATATTCTGCTATTTAAAAAATCCATTTGAAGTCAAGAACAATGAAATACATGTAACAATAAGCATGGGAATCACCCTATTTCCAAAAGACAGCAGGGATATAGGCGAATTATACAAATATGCCGACCTAGCATTATACCGGGCAAAGGTTAAGGGGAAAAATACATTCACTTTTTTCCAGCGCAGTATATTCAATTCCTACCGCAGAAAAAATGATATCAAAGAGGAATTGAAAACTGCGATAAAAAATAGAGAATTTTATATACAATACCAGCCCCAGGTAAATACTGCAAAAAATCAGATAACAGGATTTGAAGCTCTGCTCAGATGGCAGAATTCGCGGCTCGGATTCGTACCCGCCTCTGAATTTATTCCCATAGCTGAAATGACAGGAAATATTGTAGAAATTGGAGAATGGGTCCTGGAATCAGTGTGCAAGACAATCTGTGAAATGGGCTCAAAAAACTACATATTAAAAAAGATCTCGGTAAACGTTTCCCCAATCCAGTTAAAGAAAGATGATTTTGCAGACAAATTCATAACTACATATGAAAAATACAATATTCCCCCTTCCCTGCTGGAAATTGAAATAACGGAGGGCACTTTAATAGATCTATTCAATTATAAAATTGAAACCATAAACAAACTTCTGAAAACAGGAGTCAAAATCTCCATAGATGATTTTGGGAAAGGTTATTCTTCATTAAATTACCTGACCACACTGCCAATAAATACAATAAAAATAGATAAGTCATTTATTGACAATATATATGATAAAAAAAATAAATCCATAATAAAATGCATGATTGATCTATCGAAATCATTGAATTATGAAATAATCGCCGAAGGTGTTGAAACCAAGAAACAGCTGAACTTGCTTTCAGAAATTGGATGCAATATAATTCAGGGATACTATTTCAGCAGACCACTTTCCCCGGATAAAGCGGAAAAATTTTTAATTGAAAAAATATAATATAATTTTGGGAGGAATTTAAACTTATGGATAAAACAAATAACAGAAAAAGCCAGAACAGATTTATAATAAACAAAGATAAATACGAAGAGTTATCTTCCCTATATAAAGAACTGTTAACCGTAAAGGAAAAATTGAAAACCAACTGCCGCGAACTTCATAAGGCCAGACAGGAGGTAAAAAATGCAAAAATGGAAACGGAAAATGCAAATAAAGCCAAAAGTCAATTTTTGGCCAACCTAAGTCATGAAATCAAAACTCCACTAAACGGCATCATAGGAGCTACAGAACTGCTTGAATTGATGAACATCGGAAAAGACGAAAGGACTTATATTGAAATAATAGAAAATTCTTCAAAGCACCTTTTGGATATAGTAAACAACATTTTAGATATATCCAAAATAGAAGCGGGCAATATCGACCTTTCCATAAAAGTATTCAATTTCAAAAATATGATAGACTTTTTCGTCCGGGAGGTTTCACTTGCCTGCGAGAAAAAAAATATAGGTTTTACCTACTGTATCGATTCTCTCATACCTTATAAAATAGCCGGAGATGAATTGAAATTAAGACAGGTGTTGATAAATCTGTTCAACAACTCACTCAAATTTACACAAAGCGGAAAAATATCCTTTAAAGTCAAACTATTATCCCAGGTAAGCGAAAAAATAGTCTTGAAATTTACCATAAAAGATACGGGCATCGGAATTAAAAACGAATCCTACAGCAAAAATTCCCCATGCAAGGGACTTGGACTTTCCATATCAAAAGAACTGATAAAGATTATGAACGGTGATATATGGTTCAAAAGCGTGGAGAACCAGGGAAGCACATTTCATTTTACCTCAGAGTTTTTCCTTGATTTCAGTGAAAAATCCAGCAACTTTCCACCCAATCCGGGAAAAAATAAAAACAAGACTATTCTCCTGGTAGAAGACAATGATATAAATATGAAAATAGCCTGCAATATGATAAAAAATCTAAATTACAGCTACAAATGCGCCTACACGGGAAAACAGGCATTGAAACTTTTAAAAGACATTCATGTGGATTTAATATTCATGGATGTACAGATGCCCGAATTAAACGGGCTTGAAACTTCAAAGATAATAAGGAAAAATGAAACCTACAGCCAGGAACATATACCTATAGTGGCAATGACTTCCTGCGGAATGTCGGGAGACAGGGAAATATACGACGAAAATGGCATGGATGACTATATTTCAAAACCACTTTCCCCCGGGAAGCTGAAAGGTGTCTTGAAAAAATTTTTAAAATAAAAACCAAAATTCAAAGCTCAGATCAGGACTTTGAATTTTGATTGTTTTCACCGCCCAAATTCACTATACGTGCACAAGGTACACAGTCATCTATAGTAGTCCTTGCAAGATTGCACCAGCTGAAACACTCGTCAAGTATTATGGAATCGCTTGTCACCACTCTATCCTTCTCATATAGAAAAGAATCCACATCATCCATAAGATTTACTTCCACACAGGCATGCCAATTTACAGAATATTCCAGTATAAATTTTTTCAGCCTGCCTGAATTTGACACACCCCGGTCAAGAAGAAAGTTTACCCTGCGAATCTGCATGTCATCAATCTTCCTCCCCACAGCATCCAATGCATAATCGGTTTTGTCAATAATACGATAAGTTCCTCTAAGTCCTGCCAGATCCCTGTAGGTTCCATCATTACACAATATTACGGGGGCACCTGAAAATGCCGTCTCCAATGTAATAATAAGATTAAATCCATCTATATACAGGCATTTGTCCTTCAAAGAATCAATGCAGACACATTTTGACTTCCTCAACTTCACCTCTTCAGAAGAAGCAGTTGACCGTTTTAAAGCATTTCGCTGCCGGACAGAAAATTGATAATGATTCCCAACCATCTTCAGAACGGGAGATACCTTGTAACCCCTGTCAATAAGCCATTCTATTTCCTGTTGAGCTTTTTGAAGCTTTGAAATGGATTCTTCTGAAAACCACCGTCTGTCCTCGGGATCGACTCCCCTGCTGACCTTTTTCAATTTACCGCACATAATTATTCCACACTACTTTCAATAATTAAAATATACATTCTCTTTTATTATAACCCATGACAATCAAAAGTTCAGACATTTAGATTCAAATTACAAAATACCCGGAGAATACGAATATTCCCGGGTATTTTTACATTGGTACAATTTATAATTTTCTGGAATTGGCAAGTTTAACGCCGTATTCTATGGAATTTACAAGGCTCTCTTCATTGGCCGTGCCCTTTCCCGCCTTTCCAAAGGCTGTCCCATGATCCACCGAAACCCTTATTATAGGAAGACCCAGAGTTATATTAACACCGCTGACCGAAGTCCATTTTTTTCTTTGCTCATCCCAGTTAAATCCAACAACTTTCATTGGAATATGTCCCTGATCGTGATACATGGCAACTACTATATCATACTGGCCTCCATTAGCTTTTGAAAATACTGTATCAGGAGGTATGGGTCCTTCGGCATTTATTCCAATTTTTCTTGCTTCTTCTATGGCCGGTTCTATTTCCTGCTTCTCTTCAAAACCAAACATGCCGTTTTCTCCCGCATGCGGGTTCAGACCTGCCACTCCAATTCTAGGACTGCATATTCCGAGATCTTTGCATGTCTCATTCGCAAGCTTTATCACTTCGAACACCCTGCTCTTTTTTACAAGATCACATGCCTCTCTCAGAGATACATGGGTAGATACATGTACTACCCTTAAACTCCCGCATGCAAGCATCATAGTATAATTTTTAGTTTTGGTATAATGGGCATATATTTCAGTATGACCGGAGTAATGAAATCCGGCGAGGTTCATCGCCTCCTTGTTGATAGGTCCTGTTATGGTAGCATCAATTTCTCCATGCAGTGCAAGTTCGATTACCTTTTTTACCGCTTCAAAACCGGCTTTCCCTGCCATAGCTGATACTTTTCCATAAACAAGCTGCTCCATATCCGTATTTTTGAGATCATAAACGTCCATAGTGCCATATCTAAATAATGCATCACCCACATTGTAAACTCTATTTACCTTCAAATCCACACCGGTGATCTTTATTGCTTGTACCATAACATTGGCATCACCTACAATAATAGGCCTGCACATATCATATATCTTCTTTTTCGCCAGGGTTTTGGCTGCAATCTCAGGTCCTATTCCCGAAGGATCTCCCATGGTAATACCCAATATTGGTTTTTTATTCTTCATCTGTTTCATCCTTTCACTAAATAATTAAACAACGATTTTAACTGAACAAATTAGTTATATCTTTATTTTTCAATGGCAAAAATTCTAGCTGGATTATCTCTCAAAATATAATTTAATTTTTCATTTCTCATTCCCAATTGCTTTAACAAGGGTATAAAACGTGTAAGCATGTAATCTATACCATTGGCCATACCTTCATCTTCCATATAAGATTTAAGCCCATCCATAAATCCGGCATCCATAGATAACAGAAGCTGCTTAGCATATCCTTTATTTACAAGAGAAATCATATTTTTAGCCAATAAACTATCAGGTGCATACTTAACTTTATTAGGACCGTCAAAGCAAATATTAACTCCTTCATTAAGTACTTTCTCATAATAATATATATCAGGATTTCTTTGAAGATGACACAATATAACCTTTTGTGGATTTGCACCATAAGATTTTAACAATTTAGCAGTTTCCAAAGCCATAGTACCCAAATCCGTATGTACTGAAATCGCACATCCGGTTTCCTGCTGAGTAATCGCCGCTACCTTTAATGCTTTTTGCTCAAGTTTTGATATCAATCTATATCCTGTACCTGCTTTTATTAGACCCGCACGAGCATCCGTACGTTCAACTACGGGTCCATTATAACTGTGAATATCCATTCCAACTTGTATCTCAGCTACCATCATTTCAACTATTTTATCAATATCAACTGTTGCAAGCCATGATGTCCTTTTATCATAACGTATACCCTTATGAAAACCAGTTGTCATTATAATATGACCTCTGTCTTTCACAGATTCAGCTACTTTCAACATCGAATTTACATTTCTCCCGCAGCCTATGGGATCCATACAAACCATGGTCTTGCCACCGGCATCTGCAAAAGATAAAAATTCTTTTATTGCACTAGGAACACTATCCATAAGAAACCTCGGATTCTCTTCTACTTCTGGACCGCCACTTCTAATCAAATGATCATGGGAATCAGTTATTCCCATTTCCTCTGGTGAAATATCCCCCAAGATAGTCCTAATTACTTTCAAATTTATCTCCTCCCTTTTAATTATTATTTAGAAACATATTCACAATACACTTGTACATATTCAGCTTTTTCAATTAAAAATGGTAAAAATTTGGTCATAACTGCGACTGCCTAATGCAGCTTCATAGGCTCCAATTTAGGCATGATCAAATAAGCAAGTGCTCCAATAAGGGCAACAATTCCTGATATAATAAATGGCAATGTATAGGAATTGTTAATGCCAAGCAATACACCAATCAGAATTGGACAAACAATTCCTGAAAGATTTGCCGCAGCATTTTGTACACCCCCTATAGTACCAATCATATTACTATTAGGTGCAACATCAGCAGGAAGAGTCCATACAACAGATCCAGCCCCAGTTGCTGCTCCATTCGCTATACAAAGAACGGTCAAAGTAAACCAAATATTGTGGGAAATAGCAGCTAAACCAATCACACAGCTTAATAATAGTCCCACAATTAAAGGAACTTTCCTCGATACTGTTGTCGAGTATCCTTTTCTATAAAGCTGATCACAAACAATTCCTCCAATCCAGCCGCCAATTATTGCGGCAATTCCCGGTAAAATACCGATAAAACCGAAAGTAAGAAGTTTGAGGTGATAAGTATTAATCATATATGTAGGAAACCATGTAAAGAAAAAGTAGGAAACAAAATTAATTGCAAAGAATCCTATCATCATACACCACATTGTTTTCTGCTTGAATAATTTTGCAACCGCATATTTTGGAAGTTCTCTTGAAACATTCCCCATTACTTCTTCCTGATCAGATTCAATAAGATCCAATTCTTCTTTAGTAATACTATCATACTGTCTTGGTGTTCTGTAAAATTTCAACCATATAAATCCCCAAATAGCTGCAATACTACCAACAACTATAAAAGACAAACGCCATCCAATAGCAGTAATTAGAACTGCAAGAAGTGGTGTGGCAACAGTTCCACCAAGTTTTGATGCATTATTAAATGTTCCACTTGCAAAGCTGCGTTCCTTTTTGGGAAACCATTCCTTAATAGCTTTACTACCAGAAGTATAAAGAGGCGATTCTGCGGCACCAAGTACAAAACGAAGTCCAAAAAAAGACACAAACCCTCTTGAAAATGCATTCAAAGCTGTCGATAATCCCCAAATAATCGAAGCAAAGCCTTGTGTTAATCTTGGACCAATCTTGTCACCTATATATCCTGCTGGAAGTTGAAAAATAACATATGACCAGAAAAAGCCTGAAAGAATAACACCTGTTACAGCAGGTGACATATGAATATCCTTTACAATTTGAGGCAATGCAATACTTAATGTTGATCTATCCAAGTAATTGAATGCTACACCTAATGACAAAACACCCAACATAACCCATCGGCGGCCAGCTTTTTTGCGTACATTGTCTGATTTGTTCAAAGTACTCTGTTTACCCTGTATGCTCATTATTTTATTTATTCTCCTTTCTTTCATGACTTGCATTTTATCACACATTTAGCCATGACTTTAAAATAAATTGTTTGTTTTATCATCTCCCATTTACAATAAAATCCGGTTCAGTTTTATTTATCAATACATTTACAATATTCTTGGCACAAGTCATTCCAAGTGCATTTATCGCCCCTGCAGTATATCCTGCTATATGAGGTGATGCAATAAAATTGGGCAATTCAAACAATGGGTTCGTTTTCATAGGTTCTTTAGAAAATACATCCATAGCAGCACCTGAAATTACTTTTTCTTTTAATACACTATATAAATCATCTTCCACCACTATTCCACCCCGAGATGCATTTACCAAATATGCAGTACGCTTCATAAGTTTCAGCTTGTTTAAATCAATTAAATTCCTCGTCTTTTCAATTAATGGTATGTGGATTGTAACAAAATCACTCTGCTCCAGCAATTCTCCAAGCGGCAGAAATTTAACTTTGTACTTATCTGCAAATTTCATATCAGGGTAGGGATCGTAAGCCAATATTTTCATATTGAAACCCTCTGCCCTCAATGCAACTTGTTTTCCAATATTTCCTAGCCCTATAATTCCTATGTTTTTCCCATATACGTCAGATCCAAATATTCTTGTCCATTTACCTTTTTTAGTGAACTCATTTGCCTGGGGAATCTGCCTTGCTACAGACAAAATAAGTCCAAAAGCAAAATCTGCAACAGCATGTTTATTAGCATTAGGTACATTTGTCACATATATATTTCTTTTCCGGGTTTCTTCAAGATCTATATTGTCAACACCCACACCGTGTTTACATACAATTTTCAGTTTTGGCGCATTATCCAAAACACTTGAATTTATTTTTGTAAAAGCCACTATCAATCCATCTACATCCTGTATCCTATTTATGAACTCATCTTCATTAATATCTGCAGGAAGATATTCTACTTGTATTCCATATCTATTCAAGTATTCAATAGGTTCTTTTGAATACTTTGCAAAAGAAGGCGAAGTAGATATTACTTTCATTTTAAAAACTCCCTTCGATTATTTAATTATCTTTTTCTATTGCAAAAATGCGGGCGGCATTGTTTTTTAAAATATCATCTAGAGATTTCCTATCTATACCAATACGCTTCAACAATGATACAAAACGGTTAAGCATGTATTCTACGCCATTTGCCTTTCCCGCCCTTGCCATGTAAGCGGAATGTGCATCTCTAAAACCTGAATCCATTCCTAACAGTATTCGTCTACCATAACCTTTTTTCACAAGCCAAATTATATTTTCAGCTAATATAGAATCTGTATAGTATTTCACTTTATTAGGACCATCAAAACAAAGATTCACCCCTTCATCAAGTACTTCTTCATAATAATATCTATCAGGATTCCTCTGAAGATGGCACAATATAACCTTTTGGGGATCTGCACCATATGATTTTAACAATTTAGCAGTTTCCAAAGCCATAGTTCCCAAATCCGTATGTACTGAAATTGCACACCCGGTTTCCTGCTGAGTAATTGCCGCCACTTTCAATGCTTTTTGTTCAAGTTTTGAAATTAATAAATTCCCAGTTCCTGCTTTTATTACACCAGCTTTAGCTTTAGTGCGTTCAATTACTGGTCCATTATAACTGTGAACATCCATTCCAATTTGTATCTCAGCCACCATCATTTCAACTATTTTATCAATATCAACCGTTGCAAGCCACGAAGTCCTATTATCATAAAATTCACCCTTATGAAAACCAGTTGTCATTACAATATGCCCTCTATTTTTTAAAGCTTCAGCTACTTTTAACATCGACTTCACATTTCTTCCGCAGCCTATGGGATCCATACATACAATTGTTTTTCCTCCAGCATCGACAAAATCATTAAACTCCTTTATTGCAGAAGGAACATCATCTAACAAAGAGTTCGGATTGTTAGCTACTTCAAATCCTCCACTTCTAATTAAATGATCATGAGAATCGGTTATTCCCATTTCCTCTGGTGAAATATCCCCTAAAATCGTCCTTATAACTTTCATAATTAATTCCCCTCTTCTTATTTACCATTAAGTAAGCATGATTCTCAAAAACTAAGACATGCCTATTTAAATATTCTGTTATTGCTTTTTAGCAATATACTTGTCATTTGCATTTTTCAATACGTCTCCCCGTAAAACTGAAATAGCTTTAACCATAGCCATTTTAGAGCCAAAACTTCCCGCTTTCGTTACGGCAAAAATTTTATCTTTATTCTTCAACATTCCAAACGGTATTCCGGGTTCCACTTCCCCCAGCAGCTTGAATTCGCTGGCATCCAAGTTGTCAAAAACCTGATAAGCTATGTCACCTCCCGTAACAAACAGACTCTTTACTTTGAATTTGTCAATTATACATGCTGATATTTTTCCCAAAAATCTTGAAATCACATTGCTGATTTGAATTGAGCTATACCCATTTTCCATTCCTGCTTTCTGGGTTTTTTTCACCTCACTGGAGGAAAATACAGCAATATTCTTATTCAAGTTTACAGAACCAGCTGCCTTTTTCATTATTCTATTCCATTCATCTTTTCTGTCCTTGTCATTTAAAATAATTTCTGTAGATTTAACCTCTATTCCCACCGTGTCTGTACAGTACAGCAATTCATCCAGCTGTTCTCTGCTGGATTTACTTACGCTCCCAATTACAAATAAAACCCTGTTGGTATTTTCAGGAACTTCAGCTGCCCTGCCAGTTTCTTGCTCAAGTCCGTAGGCAGATGGTAAAAATTCCATAAGTCCTGCAGAACCGCACCATATGACAGAAAATTTAGTCATTTTTATAAAAGAAATTACATTTTTTAGATCATTCTCATCAACTGTATCTACTGTGATATAAGATATACTGTTATTCTTGAAATCAACCAAGCATTTAAAAACATGCTCATATCCCTTAATCAAATCATTATGGGAAATGTGACCTACCTTCCTATTGGATTGTCTTCCAATCAACCGGTATATAACAGAATCCTCCACCGGTGTCTTGGGATCCTGTGCTACCTCCGTTTCAACTAATTTTTTATTATTTAGATAATAAGTCCCGTTTATCACCTGCCTTTTATTTTTGGGATAGGCCGGCACAATAATAACAAAATCTCTCTGAAACACATCCTGCATGGCATTGATTTCCTGTCCAATATTTCCTCTCATTGTAGAATCTATTTTTTTATAAATTATGTCAAAAGGCTTGTCCTTTAAATATTCGGAAACATATCTCACCCGTTTATAAGCTTCCTGTTCAGATACATCACGGCTATTTGTATTATATATAACTGCATCATTTTGTTTTAAAGACAATTCGTTCCAATCTAAAATTACGGAAACATTCAATCCATATTGAATCAATTGTCCTCCACAATCACTGGCACCCGTTAAATCATCTGAAATAACTGCTATTTTCATCAATTTTCTCCGTCTGCCTATCTTAATAGTTTACTGTAGATATTCTCTATATCTTTTACACTTAATTTTTTAGGATTATTGTATAAAAGCCGGGTAACTTTAGAAGCAGATACAGCTAGTCCATGAATATCTTCTTTTTTAACTCCATATACACTTAAATCCTGTGGAATATTCAAAATCTCAATCCATTCTCTCAGGCGCTCTATTACCTTTTCCGCAGTTTTATCCGCAGGAAGATTCTCTTTTATTTCCATAGATCCAGCCACGTCACAGAGCCTGTCAGCAATACAGTCCATATTAAATTCCATTACATGAGGCAAAAGCATTGAATTTGCTACACCGTGTGCTATTTTGAATTTTCCTCCAAGGGGATATGCAAGTGCGTGAACTGCAGCTGTCCCCGCAGCCGTTAACGCCATGCCGCCGTAAAGTGATCCCAAAATCATATTTTCTCTTGCTCTAATAGATCCGCCGTTCTGATAGGCCTCCACTATACTGGATGATATCAATTTTATTGACCTGAGTGCAAACATATCGCTTATCGGATTGGCCTTATTTGAAATATAGGATTCAAGAGAATGAATAAAAGCATCCATGCCAGTAGAGGCAGTAACAGATTTAGGAAGCCCAATTGTCAAGCTGGGATCTACTATCACAAGTTTGGGAAGTAAATATCTGCTTACCATACCTATTTTCAGCTGTTCTTCCGGAAGAGTGACAATGGCATTTGGTGTCACTTCAGAGCCTGTCCCTGCAGTGGTAGGAATTAGAACTGTAGGAATTCCCGGATATTTGACCAAATCCGTACCTAAAATTTCTTTTATGGAATTATTATTTGTCTCAAGTACTGCCAGGATTTTTGTAGTATCCAGGACACTTCCACCTCCTACACCAATTAACAGGTCGTAATGTTTTTTTCTGATATTGCCTGATATATCCTCTATGCTTTTTACAGTGGGCTCCGGAATAATATCCGTATTGACATCAGCCTTGATTCCAATTTCATCCAGCTGCTTAGTTATGATATCTACAAGACCTAAGTTTTGCATGGGTTTTTGAGTAATAATCAGTGCTCTTTTGACTTTATTTCCTACAACGCCTATATTTTCTTTCAGGGTTTCAATGGAATTTTCACCTGCAACAATATTATCCGCCGTCTTAAATCCATATATTTTCTGCATACAATACTCCCTCGCTTTCAATGATATTTATATCTGCTTTTTATAAAATTCAACCATTTCTCTAATTTTTTCAAGTACTTTCCCTGTCGGCTCAACTGCAGGAAGTCTTGGAGGACCTACCTGTATACCGCTGTACAGCTCAACAGCCTTCTTTAAGACAGAAGGAAGTGTACCATACTTAAATGTACTTCTGAGAGGTTTAAGATCTTCCTGAGCTTTTTGAGCACTTTCTATATTTCCCTTAAGCCAGTTTTGATATATTGAAACAACTACATCCGGTACCATGTTGGAAGTAGCTGCTATAGCCCCTTTTCCTCCTGACATGAGAGTTTTAAGTATTAACGAGTCCGTCCCCGCTAGTACGGAAAATTTCTCATTTTTAGTGATATCTATATAATTTTTGATATTTTCGAATTTGCCGCTGCTGTCTTTTATTCCAAGTATGTTGTCTACTTTTGCCAGTTCTGCCACCGTCTCCGGTTCCAAAGTCATGCCCGTCCTTCCAGGTATATTGTACAAGAGTATTGGAAGTGAAACTGAATCCGCTATCTTTTCATAATGCTTGATTACTTCATTTTGACTAGGAGTTATAAAATAGGGAGTTATAATCGAAAGGGCATCTGCTCCTATCTTTTCCATCTCCTTTGATAATTCAATTACTTCTTCCGTCCCATTTCCACCTGTACCAATAAAAACAGGCACTCTTTTATTTACTTCTTCAATAACAGCTTCGGCAAATTCCAATTTTTCTTCCCTGGTCAATAAATGAAACTCACCATTAGTTCCCAAAATGAAAATACCATTAACACCCGAATCAATAAGATGATTGATAAGTTGTCTCGTCGCATGATAATTTATTTTCTGTTGCTTGTCCATTGGCGTTACCATTGCAGTTATAATTCCTTTTAATTCCACTTAAATTTCCTCCTTTTCTATGAAACATGTTTCTTATCTATTTAGCTATTATGTTTTAAATTAAAACATAATAAAATCGATTACAGCTTTTATTATATATGTATATGTTTTAAATTGCAATAGTTATTTATATTTTTTTGTATAAAAAAAAGGCGCTATTGCAATTTGCGCCATAAAGTGGAACGACTTATGCCAAGTTTCTTTGCCGCTTTGGATTGATTCATTTGATTTTTCTTCAATATTTTCTGAATAATATTTTTTTCAATTTCCTCGAGGGTTCCATTAAGTTCCACGCTATCATTCTCCATGTCAGAGCCGCATGGCATATTGTCAAGTGCCTCCCTTACATCATTCAATTCTATATAATCATTTTTACAAAACATAACTATTTGCTTTATTGTCTTTCTAAATTGAAGCATATTTCCCTTCCATTTATGTTTTTTTAATTCTAAAAGCGCATCATTTCTGATCCCCACAATTTGTTTCCCGTAAAAAGTATTATATTCATTTATAAACAACCTGGCTAAACTGCCCATTTCATCAATTCTATCCCTAAGAGGAGGAATTTTTAAAGTAACGGGCGAGATCTTATAATACAAACTCAAGCTGAATTTATCTTTTTCCACTATATCATCTAAATTATCCAGGGATGATATTATAAATTTAGAAGCAATATTCCCATTGCAATCCAGGAATTCATTCAGCAGATTCTGGCTACTTGGGGACAATTCCTGTATATCCTTAAAATAAACAGTGCCTGTATCTATATTTAAAATATCACTGTTGGAAATAATTCTACCTAAGTCCCCTTCTGAAATCAAATTACAATCCAGGGTGACAAAGCTTCCGGATTCAGCTTCATATCCAAAATGTAAAAATTCCGCCAAGTCGTCTTTTTCAGTTCCCCTTTCACCTAAAATCCATATTGGTACGTTTGTGCCCTTGCACCTATCCACTTTTTCCAATATATTTTTCATATATCCGCTTTCCAGAAGTAAAGACAAAGTTTCACCTGTACTGCTGTTCTTTATAGCAACTCCGGGGATCTTATCCCTTGAATAACCTGATATCCTATCCAGAAGAAATACAATATAGACTTTATTTTCTTTTTTTATCTGGTTTCCATAAACCTTCCACGCAAAGTTATCAAGTTCAATTACAGTATTAAATTTATCCCCGTTTAGTATTGAATCCATCCACTCTTTTTTTATAAAATCCAGGCCGCCCCCGAATATACTGTTAAAATAGGCATTGGAGTAGACACACTTGAAAGCCCCATCAAAAACCACAATTCCTCTCTCTGCCTGTTCAACGACAGCTGCCGGTATCATCTGCTCCATTCTAGCTTTTTTTAAAACTTTATAAATTTTTCTGGCATCATTGAAGGATTTCAAAACACTTTCCCTGCCGGACGTAAACAATACCGTATTAAATCCCAGTTTTTTTGCTTTCCGGGTAGTAACCACATCCCCGATGATTACCTGGTAATCCCTCTTGCTGATTTCCTGCAGCTTAGGCACTACTTCATCTTCACTATGAATAACATAATTGGGAATATCCACATTAAGTAATGAACAGATGGTAGCTGCTTCCTCGGATATCTTTGGAAACCCAACGATAATTGCCCTTCCCTTCAGGCCGCTTGCAAGAGTTACCACCCGCAGTATGTCATAGCCGGAGACTTCTATATCCACTACAGGAATATCTACCTCCCTTTGTATGAGTTCTGCAGTTCCACCCCTGCTTATAATAATATCGGCACTCATTCTCTGTGCTTTTTTTGCTATTTCCACCCCCAAATCCAGATCACCAACTTCTGCCTGCAGATCAATATCTTTTTCATTTTCAGCCAGCTGAAGAATTAATTCTTTTAATCCATTATAGGGAGCAATTGCAAAAACCTTCATATCTTTTCCTCCTGTTTCAATTTAAAACACATTCCCATTATATCAGAAAAAGCTGTAACTTCCTAAATTAATTTTCCACAGATTCCATTGATTGTTTGACTTTTACAGCAATACTTGCTATGCTAATCAACAGAAATACAATTTTCAGGAAGGTTCAATATGGGAGTCAATACGGTAATAACACAGATAATATCGTTATTTTTAGTTGCCCTTGTAGGATTCTATGGGGGAAAAAAGAACATAATAGACGAAAACTTTTCAAATGGATTGTCCAAGCTGTTGGTAGAAATAACAACTCCTTTTCTAGTTATCTCTTCCTTTAGTTTTTCCTATGGTCCCAATATGAAAAACAACGTAATAAAATCCTTCATATATAGTTTTATAATATTCGCACTGACCCCTCTTTTAGTAAAGCCCCTCCTTCTCGTAATTGATAAGGGAAAGAGAAACACCCTCGAGTTTGCAATGATGTTTTCAAACTGCGGCTTTATGGGATTTCCCGTGGCACAAAGTGTTTTTGGAAAGGAAGGCGTGATATACGCTGCCGTTTTCAACATGCTCTTCAGCATTTTCGTGTGGACCTACGGTGTAATGCTCTTTACCAATACCAAGAGTCTCGGGGGACTTAAAAAATGCCTAAAAAATCCTGGAATAATTTCTTCCTTCATAGGACTTATAATAATGATATTTTCAATAAAGATACCTGCAGTATTCATGAATACTATAGATATGGTGGGAGGACTCACCACGCCGATATCCATGCTCATAATAGGGAGTCTCCTGTCAAGGAGCGAGCTCAAAAAAATCATAAAGGACAGGAGTCTGTATTACGGATCATTTATAAAACTTATACTTTTACCTGAAGTACTCTATTTTATTTCAATTCTGTCCGGCGACAATTCCACCGTCATAAAAACCCTCATTCTGATGCAGGCCATGCCTGCCGGTGCCTTTACCACAATTTTTGCAGAAAATTTCAATAAGGACAAGGAATATTCAGCTTTCATAGTTTCTTTTTCCTCACTGCTCTCCATAATAACCATACCTTTGATAATAAAGCTGTGTTTCTAGCAGGACCCGGCATTTACATTTTTTATCCTAACGCTGCCATTGCCATACTCCCAGCTTCTCAAAGTGGGAGATAAGTACTGCTGCGCACCTGAACCTAAAAATCACTTTACGGTGAATTTTTTAACGGAATCTGTCATAACTTTGGCGGTACTGCTCAGCTTATCCACAGAAGACGATATTTCTTCCGTAGATGCACTTACCTCTTCAGAAGTAGCCGACACCTCTTCTGCCGAGGCAGATACCTGCTGTGCCGTAGAAGATGCGCTTTCAATCCTTCCGACTATCTGATTTTTTTTATCATCTATTTTTGAAGCCGAACTGCTTATCAGCCTGGCTTCTGAATCCACAGTACCCACAGCCTTTGAGATGCCCATAAAAGCTTCAATAGAATCCCCGACCGCATCTATCTGCTGTTTCAATTCAATATTGACATCTCCTGCAGACTTTACCATCAATTTCGTGTCATCATATATTTTTTCTATCAAATGAGCTATATTGCCGGCAGATTCCTTGGATTTTTCCGCCAGTTCTCCTATTTCACTCGCAACTACTACGAAGCCCTTACCTTTTTCTCCAACTCTGGCGGCTTCTATAGAGGCATTCAAGGCAAGGAGATTAGTCTGGTCAGTTATATTGTCTATAACATCTACAATACTATCTATCTGTTTTATGCCTTCATTCAAATTGTTGATTTTATTCATAAAATCCTTGAAAGAAGTACTTACACCATTTATGGAATCCTTTAAAATTTTCATCTTGTCATTGCTGTCCATTGACATTTCATTTATATTCCCGATACTCTTATACATCTCCTGTATAGACTTTACAATGTTTTCAATTTCCAGTGCAAAATTATTTACTATGGAGTTGATTTTATCCAGATCTTCCGCCTGTGACTCCGAGCCTTTGGCAACTTCCTGTATGGTATCCGCCACGTTCTGCGACGAAGATGCAATTTCATTTGAAACCGAGGACAGGTTAACGGATTGTTCCTCTACACTGCCGGAATTGCTTTTAACATTGTCAATAATACCGGATAGATTTTCAATCATCTTGTTAAACCCGGAACTCAATTTTCCTATCTCATCATCTCCGGATATGTCAGACCTCACAGTAACATCGCCCTCAGCCGCAGTATCCATAGAAACCAGTAATTTTCCAAGAGGGGTAGTGATATTAGAAGAAAACTTAAGTCCTATAAAGATTGCAAGAAGTGCTATAACCAAACCAATCGCAGAGTTTATAAAAAGTATATTTCTTGTATCTTTATTTACTTCGCTCATATTCTGGGATGCTGCCAAAATCCACTTGACGCCGGGTATCACAATATATCCGGATAATTTTTTACTTCCATTATACTTATAGGTTCCCACACTGCTTTCAACATTCTGCCCGTCTTTAACCCTGTCGGCAACACTTTTTATTACATTATTTTGCACAGGTTTCAATATCTTATCCTTGTCGGGATGGGACAACATCATGCCGCGGCTGTCTACCATATATGCATAACCCGTAGAGCCAAATTTTATTTTGGATAGGCTTTTAGTGAAAAAATCAGTATATACGGTATTGGCAATAACACCTATAACCTTCCCGTTTTCATCTTTTACCGGTGCCGCGAAGACAATCACCGATTTTCCCTTTATCTTTGACTTCATAACATCGCCTACGCATTCTCTTCCTGAAATTGCCTCCTTGAAATATTTCCTGCTGCTCAAATCAACTTTTACATTATCCGGATCACTATCACAGATTATCATGGCACTGGAATCTACCAGAGAGAGATGTTGATGATCTTTAAGTCTTTGGAATTTTTTCTTCAGTACCAGATCGGCCGGACTTTCACCAGTACCATAGTTCTTGAAAAATTCGTCCCTGCCTTCCTGCTGCCTTGTCTTAGCTGCATCTACAATCTCCTTCTGCTGTGAAAGCATGTATGCTTCATTTTTTTCATTTTCCACAATATCGTTTACATGGTTTGAAACTAAGCTGGTACTCAGACTCATATTATTTTTACTGCTTTTTAGCATTGCCCTCGAGTTTACAAAATAAACTGTTAAACTTATAACAATTATTGGTACAGCTACTATAAACAATACAAACAACGGCATCTTCTTTTTAATTTCCATATCAATTACCCCCTATATTACTTTTGTCATATATGTTTCCCAGTTTATCGTCTACTTTCAGGTTTTTTTTATAGGTATTTCTTCTATAATTTTTCAAAATATAAAAAAGAAGTGAATTCTTCAATAAATTCACTTCTCCCGCTGTTTGATCTGACTATTCAAAAACAACTATGGACTTTTTATTCTTTATTCTTAAAAGCGCTGTTTCCAGCACCCTCAAAACATGGTTCAAATCCTTAAGTTCAAGATATGCCGTTGCCATGTCCTGACCTATTGCAATGTCCATATAATTTGGTTCACTGCATAAAAGAGCTCCTTTATCTGTGCCGAGAACCGGACTTGTAAATATGTTTCCGTCCAGCAGTTTAGAAATCCTGTCAACTTCAAGCACTCCTGTTCCCGGTTGTATACGCTGCATTTGAAGGTATAAATCAGGACTTACAACAAGTACATATTTTCCGTAAATACCCTGCTCAGTTAAAATCTTCACTGCTGAAGCGACATCTGAAAATGGGTTTTCTCCAGACTTCCAGTCACTTTTCTCCATTTTGTTGATACCCACGGCATTAAAGATTCCCTCATATCCGAAACTTTCATCTCCCAGAAAAATTAGCTTGTCCTCTTTTCGTGCACATGTTTCGGCAGCAGCTATAACCGGAGACAGATCCAGAGGATAATCAAATTTTTCACTATTTTCAATGTCTCTCCAGAGAAGAGTAAAGTCATTATACAACAGAGGGATTTCTTCGTACTTCCTTCTCCCGATCCTCGATATTCCGCCTGCGGTTTCTTCTTGCACTGATTTTCCAATATCGGTGCTGTCCAAATTTATGCTCTGCATGCCTACGCCAAGAGGTCCGAATATATTCAAAAAGCGCCTTCCAACTAGTACCCTGCTTGCAGTGTCCACAACTGTATCATCTATTTTTTTCCACAAATCGGCCGAAAAAGGTGCACTTTCCCTTGATAAATAATCCATGACAATTCCCTCCTTAGTCCTTTATTAAACTTCCAACAGTTTTTTGGGTGGATTCATCTTTAACCGCTGTCTTCTTTACTTCAGGAATTTGAATATTCAATTCTTCCATCATTTCCGCAACTTCCGTTTCGCCAGATGCAAAATGTACCGCTTCATCGGGGTCAAGTATTTTGAGCAGTGACATAAGTTCCCCTACATGTGCTTTCTCCTCGTCTCTTATATCTGCTATCACCTTTTTAGCTGCAGCATCATCCGTCGCCAGTACATGGGATTCATATAAATATATAGCTTCAAGTTCTCCTGCAATATCAAGTCTTACAGCCTGAATCAGTTCTTCCTTGGTCATTTTCCTGTCTACATTTCCCTGAAAAGGATTTGCAAAATTTGGCATGATGATCTACCTCCCGTTATTTTAAAAATATTTTGAATCATCACATACGCTAATTTATATTATATGATAATTCTTTTCCAAATACAAATATGTATATGAAACCATATTTACTGAATTTCTCAATTTAAAGCTGACTTTTAACCTTAAACTTCCAATTAATCCATATGTCTAAATTTTCGAGAATTTTACATTTTAAATTTGTTAAAATTGCATATACTGCCTATTTTATTTGAAAATTGAATAAAATCAAGTACAAAAAATAGTATAATTCAATAAAAAATTCAAGTATATTGAAAAAATATAAAAAAGGGTATACAATAATTGTGTCAGATAAACTGTGTAAAATCGGCATTATAAACATTTACATATCAAGTATGTCAATAGGAGGAGGATTACGCATGGAACTTAATAAAAAAATTGATGAAATGAAAGAAGAACTGATCAAATCAGCCCAGGAAGTAATCAAAATCAAAAGCACTCTCGATGGAGAAAAACCAGGCATGCCTTTTGGCGAAGGCGTAGGAAAAACACTTGATAAAGCTCTTGAAATTGCAGCGGACCTTGGATTCAACACATATAAAGAAGAAGAGGGATATTATGGATATGCGGAATATGGCAAGGGAGACGATTATGTAGCTGTTCTGGGGCATATGGATGTAGTACCAGAAGGAGACAATTGGATTCACCCGCCTTATGCAGCAGAAATCCATGAAGGTAAAATTTATGGCAGGGGTTCACTGGATGACAAGGGACCTACAATGGCTGCCCTTTTCGGGTTAAAAGCTATAAAAGAACTTAAAATACCGCTTTCAAAAAAAGTAAGAGTTATTTTCGGGACAAATGAAGAAACGGGAAGCTCCGAAATGAAGGTATATAATAAGAAGGAAAAAGTTCCAGTATCCGGATTCACACCAGATGCAATGTATCCACTTATAAATGCCGAAAAAGGAATAAGAAGATTTCACATCGTCAAAGATCTAAACCCTTCAGAAGGTAAAATTAAAATCAAATCGTTAAAAGGTGGAATAAGACCAAATATGGTCCCCGACAAGTGTAGTACCGTGATAGGTACAAAAGATCCAGACGGTATTGTAAAAGCAGTAAAGGACTTTGCCGGCAAAAAAGGTTACAATATGAAAACTGAAACCGCAGACGGAGACGTAGTCCTCCACACTTTCGGGGTAGGAGCCCATGGAAGTATGCCCGAAATGGGCAAGAATGCCGTAATGCAGACTTTTGAATTTTTAGGGACTATCATTGGAGGACCTTCTCCTCTTGCAGAATATATAAACTTCTTTAACAAATATGTTGGATTTGAGACAGAAGGCACTTCACTTAAAATAGCATGTGAAGACAAACCATCAGGAAAATTGTCATGGAATGTCGGAGTTGCCGAAATCAACGATAAAAAGGCAGATCTGTGGATAGACATGAGATATCCTGTTACTGCAGACGGTGAAAAAATAATGGACACTGTTTCCATGGAATTTGCAAAATGCGGTGCAAAAATAGAAGACGTAAAAGCCGATAAACCCCTTTATTTCCCTGAAGACAGTAAATTGGTCAAAATCCTTCTCGAAGTCTACAAAGAACAAACGGGAAAAGAGGGAAAAGCCTATGGGATAGGTGGCGGAACTTATGCCAAGGAACTTTCAAATATAATTGGATTCGGGCCAATATTCCCCGGGAAGCCGGACCTTGACCACCAAGCCAACGAATATATTGAAATTGAAGATCTAATAATGAATGCCAAGATATACGCCCATGCAATATATGAACTTGCGAAATAAATTTTAAAGATATTACAAAAACCAGCACCTAAAATGCAGGGGTGCTGGTTTATATTTCAATGATCGTGTGGGTTTTTGGACACTATGTTTATAGCAAGTGCTATTTCCTTTATCACGTTAGTAGTAAATTCTCTAGAAAGTTCATTGGTTTTAGTATACAAGAGACCTTTTTCCGTAGATATGTATTTAGGCTTGAGATTGTTTAAAACTATGGCCTTTATATCATCAATACACCGAGGACATTTACATATATTATCGTAATTTTCCAAAACTCTTGGCAAAAGCTCGTCAACTACATCTTCCATATAATTTCTTACCAGCTGTCCCACCCTCTTTTGAATCTATTTTATATCACTTATATAATAACATAAAATTTGCCCTATTGCTCCCGGGAATTTTTTTCAAAGGAACCTCGTCCCCAGTTCTCTATAGATACTTTTACATTTACATCTATACTGGAATCAAGCACTTCTTTGTCCCAGTCCACATTGCTCCACCTTCCATATTTGGCTGCAGCATATTTACCAAGACCCAGGCAGTCAGTTTTATATTCCGTCTTCATTTTATTTATAACCGAGCAGCAATTTCTATGTACCTTTTCTCCGATTTTCTCTTCAAAAGCTCTTTTGGCACTCTCGTTCTTTGAAATATCCTTAAAATAAGTATTTGTAATCACACTACCCTTTAATTTCAAATTTATCGTAAAATGAAGCTTCCCATGAATTTTATCCACATTGACTTTTCTAAATGAATTCGCATAAAGATCCGCATAATTCCTGGAATCTTTTTGCAAGCTCACAATTCCACATACTTTGTTATCTCTCATCAAATTAAGCCATTTACTGTCATCAAAATTCGATTTTGCGACCATCTTTCCATTTTTAAACAGGGCCATTCCCGATACCTCTATATTGTCTCCATTTGTTTCAATATAGGGCACCACGGGATTAGTACCCTCGACATAAAGTGAAGTATACAGATCTGTTATTTTTATATTCTTAGGAAAAAAGGAATAATTAAACTCGTTTTTCAAAAGGCCTTCTATAAAATCGGAGGAACTTGGATAGCCTTCAACCTTATGGGAAAGCATATCTTCAGCCTTTCCCCTGCATATTGCAAAATAACCCGTATCATTAAGCTGGGGGTTTTTAAACAATATGTCAACTATGGGTTCAAGTCCGTAGGCAGCACTGCTTTCACTTACTATATACACCTTTTCAAAACCCAATATTGTTTTCTTATCCGCTTTCGACTGTCTGTTTTCCCTGGTTTGACCTAAAGTTTTTCCAACTCCCTTTCTCACTGTGCTGCTTACCTTGACATTCTCGTCATCGCCGCTAATGCCCCTAAATATATACGTGGACAACGGTATGCTGTACGATACCGACCCAGGAGTCTTGTATTCGACATCCGAACCGAGCCCAGCCACTATTTCCATATTTTCAACTATATCCGAATTTTTTATACCCGTTATGAAAAATGAAAATATTATAACTAAAAGGGGTATTATGATCAGAAATTTATTTTTCTTCATTTAAACCATCCTTTTTCAAAAGTCCTATAAGACAGATCACAGTCAAAAACACTATGTTGAATAAAGTGTATTTTGGAACTATAAATTTCAGAAAAGTTCTACGGGCTTCTTCGTTTATATAATTAGAAGACATCAACACTATAAAGGGAAATAAAATTACGGACAGCTTCTTTATTGAAAGTTTTTTAAACATATCCTTCAATATGAATACGGATGCAAAATAACTGTTGGAGATGGTTTTAAAGTTTACTATGCTCCATAAAAACATGAATATAAATCTAAAATTGTTTATTATAGGTATTTCAATTGATTTAGTAGCTATGAGTATCGACCAAAATGACTTTTTTATCAAATCTATTCCGCAGTAGTATATGGTCAGGAAAGTCAGGGACGAATACAAAATTATCAGAAACAGCACCCCTTTTAACATATAACTTTTAAATTTTTCCCTATCACTAACCAGAGGATAAAACAAAAATATTATTTCTATACCACCGTAGGAAAAACATGACTCAACGCTCGCCTTAAATAGGGATTCAACACTGCTGTCAAACAGCGGGAGCACATTTAAAAGTTTTCCTCTGCCCAGTGCAACAAGAGGAATAAGGGCGACAACTATGGTAAACACAAAGATCAACTCGTTTATATTTGCCAGGGGTCTTAAACCGCTGTAACTGGATATTGCCCCCAGAGAAACTATGAATACGAGCAATTTTATAGGAGACATAAAATACATTATAAAAGTACTCAAAAGGATGGTCAAACCCGATGCAACGGTTGTAGTATAGAGTATAAAATTAAACATAAAAAGCAAATTGAGTAAATTTCCAAAAACCTTTCCCAAAAATTTTCTGCTCAATTGCAATATGTTTTCATCCGGAAATTTGTTCTGCAGTATATCTGCAATATACACTATGTACAGAGGATAAATACCTCCTATAATAACCGAAACCCAGCCATTTTGCTTTGCAATTTCAGTTACTTGGTTTGGCAGATCCATCAATCCTATACCTATTGCAGTACCTGTCAAAATACAAAGCAGCTGATATGAAGTTATCTTACTTTCAGAACTGTTTTGCATTTAATGTCTCCCCCTAAATTTTTTCATGGAATTTCCCATCCTGATCTTGTTCTTATTCGGCATGGATTCAGGTCTTTTGTCCATATTCCACAATTGGCCCCTGATGAATATGTCCTTCAAATCGTTCTTTTTTAAGGAGAGGTACTGTACTCCAAAAGTATCCATTGAAAACAAATGCAGCAAGATCAAATACCAGCCTGCAGCTATACCCACAATTCCAAATATGTCTGCAAGTATTATCATTGGAAACCTCGCTATACGTATGGAAAGTGACATGTCATAGTTTGGAATGACAAATGTTCCAATTACGGCAGTCCCCACGACCACGAGGGTGGCAGGACTCACAAGCTTTGCCCTCAATGCAGCATCTCCGATTATAAACCCACCGACAAGGCTGAGAGTCTGACCTATTTTTCCGGGCAGCCTCAGCCCTCCTTCCCTCAGAAATTCCACTATCATTTCCATACACAATATTTCAATCAATGGAGTCAGCAAAAGTCCCTGTCTCGTGGATACCAGCGGGAGGAGAAATTTCACCGGTATAAGTTCCGAATTAAACTTTATAAATGACAGGTAGGCGGCAGGGAGAGTTATGACCAAAATAACAGCGAGAAGTCTCAGTATTCTGATCATGGAGGACAGTATGCTTCTCTCGTAATAATCTTCCACTGCCTGAAAAAATTCTATGAACAATGCCGGTACCACAAGGGCATACGGTGTACCCTGACATAATATTGCGGCCCTTCCTTCCAATAAATCATTTATGACTATATCAGGTCTCTCCGTTGCAAAACACTGCGGAAACAAACTATATGGGTGGCCTTCTATATACTGTTCTATTATACCTGCCCCCGTTATTGAATCCACATCTATAGAAGACAATCTGTCACGTATCTTCTCCATAACGCTCTCGTCTGCAATGCTGTCTACATACATCAGTTTTATATCCGTCTGCGTGTATTTCCCCAAAGTAAAATTTTCAATGGTCAGATCCTGGTGTTTTACCATCCTTCTGATCATGCTCACATTTGTCTCCAGGTTTTCCACAAAACCCTCTCTTGAACCTCTGACTGAATACTCATTTAAAGGTTCCGATATCTGCCTGTATTTTCCATCTTTTGTATCTATTACTATAAACTCGTCTACCTGCTCTATAATAAGCACGGTGTTTCCGCGCTTCATCGCAAATATGGCCTTGTTAGCGTCATTTTCTACGGATGTGCTGCTTGAAGTTATATACTTCTTGCATATTATATCGCATATATCCGCCGACAGGCACAAATCACCCTTCACCTGCAGCATAAGAGGTTTCAATATATTTAAATTTATAGATTCCCTGTCGGCAAGAGAATCCACGTAGAGGAGCACGGCCTGTACTGGCAGCTTACTTCCTATCTCAAAATATCTTTTTATAACAGTATCCGTGTTTCCGAGTCCGTCAACAATCTTTTGTATATTGTCATTCATGTTGAAATCATCCATAAATATCACCCATGTTAGTTTTAGATTGTTTTAGATAAATTATGCAAATACTTCAAAAATAAAAGCCGGTTTTATAAGATTTTACATCTCTGTCTATAATCTTTTCATCCCCACACAATCTTCCCACCAGCAGTGGAGAGTTTTCGTCATGCATCGATAAACTTCTCTCAACAATATCACCGCTGGAATTTGCATAACAGTACAGACAGTTATGACCACAGCTGTTGTAAGCTCCTATATCGATGCTTTTCACACACCCGCATGCCTTTCTCTGATTGGGATCCTTTTCTACAGACAGCTTTTGTCCCACAATATGGGAAATCAGCTTATCATCTATGCATCTGCCATGGGAAATATTAAACCTGGACAAATCTATATCCTCCGAGCAAGTTTCAACGGTCAGATCATACCTAAATGCTATTTTCGAAAACTTTTCAGCCAGCTGAAACATGTCATTTTTCCCTATGGGTAAAACATTTATACTGCGTAAATTACGCTCGGTCTTCCTATATAAATCCAAAAAGCTAATAACACATTTATCAGTATAGGGACCCAATTTTTCAGCAAGATATTCAAAACATTTACAGTGGTACTCTTTAGTAAATCTATCAGTCAGCACTATTGGATCATATCTCCATATCACCCTGTCCCTGCCGATTTTCAAGGATAGTTTAATGAAAGTGTCTATGAGATATTCTTTTCCGGGTACATTTTTCTCCAACGTTCTGTCATAGGGGTTCAAAGTAAATTGAAAATAATAGTTGTACTCTCTGATTTCATCAAGCCTGTCAAGCATCTTCCCGGGATCTTTGGTCCAAAATGCTATACAATCCACAATTTCCGGATTTAAATTTATTTTGCCGACCTGTTTTGTATTAAATGGATTCCTTACCAGTACAAATCCCTCTTTTATTCTGTTGAAAAACCATTTGCTGTAAAAAGCCGGTATGTCTGTTCTTCTGCTTACACTCAGTATCACCCGATATCCCTCCATTTCTCACAAAATCTAGAATCAACCCAATTATACCAAAAAGTGCCGCTACTTTCACTTTTTGCTCTCCATCCACAAATTTGCTGCAAACCCGTATTAAAAAATCTGAATTTAATATATAATGGAAATATACTATCAAGTGATTCTCAGGTCCAGGTGGGTTCGCCTGCCGAACCTAAGAATCACCTTATCCAGACGCACAGCAGTGCTTATCTCCCACTTTGAGAAGCTGGGGGTATTAGCAATGGCAGCGTTCGGATAAATTTTTATCGCCAAAGGAGGATTTATTCATGAAAATCACTGAAGGCTACATGCCATATCTGAAATACAAAACTTATTACCGCATAGTGGGAAAATGCACAGGAAACAAAAAACCACTTCTGCTATTGCACGGCGGTCCCGGCTCCACACACAATTATTTTGAAGTGCTCGACAAAGCTGCAGAAGATGGACGTGCACTTATAATGTACGATCAATTGGGATGCGGATTGTCTTCAATACCTTCCCGCCCCAATCTATGGAACGCAGAAACATGGATTGAGGAATTAATCCAGCTTCGCAAATATCTCAACCTGGATGAAGTTCACCTGCTTGGTCAGTCCTGGGGCGGAATGATGGCAATTCAATATGCCTGCCAATACAAACCAAAGGGAATAAAGAGCTATATACTGGCCAGCACTCTGCCTTCCTCCACACTATGGAAAAAGGAACAGCGCCGGAGAATCAAATACCTTCCACAAAAAATGCAGAATGCCATCGCAGAAGCAGAAAAAACCGGGGACTATTCTTCAGAAAAATACAGAGAAGCCGAATCGGAATTCATGCTCCGCTACTGTGCAAGCCCGGTGAGTCCAGATTCCCCCGAATGTTTAAGACGTCCGAAAACTGCCGGATCAGAATCCTATTTAACCGCATGGGGTCAAAATGAGTTTACTCCGACAGGTACATTAAAAGATTTTGATTTTCTGGAAGAAATTCAAAATATCCAGGAACCGTGTTTAATAACCAGCGGCCTTACTGATCTCTGCTCACCGCTTATTGCAAAAACAATGTATGACAAAATTCCCAATTCAGAATGGGAGTTATTTGAATTCAGCCGCCACATGGCTTTTGTAGAAGAAAACAAAAAATATATAAAAATACTGACCAACTGGTTAAACAAAAACGACTGACCGTAAAATAGGCGGATATAAATCTCCACACAGCTGCATGCCAAAGGGATAGCATGGTTGCTTGTCCAGAGCTGCTGAGGCTGAAGAAGATGCTTGTTAATGCCGCTGAGCTCAAAGAAGGGGCTTGTTCAGCCGGAAATTGACTTGAAAATTGCTTGTCCGACGCTGTTCTTGTTTACACTTTATTCACAATGTCTAAGAGCAGCTTGTCTCTTTCAGTTCAGGTGGATTCTAGGCAATTGCCTTGGCACCAGGGATATCAGGACTTATGGTTTGGCTTAAAAAGCAGCTGAACGTTTGGAGGATTTATTCACAATTTGTTCATGACCCCCGGGGGTTGCATGTCCACCCGAGTAAGCCGGGCAAAAATCACAGCAAAATTGCAGACATGACACGTCCAATTTATCCAATCTATGCCAAAAGTGCTGAAGTCCTTTTTTCATCCAAGTTGGAACTTTGGCAGTAAAGAGATTCTGATGCATTTTTAAGAATATTTTTAGAACTGTTTATAATTTCATTTTCAGTATATACATCAATTTTTTTCAAATCTGCCAGACCCTTGGCCGCCATTTCCACCATCATATCCTGGTACATGGCATTATTTACTACGGAAACCATCTGACTTTTTATTTCATCAAAAGCATCATTCAGAGGTTTTATAAGCTTCTTTTCTATTTCAGCCGTGTTTTCAAGTATTGATGCAATACTTAAATCTGCTTCTATATGTATGCTATTGTCATTTTCACTTTTATGACTGTTATTTCCATAAAAATCCATACTTATATCCAGGTTTCCCTTTACTACAATATTTGAGCCATGGCTGGTCTCCATGCTGACCTGTCTACCTGCAAATGCACTTTTATAACCAAAGGTGTCATTCATTATATTATCCATGTTATTTATAATCTCTTTTGCACTCTTTTCTATTTTCCCCTTTTCATCTTCCGTACAATTGACGTCATTATATTTTTCGGACAACTTTTTCAAATCTTGGGACATGCTTTTCAGCTCATCTACAGCCTTCCTTTTCTGTTGAAGAAGTGACATCCCGTCTTGTATATGATTTTCAGCCAGCTGCCCTTTTCTAAGCTGAGTTTTTAGCTGATCCACTTTGAAATCATCAGCCTCAAAAGGTTTTTGCTCTCTCATTTTCTCATTTAAATTGCACAGTGCATTTTTATTCTTTATACGGGTATTCATCATCTTATTTCTGTTTATAACCCTTGAAATAATATTAATCATCTTAAGCTTTCCCCTTTTAACAATTTACTTTATTATCGTCCTCTAGTTTCAATACATTATCTCTAATTTTTATATAATAACTTCTTCAACATAATTTATTATTCATTTTAAGTAGTGTAAACAAAGATGTGGGCTTTTTGCTAAGCTCTTGTAAAATTCAGTTTTTCATTAAATTCATATTATGCATTATAAAATTCAAGTATATGCTCTGCAAATTTTTTGCTTCAAATTTTACGACAAGCATATCAAACAATTTTATATGATGTGTTTTTATATTATTGAATATTTCCAGGGCAAGTTTTTCATCATGCACATGGAAAGTTCTATTTCTGTCAATCATCATGGATATCTATTCATCCCCATCTGCAATAAGGCCCTGTTTAAATGCCAATCTTATAGTGTTTCTTGGACTTGCGGCACCTTCTATACCTTCATATCTCTTTTTGATATATTTCCCATATCTAATTTTATCCCCAATTTATCTTCAAGTTTCAAAGAATCACCCCATTTGTACGCCTTAGATACTTTTAGCTCCATTATACAAGTAAATATTGCTTATGATGATCAATTACGCCTTGATACCTTTGCCTTTGCGGTATTTATTGTCCATATTCACTTCTTCAAAGGTGCTCATGTTATTGATGATGGCCATGGCATTGCCAACGATTCCCATGGCAATTGGGCAGCCAGTGCCCTCTCCAAGGCGCATGCCGAGATTCAGCATCGGTTTTAATTTCATCGCCTCTGCCGCAAGCTTGTACGCAGGTTCTTCCGAAATATGGGATGGAATCATAAATTCCCTTGTAAGGGGATTGAATTTATATGCCAGCAGTGCTGCAGCGATTGAAATCACGCCATCGATAATCACCGGTTTTCGGTAATAGGCCGCTCCTATGTATAATCCCGTCATTGCCGCAATATCAAGGCCTCCCACCTTGGAAAGGATGTCGACAATGTCATCCGCATCGGGTTTATGCATAGCAAGTGCTCCGGTAATCACTCGCTTTTTATTTTCAAAAGCTTTGTCGCTCAGGCCGCCGCCTCTTCCCACGGCTTTTTCGGTATTGTTTATTCCAAGTGCCGCCATTATACAGGCTGCTGCAGTGGAGGTGTTGCCCATTCCGACCTCGCCAGCTCCGATGATATCGCAGCCTTCACTGGATGCAGATTTTGCAAATTCAAAACCCACTTCTATTGCTTTTAAAGCGATTTCACGGCTCATAGCCTTCTCTTTGTAAAAATTGTTAGTTCCATTTGGCATAAGCCTCCTGTCGTAAATATGAGGATCTTCAATTCCACCGATAATGCCCATGTCAACAAGCCGGAGGTCCACATTGTTGTACTCGCAAAGAACATTTATACCGCATTTTTTCCCTGAAGCATAACCACGCATTAAAAAGTTTGTAAAATATTGTGGAGCAGCAGTAACACCTTCCGCACAGATGCCATTATCCGCTCCAAATACAAAATGTACTCTTTTCTCCACACTGCTTTTTACCCTGCCTGTAATACCTGCCATCTGAATGCTAATGCTTTCAAGCACACCTAAACTACCTGCCGGTTTTACAAGATCATCCTGCAGATTGCGTGCATGCTCAGCCGCTTCTGCATCCAACCCCGTAATTTTTTTTGAAATTTCTTTAAGTATCATTTTACTTCCCCCAATATTTTTAAATTTATGATGAACCGGCTTTTTCCTTAAAGTCTGAACACTCGGTTATCTACTTATTTTATTATAGCAGATTCCTATTAGTCCCGGCATCAATTTTTAATTTATAGTTTGTGTCAAAACGGACAATTTCCTTTCCTCAATGCATGATACCATCGGGGCCTAAAAATGACATACGACCGGTTTACTTATCAACAAGAACGAGATCTTGGAAATCAGTTTCCACTTCGCTTCCATAAAATATGTAATATTTTTCAATTTGTCCGTCGGTTAAAAACTTCCTCAAAATGCTGAGAGAAAGAACTTCCTGCGCAGGTTTAAAGGAAGCCCCGGGAAATTTATCAGACACAATTTTTAGAGCTTTGTCATAGGTTATTTCTTTATCTTTATTATCCGTATTTTCCCTGACACTGTTATTTTGATAATTGCCGACATTCTTATAATCAACTACAATTTTATTTTCAGTTTTATTGTTTTTACTGTAAATGGCACTCTCGACCATGTTCTTCATGCTCTGAAGTTCCTGGTCATCGGGGCTAAGTTCAAGTGCCTTGTCTAAGTATTTGTTTGCACTTTCATAATCGTGATTTTTTACTGCAGTATTTGCAAGTTTTATATAATCTGACAACTTTTCATTCGGATGTGCCTGTTTACCACTTTGATTTTTCATATCCTGGGCAAGTAAAAGCTCTTTTTGAACAGAAGAATCATTTTTATAAGTTAAAGCTTTTTCAAAAAGTTTAATGGATTTATTGTAATCTTTCTGCAGCATACACTGTCTTCCCTGTCCCACCAAGTTTTTAAAATTTTCAAATTGGCTGTACTTATACATTCCAAACATAGATGCAAAAAAAACAGCCGCCATAATCAATATTCCAAATAAAATCTTACTTAAAAGATTCATAATGGATTCCTCTCTTAATCTTTTGTTAGCATTATCGAAATATTTCTGAAACGCTTTAGATATATTCATTATCAAAAAAAGAGGATACCTAACTTTAGGTACCTCATAATTAGATAAATTAATGAATATTATGATTTGATATTTGTCACTGGCTTTTACAGTCTCTCAGTTTCTCTTCAAGTATTCATTTTGTCCAATTTCATATAAGTTGTTACCTTTTGAATCAATGACAACCAAAGCAGGAAGCTCTTCAACTTTTAATTTTCTAATAGCTTCAGATCCCAAATCTTTATATGCTATTATTTCAGCTTTTTTTATACACTTTCCCATTAATGCTGCTGCACCGCCTATTGCTCCAAAATATACTGCTCTATTCTTTTTGATAGATTCGATTACTTTTTGAGATCTGCTGCCTTTGCCTATCATACCTTTTAAACCTATATCTAGAAGGCTTGGAGCATATGGATCCATTCTGTAACTTGTTGTTGGTCCTGCCGATCCTATAGGCTGACCTGGTTTTGCAGGAGTCGGTCCAACATAATATATAATTGCATTTCTGACATCTATGGGAAGATCCCTGCCTTTATTTAGTAATTCTACAAGCCTCTTATGAGCAGCATCTCTCGCTGTGTATATAATTCCTGATATCAACACACTGTCACCAACATTTAGACTTTTAACTTTCTCTTCAATCAAAGGAGTTGTTATCCTCTTGTACATATCCTATACCTCCAATTTTAACAAAATAAACATTTTAAGAATTGCCTGATCAAAGTTCTACCTCTTCATGTCTTGTAACATGGCAGCTAATATTTACAGCTACCGGTAAACCAGCTATATGTGTTGGATAAGTTTCAATATTTACTGCAAGAGCTGTTGCCCTGCCTCCAAATCCCTGCGGCCCTATACCTAACGTATTGATTTTTTCCAATAACTCCTGCTCCAAGTTCCTATAAAGTTTATTCTCATTTCTTTGTGTCAGCGGCCTTATCAACGCCTTTTTTGCAATTAATGCAGCTCTATCAAAGGTTCCTCCAATTCCGACTCCCACAACTATTGGAGGACATGGATTCGGTCCAGCTTCCTCAACTACCTTTATTACAAACTTTTTTACCCCATCAATGCCATCTGCAGGTTTTAACATCTTAATCTGACTCATATTTTCCGATCCAAACCCCTTTGGCGCCACAGTTATTTTCAGTTTATCTCCCGGAACTATGGTATAGTTTATTACAGCTGGAGTATTATCTCTCGTATTGACCCTGTCTAGAGGATCCCTTACTACGGATTTCCTTAGATATCCCTCCAGATATCCCTGTCTTACACCCTCATTGATTGCATCTTCAATATTTCCACCTACAATATGTACATCCTGTCCCACTTCTATAAATACACAAGTCATACCTGTATCTTGACATATAGGCCTATTTTCATTCTGAGATATATCTATATTATTTAAAATCTTACTCAATATATCTTTTGCTATAGGCCACGGCTCTCTACAATAGCTTCTCACTATCTGATTTTTTATATCACTTCCAAGATAATAATTAGCATTAATACTCATAGTTTTAACCACAGCCGTAATCTCTGAAACATTTATTTCTCTCATACAATTTATTAGTAAAACCTTGATATTGAAATTTTACTAATTGCCTCCCTTCAGCAGCCGTCATACTATTTCAATAAAGATTTCATATGCTCCTCAACCATTTCAGGAGTGACATCCTCCCTTTTAGCAACCCCGGTATCTATCGCTGACTTTGCTACATAATAAGCTACTTTTTGTGCTACCTGAGGATCAAAAGCATCGGGTATTACGTATTCCGGTTTTAATTGTTTTTCACTTACACAATCTGCTATGGCATATGCTGCGGCCATTTTCATCTCATCATTTATTTCAGTGGCTCTAACATCAAGAGCTCCTCTGAATATCCCCGGAAACGCCAATACATTATTAACTTGATTGGGAAAATCTGATCTTCCCGTACATACTACTTTAGCTCCAGCTTCTACAGCTAACTCAGGGAGTATTTCTGGATTTGGATTTGCCATAGCCATAATTACTGCATCTTTATTCATGGATTTTACCATTTCCTGCGTTACACAATTAGCTGCTGACACCCCTATAAATAAATCTGCTCCTTTTAAAACATCGGTAAGGCTTCCTTGTTCAAGGTCAGGATTTGTTATTTCAGCCATTTTATTCTTGTATCTATTCATTCCAATTGTCCTTCCCTTATATATAGCTCCTTTAGTATCGCAAAGTATTATATTCTTTGTCCCCATCGACATTATTAGTTTCGTTATAGCAATTCCTGCCGCTCCTGCCCCATTTACAACAACCTTTAAATCTTCAAACTTTTTGTCAACTATTTTTAAGGCATTTATTATACATGCAGCTGACACAACGGCCGTACCATGCTGATCATCATGGAATACTGGGACATTGCATATTTCTTTCAATTTAGATTCTATTTCAAAACACTGCGGTGCTTTTATGTCTTCTAAGTTTATTCCGGCAAAAACAGGTTCCATAAGTTTTACAGTTTCAACTATTTTATCCACATCCTTTGTATCTAAACAAACCGGAAAAGCATCCACTCCGCCAAAAGTTTTAAATAATACTGCTTTACCTTCCATTACTGGAAGCCCTGCCCCTGCACCTATGTCTCCAAGCCCCAGTACCGCTGTGCCATTTGTTACAACAGCCACCATATTTCCCTTTGAAGTATAGTCATAAATTGTTTCATAATTTTTATTGATTTCCATGCATGGTTCTGCAACACCTGGAGTATATGCTAATGTTAGATCGTCCTTAGTTTGCAAAGGTACTTTGCAATTGATTGAAATTTTTCCTTCATTATCTCTATGAAATTTTAATGCTCTTTCCCTTAGTCCAACCATATATTTTTATTCCTCCTATTAATTTATCTATTTAAACCATAAGCAGCTGTTCCGCCGATATACCCGGCTCTGTCATAGATACTACATCCAGCACTTGATTAAGTTCATCTTCACTTAAAAGGCCTTCTTCCAATATCAATTTTCTTATTGGCCGTCCTGTCTTCAAGGCTGTCTTTGCAATCTCAGCAGATTTTTTATACCCTACATGTGGACAAAGTGCTGTAATAATTCCTACACTATTGTCTACCAGCTGTTCACATCTTTCCTTGTTTGCAGTTATTCCCAGAACACAGTTATTTACTAAAGTATCTACTCCATTCGTCAATGTATCTATAGACTCAAACAAATTATAAAATATAATTGGTTCAAACGCATTTAGTTCTAATTGTCCAGCCTCTGCAGCCATAGTTATCGTTATGTCATTTCCTATAATATTGAAAGCTATTTGGTTTACCACTTCTGGTATCACAGGATTAACTTTTCCCGGCATTATTGAGGAGCCATTCTGCTTTGCCGGAAGTTTAATTTCTCCCAAACCTGTCCTTGGACCTGATGACATAAGTCTTAAATCATTTGATATCTTTGATAAATTGACAGCACATGTTTTAAGAACTCCCGATACCGCCACATAGCCATCCAAATTTTGCGTCTCGTCGATTAAATTGACCGCCTGCTTTAATTCTATACCTGATACTTTAACAATATTAGGTACTATATTATGGAAATATTTTGTATCGGCATTTATGCCCGTTCCCACTGCAGTGCCACCCATATTTACAACTCTCATTTCTTCCTGCACTTTTTCAAGTCTTGAAATATCTCTCTTTACCACTGAACTATAAGCTTTGAATTCTTGTCCCAATCTAATCGGAACTGCATCCTGCAGCTGGGTTCTTCCCATCTTTACAACATCATCAAACTCCCTTGACTTTTTTTGAAAAGCTCCATAAAGTCCAGTTAGTTCTCTTATAACCTTCGGGAGAAGTTTTAGCACAGTCATTTTTCCTGCCGTAGGTACAACATCATTTGTAGATTGTCCATAATTTACATTGTCATTTGGATGAACCATGCCGTAATCACCTTTTTTCTTGCCTAAAATTTCTATAGCTCTGTTTGCAATTACTTCATTGGCGTTCATGTTCATGGATGTACCTGCTGAACCCTGGATAGGATCCACTATAAATTGATCATGTAATTTACCGTCTATTATCTCATCGCAGGCTTTTATAATAGCTCCTTCTTTCTTTTTATCCAAAAGCCCAACTTCATTATTAGTTATAGCCGCCGCCTTTTTTATTTGTACAAGACTATTTATAAATTCTTCATGCATTTTAAGACCTGTGATTCTAAAATTCTCGGCACCTCTTAAAGATTGTACTCCATAATAAGCATCTACAGGTATCCGTTTTGATCCAATCGAATCACTTTCCAACCTGAAATCCATTCTAATTACCTCCAGAATTTTTTAATATATCCATATGCTTTATATAAATCCTATTTAATTAAACTACCTATGAAATCATTAATATCTTCAATATTCTTTTCTATCATGAATTTTTTAATACCTTCAACTATATCTGTCATTATATCTGGCTTTATAAAATTAGCTGTTCCAACCTGAACCGCAGTTGCACCAACAAGCAAATATTCAAGTGCATCTCCGGCAGTATACACCCCCCCTGATGCAACAATGGGAATATCAAGAGCCTTATGTATATTATATACGAGCCTTAATGTCAACGGTTTTACTGCAGCTCCAGACAAACCACCTATTATATTTCCAAGCACAGGCTTCTTCGTATCTAAATCCACAGCCATACCTATATAAGTATTTGCTACTGTTAATCCATCCGCTCCAGCCTCAACTGCTGCTTTTGCAATCGGTACTATATCTGTAACATTTGGAGTCAGTTTAACAATTATCGGTGCTTTTATAATATCCCTCACAGTTCTGACAACATTATATGTCTGTTCAGAAGACTGCCCAAATGTTTTTCCACCTTCCTCAACATTAGGACAGGACACATTAATTTCATAACCTGCAGCCCCGTCAACTTTATCAAGCATTTGCGCTGAAGCCTTAAAGTCTTCAACTGAATGATTGGATATGCTTACAATAATATTTGTATCAATCTTTCTCAATTTTGGAATTTTATTTTCAACAAAGTCAAGAACGCCGGTATTCTGAAGTCCGACACAATTTAATACTCCGCTGTCAACTTCAACTATCCTCGGAGGTCTGTTACCTTGCTTAGGATTCCGAGTAACGCTTTTGGCCACAAGTGCTCCTATTTTACTGAAATCTATATACTTGTCATATTCATCCAGGCCAAAAGTTCCAGATGCATTCATAATGGGGTTCCTAAGTTTTAACGATCCAATATTTACTGAAGTATTCATTACAGAATTACCTCCTTAACGTCAAATGCCGGTCCGTCTTTACAAACTCTCTTATATCCG
Source organism: uncultured Clostridium sp. (assembly GCA_903789665.1). Lineage (GTDB taxonomy): Bacteria > Bacillota > Clostridia > Clostridiales > Clostridiaceae > Clostridium_B > Clostridium_B lapidicellarium. Next base: position 125,223 of record CAIFEX010000005.1, read on the forward strand.
GTACGGGTCATTACTGAACATGTAACACATGCTCCAAGACCGCATCCCATCCTTTCCTCAAGGCTTACATATGACTTATAATCCAATTTTTGAAGTAACCTGGCAATTCTCTTTGATCCGCTGCAATAAATAACATCAGGCTTTACTTCATCTATAATTTTTCTAACATTTTTCAAATCACTTGAAGAATCTTCATCCGTAACTACAATAAGCTTGTCTGAGAACCCTTTTATAAAATCATCTATGAAATTTACACTTTCATCTCTAAAGCTCGCTATTGTCGTAACTTTACAGCCCGCATCTTTAAGTGAACTCCCGAGGTTGGCCAGTGTTGCGAGACCTGCACCCCTGCCTATTACAAGTGAATTTGAATTTTTCACTATTTCAAAAGTATTTCCCAAAGGTCCCAAAATATTTATTTTATCTCCTTTTTTAAGTTTTGTAAAAAGCTTTGTTCCCTTTCCCTTGACCTTATATATTATCTCTACTTTATCCCCCATAATTTTATATATTGTAAACGGTCTTCTAATTGGCATATTCTTTTCTACACCATTTATTGATATTGACAAAAATTGTCCCGGCTTTGCCTTACTTACATAACTGCATTCAAATCCCATACGGAAATAATTAGGTCTAATTTCACAGTTATAAAGAATTGTACTTTCTATAACCTTCATTTTTTCACTAATTTCTACACTCATATACTATTTCTCCCCTGCATATTGTTTCCTTGATTCTTCCCGATAGCCTTTCACCTATAAATGGTGAATTGCATGATTTAGAAGCAAAATTTTTAACTACATAATCTTCATTTGGATTAAATATTACAATGTCTGCTCTATGGTTTTCCCTTATATAACCTCTATCTAAATTGTATAATTTTGCAGGATTAACAGTGAGTTTTTCAATAACCTCCATATAGGTCAAATATCCCTGTTTAACAAGATTAGTTATTGAAAGGGCAAGTGCTGTTTCAAGGCCTATTATGCCGCTTGGAGCTTTAGAAAGTATATTATTATTTTTCTCTTCTTTTGAATGCGGAGCATGATCTGTTGCTATTATTTCAAGTGTATTATCTCTAAGGCCTTCAATTATCAGTTTTCTATCCCTCTCTGTTCTTAAAGGTGGATTCATTTTGGCATTTGGACCTTTCTCTAAAATTGCCTTTTCTGTCATACTAAAGTGATGAGGAGTAGCTTCTCCTGTTATATTAGCTCCCATTTTTTTAGCCCATCTTATTATTTCAACAGACAGTGATGAGCTAATATGCTGTATATTAACCTTTGCTCCAGTCGATATTGCAAGGACTGCATCTCGTGCCGCAAGTACATTTTCAGCTTCATGGGGAGAACCGGTCAAATTTAAGCTCTTGGCAACTTGCCCCATATTTATACCATTTTCTTTAATTAGGCTAGGGTCTTCCTCGTGGAAGCTCAATGGCACGTTAAGTTCTTTTGCCATTTTCATGGAATCAAAAACAATTTTTGAATTCATAATTGGTTTTCCATCATCGGAAAAGCCTGATGCTCCAGCTTCTTTGAGCTTATTCATATCTGTAAGCTCTGTTCCTTTCATTCCCTTTGTTATACTCGCCAGCTGAAGAATTTCAACTTTTGCTTTCCCGGCCTTATCAAGTATATATTTTAAAGTATCAATATTATCAACAACTGGCTTTGTATTAGCCATGCATATCACCGTTGTATAGCCTCCATTTGCAGCTGCTTTCGAGCCTGTCAGTATATCCTCTTTATAAGTAAATCCCGGATCTCTAAAATGACTGTGTATATCAATAAGCCCTGGTGCTACTATACACCCTGATGCATCAATTACTTTCATATTGCCGTTTTCACAAATATTTTTATCTATTCTTATTACATTTTCACCATCTATTAAAATATCAAGTTTTTCATCTGTCCTGCTTAAAGGGTCAATAACATGTCCACTTTTTATAAGTATCATAAAGAAACCTCCTTTAAATATTCACAAACTATTTTACAGGCATTGTACAATTGTTTAAGACTTGCATTTTCTTTGGGATTGTGACTTATACCTTCCCTGCAAGGTATAAATACCATGCCGGTTTTAGTAATATCAGCAAATTCCATTGCATCATGTCCTGCACCGCTTGGCATTTCTATACAACTTAATTTTAATTTTTCTGATGATCTTTTAAGCCCTTTGACAATAGTATCATCTAACTTAACCGGTTCAGAAGATGATGTCATAGTAAGTTTGTAATTCAAGCCCCTTTTATCAGTTATTCTTTTTATACTGTTTTTCAATTCAGAAACTACACGATTTATACTTTTACTTTCAATCCCTCTTATATCAATACCTAACTCTACAAAACCAGGAACAACATTTAGCGCATTAGGAGTTTCATATATTTCCCCAACTGTTGCAACAGTTGAATAAATTGATTCTCCCCTTCCAAGTTTCTCTATTTCAAGTATTACCTCAGAAGCTGTACTTAAAGCATCCTTTCTCATCATCATAGGAGTTGCCCCCGAATGATCCTGTCTTCCATAAATGCTAAGTTTAAATCTTTTAGGAGCTGCTATTGACGTTACTATACCTAATTCTATATTCTTATCCCAAAGCACTCTTCCCTGTTCTATATGAATTTCAATGTATCCTTCCAGTTCTCCTAATTTATAACTTTTTGTTAGAAATCCCTTTGATTTTAAAATATCCTTTAAACTTTCCCCTTTCTTATTCTTAAAATTACAGAGCTCTTCTTCTTTAACTTTTCCTGTTACAAGGCCGCTCCCAATAGTTGCCTTTCCAAAAGCACTGGATTCCTCACATCTGAATGCAACAACTTTAACAGGTATATCGATATTGTTGTCTTTAATCCATTTTAAAATCAAAAGTCCGCCAATAACACCTAATACTCCATCATAAATACCTCCATTAGGTACAGAATCAAGATGGGAACCTATTAAATAACATCTTTTATTTTTATTTTTCTGCAGACCTACAAAAGTATTTCCAACACCATCCGTCTCAACAGCAAACCCCAAGTCTTCAGATATATCCTTAAATATTCTATGCATTTCATCCTCTTCAGAACTATAGGCAAGTCTAGTAACCCCACCTGTTTTCTGTCTGCCTACCGTGCTAAACTTGTTAAACCATTCCCCCAGTATTTTATAATCATTATAAATTTTCTCTACTTTTTGAACTATCTTCATGTCCAATACCTCCCAACGATAAATATTCTATGCTTTATTGGCTCTATTTTCTTCGGTAAATTATACAAATATTTTGTCTATTTTTTTGTCAATATACTATTAGCAATGATTGCCAAATAAAGTCTCACTTTGTCGTCTATATTCTTGACATCCAGTCCAGTAATCATCCTAATCCGCTCCAATCTATATTTCAGTGTATTTTTATGTATAAAAAGCATCTCGCTTGTAAGTTTAATACTTTCATTACATTCAAAATATGTCGAAATAGTCTCCATAAGTTCAGCTTCATCCAGTATCTTGCCCAAAGTCGACCTTACAACAGAATGAAGAACATCAGAAGAATTTTTATAAACCAAACTATATATTTCTATATCCTTATAGAAATAATAATCCTGTTTTTTCCCTATGACCCTTCCAAGTTTTATTGCATATTTTGCCTGATCATAGCCATCTTCTATTCCACTAATGCCATATCCTATATTCCCAATCCCTATAGTCATTCCTGTATTTTTATAATAAATATCCCTATATTTTAATATCAAATTTAGAACTTCTTTTTCATATCTTTCAGCATTTATTTTATTATCCGACTGTAAAAATAAGGTTACATATTCAGCATTTCTTACTATTATATAGTTAATAATTTGCTTTTTTCTCTTAAGAGCTCTTGTTATAGAATCTATATATTTATAGAGCCTATCTCTTATTGACATCAGATCAGGATTATCATATCCGTCAATATCTACAGTTACTGCACAAATATATCCTTCTTTTATGTCATATCCCAATGCCTTACCTCTTTCAATTACAGAATCTATAGTCTTGTACGTATGAAATATTATTCCTTTCACATATTCCTCTACTATCATAAAATGTTCTTTTAATCTAAATATTTTTTGATTTAATGGCGTCATTATACTTAAATAAGTCACATCACTGGGAATTTCGAACATCGAAAGCTTCAACTCATTGGCAATTTTAATTAATTTATCTGGTATCCTAGGTACATATTTATTTATCTTTATTGCTATTCCCGCTGCATTTAATTTGCCAAGTCTATATACAATATCACATTGTTCATCAATTTTATCCCTCACCGAATAGAAACTTGTAATTATAAATTCTCCACCTTCAAGCCACTGAACCGTATCAGTAACTTCCATTACTGTGACACTCTCAATTACTCTATCAATGCCTTCCTTTCCCGCTATTAATTTAACCTTTTTAAATGCCTCTATTTCCATAGCTTCCCTAATAGTTAGCATATTAAATATTCCCCTTCTTAGGTTTCCCTATCGATTTATATTGTTATCTTATGCATAATCTTCAATCTACTGCAGGCTTTTTCAGATTCAAAATAATAGTCAATGAAATCAAATATAATATGGATAAATATGCCATAGCATAGGTTATACTGAACTTTTCCAAAAGCAAACCTATTACGATTGTAGAAAATCCACCAAATGCACGCCCGGCATTAAAAACTGTATTAAGTGCAGTGGTCCTTATTCTATCTGGATAAAAGCTGCTGATAAGTGCTCCATATCCAGCCATCATACCGTTTACAAAAAATCCTACAATAGATCCGCCTATCAAAAGTGCAATTGCGCTTGTAACATATACATAAATAAAAACCGAACAGGCTGAAGCTATTAAGAAAATGGCATACGATACCTTTGCACCAAATTTATCCATGATTCTGCCAAACACCAGCATACCGAGACACATACCTATAATTGTAGCAACAGTCCAAAGTGAAGAACCTGAAATACTTAATCCAAGACGTTTTTGCAAAATTGACGGAAGCCAATTCATTAATCCAAAATAACCGGAAATTTGAATTGTACACATAAGCATCAGAGAAATTGTTACAATTGCCTTTTTAGGTTCGTTAAACAGCTCTAGCAATGATATTTTTTCTTTCACTTCAGTCTCTCTTTTACTTGCCAGCCATCTGGGTGATTCCTCTACACTCCTCAAGAAAAAAGCTAATGGCAAAGCCATGACACCTGCTACAATAAACAATGTACGCCAACCGAACATTGGCAATATTATAGCAGCACTCAAAGCAGCTATAACAGTACCTACTTGTCCACCTATCGTAGTATATGAATTTATTCTGCCTAGTTTTTCTTTTGGAAAAACATCTGCAACTAAAGCCATGACAATGCCATATTCTCCACCTGCACCAATTCCTGCTATAAAACGTAATATACATATGACAGCAGTATTTTGAGCAAATCCTGTAAGTAATGTAGACATGGCAAATACAATCACTGTATAAGTAAACATACGTATTTTCCCATGCCTATCTGCTAAAATACCAAAAGTGATACCGCCAAGCAGCATACCCAAATTGGTGATCGTAGATATAGAACCAGCTACTGCGGAACTTATATGAAATTGTTTAATCAACGAACTCATAACATATCCGAGCAACATAATATCCAGACTCTCTATACCCAGCCCAGCAATAGTTGAAGTTAAAATTTTCTTCTGGTATCTACCTGTAATTATAACTTCTTCCTTTTTCAATATACTCATATATTTCCCCCCTGTTTGTTATTTGACACTTTAAAGTATATTAAAAATAATCTACTTTGTCTGTATCTAATAGAACAACATTTGTATATATTTTTTTGTATATTCTCACAATTCTCCAATTTTATTTATCAATATTGTCGATTAAGTGATATTTCATCCGTATCAAAAAAGAAGGCACCCAATTTTAGGTACCTCATAATTATACATATCATGATATCTTCAATATTCTCTTCGGTTCTGAAGGCGATGATTGTTCAGCTGGAAATTGGAAATGAAAGCTGCCTGTCCGGCTGGAAATCGACTTGAAAATTGCTTGTCCAGCACTACTGGGCTTGAAGAAGATGCTTGTCCAGAACTATTTTTATTTACACTTTATTCACAATATTTGTGGCAGCCTGACTTTTTTCAATTCAGATTGATCCCTGATAACTACTGTGATATCAAGGGTATATGGGATCATGGTTTGGCTTGAAAAACAGATGAATGCTTGGAAGATTTGTTCGCAATTTATTCATGACCCCCGGGGGTTGCCTGTCACACCAGTGAATGAATAACTCCATCTCTGCATTGATTTGGTGTAATCACATAGGGCAGGTTTTTGGAATCCCTCATATTGTGAGACCCAAGGAATTCCCCCGGCTCGCACGGGAACATGGCAGTATCATACATATTTCCCAGGCCGGATACAATCTTTACAAGGATAACTTTACGCTTTCCCGGACGCATAACATCATTAAATTCTTCTCTTGTATATGGCATATTATCCAGATTCACAAGCACATTCCGGATTTCCTGGACGATCCGGTCCGCCGCCCGATGTCCGGCCATAATACCTTCTGCCGTTCTTCCTTCACCCTCTTCAAACAGCACATCAACATGAAGTATATAATCAGTTGACTTTGGCGTGCCGGCACGGTCCAATACAACCTGATTTTTCAAAATCCCTTCTGAGGAACCAATATTACAGGGCTGAAATCCGCTCTTATCTTCGACGCCAGTTATCATGACGGTTATTCCGGAAAGCATATGTGTAACACCTTCACCCAGTTCTCCCCGCACCTTACAGGCAATGGGGGAGTAGTCCAAATTGGAATTGACAAACATATCATAATTTCCCGGCTCAATGATGCTGATCTTGATATTCTTGATCCTGGGCTCCGATTGAACAATGCACTTTTCAATTCCATTTCGTATAGTCAGCACACCGCGGTCAATTTCTGTTTTCTCACCCAGATTGACTTTATTGATATGAAATACTTTACGGGTCAGCCTGTGTAGATTCTGTGCTGGTTCATCCGATCCCGTATCTACCGGTTTCCCAGCTTTGCGGAGTTTATTTTTCACCAGTGCGACAGCCTTCATTGCGTCATAATCCGTCAGATTGTTCTCTCCTACAACACAGGATTCATATCCGGCTTCACTTTTATTAAAATCTATCACACAGTCCACGTAACTGTTGGTGCAGACAAGCCGTCCCTGCTGGGCGATATAGCTGAGTCCAACACTGGGAATTCCCCGAATACCAAGCTGCTCAATTACATTGACAAAATCTACATGATGGTTCCCCCATCCATCAATTGCAACAATTGCCGCATCTGCACGCATAATCTGCGCTATATCGCCGACACGTTTTGCCGTATAAATTTTATCATCGCAGACCTCGGATACGCCATCTACAATAATACCTGTAAATTCAATATCTTTTTCCTTTGAAAGTGCCTCTGTTACCGGACACCTAAAATGATGCAGCGTTGTCATTTTAATACTTGGCCCCAGTCCCATATAATATACCTCCATTCTACATGATCTCTTATCTTCTATCTGTAATGAAAATTACACAAGGAGGCCGCCATAATATGACAAGCCCCCCTTGTAGTCTCTTACTGAAACAGATTTATACGTTATGACGGTATTCGTAAGGTAATACCTTTGTTTGATTAAAGCTTGGACAATCACGAACCCATTCTAAGGATTCTTTTACGATCGCCGTCTGCATTTCCACATTGTTTGGTTCTCCGGCATTTGATCCGATTGGAACATGAGGAGCTGTAATTCTAGGTGCTCCCTGCTGTCTTGCAATGGGAGGCAGTGCAGCAATTACACAGCAGCTCATTCCTGCTGCTTCACAACATCTGGTGACAATTGTTGCTGAACGATGGCAGGTTCCGCATCCACCTGTGCAAAGAACTACATCTACACCCTGCTCCTTTAATCTGCGGGCAATTTCCGGACCTGTCACATTCCTGAATTTCTCAACATTTCCACCGCCGCCCATGAACGTGTAAGTCTCTTTAGGCAGAGAGCCAATAAATCCTGCGTCTACCAGTTCATGCATACGGTCGATGGGAAACATACAATTAACATCTTTATTAATATCTGAATTATCAAATCCTCCGTGTGTTACCATCAGCCTATCAGATGGTGTATCAAATGGAATTACACGATAAGAGAAATCACCGGATGTATTATAAGGTGTCTGGTCTTTCTTATGAATTCCACCTGCTGTAATAAAAGCAACCTTGCACTTGTTAAGCGGCTTTTTTAATTCTGTAAATACCGGTTTTGGTGTAACCGGTACAAAGATTTCGGACTGCAGTCCTTTTTTTGTTGTTAAACTCATTGTTTTTCCTCCTTAAATTGATTTTGCCGGGATATCCCGTTTGCCAATTACTTTTAAGCAGCTGAAATAAAACTCCACATTCTGTCCTTTTTCCATTGTAACTGGTGTAAATACCCAACGCCGCGGCACTCCTATGGTTCCCAAATTATTCATTATTGCTACCTCTATGGCAGTATCATTTACTTGTGTTATCTTTCCTCCCAGCAAGCATGGAACTATCTCATGATCCGTTTTCATATCCGAGCAGTCATAATCATATGGCTGTTCTACAACCTGAATATAACTGAAATAAAATTCCAGCTCATGGCCGATATCCAGAGTCTCATCGCTCATAATCAGACATTTTGGAACCGTAATAACTCCCAAACGGCCATAAAGATGAACTTTCACCTGGTCCTCAGACACATCTTTCACGAGTCCTCCCATTTTCACGGGATTAATTATATAATCACAATCCATTAATGCAATGTCCCGCTTTCAACAAGCTTTGTCTCAGGGAGCCCTAAAATCTTGTTGTTTGCATTAATAACATCGTTGTTCCATTTTCTTTCAGCAGGTTTGATCTCCACGCCTTCCATTTTATTCTTCAGCATCTGGATTGCACGTACAGCTACTTCTGGAGTTATACCCGAGCAGCCTGCAATGTCATTTTCAAATCCGCCCTTGTCCATGTTGTTTTCAACCATTGCTGTAGCATATTTATTACCAACTACCAATTGACCCTGATATGCACAGAAGGATACACCAACTACTGGAATACCTCTCTTTCCAGCCTGACCAATGTGCTGAATGAAGTCAATATGATTATTTCCAAAACCTTCCGTTGTAACGATGACACCATCAAGATTCAGTGCTTCAAGCATAGAACCAAGTCTTTCAGATACCCAGAGTTTTTCATCGTTAACCTGTGGTGAGCCAACAAAGATAACACCTACCAGATCCAGCTCATCATCTTTTGCCAGACCTTCTACAAGAGGCTCTCTGATGTAATGGCGCGTCATTTCTTTTGTTGCAGGTCCAATGCAAGTCAATGCATGTATTGATCCGTCTCTTACCTGATTTGGTGTCAATATAATTGGAACATTGCAGCAGTCTACATTCTTCTGTCCGCCAAGAACTCCGCAGGGCTCTCTCGGGCATATAATATTGTCATGCATAGCTCCCTGTCCCATAATTTCCTTTACCAATACTACACGGGGATTTCCTTCTCTACGCACATCTTCACAGATTTCTTCATCAACAACTTCGCCTTCATATTTTTTCAGTTTGTCACGAACTGCCTGAATAATGTAGTCCTGGCATTTATGTGCAGCAAATGGGCCTGGTCTTGTCATACCTGACAGTCTTTGAACAACTGCATGGCAGCGTATAATAATATCATTTTCATCTGCACAACCCGGATGTCCGAAATACATCTTCTTATCCAGATATCCTTCGGAAGAACCAAATTCATGAATTTGCACGCCATCTTCATCTACACCGGTAAGCATGAATACAACACCATCAGCAACTTTCGTGATACCTTCGCCAAGCTCGCCTTCAACTTTTGTAGCAATTGGGCAAACATCCATAATTGTATCTGTATAGATATGTCTTTCATTTGGATGAATAACATCTAACTTAAGGCTCTTACACAGCGCATCCTGTTTTACTGCAGTCTTAACAATGTTTTTATCAATGGTGATAACGCCATTTTCAATGGAAGTTTTATTACCAATCTTTGCATCTGAAATTTTAATGTGCTTTTTCACAAGTTTATGAATGACCTTTTTCTCTCCACTTTTCTCTGCTGCTCCAGCAGGTACTGAAGGTGCTGCCCCGGCAAGCACTGGTACATCCAGCTTTAGGCCTTCAAATTTTTCTGCTTTTCCAATTTCAATGTGAATCATTCCGTTACCTCCTACCGACTGGACTTTTGAAGCCTCTTTGATTTCCTGTGGTGTTTCAGATTCATCTACTTCTTCTTTCACTTCGTTGACCTTATCAACTACGTTTTTTGTAATCGGCGTAAGGGCCTCAACATCTTTTGTCAGCTTACTCCCGATTACCTGTTCAATACGCAGACCATCCGGACTCAATTTCAAGAGACCCGCATCCTGCATGTCTTCAAATAATTCCGGATCTTCCAGATCTGCTGCACTTATAACCAATCCCTTTTCTCTTCTGCAGCAAAAAATTGCGGGATCTTTTAAGTGCTTCTGCAATGTTTCTTTTGTAATAGACATTTTTTGATTCCTCCCTGCTCTTCTTTTCTAAATCTTCTTATCATTTTGTAATCAACAGCATAAATTACACGTCAGTACAATGATAAGTCAATGATCTCAACTATGGGCATTTTCTATTCCTCCTTATCCTTATTCTCCTTCTCTCCTGAATCTTCTTATCAGCTTATAATTGACAGCACGCAGCGCACCGTCAGTACAATGATAAACCGGCAATTTCAGCTGTGGTGCACAGGACATTACGGTATTGGTGCAGTCTGTACAGTTACTGATCAGCAGAGCCTGCGCTCCTGTTTTTTTCAATGCCATCACCTTTTGCACCTGTCCAGGACATTTTCCCGGATTCTCACATTTACGGGTATTTTTAACCTGCTTTGCCTGTTTACAATACTCAACTCCCACTACCTTGGAGCCCATACTCGATGCCTGTTCTTCCAGACGTTCTCTGTTTGCCCCGCAGGCACAGACCAAAAGTCCGATCTTTGTCGGTCCCGGCATAAAATTCTCAGCTGCAATAATTCCTCCAGTTGTCTTGATAATAGGTGCCTCCAAAGAAGTCCTCTTACCGGTAAACGGTCCTCCCATAATAAGCTCACCGTATTCGCCGCCAAGTCCTCCTGCCTTTTCCAATACCTTTGCAACACTCATCCCAAGGGGAACATCCAGTAATACATGAATAGATGCATTTTCCTTTAGCTTCCCAGCTACTGTCATATCCTTGTCGATAAGTGGCTTTTTGTCTTCTACCGCTTCCCGGATACGAAATGTGGTTTCTGAATTAACAACCACTGCATCTGCTGCCATCGGAAGCTGCTCTGGCTCCAGAAGGATTCCAAGTGTCTCCCTTACAATTGCACGTTCCTCACCCATGGGATAAATATTATCCAGTTCATGAATGGAAACCCGGCTGTCTGTATTTGCCTTCTCCAGTTTTTCAATCACTTCTTTATGGATTCCTTTCACAGCCACAATCCCTTTTTGGGCATTGACAAGCTTCATGATAATAGCCAGTCCATCCAAAAGTTTTTCCGGTTCTTTCTCGATTCGTGCTATATTATGCGACAGAATTGGTTCACATTCAGCTGCATTGATGATGACAGTTCCTTTTCCTTCAAAATGGAGATTCAGTTTTACAGAAGTCGGAAATCCAGCACCCCCTAATCCTACGATTCCGGATTCTTCAATCAGCTCTTTTGGTGTTGCACCTTGCAAAGGTATGTATTTTGTAAAATCTGTCTGTGATTCTTCAACTACAATCCGATCTGTATCAACAGTTTTCACTTTTCCATCTACACTAGAAAAAATATTGGCTCCCAATGCCCCTTGCGGCTTTTCTGCTATAATCTGACCTCTTTTTACAAAATCATTTTCCTGAACCAACGCCTCGGATGGAGCTCCAACATGCTGTTTGAGTAGAAAAACAAAATCCACAACTATCCACCTGCTTTCTGAAAAAACAGATAATTGTATAAATTATCATACATTTCTCTGTTTTTTTTATTTTTTACACTAGCATTACACTATTTTTTGTTTTAGTAACATCTTATACTCGCCCTTTACATTGCTATGTTAACAGCAACTTATGTGCCAAACCACATAAAAACCCATTTAAAAAAATATTCCCATATGTAATCCATTGCAAAATCAACAATCTTTCATTTTTTCAATATATTTTATATATATAGAAAAAACTCTCACTTGTTAAAAATTTGTCCAAATCCACACAATATTTTTCTAACATACTCCAATTATCTTTTTAAACACATTGCTGCTGCTGCTTTCAGCGAAATAAAAACAAAGTGTCAGATTAACACACATGAGTCCAAAAATTTGACATTGTCTTAAGATGTTCTTCCACTCTATTACCACTATTGATAGTTATACATATATAAAAACAACGTACCTGGATTTGATTTACACAAATCCAGATACGTTCCCTATAACATCATTTAACTCACCAAATTAACATTATATGCCTGCGTTAAAATTATTTGAATATAATTTTTTTATATCTTCAACGTCAATATCATTTATATCTGTTATATACTCTACTGAAAGACCCTTTGCATACTGTTTTAATATAAGCTTGCTCTATACCTTTTTCCCTGCCTTTTTCTTTAAGCTTTTTATCAAGTTCAAACTTCTTCACCACGCTAAAAGCCTCATTTTTTTCATTATAACATATCACTGTAGAAAAGTTCAAAGAAAGAAGATAATTTTCAATTTCAGCTGAAAATCAAGCAATCTGAACATCAATCCCCAAAAATTTATCATTTTTACCCACTCTGCAAATATTTATCCGTCTGAAAAAATTGTAAGAGATGTGAAAACAGCTACGTAAGCAATTATCTCGGTTGAAACAGCTGGTTTAGAAACAGTCGCTTGTCTACTTGCTGAGCTCACTGAACTTGCCGGGACTGGTTGCTTGTCCTGCTTGTGTTCCTGGGGCCGATTGCTTGTCCTGCTTGTGTTCCTGGGGCCGATTGCTTGTCCAATCATTTACACTTTATTCACAATATTTGTGGTAACCTGGCTATTTTCAGTCCAGATTAATACCTAATAACTGCTGTGATACCAAGGGTATATGGGATCATGGCTTGGCTCGAAAAGCAGGTGAGTGTTTGGAGCATCTGTTCACAGTTTATTCATGACCCCCGGAGGTTGCATGTCCACCCGGCAAAATCCCGGCAAAATCCTGGCAAAATCCCAACGGCTGCATGTCCACCTGGCAGTCCGAAAAATAAAAAATGAAGATTTCCGGATTTCGTCCGGAAATCAACCATGTATATCAATTCAACTTTCTCTGCTCCAGCTTTTCTTTGAACTCTCCAATGGAGCTGCTCCTGGCGGCATCCTCAAAAACAGATCCCAAAATATTTTCATCTTTTATCTCTCTTATACTGTCCATACAGGAAGTATCGGAAAACTTAATGTAAAGTAACTTTTCCAGGCTTTGAAGCAAGCCATCTTTTTTACCTTCCTTTTTGCCTTCTTTTACGATATTTTCTATAGTCTTCCCTAAATTAGATACCATAGAATCCACCTCCC
>CAIFEX010000006.1 GCA_903789665.1 uncultured Clostridium sp.
ATTACTGGTGCTAATAATTAAAACTTTTTGGGACATTTTCAAAATTAGTTGACATAGCTTTTTTCAATTTTAATAATATAAATACAATATTGCTGAAAAAAGACAAAATAGATACAGTATATTTCACTGTATCTATTTTCTGCTATACATTAATATTAGATCACTTTTTTCTGATTATTGACTTTGGTATCAGTAATAGTACTGTGTTTATATCCATATACAAAATAAATGATTAGTCCGAAAGCAAGCCATACTACAAATCTCATCAGGGTTACCTTTTGGAGATGTGCTACTAAGAAGGAACAGGATATTATTGCCAGCAGAGGAACAACAGGTGAAAACGGCACTTTAAAGCTTCTTTCTCTATCAGGCTCCGTTCTTCTTAAAACTATAACCGATGCAGATACTATTATAAATGCTGCCAGTGTACCTACATTAGTCAATTCTGAAACAATTCCGATTGGAGTAAAACCAGCTACGGCCATAGTTATAATTCCTACCAGAAGAGTACTCTTCACAGGGGTATGGAATTTCAAATTAACATGTCCAAAAACTTTCGGAAGCAGTCCATCTCTTGACATTGCAAACAATATACGGGTCTGTCCAAACATCATAACAATTAAAACTGAGGTCAAACCACAGATTGCACCTACTGAAATCAGTGCCGAACCCCATTTATAACCTACCTGTTGAAGGGCAAATGCCACCGGAGCAGCTGTATTTTTAAACTTAAAGTAAGGGACCATACCTGTTAATATAGCCGATACCAAAATATACAATATGGTACAAATAATCAATGAACTTATAATTCCTCTTGGTAAATCCTTTTGAGGATTTTTAACTTCTTCCGCTGCAGTAGACACAGCATCAAAACCTATATAAGCAAAGAAAATTACCGACGCACCAGCAAAAACTCCTTTCCAGCCATAGGGCATAAATGGATGCCAATTAACCGGATTAACATGTCCTATTCCTAAAACTATGAATAACAATACAACCGCCAATTTTATAAAAACTATTATATTGTTTGTGGTAGTACTTTGTTTTACACCTACTATCAAGACACCGGTTATGACCACAAGTATAAGTACTGCCGGTAAATTTATAAATCCGCCTTCAAAAGGTGCCTTTGTAATAGCTGCCGGAAGTGTAGCTCCCAGGCTTTCCAGTATACTGTTAAAATAACCGCTCCAGCCTATGGCAACCGTACCAATTGCAAATGCATATTCCAGAATCAGATCCCAGCCTATGACCCATGCCCAAAATTCTCCCAATGCGGCATATCCATAAGTATATGCACTCCCGGCTACCGGAATCATCGCTGCAATTTCTGAATAGCACAGTGCAGCAAATCCACAGGCCAAACCTGCTATCATAAACGAAATCACAAGAGCTGGTCCAGAATAATTTGCCGCTGCTATTCCCGTAAGTACAAATATACCCGTACCTACAATTGCACCTATACCCAACATAGTAAGTTCAAAGGATCCCAGGACTTTTTCCAAAGATTCCTTGCCTTTAGTTTCCGCTATAAGGCTATCTATGGATTTCCTCCTAAATATATTCTTCATAAAATCATTGCCCCCTAAATATTTATATTTTTCATAAACTAGACTTAAATAAAATTTCTAAATTCAAACAATGCATTGTTTTTTAATTTAAAATTATAAATTTATATGAATGTTTTTATTATAATACCACCATTTGTTATACAAATCAATATCATTTTATGAATTTTTTCATTATTTTATTATTATTTTATTATTTTAACTGCTTTATATTTATAATTAATTAATTATGTATACGTTTAATGAAAGTATATGTTTTAATTTATTCATAATTATATACTCA
Organism: uncultured Clostridium sp.; assembly: GCA_903789665.1. Lineage (GTDB taxonomy): Bacteria > Bacillota > Clostridia > Clostridiales > Clostridiaceae > Clostridium_B > Clostridium_B lapidicellarium. Next base: position 1,852 of record CAIFEX010000006.1, read on the forward strand.
CTCACTACAATTTATTGATGCATGTTTATCCTTTAATGGGTCTTTAGTTATAAAATCAAGATTTATCAAAATATTATCAATATTAATATAGCATGTTGATAAGGTATACATTGCAATTACAAACTGAGTTTCTACATATTAACGTACATAGCTGCTTTATTTCCATTCATTCATTATTTTGAACTTGAAAGGATAAATGAATATATCTTTTCAATTCTACTAAAAAATGCAATTTTACAACAAAAAAATAAAGCAGCCAAATTTATATAAATTCAGCTGCAGTCCATAAACTATTTAGCCAGGTTAAGTATTTTCACAACATCGTCTTTTCCAATCTTTACAAAATTACCTACCGTCTCAGTGCCATTGTCGGTACATTTATTTGCCATTTCCTCTATCTTACTTTCAGGTATATTTCCCTCTTTCAAATTGGTTGGAAGGCCCATTGACTTAAAAAATCCAGTAAGCCTTTTTATGCCTTCAAGTGCAATATTTTCTGGAGAGTCATAGGAAAGATCTACATCCCAAACCCTTACTGCAAATTGTACAAATCTATTTACATCGTGTTTATAAACATATTTCATCCATGCAGGGAAAACAATTGCAAGCCCTGCACCATGGGCAATATCAGTTTCACCGCTTAATTCATGCTCAATTTTATGAGACGCCCAGTCTCCAATTCTACCTGTACTCAAAGAATCGTTGTGAGCTATGGTTCCAGTCCACATGATTTCCGCTCTGGCATCATAATTTTTCGGCTCTTTCAGAACTATAGGTGCATTATTTATAACAGTCCTGAGGGCAGCTTCACAAAGTCTGTCCGTAAGATCCACATGTTTTACATTTGTAAAATATCTTTCCATTATATGGGCCATAATGTCAGCAGCCCCGCAGGCGGTTTGATACGCCGGAAGTGTAAATGTAAGTTCGGGATTCATAATTGAAAAGGCAGGTCTTATAAGTACTGTATTCAGTCCTTTTTTATACCATCCATTTTCATTCATGATGACCGAACTGTTGCTGGCTTCCGTTCCGGTGGCAGGAAGAGTTATCACGACACCTACGGGCAGTGTTTTCTTTACTTTAGCTTTTCCACAGTAGAAATCCCACACATCACCGTCATAGGGTACCCCAATTCCAATTGCCTTGGCAGTATCTGCAGCACTTCCGCCGCCTACAGACAATATAAATTTTATTCCGTTTTCCCTGCAGATCTTTATGCCTTCCTTAACAGGACCCAACCTTGGATTGGGTTTTATTCCCGGAAGTTCTATAAATTCAATGCCATTTTCCTTCAGGGACTTCACCACCCTGTCATAGAGCCCGGATCTCTTTATACTTCCACCTCCATAACAGAAAAGAATTTTTTTGGATTCAGAATACTCTTTTACTTTTTTTCCAACAAACCTCTCAGTGCCCCTGCCAAAAATAATTTCTGTAGCATTTTTAAAAACAAAATTTTCCATACATGTCCCTCCTCAACAAATTACCTATAATATATTTTAGCACTTATTAACTTATTATTAAATAATTGCATACATGAAATCAAAGTCTTAAAATTCACTTTAGTTTTAGCTTGGAAAGAGCCTCTGCCAATGATGAATTTATAGGTTTTTCATTTTCCCTCTTTATTTTTCTCATATATTTTGAAACATCTCTCCTGTTCAAGCCATTTTCAGATTTCTCAAACCTCTTGTTAAAAAGTGATGCTTTTTCTCTAAAACTGCAATTAGGACATACATATATTCTCCCCTGGCCTTCTCCTCTGAGTTCAAGTTTTTTATGACATTCAGGACACCTTATATTTGTAAATCTACTTATATTTTCCCTATAGCCGCACGCCCTGTCCTGACAGACATACATCATTCCTCTTTTTCCCTTTACCTGAAGCATGTATTTTCCACAGCGCGGACATTTCTTACCTGTAAGATTATCATATACAAATTTATTGCTGCTCTTTTTAACATCATCCACCAAATCCACTGCATACCTTCTCATTTTTTTCGAAAACACGAGGGGCTTTTCCCTTCCAAGACTTATATTTTCAAGTTCTCTTTCCCATTTTGCCGTCATAAGAGGCGATTTAAGTCCTTTAGGCACCAGATTTACAAGCTGTTTTCCCTTGGAAGTCGGAACAATTTCCCTGCCTTTTTTTTCAACATAAAACATATTAAACAGTTTCTCTATTATATCCGCTCTGGTAGCCACAGTGCCAATACCCCCGGTTTCTCCCAGAGTTTTGGCATTTTCCCTGTCCAATTTAACATATTTTTGAGGATTTTCCATGGCAGACAAAAGAGTTCCTTCAGTAAATCTAGCCGGCGGTTTTGTCTGAAGTTCGTTCAATTTTACGGCTCTTATGTTTAAAGTATCTTCCTTTTTTATTTTTGGAAGTACCTGGTCATCTTTCTCAGTTTCTGTTTTTACGCTTTCTCCTCTCTCATATACCTTCTTCCATCCACTGGATTTTACTACATTTCCCCTGGCCGTAAACAATTCTCCGGCAATGTCTGCCTTTATGGAAGTCTGGACATATTCATAGGGAGGAAGCATAACTGCTAAAAATCTTCTTATAACCAAATCATACACGTTCATTTCCTCGGGACTTAATTTAGATAGCTGGACTCTTTGTTCCGTTGGAATTATCGCATGATGATCTCCAATTTTGCTGTTATCCACAAAGCTCTTGCGGGCAATTATCTTTCTGCCCATTATCTGCTGTGCAAATTTTTTATAGTTTCCAAGTGAGATCGCCTTCAATCTTTCGGGTATAGTTTCAAATACATCCGTTGGAATATATCTGGAATCAGTTCTGGGATAAGTTAATACCTTGTAGTTTTCATAAAGTCTCTGCATTATGGAAAGAGTCTGTTTTGCAGAATAGTTAAATATCCTGTTGGCATCCCTCTGAAGCTCGGTTAGATCATACAGGGCCGGTGAAAACTTTCTCTTATCATTTTCCATTACATCAACTACACTGCATGGCTTGCCATTGGTCCTTCTCACAATATCTTCCGCCCTGTCTTTATTAAAAATACCAGCTCTGCCGCCATTTTTATCAGCCCATTTCAATTTGAATCTGTCGGAATGGGCAGTAATCTCGTAATAGTTTCTTGGCTTAAAATCATGTATTTCCCTCTCCCTGTCAACTATCATAGCCAGTGTAGCGGACTGCACCCTGCCTGCAGTAAGCTGTGCATTGTATTTGCAGGTAAGGGCACGGGTTATGTTGAGCCCCACTATCCAGTCGGCCTCCGCCCTACACTGTGCTGCCCTGTATAAATTATCATACTTGAAAGAAGGTTTTAGGTTCTTAAACCCCTCTCTTATGGATTTATCTGTCTGAGAAGATATCCAAAGTCTTTTAAGAGGTTTTTTTATTCTGGCCTTTTCTATTATCCACCTGGCCACCAGTTCCCCTTCTCTTCCCGAATCCGTGGCAATCACTATTTCCTCTACATCTTTTCTGTTCATCTGGGACTTAACAACATTGAATTGTTTCCCGCTCTGCCTTATAACTACCAATTTCAGTCTTTGAGGAAGCATGGGCAGATCTTCCAAATTCCAATTCTTGTATTTTTCATCATAGGCCTCCGGATCAGCCAGTGTAACCAAATGACCCAGAGCCCAGGTCACCACATACCTGCCTCCCTCAAGATAGCCGGTATTTTTTTTATTACATCCAAGTACTCTGGCCAAATCCCTCCCCACAGAAGGTTTTTCAGCCAATACCAATATTTTACTCATATTTATTTCCTTTCATCATAGATTAACCTTGAAAAAAATAGGGATAGTATCTTAAGACTACCCCTGTAATTCTCCTTATTTCATTATAATATTTATCGTCAATATTTACAAGTTGGGAAGTAGATTCACATATTCCGCTTTCAATTTATACACGGCATAATTTTTCAAGCTGCCATTTTGGATATACCTCCCTTTATTTTTATGAGTCAAGGTCTTCAATACTCTGTAAATTTCAGCGGGATATACTATTTTAGTCAATTTTCCAGAAACACATATACTTTTGAACAGCTTGTACTTTTTAACTTTACTCTCAAAGTAAACATTTATCATGGAATTATCCTCCATATTTTTGGCATCCTTATAAACGACAAAATATATATCTGTACAATCATTTACAAATTCATCTATATTTAAAATACGCATTTTATCAGGTTCATCCACTGTAACGGAGTATGCTTTCTGGTACTGATCTATATATTTCATCGCATCATTTAATATTGCACTCATTCATATCCCTTCTTTCTCAACATTCACCGTAATATTTTCAATATTTATCTTATCCCGGCATTATCAATTATTAAAAAAAGATTAAATTTTACCTATTGTCAGAACTCAATTTCTGCCATAAGTTAAATTTAACCTCCAGTTTTCCAGTTGGCCAATTAAAATATTAAATTTGGTTACAGAACCAAAAACTTCCCATGGAGAAACCACGGGAAGTTGTATCCTTTCATTTCTCATCTCTCAGGTTAACCTGCTGGAATTGGCACCATTGAATAATATAAATTCAGGTTGCCGGGCATCATAGGGCCAGTCCCTCCACCACTCTTGATAAGAATCAATATTTAATTATTACACTTATATTTTATAATTATCAAAGTATTTTGTCAATATCCTGTTCCCACTTTATTCTAATCTCTTTTCAATTGCCACAAGCATTGGCGGACAATTTATTTGATTTATAAAAGACGTACTTATTACAGTATATTTTTTTTGATCCAGACTTTTCAAATAAGTCCCCAGAACATCTTTTTCAACCTTCCCCTGCTCATGTCCACTGTACACTACCAAAACTACAACTCCATTTTGCCGAATAAGCCTGATGGATTTTTTAAGGGCAGCCAGTGTAGTTTCCGCCCTGGTGGTGATATCATGATTCCCCCCTGGAAGATACCCCAGATTGAATATAACAAGTTTTACCTTTTCATGTATATATCTGTCCATGTTTTCATGTCCGTCATTTATAAGCTCCACCTGTCTTGATAAATTTCTTTCATCTAAATTCTTTTTTGTAATGCCAACTGCCTCTCTCTGTATATCAAAAGCATATACTTTTCCCGAAATGCCTACAAGTTCTGCCAAAAGCACAGTATCATTACCCTTTCCCATGGTGGCATCTACTGCAATATCTCCCTTTTCCAATTTTTTTGCACACAGATCTCTCGCCAGTGCAGCTGCATTGGTAAAATAGTTCTCAGCCATGCTGTTCAACTTCCTTTGACTCATATGATACTAATAAGTATACTCCAAATTTTCCTTTAAATTAAAGAAATCTGAATAATCTATTTCAAAAATTGGTTTTTTTACTCTCGATATATCTATCTTCTTGCTGATGAGCTGAGTCAATATGCCTGCATAGGACAGGTCCCCCTGAATTATTGCCCCATATATCACACCTTCTTTATGCACTATCTTTTTATAATTTCCACCTTTGATTTCTATCTCTTCATTATAGGTTTCATCCGGTGCTGACACCAATCCCAGGGACATAGTAGCCAGCCCCAAAAAATTCATGGTATTTTTACTCCCGAAAAAATCTGTCATTAAAAGTCTATTGCCTGCCATATTGTTGGCTGCCACAATCCCTTCCTTTACTGCCGTAGGCCAGATAGGATTCCTTCCGGTCACATCACCTGCACCATAGACATCATCTACATTTGTCTGTCCTTTCTCATCAATGACAAGACCGGATCTATCCGCTTTTACATTACTTTTCTTTAAAAAGTCAATATTGGCTCTTACACCGGCAGCCGGTATTACAAGTTCACAGGGAATTTCCTCCCCTGTATTCAAAAGCATCTTTTTAGGGTTATTGTTCCTGTCAATTACAAGTTTTTCTGCTTTAACTTTTAGTTTTAAATTTACACCTTTTTCTCTAAAAAGTTCATGGTATTTTTCTGCAGCACACTTGTCCAATTGAAGTGCCAAAACCCTATCGTTCATTTCCACAACATATATATTTAGTCCGTGGTTTAAAAGCCCGGCAACTGCATCAACTCCGATAAGCCCTGCCCCAAGCACAACTACATTTTTTACACTTTTTACAGCTTCTTTTATTCTTTCAGCATCCTCCAAAGTTCTCAACCCAAATACATTATTTGCTTCCCTTAAGTTTTCAACAGGAGGTATAAAGGATCCGGCACCGCTTGCTATAAGAAGTTTGTCATAGCTCAGCTCGGTATTATCTGAAAGCCTTATACTGTGTTTACCATCATTGAGCTCAGTAACCTTTACTCCATTTATCCATTTTATATTGTACTTTTCAAAATAGTTTTTTTCTGTAAAATCAAGCCCTTTTATATCCCTGTCACCGCTGATATATCGGTGCAGTATGCATCTGGAATAGACATACCTATCCTCCGAAACCATTATTATTTCCGCATTTGGCTGAAGCTGTCTTAGAGTTTTGGCACCATTTATACCAGAAGCGGACGCCCCTATCACAATATATCTCATGGATTTCACACCTCCTCCAAAGTAATGGCAGACATGGGACATCGCTCTACACACTGCGGCCTGCCGCTTTCCGTATGCTGACACATATCACATTTCATAATCTCTTTACTGTTTTCACTGTCTGCTTTCAATACCCCGTAAGGACATGCCATTATGCACATAAAACAACTTGCACACCGTGATTTATCATATCCCACTATTCCAGTCTCTTGATTCTTGCTCATGGCACCTGTCATACAGGTATACACACATTCGGGCTTGTCACAATGCCTGCAGAATATAGGGGCGTATCTTCCGCTGCTGCTCATGGTAATTCTGCTTCTGTTGTCCGCACAATTATGGGAGACAATACAGGCAGTAGTACAGGTAAGACAACCTATACACCTGTTCCTGTCTATTTTTATCCTCTTCAAAATCATCATCTCCTAGAGTTTTGAATTTTTTTCACATTTACAGCTGTACACTTATAGGAAGGCTCCCTTGAATATCTGTCAAATACAGATGGTGTCAGGAAATTTGTTTCTATATAGTGAATCGGGGCAAATAGCTGGTTTTCGCCGATATTATCCGTAGGTATAACCTTGAATTTACTTTTACACCCATTTATAGACGATATAATTGCATATTCATTTCGCTTTAAACCCAACCTTTCAGCCAATTTGAAATTCATGAAAATATAGGCAGACGCCATGGAACTGTCCTTTACAAATTCAATTTCCCGGGTTCTAGTCTGTGTATGCCACTGTCCTACGGTTCCCCTCCCTGAATTCAATATGTAGGGAAAATCTTCACCTGCAGCGGCCGGATTTTTTACTGGTTCCTCATAGATAAGCTTAACCTTTCCATTTGGCGTAAAATATCTATTGTCCTCAAACAATCTCCTCTCATCATCCAGTTTGTCGCCCTCTCTAAAGGGCCACTGTATTCCTCTTGAAAAAATTAACTTTTTATAATCCACTCCGGTTATATCACATGGCATCCCCCTGCTGAACTCCTTTATCAGTTCAAAAGCATGTCTTGGTGTTTTCCATTTTTCCAGGGATTTTCCTATTTTGAAGGCCCTTCCTATTCCAAGCAGTATGTCATAATCAGTCAATTCTCCCTTCTCTTTTTTAAGTACAGGTACCACCGCTGAAATACGCCTTTCAGTATTTATAAAAGAGCCTTCTTTTTTTAAAGCCGGGACAGAAGGCAAAAACAGATCACATAGTTTGGAAGTATCCGTATCAGCATATATGTCCTGTACAACTAAAAGCTCCAAATTTTTAACTGCTCTTTTGAATTCCCCATTATTTGCCCAGGAATGTGCAGGATTTGTTCCAATTACCCAAAGTGCTTTGATATCCCCGCCGTTTATTCTGTTGATAATTTCATTATATGGAATAGTAGGTTTTTCAGGTATCATCTTTTCATCCACATCTAAAATAGATGAGATCTCTTTTCTGTGCACCGGATTGTCAAAATCTCTTCCCCCGTATAAAGCCGTGGTGTTGCTGTACAATCTTGATCCCATGGCATTGCACTGTCCAGACAGTGAATTTGCTCCAGTTCCCTCTCTTCCCATATTCCCAGTGATAACTGCAAGATCTATTATGGCCTGGGCAGTTCTCACAGCTTGCCATCCCTGGTTTACCCCCATGGTCCACCAGAATGAAACCTTTTCACCTTTGTGAATCAATCCGGCAAGCTTAATTATATCTTTACCTGAAATGCCTGTCTTTCCCTCTGCATATTCCAGAGAATATTTTTTAACGTGTTCTTTGAACATTTCAAAATTTTCTGAACAATTCACGATATAATCTCTGTCAATCCAGTTTTTATTTATGAGCACATTGGCCAGGGTATATAAAAATACAATATCAGATTTTGGTTTTATACCTATCCACCAGTCAGAATTGACCGCCGTTTCCGATTTTCTCGGGTCAATGGTTATTATTTTTGCGGTTTTATTCTCTCTTATGCGGCTCCAGGCAATGGGATGTGCAACTACGGGATTTGCCCCGACGAGTACAATGGTATCTGAAATTTCCAAATCCTTCAAAGTATAGGGCGGAGCATCAAATCCAAAACTCTGTTTATAGGCCACAGCCGATGTACTCATGCAAAGTCTTGTATTTCCATCACCGCTGATCCCCATATACATTCTCCCTATAAATCCCAGAAGTGCCATTTCTTCAGTCGTTATCTGTCCTGTACTCAAATATGCAGCACTCTGTTTCCCGTATTTTTTCTGAATGGAATTCATTTTGATTGCAAAGGTTTCAAATGCATCTTTCCACGAGACAAAATGAATTTTTCCCTTTTTATCTCTTATAAGCGGCATTCCCCTGGTTTTGAATTTAGTACATTGTCTGGATAAATTCAATCCTTTTATACAACAGAATCCATCGTTTACAGGATACCCTTTGGTTGGAAGTATTTTCTTTATTTTATTGTCATCCACATAAAAATCCAGATTGCACGCAAGGGAACAATAATTGCATGTAGATTGTTTCACTTTCATGATAGTTAGATCATCTCTCTTTCTTTACGGAATTAATTCTAAGAAAATTCACAATTAAAAATGAAATCACGGATAATACCACAAATATAAGGAACCCCTTTTGATACCCGCTTAAGCTCCTGCCAGTTTTATCTATGAAGGATGCCATAAAAGGCGGTATGACGAAACCCCCGAAAGCTCCCAGTCCTCCGACCCATCCTGAAGCTCCTCCGACTGCATGCGGGACTGCTTTAGGAAGTATCTTAAATACAGCCGCATTTGTGACTCCCATTCCAGCTGCTAAAAGCAGAATTCCCAAAACGGCTATAGGCAGCGAAGAAGTTATAGTCATGCATACTGCCCCTATAAGCATCACAATAAGTGCTGCCGCCGACGTATATTCTCCTCCTCTTTTATCAGATATCTTACCGCCATAAATTCTTATGAGAGATGTGGCGATAGAATACACAGCCGTCAAAAGGCCTGCCATTTTCAAATTGAGTTTGAAAAAGCTTGTAAAATAGGTAGGCAGCCAGCTTGTCAATGCTAGGAAACCTCCAAAGGTAGTAAAATACACCAGAACCAGTGCCCAGGTTTTCAAAGTTTTTGCCGAAATCATCAGACTTTCACTGAGCTTGTTATTTGGGAACAGCTCCTGTCCATACTTTTCTGAAGCTATTTTCCTTGCTTCCTCTTTTTCCGCCCCCGAATTAATCAGTTGAAAATACCATGCATTTTTCCCTATGACGGCATAGGCTATGGTACCTATTATCAGAAATATAAGCCAGGCCAGATAAGAACCTGACAAGCCCAGCAGAGGAAGTGCTATGTTTGGAAGCAGCAGCGTAAATATTCCCGGTGCCAGATTCCCAACACCTCCATATATTCCAAGAGCTATCCCCTGTTTATCCTGAGGAAACCAGTAGGAAGCCTGGCTAACTCCTACAGAAAATGTGGCTATTCCGCACCCCGACAGTGCGCCAAAGATCAAAAGCTGGGAATAACACCCGCCCAGATCCTGTTTGAAAAAAGCCATAATCACATACAGGCCGGTCATGCCAACTATCGAAAGCAGGAGCAGTACTATAAATGGTTTTTTACCCCCATTTACATCCACCCAGGCTGCAAAAGGTATTCTGAGAAGCGATCCTGACAAATTCGGTATGGCAACAAGTAATGCCAGCAAAATGGGGTTCAGATCTAGAAAACTGTGTTTGAATACAGAAGCCGTCGCCCCATAAAGAGCCACTGCTGCAAACCCCACAAAAAAACCCAACGTTGCCCCTGCAAGCCCCTACCTTGAATTCCCCTTCAAGTTCAAATTTTCCATATTTTTTATCACTCCTTTTTAATATGCCGTATAAAGTTTTTCACCAGTTGATATGTTCTTTAACTTCGGCTTCTGGATTAAGTCTTACCCCTTTTAAAGCCCATCTCTTAAATTCCTGATATCCGGTTCTGTCCACAATATACCCCACATGTTCTTTTCCGCCGGGAGCATTTTTATCCATATAGTTTTCTATATAGTCATAGGTATTTAAAATTATTCTTATAATGCTGTCTTCATTGTCTATCCACTTGATGAACTCACGCCCAATTCTGGGATCCTTTTTACCGGTTCTTCCCATTATAATCAGCTTGTAGTATTTTTTACCGTTCCTTGTCCATGCACCTGCCGGGCACTTGCCCACACATTCCCCGCAGCCTATACACTTGCTGCCATCTCTCACAACTTTAAAATTTTCAAAGCTGAGAGCATCTGCAGATCTGAGTTTACAGTTATTGACACAGGACTTGCAGCCTATACACCTGCAGCTGTCATACTGCGGCTCCGTCATCCCTACGATCCCAAAGTCATGCATCCTGGCCTTTATACAATCATTGGGACACCCTGTGAGTGCAATCTTCACGTGATAGTCGTTGGGAAATATGGCTTTTTCTATTCTTTTTGCAAAAGCAGTAGTGTCATAGTTTGCAAAAGGGCATACCCTGCTGCCTATACAGGCGCAGACATTTCTTGCACCTGAAGCCGGATATCCTCCGTTTACATTTTTCTGGTTTATTTCAAGTCCTTCAATAACAGGCTGTATGAGTTCATTTATCAATGCTATATTTTTCATATCAATGCCCGGTATTTCAAATCCCTGCCTGGTTGTAATGTGAATTGTTCCATTCCCATATTCTTCTGAAATTTTTTGAAGCAGGGTAAAATATTTTGCTTTCATATGCCCTCCCGGCACTCTTATCCTTATAGCCGTTTTGCCTCTTTCCTTAGTCACCCTGAATGCGTTTTTTTTCAGGGCTTTTACATCAATATCCATAAACAACCCTCCTCTTCTAATCCACCATATGTTTGGCCTTAACATAGTTAAATACCGGGCCTTCCAGACATATATAGGTGTCATTCATCCTGCAGTGACCGCATTTGCCTAAACCGCAGCACATTTTTCTCTCATAGGAAACCCAAATGTTTTCTTCACTAATTCCCCTTTTTAAGAATTCATCTATTGTAAATTTCATCATCATCGGGGGACCAACTACAATGGCCTGTGCCTGATTCAGATTTTTGATTGGAATATTCTTGATATATTTGGTAATAAGCCCCACATTCCCATGGTAATTTTCATCTGCCCTATCCACCGTTAAAATTACATCGACATTTCTGCTCCACTTTTTTATGCTGTCTTTAAACAAAATATCCTCCGGCGATTTGAAACCCATAAGTACATGGAAATCTGCAATTTCATCCCTATTATCTGAAAAATAGTCTATTATGCTTTTCACAGGTGCCGTACCTGTTCCCCCTGCAACTACAACAAGTTCTTTATCTTTATATAAATCCACATCAAAACCGTTACCATATGGACCTCTCATAAAAAGCCTGTCTCCTTTACATAAACTGTGAACCACATCTGTAACCCTTCCTACACGTCTTATAGTCAAATCCACATAGCCCTTGCCGATTTCACAAACGGATATGGGCGCCTCACCGCACTTGGGTATGGAGATCTCAAAAAATTGCCCTGGTTTAACTCTTCCTGAGAACTCCATTCTAAAAGTATAATCTATATCAGTATGCTTTTTTACATCCAATATTTTGCTTTCTTTCGGCAGATATATATTCCCCATCTATTTCACCTCCCTGGCTGCGTTATTCAATTTATTCACACAATTTGAAAAGGATATATATTCAGGACATACATCGTCACATCTTCCACAACCAACGCACATATTGTATCCAAATTTCTTTCTAAAATCATAGATCTTGTGCATAACTTTAAACCTCATTCTCTCTCCATTGCTTTTTCTAAAACTATGTCCCCCTGCTATATCCGTATATCCGTCCACCATGCAGGAAGACCAGACTCTTCTTCTTTCACCTGCGTTTTCATTGTCCCGGTAGAAAATATCCTGCATGGAAAAGCACGTACAAGTTCCGCATACCACATTGCACCTTCCACAGGCAATACATCTCGCAGAATACTCATCCCACATAAAATTATTGAAAATATTTTCATCTATATTTTCAGGAATCCTTACTTTTATATCATTTGATTTTACAAAATGTGGTTTTACATCGCACTGCCCTTCATTTTTAAAAAACGGTTCAAAACTTCTGTCCCTGCATTCCACAAAAACCTTTTTATCCTTATATCTCACAAATAAATCATAATCCAGGGTAGTGTTACACCCCATGCTGCAGCAAAAACAATTCTCAAAACTGTGTTCACATTCCATAAGTACAAATTTGACCTTATCCCTCAGCTTCCCATAGTAAATATCTTCGGGTCCATTTCTCAGATAAATTTCATCAATTCTTTTTATGGCATTAACATCACAGCTTCTTAAAAACAGCAGTATCTTTTTGCTGTCCACTTCGGGTTCTTTTACAGAATTTTCAGTAAAATAAAACAACGTCTGGGTAATTGGGAGAAGTACTTCCCTGGGTGAAAAATTTGATTTTTTATTGAACTCTATCTCCTCAATGGTATTGACCTGCATATATCTCACCGAGTCCGTATCAGAAAATCTCCCCTTGCCTTTTAAATTCACCGGGGCATATATCCTATAATGCCTGCTCAGTTTTTCGAGGAAATTATTGAATTCTTCAGTATCAATTAAAAATCCCATTCTTTTTTTCCTCCTTGAAATAAAATATTCAAACAAAGATTGCTATATATTTAACATATCACAAATACGAAAAATATAATGTGACATAGATCACGCTGCAATAAAAAAACTGTGTTTACACAAATTATGTAAACACAGTTTTTTTATTTTACCGCAGCCGCGTCTTTGTCCCATCAGATTCCCCTGAAATACAGTGACAGTACTTTTGGGTCTACGACTATTATCTTCCTATTTTGAAATATGATCATTCCCTTTTTTTTGAAACCGTTCATGCACCTTGAAACAGTTTCCCTGGTACTTCCAAGCATATCCGCCAGATAAGTTATACTCATATTCAAATCAATAAGTGTTCCCTCTTCAGTTTTCACGCCATAATCCCTGGATAATTTCCAGAGTTTGGCTGCCAGCTTTTTATCCATTCTCAGAGGCACTGTATTTTTTAGCTGCCTGTAAAGTCTTCTTATTTTTTTGGCCATGGAATTCATAATCACACATGTGAGATCAAAATCCCCGGACATTATTTCCATCAAATCCTTCTTTAAGAAATACAGAATGCAGCTGTCTTCAAAAGCCTGGCAGCTTATGGATACAGGTAGATTTTCAAAAGTAACTTCATTTATAAATTCCCCGTCGTTCAAGATATAGATAATTCTTTTCTGCCCTTCTTCCGACATCCTGTACATGGTCATCTTTCCATTCAGAATAAAGTAAATTCTATCAACCCTGTCCCTTTCATAAAACAGTATCTTGCCTTTAGGGACATATTCTTTAAAGGACTTTTGTTTTAAGAGCTTCAAAGTAGATTCATCCATATCTTTAAACATGGAAAGTTTATTAAAATCAAAGTTACCAATTTCAATCATAATTGCACCCCTCTTCTACTTACTCCATTTTACCACAGGTTTCCTCGCGGCTTTAACCTCATCCAGCCTCTTAATATAAGTTGTATTTGGAGCGGATCTGACTATATCCGGATTTTTCTCCGCCTCCTCTGCGATTTTTATCATATTTTCCACAAATTCATCCAGAGTTTCTAACTTTTCATTTTCTGTAGGTTCTATCATCATGGCTTCTTTTATAATAAGCGGAAAATATATTGTCGGTGGATGATAGCCGTAATCTATAAGGCGTTTGGCAACATCAAGGGTGGTAACACCATTTTTATTATTTTTCAGCCCTCCAAGTACACATTCATGCTTGCAGGCACCCTCTACAGGCACATTGTAATAATCTTTAAGACTTTCCTTTATATAATTTGCATTTAAAACTGCATTTTCACTGACTTCCCTAAGACCTTCGGCACCCATGCTCAATATATAGGAAAAAGCCCGCACCATCACACCAAAGTTTCCATAAAAGCTCCTGACTTTTCCTATGGAATAAGGCCTGTCATAATCGAGGTGATACCTTTCATTTTTTTTGGACACGATGGGAACAGGTAAAAACTGTGAAAGCTCTTTTTTAGTCCCTATAGGACCACTTCCTGGTCCTCCCCCGCCGTGAGGTGTTGAAAATGTCTTGTGCAGATTTATATGACATACGTCAAATCCCATGTCACCGGGCCTCGTTTTCCCCATATTGGCATTCATATTTGCACCGTCATAATAGAGAAGTCCCCCGGCACCGTGAACAAACTTTGCTATTTTCGAAATATTTTTTTCAAATATGCCCAGTGTATTCGGGTTTGTAAGCATGAGTCCCGCCACTTCGTCATCTAACAGGGACTTTAAAGATTCAATATCAACCGTTCCATCTTCATCAGACTTGACTTCCACTACATCAAAGCCTGCACAGGCAGCCGAAGCAGGATTGGTTCCATGGGCCGAACCAGGTACAATTATTTTCTTTCTCTTAAAATCCCCCCTTTTTTCATGATAGGCCTTTATTATCATAAGTCCCGAAATTTCACCGTGGGCTCCTGCCGCAGGCTGCAGCGATACGGAATCAAATCCCATTATCTCGGAAAGTTTTCCACTCAACTCATACATGAGCCTCAAAGCGCCCTGGACCGTTTTCTCGGGCTGATAGGGATGAAGTCCGGTAAATCCATCCAAATTTGCCATATCTTCATTGATCTTGGGGTTGTATTTCATGGTACAGGAGCCAAGAGGATAAAATCCGGTATCCACACCAAAATTTTTATTTGAAAGCCGTATAAAATGTCTCACAACATCCACTTCGCTCACTTCAGGAAGCTTCAGCTCTTCTTTTTCTATGAACTTTTCAGGAACAAGCTTGGAAATATCCTCCTCAGGTACATCACACTGCGGAAGAGAATAAGCTCTCCTTCCCTTTTTAGAAAGTTCAAAAATAAGTTTGTTGTATTCACCAATCATACTACATCGCCTCCAATACAGAAACCAATTTATCTATTTCGGATTTTGTCCTCTTTTCAGTAACACACAATATCATGGAATTTTCTCCCACTTCATATCCCCCCAATATATTGTGCTGAAGCAGCTTCTCATTCACTTTTCTCACTGGAACTTCAGATCGGATCAGAAATTCGTTAAAAAACGGCCTGTTGAACACCGGTTTATACTTTCCGCTTTCAGTAAGTTTTTTAAAGGCATAATGAGCTTTCTGTATATTCTGGCAGGCAACCTCCCTGATTCCTTCTTTGCCAAGTGTAACCAAATATATCAGGGCAGCCAGTGCGTTTAAAGCTTCATTAGAACATATATTCGAAGAGGCTTTTTCTCTTCTTATATGCTGTTCTCTTGCCTGAAGTGTAAGCACAAAACCTCTTTTACCTTCCCTGTCCGTTGTTTCTCCTACAATTCTGCCGGGAATTTTCCTGAGATATTTCTTTCTTGCAGTTAAAAATCCAAAATATGGTCCGCCATAATTCATCCTGCTTCCAAGGGGCTGCCCTTCACCCACAGCTATATCTGCACCGCACTCGCCGGGATTTTTCAGTATACCGAGGGAAATGGGACTGCAATATACTATCAAAAGTGATCTGTTCTTATGGATATACTTTTCCATATCTTCAAGTTCCTCTATTATTCCAAAAAAATTTGGTGTCTGGACTATAACTGCCGCAGTATCTCCATCCAGCTCGGCCTTAAGTCTGTCTATATCTGTAACTCCACATGTTTCGTCTATTTCCACAAGCTCCAAATCTTTAAATCTCAAATAGGTCTCAAGCACTTTTCTGGCTTCCGGATTAACGGTCTTAGATACAATTATCTTTTTTCGTCTCACGATATTTGCAGCCATCTGTGCAGCTTCAACACAGGCCGTGGCTCCATCATACATGGATGCATTGGAAACATCCATCCCTGTCAAATCAGCCATAACAGTCTGATATTCAAATATACTCTGTAGGGTACCCTGGCTTATCTCAGCCTGATAAGGAGTATATGCAGTATAAAATTCAGATCTCGATATTATGTGTCTCACTATGGAAGGTATATAATGATCATAAGCTCCTGCACCTAGAAAACAGGTTAATTCACTACAGCTCCTATTCAATTTCACAATATCGTCAATATAGGACTTCACTTCAAGTTCGGACATTCCATCATTAATATCCAATTTTCTTTTCAGACGTATGCTCTCAGGTATGTCAGAAAATAAGTCATCTATTTTATTTATTCCTATTTTTTTCAACATAATTTGTCTGTCTTCATCCGTCAGCGGCAAATAAGGATGCATAATATCACTCTCCATCACATAAATTTTTATAATTTTTTGAATCCAAGAGTTCGCTAAGTTGTGAATTATCTGACATTTCAATGCAAATTATCCAGTTTTCATAGGGATCCTGGTTTACATATTCAGGATTATCCACAAGTCCCTCATTTACTTTAATCACCCTGCCCGATACAGGCATATACAGATCTGAAGCTGCTTTTACAGATTCCACCGCTCCAAAGACTTCACCCTTCTCAAATTCTGAATCCACCTCGGGCAAATCAACAAATACAATATCGCCTAAAGAATCCTGGGCAAAATCAGTTATGCCCACATAAGCTTTATTCCCATCATCTGCCTTTATCCATTCGTGATCCTTCGTATAAAATGCTCCCTCTAAAGTTTTCATCTACAACTTCCTCCCCATCATTTTTTATAATTTTTTTTATAAAATCTTTTATTTACAACTTCCGCTTTAAGAAACCTGCCTCTTATTTTTACAAAAATCTCAGTTCCAAGTCTGGAATAACTCGAGTTTACAAGAGCAAGTCCCAAATTCTTCTTTAGTGACGGGGATCTGTATCCCGTAGTCACTTCACCTATCTTCCTATCTTCTTTAAAGACCTCATATCCCTTTCTTGGAATACCCCTGTCTATCATTTCAAATCCAATTATCTTCCTTTTAAGCCCCTCTTTTTTCTGCTTTAAAAGGGAAATCTTCCCTATGAAATCTTTTTTGTCCAGTTTTACAAAAAATCCCAGTCCGGCTTCAAGAGGAGTAATGAATTCAGAAAGTTCATTGCCATAGAGAGGGAGATTCACTTCAAACCTCAGTGTATCTCTTGCACCTAGTCCCACTGGTTTTATGCCCTCTTTCCTTCCGGCTTCAAGTATATTGTTCCACAGATATTCTGCATTTTCAGTGCTGGAATAAATTTCAAACCCATCTTCTCCCGTATATCCTGTTCTGGATATCATGCATTTTCTCCCGCAGACCGATACATCCCTCCTGCAAAAGAAAAACTTAATTTCCTCCAAATTCACATCGGTGAGTTTTTGAAGTATGTTTTGGGCTTCAGGTCCCTGAAGTGCCAGCTGTATAATGGAAGAAGATATATTTGCAATTTTCACATCAAAACCATCACAATTTTCAAGCATCCAGTTGATATCCTTTTCAATGTTTGCAGCATTTATGACCAAGAAGAAATGTCCTCCATCAAATCTGTATACTATAATATCATCTACAACTCCGCCATTTTGATAACACATGGGGCTGTACATCACCTGATTGTCCTCAAGCACAGATGCATCATTTGTAATCAAATTCTGTACAAATTTCAGGGCATCTTTTCCCCTTATATCAGCTTCACCCATATGCGAAACATCAAATAAACCAGCTTTTTCCCTGACCGCATTGTGTTCGGGTATTATGCCCTCAAATTGTACCGGCATAGACCATCCTGCAAAATCTATCATCTTTGCACCATATTTTTTATAGGAATCAAACAGTGCAGTTTTCTTTAATTTCTCCACAGCAAACCCTCCTGATCATATTTTTAGATAGCAAAAAAGACATGAAAACAAACTGTTCACATGTCCCTGTTCATTTACCTGAGAGTTTCGATGCAAAACATCTTTCACCTTCGGTACTGCTTTAAAATGCAGATTTTCCAGAGCTTTGTCCCATGACGTTATATTATACCTGAAAGTTTCTGATATAGTTGTGAAAATATATCATTGCTCCTTCGGTTAACATACGTTGTTATCTCACGCCACAATCATCCAAACCAACTTTTATACTACTACATTAATAATACATCCTAAAGCAAATTATTTCAATAAAATATTTCCAATTGAGTATATTATTTATAGGTATTCAATATACTGCTGTATATATCCTCCATCAGGGTCAATCCGCCGCTGTATCCGACGTAACTCCTGTTCAGCACCAGCCTGTGCAGAACTGGAATAGATATATTTATCCAAAATCCATTCAGCTCAGAAGCTATATCCCTGTCCCAGGAACTTCCCAATATAAGAGGCCTGTAATTTTCAAGGGGATATTTTCTCAGGCTTTCATGAATTTTACCTCCGTCTATTTCAAATATAACCTTTGAAGAAAAAGTATCCGACAGGTGGACAAATTCCTGTTTTATGCCATGTCTATATTTTTCAGGAGTGTCATCCGTTATATACTGCTGTCCCGGGACAATTCCAAGTTCATTCACCAGAAATTTGCTTATTCCCAGCGCATAAAAAGAATCCGTTATATTAAAAAACCTATCTGCCATATCATATCTAAATTCTATGAAAAAGTCCAAGGACCTCTCAATATAATAATAAAATCTCTTTTCCTCCTTTTCTATAAATTCTTCAACTCTTTTCCTGTCCAGTTGTGCAAATTCTGCAACAGTTCTCAAAAATTTGCCGGTTTCCTTTGCCCCTATTGGCAGTATTGGATAGTGCAGGTATGGAGTCCCATACTTCTTTTCCAGATGCTTTGCAATATTCAGCCCCACCCAGGGTGAAAGCACCAGATTAAACTGGGCGTCGGGAATTGTCTTCCACTCATTCACCCCTTTCGACTCCGTACCAAAAAGTATATTTACTTTAAGGCCTATTCCCTGAAGCAGCTTTTTTATTCCCAGCAAATTGCCGGTCCAGAAGGAATCTTGATAGGGAAGCACAGACCAAACATTTACAAGACCTCTCTTCACTTTTACTCTCTTTTCCCCTATAAATTGATCTATGATGGCTTCAACCACCATCTCGTGCCCTTTAAAATTACTCCCCCTGAATCCACCTGTCTCGGCGCAGACTATCGGAATACCCCTATCTCTATATTCACTTACTATTTCTTCCACATCATCCCCTATTATGTCCGCAGTGCACCCTGTCAAAACCACTAACAGATCAGCTTTTAAAACTTTCAAAGCTCCATCTATAACCTGTCTCAATCTTTTTTCTCCCCCAAATACAACTTCCCTTTCAGTTGTATTTGTACAGGGAACAGAGCTCCCGCCTGAATATCCTATACCCTGGTATCCCGAGGCGACACTCAGTCCGTCATAAAGCTTGATTCCGCAGCCAGGACCGGAGTGTATTATTGGAATAGCTTTTTTGATGGCCAATACAGACTGTTCCGCTCCCAATGCACAATAATGCCTGGGCTGCTCAACTATATCAGTCGTTTTTGCCATTACATCCACCTCCTAGAAAAGTACAGGGATCCTGCTTCAACCACCAATCGGTATAGGGAAGCTCACAGTGACAGGCAATATTTTTTACAAATTCTTTAGTGGCAAGAACATCAATTATTTTATTGCCATAATTTATAAGTCCCCCGTATCCAAGTCCAAACTGCTCATCCCCCATTAAAAATGTAGGTATTCCAAGCTTTGGTCCCCAGGAAGACATCCCACCGTGTCTGGCTACCAGCAGGTCGGGTTTCAACCTATTGAGTATATTTACCAGTTCAAAGGGCTGCTTGTTGCACACATCATAATTTTCAATGTCGCCATAATTTCTCACTACATGTCCCAAGCTGTCACTTTCGGGATTTCTGTCGTCATAACACGGATCGTGGTGAAATATGGCTGCCCCCACCACTTCCATGTGAAGATCTCTTAAAAGAGCTATGAGACTGTGACCATAGGCTGCCCCAGCAGTTACATACACTCTTTTGCCCTCGAGTTTTTCCCTGAGCCTTTCAAGCTTTGGGGCAATCCTGTGCTTCTCCGATTTTATGAGTTCCTCCACTTCACTTTCCCTGCCGACAGCTTTTCCAAGCTCCCTAAACCACATATCAGTTCCAGTTATCCCATATGGAGGCGGCGACTTGACTTCAGCCACCCCATATTCCTGTTCGAGTCCAGCAGCCAGATATGTCCCCAAGGTAGGACATACCTGCACTGTAGCAGCAGATTCAGATATTCTCTCCAATTTTTCTATATTTGAAAAAGGGACGATGTAATTGGGCTTCAGCCCTATTCGGCCAAATAAATCCGTAAATATATCACTCCCCCAAAAATTAATTACATTTACAACGTCACTTTTCTTTTCAACGGGGGGCTTAACAATTTTCCTCAAAATAGCATGATAAGCAGCATCAAAACCCGTCGTCCAAATTCTTGATCTAAACCCCTCACAGGACACATATGCCACAGGTATGCCCAATTCTTCCTGTAATTTGTCAGTCACGCCTTCCACGTCATCTCCAATAATTCCGGAAGCGCAGGATGCAGTTACAAAAATTGCCTTGGGATTGAACCTTTTATATGCTTCACGCACAGTCTTTTCCAATTTGAAAACTCCGCCGTAAATCATATCTTTTTCCTGCAGATTGGTATTTAGCAATCTGGCATTTTTCAGCGGCATATTTCTTCTCCTCTGTCCCACCCTGTTTGTAAAATTATAATCTTGGAAATCGGCACAGCACCCTATTGGAGCATGATTTATTACCACTGCATCTTGTATCATAGCCAGCTGACAAAGTGCATTTCCCGAGCTGCACCCGAGGCATTGGCTAAAACTTCTTCTTCTGTCGCATAATTTGCCTTTTTTATAGCTATCGCACAATTCTCCGGCAGTTCCGGCAAAACCCGTAATTGAACCCAGCCTGGATTCCCTTACCTCCACTTCCGGGGATTTTATATCAATACCCAATACTACACCTCCTCTTTAAAAAGCTGGCACTACTGCAACTCCATACTTTTTCTTTATAAAATTCTTGACATCTTCTGAATTGAGAGCTTTTACTACTGCTTTTATTTCTTTTCTATTTTCATCGCCCTTCCTCACAACAATTATATTTGCATAAGGTGATTTACTGCCCTCCCTGAACAGTGCTTTATTGGGATCCATCTTAGCTTCAAGTACAAGATTCGTATTTATTACAGCACCGTCCACATCTTTTAATACCCTGGGAAGTTGAGCCGCATCCACTTCCTCGAATTGCAGATTTTTAGTATTTTTGGCAATATCCGAAGGCGTTGCACTGTAATTGGCTATCCCTGATTTCAATTTGATAAGCCCCTCTGTCTCAAGAAGTGCCAGTGCCCTGTATTCATTGGATGAATTGTTAGGTATGGCGATTTTGGCACCATTTTTAATATCATTTTTACTTTTGATTTTATCGGAATAAAAACCCATTGGTTCAACATGGACTTTTCCAGCCACAGCAAAATTATATCCCTTTTCCTTGGCTACGGATTTCAGATAAGGCAAATGCTGAAAATAATTTGCATCTATTTGTTTTTCCTGCAGGGCGGGGTTAAGCTGGTCCTCGTCATCCAGCACCACGACATCTAAATTAATGCCCTCCTTTGCCAGCATAGGTTTTACATGATTTAATATTTCCGCATGGGGCACCGCTGCCGCCCCTATCTTTACTGTAGTATTTTTGTTCTTGCCGCTTCCGCCGTCCGTACTGCCAGAACTATTCCCGCAGCCCGGAAGCAGTCCAATCACTACAGTCAATGCCAGTACCAGCAACATCACACTTTTCTTTTTCACATCGATTCATCTCCTTTAAAACATTCAATCAAATTTATATCTCTTTTTATTTATATATCTGGAAATATGATCTCCAGAAAACTGTATAAGCTGTACCAGACAAATCAGCAGCACAACAGTAGCTATCATAATATCTTTGCGAAATCTTTCATAACCAAAACGTATTGCCAGGCTTCCGAGACCTCCCGCTCCTATTGCACCGGCTACGGCAGTAAATTCAATAATGGATATGATTGAAATCGTAATCCCCCTTACAAGGGAAGGCAGTGCTTCTGGTATCAAAACTTTTAATATTATCTGAAAAGGCTTTGCACCAACAGCCAAAGCCGCCTCAATTTTTCCCCACTGTACTTCTTCTATAGAAGTTTCAATAATTCTGGCTAAAAAAGGTGCTATCCCTATGGATATTGGAACAATAGCCGCTTTCATCCCAAGTGTAGTCCCAACAATCAACCTGGCCAGAGGCAGCAAAACTACAATTAATATTATTGAGGGAAGGGATCTTATTGCATTTACCACAGCTGCCAGAACCTTATTCAATTTTTCATGTTCCAGAATATGTCCTTTCTTAGTAACCACCAATATGATTCCAAGCGGCATACCTATAAGAAGCGCTATGAAACCTGATATAGCCACCATCTCTATTGTTTCCGACAGTCCCTTTAGGATCAGCATTTTAAAATCTTCGGTCATATTACCTCACCTCCAGGACAGTGGGAATTTATGCTGAGGTTTCTCATTATTTTTACAAATTTCTTGGCAGTATCGCTTTTGGGATTTAAAAATATTGAATCAGTACTTCCCACTTCTACGATTTTTCCCTCTTCAATTACAGCCATGTTGTTGCAAATGTATTTAACGACATCCAGCTCATGGGTTATAAGAAGAATGGTCAAATTGAGTTTTTTATTTATGTCCCTTAAAAGCTCCAGTATGGAATAGGTAGTCTGCGGATCAAGAGCAGAAGTGGCCTCATCACTCAAAAGCACATCCGGTTTATTGGCAAGAGCCCGGGCTATACCAACTCTCTGTTTCTGGCCGCCGCTCAATTGGGCAGGATAAGAATCAACTTTATCATTTAAATCCACCAAATCCAGTATTTCACCTACCCTATTTTTTATTTTTTCTTTGGAATAGCCCGATATTTCCAATGGAAAAGCCACATTTTCATATACAGTCATGGAATCGAACAAATTAAAATCTTGAAATATTATTCCTATTTTTTTTCTGGCTTCTCTAAGTTCGTCTTTATTCATATCCGTTATATTTTTGTCTCCAATTACAACAGTTCCTGAAGTCGGCTCCTCGAGTCTGTTAAGGCAGCGTATCATAGTAGATTTACCAGCCCCGCTGAACCCTATTATTCCAAAAATATCACCTTTTTCAACTTCCAGATTTATATCTTTCAACACTTGAATATCTCCCTTGGGAGTACTGAAAGTCTTGCTCAAATTTCTTATACTTATCATGATAGTCAGCTTTCCTCCCTTCTTCTAAGATTTTCAACAGACAATAAATACTATAATAACAAAAAAGAGACCGGATTTTATTCTGCAATCAAATAAAATCTGGTCTCCAGTTTTTCTGGTCAACCTTTATACAACAAAATATCAAACAGCACTGAGATTCTTATCCGTAAGACCATGTTTTAAAAATATTTCTTCCAGTCTCTTTTGAGACATAGGCTTCGGTATTACAAATTTTTTGTTTTCCTCTATTGCCTTTGCAAGAGATCTGTATTCATTTGCCTGATTTGAGTCAGGATCAAATTGTATTACAGTCTGCTTGTGAATTTCAGCCTTCTGCACCACATTGTCCCTGGGAACAAAATAAATAAGCTGAGTGCCCAGTTCTTTGGCAAATGCCTCCAGCAGTTCCCTTTCATTGTCCACTTTTCTGCTGTTGCATATTATTCCGCCCAGTCTCACACCACCTTGTTGGCATATCTTTTAATACCTTTTGATATATTGTTAGCTGCATAGAGAGCCATCATTTCGCCGCTGGCTACAATATATATTTCCTTCGCCTTTCCTTCACGGATGGGCATGGCAAAGCCCCCGCACACCACATCACCCAGCACATCGTAAAAAACATAATCCAAATCATCGGTATATGCACCCAGCCTCTCCAGCATGTTTATAGAAGTTATAATACCTCTGCCTGCACACCCTACACCCGGTTCTGGTCCGCCTGATTCAACGCATCTTATGCCATTGAATCCTTTTTTCATTATATAATCTAAATCTACATCCTCTCCTTCTTCCCTCAACGTATCCAAAACCGTCCTCTGTGCCAGTCCACCCAAAAGCAGCCTGGTTGAATCTGCCTTTGGATCGCATCCTACCACCATGACATTTTTGCCAATTTCAGATAGCCCCACTGTAAGATTTTGCGTAGTTGTAGATTTTCCTATGCCGCCTTTTCCATAAATAGCTATTTGCCTCATTATATCATTCCTCCATATTCTTGTCTTTTTTATTTTAAATTTTTTACAGCTGCTAAAGCAGCAATTTATAGCAAAAATTACGCGCTTGCATTCACTATGGTCGTGTATATTTTTTCAATTAGGGTAAGTGCTCCTCTGTATCCTATATATGATTTAGATAAAACAACTTCATAGGATGCAGGGAATCCCACTTCAACTATAAATCCCTTCAACTCCTTGGCCAGATCCCTTTCCCAGGTTGTTCCAAAGATAATAGGGGGCTTGTGCCCGAAATCAGTATTTCTTATTTTTTCATGGATAACATAGCTGTCTTCCTCGAATTCCACATCTGTAGAAACATCATCTGCTATGTGTCTATATTCATTTCTAATGGCCTCTCTGTATTTTTCAGGTGGATTTTCAGTTATAATCTGACTGGCAGGTATGAGGCCAAGCTGATTTACTAAAAATTTCGTAAGTGCCAGGTTATACGCGCTGTCGCCTATAACGGCAAATTTTGCCGGAAGCCCCCACCAGTACTCCGCATAGAAATCAGAAAAATCCTCCAAATATTCATAGTATTTTTTCTCTTCATTTTTTATAAAGTTATCAGCTTTTTCCTTATCAATTCCCGCAAAATCAACTACTTTCCTCAAAAAACTGCTGGTTTCCTTTGCTCCTATTGGAATTGTGGGGATATGCAGATATGGCTGACCATATTTTTCTTTAAGGTGTTCTGCGGTTTTAAGTCCCAGCCATGGAGACAAAACCAAGTTAAACTGGGCCTTTTTTATACTTTTCCACTCGTCTACTCCCCCGGACTCATGTCCAAACAAGATGTTCACCTTAAGTCCCACACCTTCCAATATTCTCTTTATTTCAACTAGATCTCCCCTCCAGAAAGTATTGTGGAAGGGAAGGAGGGACCATACATTTACAAGCCCTTTCTGGTAAGGTCCGTCGTAATCACCTACATACTGATCTATAATGGCTTCTGTAACCAGTTCATGCCCTATAAAATTATTACCTTTAAATCCTCCTGTTTCCGCATAGACTACAGGAAGACCTTTGGCCTGAAACTCGCCCACTACAGAGCCCACGTCATCTCCCACGGTATCGGGAATACAACCTGTCATAACTACAAACAAATCTGCATCCAGAACCTTGAAAGTGGCATCTATGAGTTCCCGAAGCCTGTCCTCTCCCCCGAATATAACTTCCTTTTCATAGATGTTGGTACTTGGCACAACAGAAGCCCCTCCATATCCACCGCCTTGAAAGCCATTATAAAAAGCTATATTGGCTGTTTGTTTATCCACGCATCCGGGACCGCAATGACAGATTGGTATTACTCTTGGAATTGCAAAAGCAGTATGCATGGCTCCCAGTGCACAGCCATATCTTACCTGTTCAATAGAGTTCGATTTCTTTTTCTTAGTTTTATTTGTACTTTCCTTTTCACATTTTAGTTCCATATTGGACACTTTATTCACTCCTATTCTCTAAAAATCAGTTTCATTTTCGTAATATATAAGGATCCTTCTGTTGAAGCCACCATTTGGTATAAGGCAGTTTGACATGCTCCTTAATATCCTGGTGAAATTTTTTATGGGCAAGTATGTCCAGAATGGTCTCACCTAAATTTAAAATTCCTTCATATCCTACAGCATGGTGCTCGTCACCAAGTGGTGCCGAAGGTATACCCATTTTCGAAGCCAGCGGTGCAAGACCTGCATGTCTTATAAGTATGAAATCAGGTTTCACATTTTTAAGCAGTATATAGAATTGATACTGCTGCCTGTTGCTCACTGTAAATTTAGGCACATCTCCATAATTATCCACCAAAAATTTCAGTGAGTTCTTCTGTGGGACGTTGCTGTCATATACAGGATCATGATGAAATACAAGCGATCCATCAACTTCAATTCCCAGTTCTTTAAGCACTGCTATAAGTCCATGTGAATAAGCAGAACCTGTCGCTACATAGCCTTTTTTACCCTTTAGAAGTTTTCTCAATTCTGCAAGTCTCGGGGCTATTTTTTCGTGCTCCCGCTTTATATACTTCTCTGCCTTTTCCTCCCTATGGGTCACCCTTGCAAGTTCACGTATCCATGCATCAGTTCCGGCTATTCCATAAGGCTGGGGGGCTTTGACTTCCGGAACTCCAAACTCTTCTTCAAGTCCAGCAGCCAAATAAGAGGACAGCGTATAACAAAATCCAACAGTAGCTGCTGCCTCCGACATCTGCTCCAAATCTTCCACTGTTGCCAGATCCACTACGTAATTAACTCTAAGTCCAAGCTCTGCAAGCATAGGGGTGAACACGTCGCTTCCCCATAAATTTATTACATTCACCAGATCTTCCTGTTTCTTGGGATTTTTTCTTACCAGCTGTCTGAGTATTCCGTGCTGGGTGGCATCAAAACCCGTGCTCCAGTGTTTGGATCTGAACCCTTCACAGTACATTGGAATAACAGGTATTTTAAGCTTTTTCTGCATTTTGGAAGCTATACTGTCTATATCCTCTCCTATTATTCCGCTGGCACAAGATGTTCCAATAAAAATTGCCTTCGGATGATGTCTGTTCCAGGCATCTTCTATTGACTGTTCCAACTTGCCGAGAGCACCAAATACCATATCAGTTTCCTTTATATTACTATTTATTATCTTGATATTTTCCACAGGTAAATTCCTGATAGCCAGCCCATTTCTATATATGGAGTTATAAGATGCCTGGCCTACACCACAACCTACGGGAGCATGCTGAATCAAAACTGCATCCCTTATATTTCCCGCCTGGCACTCTACCATTTCTTCACTGCATCCAGAGCCCTGGGTAAAAGGTCCAATTGTTTCGCAAAGCCTTTTCCCTCCATTGTGTTTGCATCCCGCACAGGTATAGGCGGAATCCCTGGAAAGCTCTGAAGCTTTCCCTGTTTTCCATCCAATAATGGTACCCAGGCGTTCTTCCCTCGTCTTTACTACAGAAGTATTCAAATCAATTTTCATAAATTAGATCCTCCCTTACTCATATTTATAATTTCCAATTTTATACGTCAACTAACTGATACATGTCCCAACAGCTTATTTTCAACAAATTGTATTATAATATCCAAAAACAATCCTAGAAAAGCTATCACAATGGCAGCTGCAAATATATTTCTTATAGCATAATTTTCCTGATTGTTTAAAATCAGCCATCCAAGCCCCGAGCTTGCACCCATCATTTCAGCTGCTATAAGCATAAAAAATGAATATCCGCCGCTAATCCTGATTCCAACAAAAACTGAAGGTAAAATTGAAGGCATCCCCACTTTCCAAAAAAGCTTCCAGCCTTCCAGTCCAAATCCACTTCCTGCTTTTATTACAGAATAATCCATATGTTTGATTCCATATACGGTATTAAACATTATAGGCCAGGTACAGGTCCATGCAATCACTGCTATTTTAGGGATCTCACCGATACCTGAAAATAAAATCAGCACATGGAACAATATAAATGGGTTAATCTGGGAAAAAATCTCTATAACGGGCTCGGCCACTAGATTCACTTTTGAAAACCATCCGCCAAGCAGGTATCCAAGCGGTATGCCAACCACAACCGATATAATAAAACCCGTCAGTGCCCTTTCTATACTTATACCTGCATTGGCAGCCAAATTTCCTGAAACAAACATGTCCTTTAAGGCTAAAATCACGCTTGAAAACGGCGGGATAAACAGTGAATTCACTATCTCCAACCTGCTTGCAGCTTCCCATACTGCAATAAATATAAATACCACCAGAAATTTATAAAAAGTATCTTTTTTACATTTCACTCAAATCCCACCCAACTTATTTGTCCATATTCATATAATCATGTGTCTTATTCTTATCCATTTTGTCCATATTCATATGATCATGTTCCTTCTTATCCATCTGCATATGCTTCATCTGAACACTGCTGTTACTATTGATATCCGAAACCTTTGAAACATGAGCGGCATAACTTCCAACGGCTATAACTGCAGAAACAACCACAACTACAAAGAGAAGCTGTATTTTACTAAATCCGCTTACATTTTTCTTCCATGCAGCAAAGCTGAACACATGTGTAGAGCCTTTCCAGAAAAACAATTTATTCTGGCTGTATATCAAAAACCTGTTTAAAACAATTCCCAAAATTACAATGCAGACACCTGCCGCATACATTCTCGGTATTTGATTGTTCATTGCAGAATTGTGGAAAAGCCATCCCACTCCTGCAGTAGCACCTATCATCTCTGCCGATATAAGCATGAAAAATGACATTTCAACTCCTATTCTAAGTCCCAAAAATATAGATGGGGCCGCTCCTGGTATGACTACCTTTTTCAGCATTTCAAATTTGGATGTATTCATGGACATGGCAGTCTTAATCAGAACGGGATCCAACCTTCTTACCCCGGACACTGTATTGTACAAAATAGGCCATAGACATACCCATGCAACTACTGCCAGCTTTGCCGCCTCACCTATACCAAAAAACAATATAAATATTGGCATCAGCGAAAATGGATTTACCTGGGAAAATATCCTGAAAAGCGGATTCACTATATCCGCAGCCTGGGTCAGCCACCCTCCGAGCAAGAGCCCAAGGGGTATTGCAGCAGCCGCCGCAATAATAAGCCCCATAATAACCCTCCAGAGGCTGACTGCAACATGTACCATCAGTTCACTTTTCAGAGTGAGTTCACATAATTGAACTACCACTTCAGAAAAAGGCGGAATGAATTGGGAATCCAGCAGACCAACCTCAGGCAGAATCTGCCATAAAACCAGAATGAGAATTACTCCCGAATATCTTAAAATATAATACTGAAAATAATTTTTAATTTCATATATTTCCTCATGCATATTCCTGAACACTCCCAGCTAAGCCAAATATTTATACAGAAACTTCTGTCTGTTTTTTATCAGCATCTCTATGAAGAAGTTCCCATATTTTGTTCCTGCTCAAATTGAATTCCTGGGACGTCCTAATTTGGGAATTAATCCTCGGCCTTGGAAGTTTTACATTTATAATTTCTTTGATTCTTCCTGGACTAGTTGCCATAACAACTACCCTGTCCGCAAGAAAAACAGCTTCTTCTATACTGTGAGTGATAAATACAATTGTTTTATTTGTCTTTTCCCATATATTCAACAATTCCTCCTGAAGGGATTCTCTTGTCTGGGCATCCACTGCGGCAAAAGGTTCATCCATAAGCAGGACTTCAGGATCATATGCCAGTGCCCTGGCAATTGCAACTCTCTGCTTCATGCCTCCTGAAAGTTCATGCGGATATCTGTTTTCAAATCCCTTCAACCCCACAAGCTCTATAAATTTTTCACTTATTTTTTTTCTTTCCTCTTTAGGTATCTTTTTTATTTCAAGACCAAATTCAATATTTTTTTCTACAGTTCTCCAAGGAAATAAAGCATATCCCTGAAGAATGATTCCCCTGTCTAAAGCAGGTCCTGTAATAGGTTCCCCATCTATATACACCTTCCCAGAAGTTGGTTTTGAAAGTCCTGCCAGTATATCCAGAAAAGTTGACTTTCCACAACCGCTGGGCCCTACCACCGTAATAAATTCTCCCTTTTTTACCTTTAAATTGAAATTGTCAAGTGCCAAAAACCTTTCATTGTCCTGTCCATTTTGTGAGCGCACATCATAGACTTTCCTTATATTGTCCACAACAATTTTATACTGCCTGTTTTTAATATTGATATTCTCATAACTCATTTAATAACTCCTCCTTCTATAAATTTGAATATATCCGCATTATTCTTTTACTATATAATTCGGCTGTGATCCCAGATTCCCATATTTGTCGAATTCGTGGGTAACTATATCACTGACTTTTACCTTGGCATCTTTAGGAAGTGCCCCGCTTGTCTTACTTCCATCTATCCACTGCTGTATATCCTTGTCCTTTATAACTCCGTCATCTGCATAATAGTGATTGGCACTTACAGGTACTCCTATGGAATCAGACACCCACTTGTTGACCTTGGCACGTTCTTTTTCATCAGGTACGCTTTTGTTTATGTACCTTTCCCCCTTTTTAACTGCAACTATAAATTTTGCAACTTCATCCGGATGCTGCTTTATAAATTTATCTGAAAAATAATAGAGATAGGTCCCTCCATTTTCACCTGCTATAGGTCTGCTGGTGGTCAGAATATTGCCTATGCCGCTATCTTCAATAGATTTATAATAGGGCGGGTGAACTACTGCAATTTGAATAAGTCCTTTTTTTAAAGACAGTACCTGTTCTATATCGGGCATCTGAATCCATTCAATTTTACTCATGTATATCTTGTTTTTGGAAAAAAGTATATCCGATAGAAAATCCACGCAGGAATTTCTGGAATTGGTTCCTACCTTTACCTTACCCGGATATTTGTTTATATCCGCCAATGTCTTTATAGGACCATTTTTATTGCTTATCCACCACATATGCTGAAGGTGAGTGTCAGTCACACTGTCCGGCGGTTCGACAATAGATCTGGCCACTCCTTTCACTTTTGCCCCTCCCTCGGCGGCAATTGCCAGGTTGTTTGGATGGGCATCTCCAAAATCATTGTTCCCGTTCAATATCGAGGGAAGGCGCTGTGCCGGCTGTGTATCTCCTGTATACTGTATCTTCAATCCCTGTTCCTTAAAATATCCTAATTTGTCTGCTACTATAATAGGTGCAGCTGTACAATCTTTTCTGCTCCATGTCTTAAGTACCTGAAGCCCTCCATTTTTTTCCGAAGCCTGCTTTCCTCCCCCGCAGCCTGAAAAAATCGATGCTGTTAAAATTACTGAAACCACTATTGAAACCAATCTTTTATTTTTCAATTCAAACACCCCTCATATAATCAAGTTTTAAGATATAAAAGAATTTTGTTTCCAAACTACAACTTTTTTTCTACGAAACCTATGGCTTTATTTATAAATATACCTAAAAGAGCAATTGTAAGCGCTGCTGCAAACAACCTGTTGATTTGAAAGTTGACTTCCGAGTTGAGAACCATCCACCCCAGACCTGAACTCGCTCCTATCATCTCTGCCGCTATGAGCATCAAAAATGCATTGCCCGCACTCATTTTAAGTCCTGAAAATATACTAGGTGCGGCTCCCGGCAAAACAACTTTCCAAAAAAGTTTTACTCTGGATGTGCCCATGGCCTGGGCCGCTTTGACCAGCAGAGGATCTATAGTCTTTACTCCAGTTATAGTGCTGAATAATATGGGCCATATGGATACCCAAAATATTATGGATATTTTTGCAACCTCTCCTATTCCAAAAAGCAGTATAAAAACCGGAAACAGAGAAAACGGATTTACCTGCGCCAAAATTTGAAGCAGAGGATCAAGTATCTCCTCCAATTTTTTAAATCCTCCTGCCAGTAAAAACCCCAAAGGTACGGCCATAACTCCAGCCAGGACAAAACCTACCGCCACTCTAAGTATGCTAACTTTAACATGAACAAGCATTTCATTTTTCAATGTAAGACTTATAATAGTACCCACTGTTTCTGTAAATGTAGGTATGAATTGATGATCAACTATTCCAAGTACGGGTGCAACCTGCCAGAAAACCAAAAACAAAATCACGGCTATACTCTTTCTGAAAAACTTACTAAACTTTTTTCCCGCACCCATTTTTCGTTTTTTATTTGTCTTATAGGTTTCACTATCTATGTCCATTTATTACATCTCCCTTTTTTCAAACATCAAAATAAAAAACACCAGAAACCCATCGTCAACAGGTATCAATACCTATTGAAACAAGTCTCTAGTGTCTCTAGTGAACTCTCAATAAATTTATAATTGTAAAATAAAAAACTTTCCTGTAAAGATAAAATACAAGAAAGCACTTGTTCTCTCATCTTTCAGATAATACAATCTGCTGGAATTAGCACCGTTAAATAAATTTAGGTTGCCGGATATCATAGGGCCAGTCCCTCCATCACTCTCGATAAGATTTGTTTATTTTTTATATATTAGCTTGATAATAGCAAATAATACACATAGTGTCAAGAGTATAAATCAATTTTGTTCTATTTCTTTTTCTACCTCCTGCAGTTGATCCTCTCCAAATACTTTGATGCCATTTTTCCTCAACAATTCAGCAGTTACACCCTCTCCTCTCTTTTTTATGCCGCTAAACGTACCATCATATATATACAGGCTTCCGCAGGAGGGGCTATTTTGTTTCAAAATGGCTACAGCTGCTCCATATTTCCTGGCCAATGCAAGTGCCTTATCAGCCCCTGCCTTGTATTTGGCAGTGAAATCATGTCCAAATTTGTCCACTACAGTATCTCCCGCTTTTTCACAGGGTTCTCTTGGAACAGAAAACCCACCTGCCACCTCGGGACAAATTCCTACAAGTCTGCCTTCCCGCATCCATCTCACAAATCTTGGATCTAAACAAGCAGCATCCTTGCCGTCATAACGAACTTTTTTACCGCATAGACAGCCACTTACTAAAATTTTTCCCTTCACCAAAATTTCAGCCTCCAATCTTCAAAAACATTTACCCATTAATTTTACTGCTCTTTTTATACCTTCTTCTATAGTACTGTACATTTGAAATACTCTTATCCCCCTCTCATGAAGTTTAATTACAGGTTCAAAGCCGATACGCAGTACAAGTACCCCATTACAATCTTCTATGCACTTCATAACACCGGATATTCTATCATCATGTCCGCTGCATTCCTGAGGACCTCTGCAGTACATCTCCACATTTCTTTTCTCACGGAATTTAATGTCATCGTCCGACACATCATATACATAAAACTCAGATACATGTCCAAAATGTTCATCTACATAATCTCCGGAACTGCTGGCAACTGCAAATCTGTAACTTCTGTGCCCACTATCATTTTTATGGATTTCCTCAGGTTTGTCAATAGTAGTTATATTCTTATTGTAATTTCTAAACTGGGCTGATACATCCCTGTCAAGGCTTCCTATGGCATCTGCCCTGCACTGTCTGCAGTGATACATCTGCTTTAGATACTTGCCACATTTTTTCCTCATATCTGCCAATTCGTATTCATCTACAGTGTCCCTGTTCCCAAATACGCTTCCCTTTACAGGTATAAGCGGCATTATATTGGTCATATATGCACCACATTCTTTGACTTTTTTCACTATTTCAGGAATATGGGCATCATTGATTCCCTTTATCATTACAATATTTATCTTGCACACAATACCTTCCCCTGCAAGATATCTAAGCCCCGACAGCTGGTTGTGAAGTAAGATCTTGCCTGCTTCCACCCCCACAAAAGTATTTCCCCTGTAATTCACATATTTATAAATCTGTGCATCTATTTGGGGATCCACGGCATTTATAGTTATAGTGACATGAGTGACTCCCAATTTTACCAGTTCGCCGGCATAAGCCGGCAGCATTAACCCATTTGTAGAAAGGCAAAATGTAATATCCGGGCACTCTTTTTTTATAAGTTTTATGGATTCCCTGGTTTCTTCAAAATTTGCAAGAGGATCTCCCGGTCCTGCTATGCCTACCACAGTTAGGTTTTTTACACTGTTTTTTACTATTTTAAATTTATCCCTCGCATCCTTCGGAGATAAAATTTCACTTGTAACGCCGGGCCTGGATTCATTTATACAATCATATTTTCTATTACAAAAATTACAGCTCACATTGCATTTTGGAGCCACAGGTATGTGCATTCTGGCATATTTATGGGCAATACAGTTATAACAAGGATGCTCAAATGTCTTTTCCTCAATACTTCTTGCAAAATTTATAGACATATTCTATTATCTCCTTTTTTTAAACAATTAAAATATAAAAAGGCCAGACAAGCTAAAAAATTTAGCTTGTCTGGCCTCCAGTATTTCTGGTCAACCTTTCACGAAAAAATTCACAGTATTTAAGAGTACACAAAAACTTTATTCAATTCCTCTTTTATTTCACTCACTTTATCGAGCTTCTCCCAAGGAAATTCCACATCAGTTCTTCCAAAGTGTCCATAGGCAGCTGTTTTCCTATATATTGGCCTTCTGAGATCCAAATCCCTTATGATAGCAGCAGGCCTTAAATCAAATATTTTATTTACTATATTGACTATTTTCTCATCAGACACTTTCCCTGTCCCAAAAGTATCCACACTTACGGATACAGGTCTCGCCACACCTATTGCATAGGCAATTTCAACTTCTATCTTATCTGCCGTGCCTGCTGCTACCAGGTTCTTAGCTATCCACCTTGCTGCATAAGCTCCGGATCTATCAACTTTTGTAGGATCTTTGCCTGAAAAAGCTCCGCCGCCGTGTTTTCCAAATCCGCCGTAGGTATCTACTATTATCTTTCTTCCCGTAAGCCCCGAATCAGCTTCAGGTCCCCCCTTTACAAACCTGCCTGTAGGGTTTACCAGATATTTTGTATTATTATCTATAAACTTTTTAGGTAGTACTTCCTTTATGACCTTATCTATTATATCTTTTTCAATCTGGTCGTGTCCTATATTTTCCTCATGCTGTGAAGATACTAAAACTGTATCCACACTGACAGGTTTTTCGCCTTCATACTTTACCGTGACAAGGGTTTTGCCATCCGGTCCCAGATAGGGAATAATGCCCTTCTTTCTGACATAAGCCAATCTTCTTGAAAGTTTATGGGCCAGTGATATTGGAAGCGGCATATATTCCGGAGTTTCATTTGTGGCAAACCCAAATACCATTCCCTGATCTCCTGCACCTATAGCCTCTATATCATCTTCTTCTCCTCGTTTTGCCTCCAGGGATCTATTCACCCCCTGTGCAATATCTGAAGACTGTTCATCTATGGATGTTATGACAGCGCAGGTACTGGCATCGAACCCAAATTTCGAACCTGTATATCCTATTTCTGCAATGGTTTTTCTAACTATCTTTGGTATATCCACATAAGCTTTGGTAGATATCTCCCCAACCAGTAGCACAAGTCCAGTATTTACGACTGTTTCACAAGCTACTCTGCCATACTTATCCTGCTCAAGAACTGCATCTAGTACTGCGTCTGATATCTGATCACAGATTTTATCAGGATGTCCTTCTGTAACTGATTCTGATGTAAATAATCTACTCATTTTAATTCCTCCAATTTATTTTTTATTTAATATTTTCATTTGCATATGATAATTTTGATTTTTTGCCGTGAAGTAATTTATATATTCCCACCATCAACACCACCCATACAGGTGCAATGTAAAGTACAACCCGAGTAGCAGGCAGAAATCCCATCGTGACAACAATAGCTAAAAGATAAGCTATGGTAATATATGAAGAAACAGGGTAAAAAGGCATTTTGAATTCAATCTCAGCATCTTTTCTGGATTTTTCCCTGCGAAATTTCAACTGGGTTACAAGTATGGTACCCCATGCAGTTAAAATAGCTATGGTCGTTGCCGAGGAAATATATGTAAAAAATTTTTCTGGCATAAAATAATTTAAAATTACTGCAATCAGTGCCACAATTATACTAAAGAGTGTACCTACATAAGGTACCCCGGATTCATTCAGTTTTCCAAATATTTTGGGAGCATTGTTGTTCAATGCCAAGCTGTAAAGCATTCTCCCGTTTATATACAAGGCACTGTTCATTCCGGAAAGAGCAGCTGTCAGAATTACAAAATTTATAACTGAAGCAGCTGCAGGGATACCAACTTTAGAGAATACCAGTACAAAAGGGCTTCCGTTTAATCCTATTTTATTCCACGGATAAAGTGCCAGCATTGTTAAAACAGAACCTACGTAAAAGATAAGTATTCGCCAAAATACGTCATTGATGGCCTTGGGTATGGACTTTTTCGGATTCTGTGCTTCTCCTGCCGTTATGCCAATAAGTTCCACTCCACCAAATGCAAAAGTCACAAACACAAACGAAAGCATAAATCCCTTAAATCCGGTGGCAAAGAATCCTCCATTTTTCTGTAAATTAGAAAATCCAACAGATTGTCCACCGTTATTAAACCCAAATAATATGATGAGCATTCCAAAAATAATCATGCATATTATTGCAACAACTTTTACAAGTGCAAACCAGAATTCAAACTCTCCGTACATTTTAACACCAATCAAATTAACTGCAACAAGTATCAATAAAAATATGAGTGCGGTGATCCATTTGGGAAATTGAGGGATCCAAAACTCGACGTACACTCCCATGGCAGTGAGCTCTGCCATGACAGTAGCAGTAGCCTGAAACCAATATGTCCAGCCCGAAAAAAATCCTGCAAAATTTCCCAGGTAACGCGTAGCATAGGCGCTGAAAGATCCTGAATTCGGTTCGTCAACAGCCAGCTCCCCCAAAGCTCTCATAATGAAAAAGATAAATATTCCACCTATCAGATACGCCAAAACTATGGCAGGTCCACCAGTTTTAATAGCATCTGCAGATCCATAAAACAATCCTACACCTATGGCTCCTCCGATAGCTATCATCTGAATATGTCTGTTCTTCAGATCCTTTTTTAATGATCTACTGCTTCTATAATTGTCCATTTTTATTTATAACCTCCAAATAATAAAAAAATCTATATGTGAGAAGGCATATAGATTTCTACTGCTTCTCATCTTCCAGGTAATACCTGCTGGAATTGGCACCGTGATATACAAAAACTATATATACAGGTTGCCGGGCGTCATAGGGCCAGTCCCTCAAACCACTCTCGATAAGAATTACACTATTTAATTTTATATGGATTTATTGATCGATTGCTAAAAAAAACTTCCCGTGAGAAATCACAGGAAGTATAAATTCCGCTACCTCTCATCTTTCAGGTAATACCTGCTGGAATTGGCACCATTAATTGTACAATTGCATTTGTACAACCGGTTGCCGGACATCATAGGGCCAGTCCCTCCGCCTCTCTTGATAAGAAAACCTATAAATATTATAAATTATTTATATTTAACTTATATTCAATATACAATTCTTTATCCATTTTGTCAATAGAAATTTTTTATTATTCATATAAGTTTTTGCTGAAATATCTGTCGCCCCTATCTGGAAATATAGTAACTATATTTCCCCTGTCTATGGTATCGGCCAATTTCAATACTGCTGCAAGTGCTGCTCCTGAAGAGGAACCAACTATGAGCCCCTCTTTTTTCGCCAAATCCTTTACCAGCAAAAAAGCTTCTTCATCATTTACCTTTATAACTTTATCCACAAGCTTCAAATCCATAGTATCAGGTAAAAAATCATTTCCTATACCTTCAATGGCATACCCATGCTCTTCAGTGCCGCCGCCCAGGGTAGATCCTTCCGGATCAGCCAGTATGGCCTTTATACTGCTGTCCTTTTCCTTTAGATATTTTGCCACACCCGTAAAAGTTCCACCACTTCCCGCTCCTGCAACAAAATAATCAATCTTTCCCTTTAGCTGTTCATATATTTCAGGCCCCGTAGTAAGATAATGAGCCTCAGGGTTATCGTTGTTTTCAAATTGACCCAGAGATATGGAATTTGGTATTTGTTTTAAAAGTTCCCGGGATTTCTCAATGGCACCCCTCATCCCGTCCTTTTCCGGAGTGTGGATAATTTCCGCCCCCAGTGCTCTCATAAGAACCTGTTTCTCTACAGAAAATTTTTCAGGTACCGCAAATATCACTTTATATCCCCTATTCAAGGCTCCCATTGCAATACCAAGTCCGGTATTGCCTGCTGTAGCTTCAATTATAGTATAACCTTTCTTAAGTTTCCCCGCCTTCTCTGCTTGTCTTATCATATAATATCCAATTCTGTCCTTTACACTGCCGCCAGGATTGAAATTTTCAAGTTTAGCATATACATTGATTCCATCCTTCAAATTAAATCTATTCAGCTTCAGTATGGGTGTTTTACCTATCATTTCCTTTATGTCGTCAAAAACTTCCATAATAAAAATCTCCTTTGAAATTTTATTTGATATTTTTCAAGTTCCGGAATTTTGAAAAATAAAGAGCTCCTGCCTCTGTACAGAGGCAGGAGCTTGTTCCCGCGGTTCCACTCTGTTTATATAATATAAATCGCATATACACAAAATAAAAATACGATAAATAAAATAAAACTCTTATTGGTACAATCATACCTCAACATTTTAACGGATGTACCCGCTGAAATCTACTTCACTCAGGTTCGACTCAGTGCTCCAGGATGCACTTCAATCACCTCCCGCTAGGACTTCCTCACACCACATGGAAATTCTCTCTAAAATAGCATTGTGTAATCTACTCTTCCCATCATCACATTCAATATAATTTATATTTTGATGATACTACATAAATTCCAATTAATCAAGTAAAATTTAATATAAATTTTCTACACGATTACTTTGGATAGTTAAGCCTTTTATCTGAAATATTCGTCAGAACTTCCTTGAGAAATCTATTTGCCCAATACTTAGCCATGGGAAGATTCATATCCAAATAATTCCCGCAATCTTTTGGCGCAGCACCTGGTATATCTCCTTCAAAATTTAATATAAACTTATACATTTCCACCAATAGGTCCACAATATCCCTTGACTTGTAATCTCCATGTAGGATCAGATAAAATCCTGTTCTACAGCCCATAGGTCCGAAATATACGGTTTTCTTTCCATAAACACTGTGGTTTCTCAAGAAAGTTGCCCCCAGGTGTTCAATAGTATGAACCTCAGCAGTGTTCATAACAGGTTCGTCATTGGGGCTCGTCATTCTTATATCAAATGTAGTCAAAACCACATCTCCAAATCTATCCTTTCTAGAAACATAAACACCAGGTATCAATTTTAAATGATTAACAGTAAAGCTTGAAATCTTATCCATTATAATATTGCCTCCTTGAATTTAATTATATATTATAAAATTTAAAGTGCAAGACACAAATATCAATTTAACAAATTCCATTTGTAATTATTTAAAATAGTTCATATTCTTAAAAGGATACACTCTTAAAATCACATGTCCCTTAACATCCTTCAAATTTACAGGCCCTATTATTCTGCTGTCAGTACTATTTTCCCTATTATCTCCAAGCACAAAAACATAACCTTTGGGCACAATATACTCCGCGGCAGCTGAATTGCCTTCAGTTACAACTTCTTCCGGAAGATAATTTTCAGTGAGAACTTTTCCATTTAAATAAACCTTTCCGGACTTTATCCCAATTCTATCTCCGGCTATTCCTATAACTCTTTTTATATAGTTGTCTCCATTTTCATCATGAGAGTTGAAAACAACCACTTCGCCTCTATTTATATGTCCAGTTTCAGTACTTATCTTTTCCATAAATATAATATCCTTATCGTTAAAAGTCGGCTGCATGGAAGGTCCTATTACATCAGCCCGAGCAAAGACATAACTTTTGCATACAAATGCCAGTCCAATAGCCAAAATAATGTAAAGAGCATATTCTCCAAACTTCTTAAAAAATCCCTTATCTTTCACAATATCACGCCCCTTCAACTACTCTCATTATAACAAAAATTTACCACATTTCATATTTTAATCTCAAACTTCAATATTTACATATCTTCTATTTCAAATACGGCTCCACATGTATAATTGCATATTTTATTTCAAATTTCGCCTTCAACATACTCTCTATCTTTTCGGTTATTCTGTGACTTTCAAGTACAGTAAGTCCAGCGCTGACGTCTATTACAATGTCAAGTAAAATATTATTTCCATGCACTCTGGCTTTTATATCCTCAACACTTTTTACACCTTCAATCTGATTTATACTTGCAATTATGCTGTCCAGCTGTTTGCTGTCGAAACCATCTGTCAGGCTGCTGGCGGATTCCTTAAAAATTCCTACGCCCGTCTTTATTATCAATATGCCCACTATTACTGCCGCCAGCGGATCTATCCATGTCAATCCAAACTGCGAGGCTATAATTCCACAGGCAGCACCCAAGCTGACCCACGCATCCGAAAGATTGTCCTTTGCCGCAGCCATCAGAGCAAGACTCTTAATTCTAACTGCCTCCTTTTTATTATACCTGTATACTGCATATACCAATATGGTACATAAAATGGAAACCACTGCAGAAATCATATCCGGGGCCTTGGTCTTGAAAAATACAGCCGAATATACGGAATTGTAAAAGACCTCGACTCCAACAGCTATCATTATCAGAGAGGCAACCAATGTAGATACGGTTTGTGCTCTCAGATGGCCGTAGGCATGATCTTCATCGGCAGGTTTTCTCGATATTTTAAGCCCTATAACAATGGCAAGTGAAGCTATTATGTCAGTAGAATTATTGATACCATCTGCAAAGAGAGCCCTGGAATGAAAAATATATCCTACAAAAAGTTTAAACAGGGATAAAAATACATATACTGCAATATTCACTTTAGTTCTTTTTTCGGCAACCTTGATATCCTTATAATCCTCTTCCATTTATTTTCTCCTAATTATATCTTTAATTATAATCTATAATTGTATTTTTTCCAGCTCATCATTTCGTATCCCTAAGTCTTAAAATCAATCCAGCTCTATCCTGATTTTACTTCCGCCCATGCCAGACTCGGCCGGAGTAACTATAAGCTTTGCAGGCATTCTTTCCTTTATAGAATCAAGATGGCTTATTATACCTATAGACAATCTATCATTGTGAATTTTCTCCAGTGAATCAATAACTATTTCAAGCAAATTTTCATCCAGTGTACCAAA
The DNA here is from genome assembly GCA_903789665.1 of uncultured Clostridium sp. Lineage (GTDB taxonomy): Bacteria > Bacillota > Clostridia > Clostridiales > Clostridiaceae > Clostridium_B > Clostridium_B lapidicellarium. The sequence continues at coordinate 43,189 of CAIFEX010000006.1, forward strand.
GCCTTCATCTAGGAAGAACAATTCCAAAGGTGCCCTGCCTTTCAGTTGTATTTGTGAAGATAATGCAAGTGCCAGCGACAGTGAAGTTACAAAAGTTTCACCTCCCGATAAAGTGGATGCATCTCTCTTTTTGCCCCCATTTTTATAATCTCTTATAAAAAATCTGCTGTTTTCATCAACCTCCAGGCCATAAGCTCCGCAGGTAATTTCCCTCAATTTTCTGTCTGCTTCCAGAGATATATATTTAAGCTGATTGCCTGCAACAAATTCAACAAACTTTTTACCTTTGAACAATTTTTCAAGATCATCCAAAAGCGCCAATTTGTGTTCAACTTTTTCCTTCTTTTTTAAAATATCCTTCAATTGGGAAAGTTTCATATTCAAGGAATTGACTTCTTCCTGCAATTTAATTTTACTCTCATACGAATTTCTCAGCTGAAAATTTTTCTTGTCTTTGATATCCTGTATTTCAATCCACTGCTTTTCTGTCAAAGTCCCTTCCCCTATTTTCCCGCGTAAGTTTTCTATGGTACCTTTCAATTTAACAAGTGAATTCCTATATTGCCCTATCTTTTCATTAAGCCTGTCTATTTCAGATTTCCCTATTAAATTTTCCTTAACCTGGCTAGTATTCTCAAAACTCTGTTCCTTTAAAACTTTTTCAAGTTCTCTATCTTCATCAGATTTTCTCTCGCTGAAGCTCACCAAATTACTCTGGCAGGCTATTATCCTGTTTTTATATCTGTCGTATCTTATGTGCATTTCTTCACTGTCTTTTTTGATCTCAGCATACATCATCTCCACTTTCTTTACATATGCCGATATCTGCTTACTGAGATATTCAAGCTCTGTTTCCTCTCCTGCTTTATTTTTTATACTTCTTTCCCTCTCAACTATATTTTTATTTTTTTCCTGAAATTCAGTCTGCTTTCTACTCAATTTTTCCTTTACATCTGCAATTTCACTGCTAAGTATTTCTCTCTGGGATTGAATTTTAGCAAAATCATCCCTGAGTTTTTCTACCTCAATTTCCAGGTCGGCTTTTTCCCTTTCTCTTTCAATTATTTCATTTTTTTTGCCTATGAAATCTTTAACAGACAATTCAGTTTTCAGTGCACACAGTTCTTTTTCCTTTATCTTAAATTCTTTTTCTTCTTCTCTTAAACTCCGTCTGAATTTATCCAGTTGTATTTCATTTTGTTTCCGTGCTGAAACAATTTTATTGTATTCTATATTCAAAAAATTCTCTTCTTCTTCCAAAATTTTTAACTTTTTATCAAGTTCAGATTTGTTTATATCAAATTCATAGATCTTATCTTTAAGTTGAGCAAATTTATTCTGCATGACATCTGCAGGAGTCAATTTAAAATTTTCTCCAAGTTTGCAGAGTTTTTTACCGTTTTCCTCCAAAATTCCCTTTTCTGAATCAATATTCGTCTTTATTTTTATTATCTCCTCGGATAAAATTTTAATCTTGTTTTGTTTTTCCTCCAAATTCTTTTTCAATTCATTCACAGGTTCCATGTCAACTTCATTTAAAACACTCCCTCCACGATATACAGAACCGCACACAGGACACAAATCACCCTCTGACAGCGTATTTCTCAAAACACTCACCATATTACGCCTTTCAAAGCTTTTTAACTTTTCTTCCAATTTATAGGCTTCAGATTTCAAAGTGGACTCCATACTGGATTTCTCTCTTAACTTTTCCGTCAAATCTCGTATGATTTTTTTATTTTTTTCCGCAGTATCTTTATAATCAAGGTAATTATCCCATTTGCTTTTTATATCCGCTGCTTTTTTTTGAAAATTCAGAAGTGTATTTTTATCCCCCGGACAATTTTTTATAAGTTCATTCAACTTACTTTCAATCCTGTCTATAATTTTTTGTTTCTCATTTACATCTTTAAGCATGCTTTTCTCTTTTTTCAATTCATTTTCAATAGCCACACTGCCGCTATCTATATTTCCAATCAAATCCTCTTTTTGATTCGACAAATTTTTATAATCATTCAGCAGAATAATTCCATCATCTATTTTTTTCTTGTATTCTTCGGACATCTTAAGAGAATTTATCAGCTTTTCTTTGGAGTCTATATCATCTGATAATTTTTGGGCATATCTTTTATTTTTTGCTTTTTCATCGTTCTTCTTCACAAGCTCTTTTTTCAAGCAGACAATATCACTTTTTAAGTTTTCCTCCTGCTGCTGAAGTTTTTTAAGAAGCACACTTTCGTCAATGGCATCTAAAATTTTCTGCTGTTTTAACTTTAATTTAGGCAGCTCATCATGTCTTTTTTTTTCAAGCCTGTTCAATTCAGCACAAACCTCATCTCTGTGCTGTGTTATATTAGCCATTCCACCATTTAAACTTGAAAGCTCTTCTTTCAAAATTTTTACCTGTCTAACGGTATCTTCATAACTGTCCACGTAAGGTTTGACTTTTAATGCAGATTCGGCCATTGCCACCTTTTCTTCATATTCATTTATACGGCCTCCCTCTTTCATAAAAGACTTTTGCTCATCTATTTTTTCATGCAACTCTCTTTGAAATTTCCAAAGCTCTTCTGCCCTGTTAAATTTCTGTGTTATACTGTCGTATTCATTTTTACATAACTCATACTGCCTCTCAGCTTTTTCAAGGCTGTCTTTCTTCTCCTTGAAAAATTTTTCATCAACTCCTTCATAGCCTGCAAGCTGACCTTGAAGAAGATTCTCTTTTTCCCTTTCCCTTCTAATTTTCGAACCCAGCTTAAAAGATAAGTCGTCCCCATATTTTTGAAGCCCAAACAGCCTTTCGAGCATATCTCTCCTGTCCTTTCCCTCAAGTTTCAAAAATTCACTGAATTTACCCTGGGGAAGTACCACGGTTCTAGTAAAGTCTTCCAATTTAAGTCCAAGTATTTCCTCGCATTTTTCAGTTACCTTTTTAGCCCCTTCCTCCAGTATGTTTTCCATGCCGCACGTAACATCCAATATCCTGGCGGATTTACTCCTTACCTTCCCAGTTTTGCTCTCTCGTCTAAATTCTCTTTCCACCCTGTATATCTTCACTTTTTTATCCGATATCTGAAATTCATAACTTACCATCAAACTTGTACAATTTACATTTATAAAATTGGAACTTTTTCTTGCAATTTCTCCGTAAAGAGCCAGAGTAATTCCGTCCAGCACAGTTGATTTTCCGCTTCCAGTAGGCCCGAATATTCCAAATATGCCTCTTGAAGTCAACTTTCTAAAATCAATCGTCTGTGTATCCATAAAACTGTTGAGCCCTTTTATTTTAAGTTCAATTGGTTTCATTATCTCCCTCCTCTCCAACAATGGACAGAAGCAAATCCACTAATTCCGGCTCCGGTTCAACTTTCCTCTCTCTTATGTAAAATTCCCTGAATATCTCTTCAAAGGATTTATCCAAAAAACTGTTCACTTTTTCACTGCTGCAATTTTTGTCCCTTATTTTAGGAACGATTTCCAGTATATCTTTTTTGGCAGTCTTCATGGATTTTATTTCATCTTCCCTTATGTATCTGTCAGTATCTATTTCCATATAAACCCAGCAATTTCTACTGCTGTTTTTCTTACACTTTTCAACAGCCTCTTCTATACCGGTACACTTCCAAATTTCTATAGGCTTATATACATTGAATTCAACTTCCCTGATACTGCAGTCCTTTCCAGCCTTTACGTCCACGATAAAACATTTTTTCTTGAAATTTATCTCTTTCCTATTATACTGGATTGGTGAGCCCGAATATCTGACTCTTCCTCCAGTTCCAGGCACCACTTGGGGTTTATGAATATGGCCTAGGGCAATATACTGGGCTTTTACAGGAAGACAGTTTCCATCTACAACAAAGCTCCCACCAAGCTGAATATTTTTTTCTGATCCTGCCTGGCTGCTACCCATTACAAAAAGATGGGAAACTGCTATATTTATAGTATCCTCCCTGTAATTTTTACTTAAATTGTCAAAAAGTATTTTTATTTTATTATTGTAGGATTTAACTCTGTCCTTTTCACCCTCCATATCACCGTATAAAACTTCATCAAGTCTTTTCTCGCTTGGGTAGGGAACTGTAATAATCACGGCCCTTTCTCCATTTATTTCAATTTCAATAAATCCTTCGCCGGAATTGATAACCTTATGCCTGCCATAGCTGCCGCAGGGCACAACCGATTTGGGAGTACCTACCATTATGATACCGTGATCCCTGGCAAGCGGCCCCGCAGCCACAAGTCTGTCCGGATTGTCATGATTGCCTGATATAACCAAAGTCAGCCTTTCCCCATTCGAAGACAATTTCTTCAAAGTGTCATAGAACATTTTTTCAGCCCTGGCCGGCGGATTATAGCTGTCATAAATATCACCCGCAATGATTATCAAATCCACATTATTGTCATTTACTATTTTTACAAAATCTTTAAGAAAAGCCTCCTGTTCATCCATGCGGCTGCGTCCCTCTAAATTTTTGCCGAGATGCCAGTCAGAAGTGTGCAAAATTCTCATGATTTCCTCCTTAAAATGGTACTTTTATTCACAATTATAGCATAAAATACAGACATTAACTTAATATATAAAAAAGGACACGGAATTATAAACCATGTCCCTTTACAGCAATTCTTCTTGGAAAAAGCAAAATGATAATCACTTAATCAAGCTGCATACATCATTTGCAAATTGTACCGGATCTTCCACTGGAAGTCCCTCAATTAAAAGTGCCTGATCATACAATAGATTTGAATAAACCTTTAATCTGTCCTTGTCTTCTGCAAATGCCTTCTTAATAGCCTTAAACATAGGATGACCGGTGTTTATTTCCAATATCTTATCTGCTTTTATATTTTGGTTATTGGGCATTTTGTTAAATATCTTTTCCATTTCAATTGATATTTCTCCCTCGTTTGAAAGACAGACAGGATGAGTTTTCAATCTATTCGAAGCCTTAACTTCCTTTACCTTACCCTTGAGTACATTTTTCATAAAATCAAACAATTCTTTGTTTTCCTCAGTTTCCTTCTTGCTTTCCTTGTCGTCCGAATCAAATCCCAGATCCTTGCTGGAAACGGATTTAAACTCCTTATCCTTATACTTTACAAGCATCTTAATGGCAAATTCATCCACATCATCAGTAAAATACAGTATTTCAAAATTCTTATCCTTAACCAGTTCAGTTTGAGGTAATTTTTCAATCTTTTCCACATCATCGCCAATTGCATAGTATATATATTTCTGATCCTCTTTCATACGTGAAACATATTCATCAAGAGTCACAAGTTTTTTCTCCTTGGAGGAATAGAACATCAGAAGATCCTGAAGTATTTCCTTATTGGCTCCAAAATCAGCATAAACTCCATATTTAAGCTGTCTGCCAAAATTCTTATAGAATTCAACATATTTTTCACGATCTTTTTTAAGCATTTGAAGAAGTTCGCTCTTTATTTTATCTCTTATCCTTCTTGCGATAAATTTAAGCTGCCTGTCGTGCTGCAAAAGTTCCCTCGAAATGTTGAGAGAAAGATCTGCCGAGTCAACCAGACCTTGAACAAAACTAAAATAATCCGGCAACAGATCAGAACACTTTTCCATTATCAGGACACCGTTTGAATAAAGCTCCAGCCCTTTTTGAAATTCTTTAGTATAAAAATCAAAAGGGGTTTTAGATGGAATGAAGAGAAGCGTGGTATAACTTACTACTCCTTCTACACTTGAATGTATCACCCACAGAGGTTTGTCATAGCCAAAATGCTTATCTATATAAAACTGATTGTAATCCTCCGGTTTCAGCTCATTTTTGTTCTTTCTCCAGATAGGTACCATGCTATTTAAAGTTTCATCTTCAAAATACTCTTCTTTCTCCTTGTCATTGTCTTTTTTGGGTCTGCTCTTTTTAACCATCATTTTAATTGGATACTTTATAAAATCAGAATATTTCTTAACCAGCGATTTTATTTTATACTGATCCAAAAATTGATCATAGTTCTCATCTTTAGTATTTTCTTTGATCTTAAGTATGATTTCAGTACCTACAGTTTCCTTTTCACAGGGCTCAACGGTATATCCTTCGGCTCCTTTTGACTCCCATTTATAAGCTTTATCCGAATTGACAGAACGGCTTTTCACAGCAACCTTGTCAGACACCATAAAGGCAGAATAAAAACCAACTCCAAATTGACCTATAAGATCCACCTTGTCTTTGTCCTTAATGTCGTCTTTATTTTTAAACGCAAGAGAACCGCTTTCCGCAATAGTACCAAGATTGTTTTCAAGTTCCTCCTCTGTCATTCCTATACCTGTATCAGTAATTGTAAATGTCCTTTTATCCTTATCTGGAGTTATTCTGATAAAGAAATCATCTTTGTTGAAATTTACATTTTCATCTACAAGTGACCTATAGTAGCTTTTGTCGATAGCATCACTGGCATTTGATATAAGTTCTCTTAAAAATATTTCTTTATTTGTATAAATTGAATTAACCATTAAGTTAAGCAGCTTTTTTGATTCTGCCTTAAATTCCTTTACAGCCATATTATCATTTCCTTTCACTTATATATAAATATATCCAAAAGACAGGAAACAAACCCCTGCCGCAATTATCATTGCCCAAAATATAACTTTTGTTAGCACTTATATTACTTGAGTGCTAATTTTATTTTAGCAATAATTCACTCTTTGTCAATACGTTTTTGCAAATTTATTTGTCATGAATTGTTTTTTAAACTTTGAATCAATTTTACCGGATTAATTATTCTAGCCGAACTACATGATTTGATGTTTTTACCAAATTCAATAGCACTTCCAGTTCTCAATGCTGTTTCCCAAAATTCATCGGGAGTTATGCTTGGCTTAATTTCACAGGCAAGAGCATAAACACCTGCTATGTAAGGAATTGACCAACTCCAACCACCTTCCCTGTAGAAAACATAATCCTTACATCCTGTAGGACTTGCCGTACATCTTGAGTCCATTGGAACAAGCAGTGTATTATTCAAATCATATTTTCCTCCATAATACTCTTTTTGCCAGAATAAGCCTGGATTATAAGACGAAGAAACATCAGGATCAGACAAAGGGTTTCTTCCAAGTCCATTAAATTTAAATCCATAAGTATTTTTAAGTGATGATGAAACTACAAATATATTTTCTTTTTTAGCTCTGTCCACCGCTTTTATCACTTCACTATAACCAACATCTGTCGGGTTCCATCCTATTGAAATGGAAATAACTCTTATCTTTTTACCCTGAGGTAAATTTTTATTGAGTTTTATTATTCTATTTATGGCACGCGCAGTATAATTAAAATTTATTTTTGATTTCTGGGCTATATCCATAGGATCCTGTCCTATATAATATAAATCAGATTTTGGAGCAATACCTGTTTTTTTGCCAACAGCTATTGAGGCTACTGCAGCTCCATGCATTGAAGTTTCACGCCCACAATGAAGCTCTTCGTAAGATTTGACATTATCTTTATATTCAGCATGATTTACAAGAAGGCGCTGATCTATTATTGCAATGCCAATATTTTTCCCATTTATTCCCAAGTTATGAAGAGTTCTTATCCCAAGTCCTGGATTTTTCCCTAATGACATAATTTTCTCGGGTAGAGAAATTGATACTATATTTTGAGGCCATTTTGTCCTACTATCAAAACTTGAATTTAGAAGTTCTTTTTTCTTTCCATCAATATCAGCTCCCGATAAATCCTTTGAACGTAAATCTATTTCTTTGTTGTTTTTAAAATTTGAACTTAACTGTGACAGATTATTTACTTTTCTGACCTTCCAATTTGCCGGTGTCACTTTTACTGCAATTCCAACAGTATCTTTATTTAATGCAGTATTGGGTCTTGCCAGCATACTTAAAGGTATCATGCTAATAATAAACATTATAAACACCATAATTAGAATTTTATACTTTCTCTTCATGCAGAATGTCTCCCCATTTTTTTAATTTTATTATATATAAATTCTAATATTTATTTCTAAAGAAAAATTTATAAAACCAATTAAGATTTAATTAAGATTTCACGTTTAAACTTTGACATTTAAAATAAGGCCCCATCCTTTTAGGATGAGGTCCTTACATTACTTCAATTTTTTTTCATACTTTTCAACCATTTTCTTAACCATCTGGCCGCCTACAGAAAAATTATTTATTGAATTGGTTTTTTTGTTGTTTGCAGCCAATTCCCTGGCTGCTTCCATTTTTAATCTTTCCATACCAACTCTAGCTTCGGGGACCAATATTCTATTTCTTCTAGACATAAAATTATCATCTCCTCTACAATAGTTTGTACACTTCAGTGAAATATATAATAGGATTTGACTCAGTTCAACTTATTTTTAAAATAAAATTTCTTCTGCTAAAGCCAACATGAACTATATTTTCAATTTATTTGATTATTTGCATTACAAACAACATTGTAGTAAAATAAATTTTATATAACTTAATAACATTCTCTTATCAAGAGCGGTGGAGGGACTGGCCCTTTGAAACCCGACAACCGGACATCTGATATGTACCGGTGTCAATTCCTGCAAAGTGAACCAAATTGATTTAGGTTGCTTTGAAAGATAAGAAAAATACCATACATAATTTTTTATAAACTGCAATTGAAAGCTATTTTTCTTATTTAGAGAGAAATAGCTTTTTTATATTACAAAAAATTGGAGGTATGTCTGATGGGAATTTTAGTAGTAGGCGGAGATAGAATTGAAAACATAAAAAACAAATTAAAGGAAAATGGGTTCGATAAAATAGTACATGTTACCGGCAGAAAAAAAGGGGATAGGAAGATAAAAATTCCCTCAAACACCGACTTAGTTATGATTCTTATAGATTACATAGGACATAACCTGGCTGAAATAGTAAAACAGCAGTCAAAACAAAATAATATCACTATAGTGTTCTGCAAAAATTCCTGGCCCAGCATAAATAAAAACATAAATACCTATATGAAAAAAATGCCTTAAAATTTTTTACCCACATATATGTAAAATTCATGATCATCCTGAAGATAAAGTGGATAAAATCCCTTTTTCTCTGCAGCCCCTGCCAATTTATCTATATCCACCAGCAGGTTGGAATCTATTGTGTCCCCTATTTTACTATGATGGGAGTTTATTTTATCTTTACTCTCTATATGTGCTATTGCAAGTTTTCCCTCTGGATTCAGCAAATTATAAGATTTCTCAAAAAACTTTTCTTTGTCTTTCAAGTGGGGATAGCAGGAATAAGCTATTATACAATCATATCCCTCTTTACTTTCATATTTAAAAAAATCAGCTATTTGAAAATTTAAATTTGAGTATTTATTTTTTCTTCTAGAAACTTTTATCATATTTTCTGCAATATCAATTGCAGTTATGCTGCCATTTTTACCTATTTTCCGTTCCAGATAAGGTATGAGGACTCCGGTTCCACTTCCAACATCCAAAACTTTTTCCCCTTTTGCAAAGTCTATGCTTTCAATCACATGATTTACCTTCTCCGGAGGATGGCAGCACATATTGTCCCAATTTTCAGCTACTATATTAAAAAATTCTCTATCTTCCATTTTTAACCCCAGCCTTTAAACCACTTATAAAGTATTCTTACTATAATCAACTCAAGTCCACTACTTTGCTTACGCCAATTCCAATTGCATCTGGGCCGACGTGGCATCCTATACTACATGCCAGAGGATCATAGGTGATTTCTATATTTTCAAAGGCGGCAGATACTTCATTTTTCCACTTTACTGCCATTTCATCGTCTAGGAAACTTCCCGCAGCTCCTATCTTTATAAGTGTATTATCCACACTTGAAAATCGTAAATTGATATCATTTCTTATTGCCTCTATCATCTTCTTCTTGCATTTGTTCATTCCTCTGCTTACTGAAAAAGCATCCAATTTTCCCCCCTGGATAGTCAAAACAGGCTTTATATTTAAAGCAGAACTTATAGCTGCAGCTGCAGGAGTTATACGGCCCCCCTTTTTCAAATACTTCAACGTATTTACCGCAATGTATATACTTGATTCATATGCATTTTTTTCTAAAAGCTTTTTTATATCGGAGGCTGAATAATTGTTTCTGGACAATCTTACAGCTTCTATAACCGATTGCTTTTGTGTAACGGATATCCTATGATTATTCACTACCTCCACACGCCCTTTATAATCTAATGCCAGGCCTGAAGCGGTATTATAAGAATTGCTTAATCCGCTGGACATCGGTATATACACGATCTCATCGCATCCATTATTTAGAATAGATTCCCACAAATTAACTACATCTCCCGGTGATGGCTGTGATGTTGAAACTCTCTTTCCTGACATGAGACTATCATAAAATAATTTTTGGGTCATATTTTTCCCTTCGAAGTATATATTATCTTCAATAATGACAGGCATAGGGAGTACATAAATACCCCATTTTTGGGCTTCGTATTCAGATATTCCACTATTACTATCAGTTACAATAGCTATTTTCATTTAGCAGCAATACTCCTTATTATAATAAATTTAGGTTTATCAAGGTAACCTATAACCTATAATTTAAAATTTTCAATCCAGCTTCTAAAAATGTACATAATATTTCTTTTGAAACTTCACACGGTTAAAATTAGTCATATAATATTCTATCATCTTATTCTAAAATTTACAAAGGTTTAGTAGAAAGCCTGTTGTTCTAGCTGTAGAATGAAAATCTAGCTATTTTTTATTAGATAACTGATACGTATAACAAACTATAGTATAAAAAACCTGCCCTTACAAAAAGGGCAGACTTTTTCATCAATGTTTTACAACTGTCAGAAGCATTTTAAACTTCTCAACAGCCTGAAGTGCATGCTGAATACCTGAGGGCATTATTATCGTCTCTCCAGAATTTACAGCAAAATTTTTATTTCCAATTGTAATGGAAGCTTTCCCATCAAGCACCTGCACCATTGCATCCCCGTCTGTCGTATGGGCACTTATTCCCTCTCCCTTATCTAGAGAAAACAGTGTAATGCTCACGGAGGGCGTTTGGGCGATGGTCCTGCTTATAACCTGTCCTTCACTATATTTTACCAGTTCTCTCAAATCCAGCACTTTTGAAAACCGTATGTTTTTAATTAAATTGTCCATAGTAATTAACCTCCCTACATTATCTATATATTATCTACTAAATAGTATAGGATTATTTCAAATAAAAATATGTAACCGATGTTACAATTTTTATTGTATAGGATATGGGCTATTAAATCCTATATCATTAAGTTGCATGATGCCATCTGCATATCTATAATAAACATCAAAACCGCCTATACTGTCAGCATGACAAGAACCTGATACTCCTCTACTCATCTTCAATCCATATATATCGTTGCCTATATTATACAAGCTGTATACCGGTCCATCTGAAACATATGGATTTATTTCAAGGCCCTCTGCTATGGCTGTCTGCAAAGCCGTATCATTTGTTAAATCTACAGAACAGCTCTTTCCAAACTTGTTCGAATACATATTGAGTGTATTACAGTTCAATGTAAATGAAAAAATATCAGGGCTTACATCATAATCTGAATAATTAGGATTTGAAAAGCCAGGATCTATTTTAACTAAACCGTTCTCATTTGCAGTTTCAATATCACAAGTTTCATTACCGGTGTTACCGCCTATTTCAGCTATAGATATTATTTCAGGTGATCCATCTCCTGTTACATCTGCCAGTATAATTTGTCCATAACCAAAATAACTATTACCCACGAGTTTTGAAGAAATTAATTGTCCGTTGAAAGCATTCTGAACATATAATGTCACATTCCGATTATTATTTATACCGCCAGTTAATATAAGATTTTCAAGACTACCATTATTATTTATATCTGCAGTTTTTAAATCAATAATCTCTTGTCCATTAAAACTTCCACCTGTATCTAATTTATTTCCATTAAAACAGCTTTCCACATCTGATGATATAGAACCTTGTCCACCCAAAACCGTCACATTATTACTATCTAGAGAATCTATATAGTCTTTCTGACTGCTGATGTTTTTACCATCAGTTAGTATTGTCGGTGCATTTAATTTTGCCGCAAGCGCTGCTCCTGATAAAGCATCAGGGAAATTCTCTCCATTAGCAAGTACCACATTTTTAGAATCTGACTTAAAATAATCAGCCACTTTTAGCGATGTTTCATATCTATTGTTCCCACTAATTCTTACAATATTTTCATCGTTTATACTAGATAATTTATTTTTTAACTGAGTCTGAATATTACCATTTAATACTCCGGTACCACCAATAATATAAACTTTTGACGGATTTATAGAAGAAATTTTATTCATAATAGTATCTGGTATACTATTATTCTCGCTCATGAATATAGGGTATCCTTTGGACGCCGCAATACTTGATATACTTAGAGCATCAGGAAAATTAAATCCATTTACTATAACTACAGGGGTACCAATTTCAACATTCATTTCATTAACTATTGATCTGTTGGTATCAAATCTATTTGCACCACCTAATCTTTTGATATTCTTATAATATCGTTGAAGTCCATACAATGTATCATTACTTATTGAACCTTCTCCGCCAAGCAGGTATATATTACTGTTTTCTGATAGATGCTTGCTCATATAACCCATCCATTCATATGAATTTGGACTGTCAATATCATCAACAAGTAATATAGGTGCATTTAATTTTTTTGAGAGAGTAGCCCCTGCTAATGCATCAGGGAAATCCTTTCCACTAGCAAGTATTACGTTATTAGCTATACCAGGATTAACTTGACTGGCAATATAAGAAGACGTACTATATCTATCTTGTCCTGCTAACCTGATAACATTATAATACTTTGACTGTGCAAAAACCTTGTAAAAGGGTGCTATAAATAATAAAATTACCGCTGTTACGATTACTTTTGTAATCTTTTTATTCACACATAACATCTCCTTTTGTATACTTTAATATCATATTAACACTTTGTTAACAATTAGTAAACTATTTCAAGCAAAGATATATAGTTGACCAATCAACCATATTGTGATATCTTATATTAAGAAAATAAGAAGGGAATATTATGGATAACAGCAGTGCCTCGATTTTGATTAAACTGACCAATAGTATATATAGATGTACACAAATGTATGTAGATAAAAAGCTCAAGAGATTCGATCTCACTACAGGTACATACCCCTATTTACTTGCATTGAGAAAAAGAGAGGGTATTAGCCAAAACAAACTGAGCAGAGAACTTAATGTAGATAAGTCTCTCTGCTCCAGATCCGTTAAAAAACTTACAAAGTTGGGATATATAAGATCAGAGGAAAATAAGGAGGACATAAGAGCCCATAAACTATATATAACAGACAAGGCAAAAAAAACAATACCCCAAATTATAAAAATCATACAACAGTGGATTCATATTTTAGTACAGGGAATTGACGGCAGGGAAACTGCAATCTCCATAAAATTTCTAGAACGGGTTTTAAATAACGGAACTATCTACAAGGAAAAATGCTGTGAAAGGATGAAGAAGACTTGAATAATATTGACAAAATGACATACAAGAGAAGGTGGATTATTTTGTTCACCGTTCTTTCTGCCACATTTATGTCCACTCTGGACGGAAGTATTGTAAATGTGGCTTTACCGGATATGTCTGCCAAGTTGAACGCACCTATGGCAGGCATTGAATGGGTTGTAACCGGATTTCTAATAGTTATTTCAGCTACCATTTTAATCTTTGGAAGATTAGGTGATATAAAAGGGAAAACCAGGATATTCAGTTTTGGAGTAGTGCTGTTTGTCCTTGGTTCTTTTCTTTGTGGTTTGAGTAATTCACTTGTATTTTTAATAGCCGCCAGATGTATACAAGCAGTTGGTGCCTCTGCAACCATGGCTACTAACCAGGGAATCATAACCCAGGTTTTTCCTCCTCATGAAAGGGGCAGCGCCCTGGGCATACTCGGAACATTTGTAGCCCTGGGTTCCATGGCAGGGCCGCCTCTGGGAGGTTTTATAGTTTCAGCTTTCAGCTGGAAATATATATTTTGGATAAATGTACCTATAGGGATAGCAGTGTTTATAACGGGTCTCAAAATATTTCCAAAATCTCACAGGACGGATGAAAGCCTGGATACAAAAGGTTCTACTTTATTTATGATATTTACTGTCCTGCTATTTGGTGCCTTGGTTCAGGGACAGAGCACAGGATATGACAACCCTCTTATGATTTCCGCCTTTGTAATATCCATTGCAACTTTTATTATATTCATTGTTATAGAGAGCAAGATGGAGCTTCCGCTGCTGCAGCTGAATATTTTCAACAACAGTCTGTTTTCCATAAGCATAATCTGCGCTTTTATTTCCTTCTGCGCCATAGGTGCCTCCAATATAATACTGCCTTTTTATTTTCAGGATACGATGAAGCTTTCGCCGGCGGCAACAGGACTATTCATGATGGTATCACCCATAGTTCTCTCTGTAGTAGCACCTTTAAGCGGACATATGGCGGATAAAACAGGTTCGGAAGTACTTACTCTGTTGGGGCTTTCCATTACAAGCCTTGGACTATTTCTAATATCCACCGTAAGTGAATTTTCGCCTCTGAGAATGATAGTGATCTATATAATAATAATGACCATAGGAAATGGAATGTTCCAGTCCCCAAATAATGTACTTGTAATGTCCACCGTATCAAAAGACAAACTTGGTATTGCAGGAAGTGTAAATGCACTGGTTAGAAATCTTGGCTTTGTTGTTGGAACCTCCCTTGCAACACTTCTTCTGTACAACAGAATGAGCAGCAAGATAGGCTATAGAGTAATTGACTACATAAAGGGAAGAGATGATGTATTCATGTATGGAATGAAATATGTATACATCTCGGCTGCGGTATTTTGTCTGGTAGGTGTTTTGTTAACAGGTTTCAGATTATACAGCAGGAGATCAAAAGCAAAATAACAGGACTGTCTTGTACGGGCAGTTCTGTTATTTTATCCCTGTAGAATTAACCACATTCATCATCTATTCTTACGGGAAAATAATATAATAAATACAATTATCACTATTACAACCATACAAATGCTTATTATACTGCATATTATAATCAAACTCTTTATCATTTTCCCACTCACCTGTTATCTGTATAATTATTTTCCGACCTTCTCACAACATTTTATCAGATAAAATGTTGTAAAGCTACCTTTTTTATAAACGGTTAATGTTTTATTATATTAAAATTATCCTGAAGCAGGGTCCAGTTTTGCGGAAATGGGAAACCAAGGGCCCAGTAACTGATACCTCTCAGCCCGTAATCTTTAACTGCATCAAATTTAGCCTGCACACTTCTCGCATCCTCAAACCATACCTGGTGGCTTCTGCCCTCCTCATCGACATAGTTATAGAAAGGCGTCTGGCTCAATGTATTAAACTGTATGGAAGCTTGATATCTAACTGCCTTGGCCACAGCTTCCTGCATGCTGAAAGTCTCAGCTTCCATACCCGGCCTGTGTGGTAAAACCCAGTCCCTGGCATAGAGCTGAAAACCAAATAAAATTTTCTGCCTCGGTATAACAGTAACTGCATAGTCAAGAACTTGTTTTATCCTGTTCAAAGGTGAGATTGCCTGTGGAGGGCCAAGCCTATATCCCCATTCATAGGTCATAAGTACAACAAAATCCACAATCCTCCCATGGGCCTCATAATCATGTGCTTCATACAGCAGCCCCTGCTGTCCCGGTCCAGTTTTAGGAGCTAATGCAGTAGATACGAAAAAATTTCCCCTATGGAGTCTTTCAACTGTAAGTTCGAGAAATCTGTTATAATTTTCTCTGTCATCAGGAAGTACATTTTCAAAATCAATATTTACTCCCAGATAACCTTTATTTTTCATAGTTTCAACTATATTAGTTATGAGATTCTCTCTGACGCTGTCATTTGACAGTACGACATGTGCCAGATTATGGCCCAGCTCCGTAGCCGTAAAATTTGTCACAGCCATCATTGGAACCACATTCTCAGTATAGGCAGCACTTATTAAAGCGGAATCATCTATATTCTCCAAACTGCCATCTTCTCTGATTCTATAAGCAAAAGGACTTAAATATGTCAGGTAATCTCCAACTTCTCTCACAATGGCAGGGGAATTTTTAGTAAAATCATAAATATATCCATTTACATATATATAAGGTCTGTTTTTTACATCATTAATAGTATCATCTACAGGAATTATCAATGACTGCCCGACAAGTAGACTGTCAGGATATTGAAGTCCATTAGCACTGATTATTCGAGCAGTTGGGACATTATAATAATTTGATATTTTCCAAAGTGAATCCCCTGGCTTAACTACATAAATAAGCACAAAAAACCTCCTATTATTACTTCATATATTAATTTATGTAGATAATCCAGAAAGAGTTCTCACAATAACTGATCAATCCTTTAAAAAATCCAAAGCTGTCTGTACATAAATAGAGGATCCTACAACAAGACAATTTTCATCAATAATAAAATGATTGGAATGCTGAGAATACATCCATCCTTTCTCCACGTTTCCACCACCAAGTATCATGAAAGTCCCCGGTACTTTCTCAAGGTAGGTTGAAAAATCTTCAGAGCCCATAACCGGCGGTATTTGAATTACATTTTCTTCTCCTACCACTTTGACTGCAGATTTTTTAACCAGTTCAGTGGAATCAGCCTCATTAATAGTAGGACTACAGCCATTTTCATATTCAAATTCGGCCCTGCAGCCATATGCATTACATACATTATCTATCATTCTTTTCATCCATTTAGGTATCATTTCCCTGGAATAATCTGAAAATGCCCTGTTTGCCCCGGTCATCTGAACTTTTCCAGGAACAACATTAAATCTCTCACCTGCTTTAACAGTTCCAATATTTATTACTATAGGATTTCTAGCATCATTAAATTTGCTGACAATGGTCTGGAATCCTTCCATAATAGCTACCGCACAGGGCATTGAATCCACCCCCTGCCAGGGAGAGGAACCATGACATGATTTTCCCTCTATAGTAAGCTTCCATACATCTATGGAAGCCATTAAAGGACCTTTTTGAACCACTACTTTTCCGGCTTCAATCAGTCCAAAAGTATGCATGCCAACAATCATATTCACCTTTGGATTTTCAAGAGCTCCATGTCTTATCATATATGCAGCACCATTTCCGGCTTCCTCCGCAGGTTGAAAGATGAATTTGACACTTCCCGTCAATTCATTTCTTAAATCAGATAACATTTTTGCAGCTCCCAGAAGTTCTGTAATATGGGTATCATGTCCGCAGGCATGCATATAACCTGGATTTTTTGAACTATAGGAAAGTCCCGTCTCCTCCGTAACTGACAATCCATCAATATCGGCTCTAAGCCCTATTACCTTCCCGGGTCTTCTGCCCTGTAATAGTCCGATCACTCCGGTTTTCCCGGTAGGAATAGTTTCTATGCCCATTTCACTGAGTTTTTCAGCAATAATTTTTGAGGTCCTCACCTCCTCAAATGAGGGTTCTGGATGCATGTGAAAATCTCTTCTGAGTTTTACCATCCAGGGTTTAATTTCTTGAGCTTTTTCCATAATAACCATTTTTATCATCTCCAAACTAGACAAACTTTAATCATGATTCATCTGTCGGATCAAAAGCGTCTCTCAATCCGTCACCAATGAAGTTAAATGCCAAAACAGTAATTACAATCATAATTCCAGGCGGGAACCAAAGCCAAGGTTTTGTAGTCAAAACAGTAATGGCCTGGGCATCTGTGAGCATATTCCCCCAGCTTGCAGTAGGCGGCTGTACTCCCATGCCCAAGAAACTAAGTGAGGCTTCATATATAATAGCCCTGGCAATTCCAAAAGTGGCATTTACAAGTATCGGTGCCATAGTATTTGGAAGTATATGAGAAAACAATATTCTAGGAGTGCCAAATCCAAGTGCTATAGAAGATTTAACGTAATCCGTTTCTTTTATCGAAAGTACATTTCCTCTTACCAAACGTGCTACACCAGGCCATCCGAGAAAACCCAAGGCCCATATAATATTCCAGAGCCCCGGACCCACAATGCTCACTACAACCAATATGAGCATCATCTGGGGAAATGACATGAATATATCTGTTACACGCATGATAATCATATCTATCTTTCCACCAAAATATCCTGATACAAGTCCGAGCACTGTACCTATGCCTACGCTTAAAATCACAGTCCCAATGCCTACAAGGAGAGAAACTCGTGCAGCATATACAAGACGGCTCATTACATCTCTTCCAACTTGATCAGTTCCAAGAATATGTCCTGCAGAAGGTGCGGCACCAAATGAGTTCTCTACAGCATATGGGCTCTGTGGAGCTATGAGTGGAGCAGCTACTGCAATTACAGCTAATATTGCTATAAATATAACTCCAGTTACAGCCATTTTATGTTTCTTAAAACGCTTCAGAATCAAATGTGCATAATTTTCACTATATGTGGTGGTCTCGACAGCTAATTCACCTGAACTGTTTTTCAATTCCGCCTCCATTTTGCTCATAATATTAACCTCCTAGTTATATCTAATACGCGGATCGACAATGGAATATATGATATCGACCAATAAATTGGCCACTATAACAACTACTGAACCAAATAGGATAAGACCCATTAAGGTAGTATAATCACGGCTCATCACAGAGGCTATGGTAAGTTGTCCTATTCCTGGCCACTGGAATATCTGCTCGGTAACTACAGAGCCTCCCAATAAAGTTACAATTTCCACACCTGTTACGGTTATAACAGGCAGTATTGCATTTTTAAAAGCATGTTTATTTATAACTATGGACTCTTTCAACCCCTTTGATCTTGCAGTACGGAGATAATCCTGGTCCAGCACTTCAAGCATGCTGGAACGCACATACCTGACAAGTGTTCCAGCTTCATTTACTCCAAGAACAACAGCGGGCAATATCAAATGTTTTAGCCTGTCCACAAAACCATTATCCTGCCCGAGGGTTATCATGCCCCCGGAAGGAAGTAACTTTAACTTCAATGAAAAAATATATATAAACACAAGACCCAGGAAAAAAGTCGGAACTGATATTCCGATAAGTGATCCTGTCGTAGAAATATAGTCTAATTTTGAATACTGCCTGGTAGCACTCAATACTCCTACCGGAACAGCAATGACAAATCCAATGAAAAGTGCGGCACCCATGAGTATAAAAGTAGGAAGTATCCTCTGCCCAATCAACTGTGATACAGGCTGGAATGATGTCATTGAATACCCCAAATTGCCATGAATAACATTTCCCAACCAGGCTAAATATCTGGCATATAACGGTCCATTCAGGCCAAGTGCAGCTTTTCTAGCTGCAATGTCGGCTGCGGTTAAATTCGGATCAACCATTTTATCCAGCGGGCTGCCTGGCGCCATATTTATGATCACAAAACTTATTATAGTCACACCAATCAGTACCGGAATACTTATCAATATTCTCCGTAAAATATAATTGCCCATCTAAAAGCCCCCTTAATAATATTAATACCAACTAAAATGCATCATGAAAAAAGCAGGCCGACAGATGTTCTCCCTTCACTCATTTTACCTGTTTTAATCCAGGCACCTTTTCATTGCATATATTCTTTCTGGCAAATTTACACCTGGTGTGGAATCTGCATCCTTTCGGAGGATTAGCAGGACTGGGTACATCACCTTCCAAAATAATTTTCTTCCTGTTTCTCATATATGGATTAGGTACAGGATAGGCACTTAAAAGTGCCTTAGTATATGGATGCCTGGGATTTTTAAAAATTTCATCCGTACTTGCAATCTCTACAATTTTGCCCAAATACATAACTGCAATTCTGTCACTTATATATTTCACTGCTCCTAGGCCGTGGGCTATAAAAAGGTAAGTTAAATTTAACTTCTCCTGCAAATCCTTTAAAAGATTCAGCACCTGAGCCTGAGTGGATACATCAAGTGCGGACACAGGTTCATCGCAAACTATGAGTTTTGGTTTCAGTGCAAGAGCCCTTGCAATACCAATACGCTGCCTCTGACCTCCGGAAAATTGGTTCGGATACCTGTTTTTAAAGTTTTTAGGAAGTTCCACAGCATCCAAAAGTCTGTCAACTTCTTCAGGTATTTTGTCATCCGGTACAATTTTATGAACCTTAAGAGGTTCTGCCAGTATGTCATATACACGTTTTTTAGGGTTCAAAGAAGAATATGGATCCTGGAATATTATCTGCAGATCAGTACGAATGCCTCCCATGCGCTTGTTGGAATATGCTGCAATATCTTCATTGTTAAAAACTATACTGCCCTCCATGGGTTTTTCAAGTCTTACAATTGTACGTCCCATGGAAGATTTTCCACACCCTGATTCTCCCACAAGCCCTAAAGTTTCCCCCTGATAGATTTCCAAGTTAACACCATCTACCGCCTTTATATATCCAACTGTTCTAGATAAAATGCCTCTTTTTATGGGATAATAGGTCTTTAAATTCTTAACGGAAAGTAAAACCGCTGATGCTTTGATCATGAGCTATATTGCCTCCTTATCTGCTTCCTCTACATTCTCAGCTAAAAAGCATCGCACTTTATGGTCTTTTTCAGTAGAGCTTAAATCTGGTGCTTCCACTTTGCACTTCTGGGATGCATAGGGGCATCGGCTGCAAAATCTACATCCAACTATACCCTGATACGTGGATGGAACCATACCTCTTATGGATTCCAGGCGTTTATTGCTATCTGTGTCAATTTGAGGAATTGATCTTATAAGTGCCTTGGTATAGGGATGTTTTGGGTTGTCAAACAGAGTAAAAACATCTGTCTGTTCAACTACTTGGCCGGCATACATCACAATAACCTTATCAGCCATTTCTGCTATCACTCCCAGATCATGAGTAATAAGCACAACCGACATTTTCATTTCTCTTTTCAATTTTTTAATCAGAGCCAGGATTTGAGCCTGGATGGTAACATCCAGTGCAGTAGTAGGCTCATCTGCAATCAAAAGTTCAGGTTTGCAACAAAGTGCCATGGCAATCATCACTCTTTGCCTCATTCCTCCGGACAATGTATGTGGATAATCATCTATTATCTTGTCTGCCCTTGGTATACCCACCAACGTCAGCATCTTTACCGCATACTCTTCCGCCTTTTTACGATCCACATTCTGATGCAGTTTTATAGCTTCCGTTATCTGATCTCCTATAGTGAAAATAGGATTTAAAGATGTCATTGGTTCTTGAAATATCATGGACATTTTATTTCCCCTTATATTTCTCATCTCCTTGTCTCCCAAATTTACAAGATCTATATTGTCAAACTCTATTTTGCCGTTTTTTATATATCCTCTCTTTCCTAAAAGTCCCATTATTGACAGTGAAGTTACACTTTTGCCGCATCCCGATTCTCCGACTATCCCCACTGTCTCTCCCCGATTTACATCAAAACTCACATCCTCTACAGATATAACTTCTTTCTTATTGGACTTAAATGCTGTCTGAAGGTGTTTTACCGAAAGTAAACAACTCATATTTACCATCCTTTCTTTAATTTTTTAAATGGATTACTTCATTGTACATCCCATTTATACGCATCAATAAACATACCGTAATCTTTAGGTTTTCCATAAGTCACTCTCTTATTTACAGCTTTCAGCTGATTCTGAACATATACTGATGGGCAAGGTAAATCCTGTGTAAATATTTCCTGGACCTTGTCATAAGTTACCTTTATCTGGGCCGGATCAGTCTGATGCAGACCGTTTGAAAGTAAGCTGTCCATTTCCGGATTGCTATACTGTGATAAATTGAGCCCCTGTCCAGTTTTCAATATTGCCGATACGTCGGGATTCATGGGATAAACAGGTATACCTACCAGATATATATCAAAATTATGTTTTTTAGCTGTGGCAAGACTCGTAACAAAATCATATTTCTGAGGATTTACTTTAAATCCAACACTTTTCAGATTTTGAGTTATAATATCTGCAACCTGCTCACGAACTTTGTTTCCTGTAGGTATGTCAAAATTGACTGCTTTATTTGGATCCCAACCTGCTTCCTTCAAAAGTGCTTTAGCTTTTTCAGGATCATGAGGATTAACTTTTAAATCCTTATCTACAAATTTACTTTCCTTTAAGTATGGAAGCTCAATTATTTGTCCCTGACCTTTTAGCAGGCTGTTCACTATCATATTCCTATCTATGGCATATGAAATAGCTTTCCTAACTTTCGGATCGGTTATAGTCTGCGTATTTATCATCAAGGTCTGAATAGTACTCTGGATCCCTTTTGAATCGGTAGTTAAATTGTCCATAGCCTTCACTTTGCTGTAATCTTCAAAAGGTATCTGTCCTAAATTAGGGTCGTTCATGTCAATTTCTCCACTTTGCAGCTGAGCAGTTATATTGGCCCCGGGCATTATTTTGAAAATCAATCCGTCCAATTTGGGTGTGCCTTTAAAATAGTTTTTATTAGCTGTAAACTGCACATACTGATCTTTTACATATTTTTCAAGTTTAAAAGGTCCGTCACTTATTGTTGGTTTCTGAATAAAAGAACTCTGATAAATTTTTTCTGGTGCAGTACTTTGAAGTACATGTTTAGGAAGAGCCTTGAGCTTAGTTCCAATTGTATCTTCAAATAGTGTCAGTTCCATAGGTTCTTTCGTAGTAATTGTCATAGTGTGATTGTCTAACTTTTTTACACCTAATATGCTCGCAGTTCCAGCAGCATTTTTACCTTTTTCATCCAATCCCTCAACTATATTAAAGTTGGATGCCACGGTAGATGGAACTTTAGGGTTGGATATAAGTCCAATAGTATATATTTCATCATCTACCGTCACAGGTTTTCCATCACTCCATTTTGCCTTTGAATTGAGTTTAATTGTAAATGTCTTATTGTCTTTGGTCGTAATGGAGTCAGCCAACATGGGTTTGTACTTCATATCATCATCCAATTCTACCAGAGCTTGAAACAGCAATCCACAGCTCACTTCCTGAGCCACATCTGTCCACTCCAATGGATTGAAACCACTTGGTGCATTCATCATCCCTACATTGATAATTTTCTTTTCCCCTCCAGAACTTCCCGAATTTCCCACTGAACTTCCACATGCAGATAAAATAAGTGAAAGAATACATACTAGTGAAATCAGAATTTTACTTTTTGCTTTATTCATCCTCTCATCCTCCTAAAATTATACTAAAAGCAAGCTCAATAATTATGAATGTTTTTATAATGATACCATCATTTATTATTTAATTCAATACCATTTTGTCATTTTTTTAGATAATTTTTAATTACTTTATTATTTAAACGTTTTTTTATTTTTAATTTATTAAATCTGTATACGTTTAATGAATTGATATTATAATAATTATTCATTTATTGTAAATTAGTACACATTTTTTTGATCAAAAAAAAGCACAATTAATTCATTAGAATGATATTAATTATGCTTTAACCATTTATTTTAAAAGAATCTTAAATTTATCATAGTTGGCTTCAATGCCTTCGTCAAGATGAATTTTCAAATGCATGCTTTCCACATATTGAAGTGTTTTACTATACTCTTTTAATTCATCTATTTTCCTGTTGAGAATCAATAGCTCTTTATTACCACCTTTTTTAAAATTACCGTACAAAAATTTCTTCTTCTGGCATAACTTCTTATAGATGTCATATAAATAATTTTCTCTGATCATGGACAATAGATTTTCTTCATATCTATGTACATAAATCAAACAATTAAAGGCTTTTTGTTTACCCGATGTAAAAAGCCAATAAATAGGCTTCCCCCTGTACATTTTAACATGATCTTTAAAAAAATCATTAAAAAAATACCTTCTTATAGTATCACTGTCCGTTTCCCCTCTTTTCTTTTTAAGGCTGCATGCTATAAAGTCAAGATTTTGCGATAAATTTTCTTTTCCAAATATTGTTTTTACAAATTTTACAAACTTGGATACTATATCATTTTCAAAATAATTTCCATCAAGTACTGGAATTATATTGTCCTTTTCAGGTTTAAAAGAAGCATTTTTCAATGAATTTGCAAATTTTCCTCCTGCATATATTATTCCATCCCTATCTGGAGAATATCTTCCGAACATGCATCCCACCGCATAGGATATAAAAGATTTGACATCTCTCCCCACATCCGCCTTCCTCAATGTGATA
Source organism: uncultured Clostridium sp. (assembly GCA_903789665.1). GTDB lineage: Bacteria > Bacillota > Clostridia > Clostridiales > Clostridiaceae > Clostridium_B > Clostridium_B lapidicellarium. The sequence continues at coordinate 67,371 of CAIFEX010000006.1, forward strand.
TCTCTTTCTTCCACTTCCGCACTCACTTCATTTTGAAGTCCATATATCTTTATAAATATTCTATTTAATTCCTCTTCAATGTCTTTTAGTCTGTAAAAACGCATTTCTGAAAAATTTAGCCAATTGATATAGGCCTCTTCAATGCTATTCGAATTTTCTCTATAAGACAGGAAAGGATGTTTTTTAAAATTCCAGGAGGTTTCAAAAGAATCCCAGTCATCTTTGGATATACGCACACATTCGTCACATAACCTGTCAATTCTCTTTCTTATGGAAGGATCTTCTTCTATGTATATCGGAATTTGCCTGACGGTACCTGCTGTTAGATTTAAGGTAGGGGCGATAAATTTGAAAATATTCTCCATTATCTTGCTGTTAAAGAAACCCAACATGTATTTATAGTCGGCTTCATTTTTTACAAATATAGAATCTGCAGACTGATCAAAAATAAACCCTTTATTCAGCACCCTTATAGTATTTTTACCTGAAGTTATCCTTTTCCAGCTTATTCCTCTTTTGAAAAAGAATTTTTCATTTCTTACAATAGAACCTTTTTCTTCTCTTACCATTTTCCCATTACTTTTCCAGTAAATTATTTCAGATATATTTCCATACCATTTTCTTGCTTCTCCGCCCATCTGATAGGGCATCCAATACTTATAAGCCTTACTATTACCAGAAAAGCTTATGAGGTTATAATCCACTTCAAACCATTGTCTTACATATGCCTTATTGTTTCCTGTCTGCATACCCGTACAGGGGTGTGCAACATCACCTATAACTTTGGCCTTATTTAAAATTCCAATTTCTCTATCCGTAAGCCAGTAGCCAAACCTATTACCTGGAATCCCCTCCATTTTTTTCTGATTTACGGTAAACCTATAATTTACACGCGGATTTGCTATTGCCTCCAAAGTTTTTTCAAGTTGGCTCCCTTCCCCTTTAAAATCCGATAATTTTATATAATCCCCTGGTATATCCACATTGCGGTTTCTCAAAGTAAATGTACAGACGGGCACTGTAGCCTCTTTAAATCCAGAGTACTCCAGTTGAATCAAAGTGCTTATATTTTTACGCTTTAGTACGATTTTTCTCAATTTTTCATAAGACCGTATGAACATCCACACAAATGGAACCATAAAACCCAGATGGCCTGCAGGTTTAACTTTTGAAAAGCCATGAAGCATAAAGGCAGAAAACATATCTGTCTTTGCTTCCGGATAATTGCGGGCAATATAATTTCCAAGCAGTGGATTAAAATATCTATTCCCCATATAAGGCGGATTCGTCACCAAAACATCATATGTGCCTGACATTATCTCCGCTTGTTTTATGAGCCTAGGCAAAATTTCAACAATTTTTTTTCTTCTCTTATTCAGAAACAATTTTCCTTCAGGATTATTTGCAATATGTTTTAACCTTTTTACGAAAAAACTCTTTTCAAATCCATTTAATCGTATTAATGAGCCATACATCTTGGCATCTTTAAATGCCTCTATAAAAGTCTTTGTCCTCATATAATCTTCACCATGTTTTTCTCCGGATATACAGATTATATCGTCCTCGTCAAAAGCATTACTTTCCTGGATAGACACTATATTCGAGTAAAATTTTCTATCCATATTTCCAAGAAGCTTTTTATTGTACTTCATTCCCTGCATTACAACAGCAAAGCAGGACAGCCCATGTGCCTTGTCATCTACATCCATCCCATAGAGATTATTTTCCATAATAAGCTCCGGTATCTCCTCCTGTCTGTAACCGCATCTTCTATATATTTGATACAGTACGTCAAACATATATATAAGTATATGACCTGAACCACAAGCCGGATCAATACATCTGATATCTTCAACCTTCACTTCGTCATCTGCATCTGGTTGTGAGCCCTCAATGTAAAATTCCCAGTTTTTTTTAAGATCACACTGTTCCGGGTGGGCTTCAACCCAGTACCTTCCCAAAGAATTTTCAACCATATACTTAACTATCCAATCCGGAGTAAAAAGTTGAGTTACATAAGGTATCTCCTCCTTGTCATATTGTTTTTTTGTCTTCATGAGTTTATTTTTTTCTTCAGATATGTAGTACTCGTAAAGCCATCCTATGATAGATACATTTTCCCAATCGTCTTTCGGTATGAGAACATTATCCGTAAGCTTTTTTATAAAATTCCCTCCTTTTAAAATTCCCTCCGGAAATAACAATTCAGAACTGTCTCCAGATTTTTCAAATACAAACGGTAGAGAACTGCTTAAGCCATTGCATCTGGCTATTATCGCATGCTTAAACGGCCCTTCTATACCAGATATTGTATCAATATTCGCAGGTAGATAATCGTTTACTTCCATAAACCTCAAAGCTGTAAATCTATTAAACCAGGCACAGGAAGTCTCTTCAATTATATTCCTGTATCCATTTTTACCCTCATTGTCCAAAGCTGCAATATCTCTAATTATTTTTCTCTTCTGTATCTCTTCCCCACTGCTGAGATCAGTTGAGGGTCCTTTCTTGTCTCCGCATATACCACATTTCAAGGCCCTTATATGTATTTTTTCAATCAATTCTTTCCTACCTTCGCAGGCCAAGTTTTTCAGTATATTCCTATTCATTTCCCAAAACCCCTAAATTAAATTTTCTTATAATCAAGAACACCATTGAAATCACAAAAATAAATGAATTCAATAGTGTTCTCAAATTTAATTCTTATTGAGATCCTTATTTTCATCAAAATCCAGCGTATCCCTAATGGATTCCAATACAGATTTTACAGTTTTATTAGCCAGATCCTCTATCTCATCCATTATTTCCTCTTTGCTTTTCACGCCAGTCATATATACATTCAATTCTTCTCTGTAAAGATCTTTAACTATCCTTACTATAACATATTCCAGGCCATCATTTTTAGGTACTATAATGTCACCTGTTTCAAGAGTTGAATACATGGGATTCTCCGATCTCACCTGGCTGTGAAATTTTTTCAACTCATCAGAACCTTCACCTGAAACAGTATAAAAATTTACAGTGAACTCCATAGTACTTCATATCCTTTCCTTCCAGTTTAATTCACTGTATTATATTTATTCAGGTAAAAAAATGTTACTTTTATTTTTCCCCTTCAGGTTCGGATATTTCCTTCGACCTGTTTCTATGTCTTTTAACAAGCAGTGCGGCCACAACAGTTGTAATGGGAATTGCAAAAATCAAGCCAATGCTTCCCGCCAGAGCTTTTAATATTTCTGAAGCAATTACATCTTGATCAACGGCAGTAGTAACAGAACTGCTGTAAGAATATGAAGAAACCATAATCATTATGTACATGGCGCCTCCTACATATGCAAGTATCAGCGTATTGGCCATAGTTCCCATAATATCCTTTCCCACATTCATGCCGGATTTTATCAGTTCTTTTACCGTTATATCGGGTTTGGCATCTTCAATTTCCTTCACGGAAGACGCTATGGATATACTCACATCCATAACTGCACCAAGTGCCCCCATAATTATTCCCGCAAACAGGAGCCCCGGAAAATCAAAATTGGAATTTTGAGCTACATAGATAATGGACTGCATTTGATCATCTGTAAGTCCGTTCACCCTTATTATAGAATTTGAAAACAAGGCTATAAATCCTGCAATCAATACACCTCCAAATGTGCCTATGATGGCAGACAGCGTCTTTTCATTCTTTCCACCTATGATGACGAGGTTCACTACAATTGCAATCATACATATAACAGAAGAAACAATTACCGGATTGAATCCCTGTATTACAAGAGGTATTAAAACTTTTAACACCATAAATCCAGTTATAGCCAAGGTTATAACTGATTTGATTCCCTTTTTGCCTCCAATGATAATCAGGAGCAGGACAAAAAATATTCCCAATTTATAGAGATATTTATACCTGACTATTTCATAGATATATGCCTTTTGGACATTGCCGTTTTTATCATATTTGTCAACATTTATCAAAACTTCGTCTCCAACTTTCACAAAACTCTGGGTGCTGCTGTTTTCATCTTTTATCTTTCCTCCAACAAAGTTTTGCACAGTAATTGTCCTGCCTTTAAGTTTCCCTGAAATTATCTTCACATCCACATTGGAAAACCTCTGTGAATTTTTATTTCCTCCTGATTCTATCTTAACAACCTTGCCGTGAATGGGTTTATTGTTTCCATTATTTACAGCTTTCACAGAAAACATACCTGAAAACAGCAATATGAAAATCATTAAAACAATCATAATATTTTTGTCTTTTTTTATCTTCAATATCCTAACTCACCTTCTCTGCATCAGATTACCAAACTAACTCCAACTTTTACAATAATATATTATAGTCTAAATTATATAGATATTAAAACCATATTATATAATATACTTTACATTATACAATGCATATGTTACAATAGGGTCAGCAAACAACATTGAGGTAATATTTAGCATGTTCATGGAATATATTACTTTGTAGACATAATAACTATAATTATATCATTAAAAGGAGTATTTGAGAATGAATAATTTAGCTGCCTTTTTATCGGGAGCTTTACAAATAACTTTGCTGGACATAGTTTTAAGCGGTGACAATATAGGAGTTATTGCCCTGGCAACTAAAGATCTGCCAAAAAAACATGCAAAGTCCGCTTCAATGATTGGAGTATTCGCTGCGGTTCTTCTGAGAATAGTATTTGCATGTCTTATCACCTATATACTGCTAATAGAATGGCTCCCCATAAAATTAATCGGTGGAATTCTACTTGTAAAAATCACGTGGAATTTTATAAAACCCGAGTCAAAGCAAATAAAGAAAAAGCAAATAAATCCATCAAATAAATATTTTGCAGCAATCGCAAATATAGTTGTGGCCGATGCAACTATGAGTCTTGACAATGTACTGGCAATTGCAGGTGCCGCCGAAGGACACATATTTCTTATAATTTTCGGATTGCTGTTAAACATTCCCATAATATTTTTTGGAAGTCAATATGTAGCAAAACTCATGAATAAGCATCCTATAATAATATACATAGGCGGCGCTATACTGGCCCATACAGCTTTTAAAATGCTTTTAGAAGACAGACTCCTGCATAATTTCACTTCTCCCATGATAATAAATGTGGTTTCTTTTGGTGCAGCTGCAATTGTATTTCTCTATGGAGTCTACAGAACAAGCAGACCTGTTTATTTTTCCCTAAAAGAATTTAGAGAACAGCATTTCAAGGCAAATAACAGCAAGGATATCAGGGGGAAAAATAAGAGAGAGTTTGAAGAACAACATTTTAAGGCAAATTAAAAGACGGTTCAGGTGGAGATACGGTCAAATACCACCTGAACCCAATGATCATTTCATTCCTTTGAAGTACCATACAGATCTTCGTAGACAATATTAAATACTTCCAGAGCTTCTTTTATTCTATTTTTTAAAAGTTTCTTTTTATTTTTTAATTCACATATACCCAGATCTGTTAAAGTATATATTTTTTGCATTTTATTCTTGGAATTATCCCATTTACCTTCAATTAACTTATTTTTTTCCAATTTCTTTAAAAGTGGATATATTCCGCCAGTACTGGGTATCCACCTTCCTCCGGTTCTCTCTCCTATTTTACGGGATATGTCATTTCCATTAGTAGGCTCTATACTTAGAATATGCAGCACATATATCTGCAAAAGACCCTTTGTAAATACCTGTCCTACAGCTTCTTTTTCTCTTTTTATCTTCTTAAGCTCGGCAAGCCTTTTCTTGTACTCTTCATATAAGCGTTTTTCCTCTTCTTTGGTACTATTTCCTAAATTAAATTTACTCATACAAATTATTCTTCCTCAAATAACACTAAACCCACCAAACCAGGTCCGCTGTGTACCCCCGATACAGGACTTATATTACCTCCAAAAGTGGCAGAAACTACATTTGAATTTTTCTTAATCACATCAAATATCTTTTTAGAGTCCTCAAGGGCACATCCATGCATCACTGCCATTCTACACTTTTTAGTCCTAAGAATATCATTTGCAATTTTAATCAATCTATTTAAAGATCTCTTTCTCCCTCTTACCTTATCATAAGTATAGTATTTCCCATCATTTACGTCTACAGCTACAATTGGTTTTATGTTTAAAAGCTCCGCAATACTTCCGGCTATCTTTCCTATTCTTCCTCCCCTTTTCAAATACTCCAATGTTCCAACTACAAAATATAAATGTAATCTTTTTCTCAGAGAGGGCAGCCTATTTACTATTTCATCAAAAGATACGCCTTTTTCTATAAGTTTCGCACACTCCTCCACCAGCATAGTTTCTCCTGCCGAAATTGACTTAGAATCATATATGTAAGTTTTAATACCGGGATAATTTTCACTGACAAGCTTTATCCCGTTGAAGATACCAGTCAGTCCGCCTGAAAGTGTTATAGCTATGGCATGGGTATATTCCTCTTTCTGCAAATTGCTAAATAGGGTTTCCATCTCATCCATAGGCGGCAGTGAAGATGTAGGTATTTCCCTATCCAGATTATCATAAATATATTTTGAATCCACATTTATACCGTCGATAAATTCCCTATCCTTATATATCACCCTGTAGTGAAGCACATTTACATTGTATTTATCTACTATATCCTTAGGTATGTCACTTGTACTATCCGTTATCAAAGCAATTTTCTCCAAATTTTATTCCCTCCAGTTTTTACAAAATTTCAAATAAATTTTTACAACACAATAATTATACCATGTTTTAGCTAATTATCAATAGTGATATATATCACTATTGATAATTAGCTTTTAAAAAGGGAGTACGTACAGTGATTTGAAAATCACCATTACATACTTCCTTTTAATATATTGCTACAAAAGTACAAATTTTATAACATTATAGTTATGCGGCATTTCATCTCCTATATTTTTTTTGGGTTTTAAATTTCGATTTCCCTTCAAAAAATATTCTGCCTTTTTTCGCACTGTAGATTGAACAAAACACATCATCCAAAAATTTTAGGAATGCCCTCTCTTCTCTAATCCTCCTCATTATATTTTTAGATCGGCTTCTCCAAAAAGCATATGAAATCATAACCAGTCCTAAAAAAGCTTTGTAGGCAGTAAGTAAACAGAAAATACATCCAACAAAAGTTAAAAATTTAGACAGATTATCCCATCCATAAATAATTTTTTCCGGGCATTTATTGTTTGTATCCATAACGTTTACATCTCCTTTTTTACGGGGTTTTCATATATCCGTTAATTTAATATTACCACAAAATATTCTAATGTGAAATAAATTTACACAATTTATCGAATTTTTTAATAATTGTGCTAATTTATATATTGAGACAGAAAATTGGCTGCCGTACAAAACTCAATTGTACGGCAGCCAATTTTCAAAGCATTGATTATTTGCATCCTTCCATCATTACATCCAAAATGACTCCATCTGTATTTGCCATTCCCTCAACAGATACCCTTCCTAAATTTTGAATAGTTTTTTCCGCTGATTCATCCAGTATGCCATCCTCAGATGGTATGAAAATATTTTTATTTGCCATTTTAGCAGCATCCAAAGCTGCACTTACGGATATAGACAATTTATACGAGCATCCAACTTTCGCCCCGTCACATATCATTCCACTTATACCTGCAATCATATTCTTGATAGCTCCCTTTATCTGGGTTAAATTTCCACCCATTAAGTAAGAAAGTCCTGCACTAGCTCCCACACCAGCTGCTACCCCGCACCCGCAGACCGGAGACAATGCCCCTGTATAACTTTTTATATATATGGTTACAAGGTGGCTCAGCGTAACACTTCTAACTATTTTTTCTCTTTCAATTTTCATTTTCTCTCCAATTACAGCTATGGGCAGTATGGCCACCAATCCGTGATTTCCGCTTCCTGCACTGCTCATTACAGGCAGAGGATAACCTGACATTCTCGCTTCCGAAGCAGCAGATGTAATCGCTTTTGCATACTGCTCCACATTCGAATTATCATTAAACAGATGTCCTATACCTATTCCCAAATTCAACTTGAGGCCTATTTCACCCATTTTTTCATTCATACTTATTCCATCCTCAATGAATTTTATTTTCTCATAAGAAATATTGTCCACAAAATCTTTAAAATCCCTTATAGTAAATTCTTTAATTTTATCCCTCAAAGATGGTTTATCAGCACCTGCACCTTTACTGTCCTTTGAAAAAATTTGTCTTCCATTTTTTTCAACCAGCACTATATTCAAATGGCTGTCTTTTATGATAACTCTGGAAGAGTCACTGCCCTTCCTGGCAATTACCTCTATATACAGACCCATTGCATCTTTTTTTAATTTTAATTTAATTATATTTTTATCTATTATGGCAAGTGCACTTTTCAGGCTTTCATCTGAAACATCTTTCAATACCTGCAGTCTGTATTCCGACTTACCTATAACCAAAGAGAGGGCAGCTGCCGTCAGGATCCCCTTTTTATCTGTACCTGGTATTCCCACTTCTTTACCATTTTTAAATATATTTTTATCGACATATATATCCAGTTCATCCACATCTTCTTCCAGAACTTCCCTTGCCTTGGCAACAGCATAAGCTACTGCTACTGGTTCTGTACATCCTAAAGCCGGTACTACCTGATCCTTCAATATACTTACCAATAATTTATAATCTTTCACAGATAAAAACCTCCTCTTATAATTAATATTCATGTATAAGCTATATGTAAGCACTTTTCATGCCAATGCTTCAAGCTCAATTATCCAATATTAATTCTCAATAATGATAAAAGAATGAAAGCACGCTATTTTATATATATGCTTCCACTCTCCTGGCAGTTTAAATCTGCTTCATATATCAAAAATGATAACTAATTCTCATTTTTGATAAAAATCAGCTTTTATCCATTTTTCTGTACAAGGTGGCCGGACTTATTCTCAATTTCTTAGCTATAAGCTTTTTAGAATCGGTATCCGAGCCATATTTTTCTATAAAATTATTTATAATTCTTTTTTCATACTTCAACACCATATCTTTAAGACTATCACCTTCCAAAACATTGCTGCTGTCTTCACCAGTCCTTCTCCCTATGGTCTCAGAAGTTATCAAATCTTTTTTTTCAAAATTCATGGCGTATTCTATAAGGTTTTGAAGTTCCCTGACATTTCCAGGCCAGGAGTACTCCAAAAACATTTCTTTTACCTTTTGAGAAAACCCTTTTATATTCTTATCATATATGTTGTTGTACCTATCCAAAAAATACTGTGAAAGTTCCAGTATATCATTTCCTCTCTGCCTGAGAGCAGGAATTCTTATTGGAATCACATTCAGCCTGTAAAACAGGTCTTCTCTAAACTGGCCTTTTTCCACCAGATCATACAGATCCTTATTCGTAGCTGCTATTATCCTAGGGTTTACTTTTATCGTACTTACACCGCCTATACGCATAATCTCTTTTTCCTCTAACACCCTCAAAAGTTTTACCTGCATGTGTAAAGGCAAATCCCCTATTTCATCCAAAAATATAGTACCGTCTTTTGCTATTTCAAACTTTCCCATCTTTCCGCTGTTGCTGGCACCAGTAAAAGCTCCTTTTTCATATCCAAACAGCTCGCTTTCCATCAGCGTTTCAGGTATGGCACCGCAGTTTATAGGCATAAATACTTCATTTTTTCTATAGCTCTCATAATGTATGGCCCTGGCAAACAGCTCTTTCCCCGTACCACTTTCACCCAAAAGCAAAACGGGCATATCTTTTTTTGCCACCTGTTTTACCTGATCCTTAACCTGGGTAAAAATGCTGCTGCTTCCTATTATATCTTTAAATTTAAACATGGAGTTTTTACCATCTATTTTAAATACAGATTGCTGCAGTTTATTAAAATCTTTAAAAGTTATTACCGCCCCATATATCTCCCCATTGGAAATTATAGGTCTTACAGACAATAAAAAATTAAATCTTGATTTATTAAAATCCAAAGTTACAGTTTCCTCTTCTATATAATAATTGCTGGGTTGAAATTTATCCACTATTCTCTTGGGAATTATTCTATCTACATCTTTATTTACAATGCAGGTTTCTTTCAATTTAAATTTTTCCTTTATATACCTGTTTAAACTCAATATTCTATTATGATTGTCTATGGTTATAATTCCCTCATTGACAGAATCTATTATAGTTAAAAGTTCAGTAGACTTGCATTCTAATTTATGATGCATCTTTTTTTCTTTTATTCTAAAAGAAATAAGTTCCCCCATCCTCCTGTCAAAATTCTTATAGCTGTCTCTTTTTTTTAAAAACATATCCTTTTTACTTTCATCAAATATTATCATAGCTATGACGCCCTCTGCCCTGCCATCTATAATTATCGGGAAACACACTTCTGCCTTTTCATCACATTGGGTCTTTGTTTCACAGACTATACATTCACTGCAATTTCCTGGATTTTCAATAAAATATGATTTCCCACTTTTCAGACATTTTTCAAACACGGAATTTCTAGGCGCATTCAATCCAACTTTTTTTTTAAGTTTTCCGGTACCTGCTACCCTCAAAAGCTCTCTGTTCATAATAGTAATATCGATGTCAACTACTGCCTTGATGGTTTCCGCTATATCCTGCAAATCATTTTTTATCTGTTCTATCACAGAAAGTTTCCCTCCTCTTTTTGAACTCACTACCTTTATCCAATATCAAAGTTATCATACTACTATTTTATAACATATTAAAGAAGGATAAAAGTATCCATACAGCTTTTACCCTTCTTCAGATCAATTATTATCCTTGTATATATCGTGACCAAACCACTTTACAGAAAGTTTAGATAGAGTACCGTCCTTTTTAAACTCATCCATTGCTTTACTTAAAGCCTGGTGCAATTTTTTGTCTTTCTTATTCACTCCTATTCCCACAGGTTCTTTAGTAAGCTTGTCTTTAAGTATGGTGTAATCTTTTCTGTCCTTTGCCACGTAATATTCACCAACTTCGGAATCACATACCAGGGCGTCAATTCTGCCTATATTGACCTCGTGAAAAGCTTCCGTTATTTTATCATATTTTTTAATTTCCTTAACGCCGTTTACGCTGCCAGCCGCCTGTTCACCAGTACTTCCAAGCTGAACTCCAATTATCTTGTTTTTCAGATCCTCTTTGGTATTTATAGATTTGTTTCCCGATTTAACTACAATTATCTGTCCTCCATTTATATACGGGCCTACAAAATCTATGCTTTTTTTCCTCTCATCGGTTATACTGAGCGTAGCCAATATGGCATCAAATTTCCCGGATTTCAATGCTAAAACTATTCCATTAAAATCCGTTACCACAGGATTATATTTCACTCCCAGCTTTTTGGCAAGCTCTTTCCCCAGATCTATATCAAACCCTTCCAATTCATTCTTGTCATTTCTAAATTCCATAGGCGGATAGGAATCATCCAATCCTATAGAAAGCTTGCCGGAATCCTTAACCCTTTGAAGTGAATTATCCACTCCACTGTTGCCGGACGTACTAGATCCACAAGCTGTAAAAAGCGTAAATGCCATAATTACGCTCAGCATTATTATACCTATTCTTTTCATATTTTTCCCTCCAATTATTTTTAATAATTATACATTAAATATTATAAATATGCAAGAACAAATTTTTACCTCCCATCACTTGAAATTCTCACAAGATAACCATTATAATATTATATAGACAAAATTCTATCAAAAAATTATTATCAATACAATATTTGCTTTAAGAATACTATATAAAACATATCAAGGAGATAAAATATGAGTTCTATAAAAGATTTTTTTTCAAAAGAATCTACAAAGAGAATACTTTTTTTTATTGCTTTAATCATTTTTTTCTATTGGTCTAGATCCTTTTTTGACATATTTTTGCTTACTTTCTTATTTTCTTACATAATGAACAGTTTACAGAATCTTCTACTTAGGAAAGTCCATAAAGTAACTTCGGCAAAAGAAAAATTGACTACTTCAATCCTCTATATACTCTTGTTTTTATCCATAGGAATAATTATTGTGAAAATAGTTCCGCAGATCGTAAGCCAGACAAAATATATAATAAACAACATATCAAGCAGTATATCAAATACTAAAACAAATCCTAAGTCCAATACGATTGAAAGCTACATAATAAATATATTAAGTGAAATCGACATAAAAAGCTATTTGAAATCGGGAGTAAACATGTCCCTGCAACTTGCTGCAAATATTGGAAAATGGAGTCTCAACACATTCATTTCCATAATACTCAGCCTATTTTTCATGCTGGAAAAGCATAAAATTATTTCCTTTGTGCAAAAATTCAAATACAGTAAGGTATCCGGATTATATGAATATCTGTGCTTTTTTGGCGAAAATTTTCTAAACACTTTTGGCAAGGTAATTCAAGCTCAGATTCTGATAGCTTTTATCAATACCATTATCTCAGTAATAATGCTTTACATATTGAACTTTCCCCAACTGGTCACTATAGGTTTCATGATATTTATGCTGAGTTTGATACCAATAGCCGGAGTACTCATATCTCTCATTCCACTGTGTATTATTGCCTTCAGCATAGGTGGTATTACTAAAGTAATATATGTGTTGATTATGATTGCAATAGTCCACGCCATTGAGAGCTATATTTTAAACCCCAAGTTAATGTCTTCCAAAGTGCAGCTGCCTATATTTTTCACTTTTATAGTACTTATAGTTTCCCAGCACCTCATGGGCATATGGGGACTTCTCATAGGTATCCCCCTGTTCATTTTCATATTGAACCTGCTGGGTGTAAAAACAGATGAATAAAAGGACACGAATTTTTCAGGAAATAATTCTTGAAAAATTCGTGCCCTTATTTCTTAACTTTCTAATCAAACATATTATCTGGACAAAGCTATGGGATCTCCCTCTTGTATCCAGCCTTCCTTAATTACTTTTGCAAATACACCTTCCCTTGGCATGATACAATCCCCAACCTGCCTGCGTATAGCACATCCTCTGTGACATTCCTTCCCAATCTGTGTAATCTCTAAAGATACATCTCCCACTCTAAGCACAGTTCCTACTGGAAGTTTATATAAGATAATCCCCTCTGTTGTAATATTTTCCGCAAATTTTCCGCTGGATAGATTCTTTACTCCGAGGTTTTTCATCTTATCAATGCTTTCCTTTCCGAGCAAGCTTACCTGTCTGTGCCAATTCCCAGCATGGGCATCATTTTCCAGTCCGTTGTTTTTTCTAAACAATCCCCTGCCTATGGGCTTTTTTATCTCGCCCTTTTTTTCACTAATATTTACTGAAACAACTTTAGCCATAGTACTACCCCCATTACCCAGAATATTTCTAAAGTTTTCTCTTAAATAAACCAGACTTACCCCCGCTTTTTTCAACAAGCATCACATCTGATATCACCATTCCCCTATCTACGGCTTTGCACATGTCGTATATGGTTAGGGCTGCCGTGCTGGCCGCCACAAGTGCTTCCATCTCAACTCCCGTTTTTCCGGAAATTCTTGCAGAAGCTTCTATGTCAATTTTAGATTTTTCAAAATCCAGCGTAAATTCTATATCACATCCGGTTATGTTGATGGAATGACACATGGGGATTATATTTGCGGTATTTTTTGCAGCCATTATTCCCGCCACCTGGGCTACAGAAAGAACATCCCCTTTTTTTGCCTTCCCTTCCGCTACAATGGAAAGAGTCTCCCTCTTCATATATATGGAGGCTGCAGCTGCAGCATGTCTATTGGTATCTTCCTTTTCACTTACATCTACCATTTTCGCTCTGCCCTGTTTATTTATATGAGTTAATTCCATAAAATACTTTCTTCCTTTCTATCACAATAGCTAACTTGTACACCTATTTTGCGCATTCAGAATCCCATCCCATCAATATGTCAATGCCATGGGGAAGTGCAGGCAGTATGAATTGAAGATTCTCCACTGCTCCCTTAGGACTTCCCGGAAGATTTACAATAAGGGTATTCCTCCTTATGCCGCACACTGCCCTGGAAAGCATTGCCCTTGGAGTTATCTCCATAGATCGCATCCTCATTGCCTCTGCTATTCCAGGGACATTTTTTTCTATAACTTTCAAGGTGGCTTCAGGAGTGACATCTCTATTTGAAAATCCGGTACCACCGTTTGTCAGTGCTAAATTCACCTTTAATTTATCACAAACATAGCACAATTCCCTTTTTATATCTTCAATTTCATCGGGTATTATCCTATAATACACGACTTCATATTTAGATTTATTCAATATATTTTCTATTTCAGGTCCGGTCTTATCTATCCTTTTTCCCTGGGAACCCCTGTCACTTATTGTAATTACAGCAGTTTTTATCATAATACAACCTAAAAGGTTTTCAATTCTCCTTTCAACAAAATTTTTAAAATCAAATTATTTTTTTACCTCATCATAATCAACATCTACAATTTTTTCCTGTGAAATGCCAAAAGGATGTTTCTTCCTTCTGGTAAAACCATTCATTCTTTTATTTTTAGGTTTATTTATTTTTCTATTTTTAAGATATTTTCTTAATTTAACGAAAGTAAATAAGGCAACTCCAGCCACTACAATCCACGGTATTATCCTTATGAATATAACCACAGCAATTAGCGCCAGTAGAATTTTACAAACCGTAGAAAATTTTTTAAATATAAAATCCATCTTATTCATCCCTTTATACCTTTGTATTTACTTCTATAAATTGATTATAACATAAAATAATTTTTAATAAAGTATTATTTTCTTTTCTATTTAGAACCTTTATTTAACACTGTCCTTGCATTTCTAAAAGCTGCAAAATCTTCAATCACATCAGGTCTCACATGCACAAAATCTATAAAATCCTTCAAATACATTATGGTCTGATTATTAATTGTATGTTCCACTTTTTCCGTCTGCTCCAGTACATCTTCTGATATGCCGATAACTTTTAGAAAACTCTCCACAATATTATGCCTCTTCAACAAATATTGCCCCATATTTTTGCCTTCCTCTGTAAGTATTATTATACCATATTTCTCATACTGTATAAATTTTAATTCGGCAAGTTTCTGAATCATCTTTGTAGCCGAAGGAGGTTGCACATTTAGAGATTTTGCCAATTCATGAATTCTTGTAAAGCCCTCTTTATGTGCCAATCTATAAACCATTTCCAAATAATCCTCCATAGATGCTGTTAAAACATCACATTCCCTTTTCATATACTCACTGAAAGTAAAGAAATCTCCGTCTGTCATATTATTCTCCTATAAATTGCTATTTTTTACGTATATTTTGTATTTCCTTGATAAACTCTTTTATATCGCACCGTATCAAAATCACTAAGCTGAAAGGTATAACACATATAAACACAATAAAGATTATCTGTAATACATTCTTAATTAACATTTTCGATTTCCCAGTTTCAAAAATGAAACTCCTCCCCATTACAGCTGGCTAAATAAAAGATTATATGTACTATATATAAATAATATGCTTTAAAATTTTCACATATACTAAATTCCAATAATACTTTTGAATAATGATAAAGGGGCTTTCGGCACTGTAACTGTCGAAAACCCCCATTACTTTTGATCAAGCTCCTCCGTTATCAAATTCCTCTATCAGATTATGATTCAGCAGATCATCGGAATACTGCAATTCTTTTGTATACTCATCCTTCTCTTTTTTAAGTTTTGGTGTTTCATTTACTTTAGCACCAGTTTGCATATTATAATAAGTATCGGACCATGATACATATAAATTTTCACCATCTATAAAGGAACCATTTCTGAAAATGACTTTCTGACTATCTCCATTTAGCATGTCCTTACCGAACATATATTTTCGAGGTAAATTATACATATTTGCCAGTGTAGGATATAAATCCATCTGACAAGTATATTTGTGATTTACCCCTGCATATTGGTCATTCGGAAAATGAAGCAGCAGAGGCACTTTTTGATACTTAAACCACGTATAGTCATTATTGCTTTCATTTTCAAATTTGAAGAGCTGCTGGGCATTGTCCTTAGGAATAGCAAAATGATCCCCATACAAAGCTATGATAGAATTTTGCATTATACCGTCTTTTTCAAGGTTATCCAAAAATTCTCCCAACTGCGCATCCGTATAATGAATGGCTTTTAAATAATTCCCAATAAATGTTCCTTCATATTCTCCCACATTGAAACTTCCATACTTATCTACTGCTTCAAATGGGAAATGACTTGTAAGTGTAACTATGAAAGAATAATAAGGCTGCTTGAATTTCTTCATTTTTTCCAGAGATTGATTTAGAAATGATCTGTCACTTAACCCCAGACCTATTTTTTCATCTATGTTAAAACTGTGTTCTCCAAAGAAATCATCAAAACTCTGAGCTTTATACATGACATTCCTGTTCCAGAATCCCTCACTGTTTCCGTGCAAAGCCGCAGTATAATAATTCTTATCTTTCAGGGCACTTGCCAGAGAATCATATTTATTGCCGCTGTATGTATAGTAGGCAGCTCCCGATTGCGCAGGGTAAACAGAATTGTTAGACATCAGTTCCGCATCTGAAGTGTTTCCCCCTGCAACCTGATAAAAGTAATTGTCAAAATACAGGCATTTGTTCACCCACCTATTCAAATTGGGCGTTATCTCCTGTCCATTCACCTTTTGATTTATTACAAAGCCCTGAAGTGCCTCAACTTGAATCACTATCAAATTTTTGCCCTCTCCTATACCCTTAAAATTGGTCTCATCCGTAGAATTATTATTTTCCTTTAAAAATGCCTTGATATCCTTTATTCTCTGTTCTGGCAAGGATTTTGAGTTTTTTATAGCAGTATTTATATAATTATAGGAGTCAACTAAGTGGAAATTTACATTTCCTATTATGTTGGTTAAATATATTCTATTGCTCATAGCTGTAAGCAAAGTAGGCTGTTCTTTGGAAACCCTGTAAAAAACGACAGCATTCATTCCAATTCCAACCACAAATATTACCAGAAAACTCACTAGCCTCCTGATTAAAGGCCTTGTACTCTTTTTCTTCCTCTTATAAATTTTCTCCAATGGAAGCAGTATAAATAAGTCCAAAAAATAATAAAGATCCTTTACATTGGCGACACTACCCACACTGGAAGACACTCCCTGCAATAGCTTGGCATTTCTTATAGCAGCTACAGTAGTTATATCTTTAAAATACCTATAATACATCAAATCCGTCACAAGTATCGCACTTATTACAATATCAACTATATACAAAAAACTTATTCTGTTTTTTTCTTTAAAAAGTAATGAAAAGCTGAGCAATATCAATATTGATGCAGCTATCGGAAAAACCACAGCTTTGTTCAGGTAACCTGAAGATATGTCCTTTTCATAAGACATAAGTTTTACATAAATTATACAGCAAAATAGGATAATATCTATATTATTGAATAATAAGTGAAATATCCCATCGAATACCTTACCCTTCTTAGCATTTATAAACCTCATTTCTTTTCCTCTCTTCTAAACAATCACTTTATCTCAAAACTTTAAATATAAAACTTTAATTTTAATTTTACATCATTTACGTGACACTTAAATGACAGGTTTTTTAACATTCTGTTAACAAACCCATAATCTAATATTAATAAAGTGATTTTTAGATCCGTTGGATTTAAACGAAATTTATTCACCATGCCTTCATACTTTATCCATAATAAAATAAAATATAACTCCTCTTTCCGTATTTTTTACTCCATATTCAAATCCATGTAGCTCCAGTATATTTTTAACTATGGCAAGGCCAATACCAGTACCGCCCAGTTTTCTGTTCCGAGATTTATCTATCTTATAAAAATTGTTCCATATTTTAGTTATATCCTCCACCGGTATATTTTTCCCCGTGTTCTCTACGGATACAATAATTTTGTCCTTTCTGTCCGCTATGGCAAAAATTATATTCCCACCTTTCTCTGTATTTTTTATGGCATTGGTGATGAAATTATCCATAACCTGCTCCATTTTGTCCCAGTCGGCATATACCTTGACCCGTTTTATCATTTTAAAATCGACTTTTATATTTTTATCCTTTATCACCTTTGAAAATTTTTTGAATACATAGGTTATAAGTTCATCCATAAAAAATATTTCTCTATCCAGTTTAATTATACCGGACTCAAGGTGGGACAATTTCAGCATATCCGATACTAAATTTGCCATTTTATTGCTTTCATCTATTATGACATCAATATAACTGTCCTTTTCATCACCTTCAAAAATATTATCTTTTAATCCTTCTGCATACCCTTCTATTAAATTTATGGGGGTTTTAAGCTCGTGGGAAATAGAAGCTACAAATTCTTTCCTGACCTTTTCTATTTTTCTTTCCCTTTCTATGTCCTTTTCCAGTTTCAAATTCGCCTTTTTAAGTGAAGTCAATGCTTTATCCAGATTATAAGACAGAAAATTCAACGTGTCAGCCAAATTTCCTATCTCATCTTCATTTTTTACATCACATTTTTCCGAAAAATCAAGAGAAGCCATTTTCTTTGCAGTGTTATTCAATTTGACCAAAGGCTTTGAAACCATATTGGTATATATGAGGGAAAGTAACAGTATCAATATGACAGCCCCTATGTAAAAATAAATATAAAATTCCCTTATTACAGAAGATGCCTCATCTACCGGCTGAAGAGAAGTGACTGCAAATATTATCTCTTCCCGTTTATTATCCGGGACAGCAGTGAGAATATTTTTTCTACCATGAATTTCCCTATCGGTAATTACAGTTACGGATTTGTTATATTTTATCATATCATCTAACGAGTTAAAATTTCTTACCCATTCCACTATAATATCATTTATTATTTTTATTCTTGCCGCATCATAACTTTCATTGTCTAATTTCGTGATAAATTTTATTTTCCCCTCTCTATTCATTATAACCAATTTAGCATTATTATTTTCTTCAAAATTCCTTATAATTTCTACTACTTCATTTTCATCTTTTGTCTTATTGTACATTGTTTTAAACTTCTGTGTTTCACTTTGAATATTTTTTTCCTTTTTATTTATGTAGAACTTACCAAAAAAAAGCGATTGGAAAACCAAAGTGCCGCTTATAAAAATTATAAAAACCAATGCAGTTATTATAAATAACTTCCAGGTTATATTTTTCCTTATTTTTAATAAAAACTTATTTTCCCATAAAATGTTTCCCTTTTTCATCATTTTTTACCTCAAATTTATATCCAATCCCTCTAACTGTAGTTATTAAATAAGCTTTGGCTCCCAATTTTTCCCTCAATCTTTTAACATGGGTATCAACTGTTCTGAGATCCCCACAATAATCCAGTCCCCATACAGAATCCAAAATTTTTTCTCTGCTCAAAACTATGTCTTTATTTTTTATTAAATAGTATAGCAATTCAAATTCTTTTGGTGAAAGATATACACTTTTTCCATCTACCTTCACCTCATGTCCCTCTTTATCAATAAAAATGCCTCCATAAATATTCTTTTTTACAGTGCTGTCTTCATCATAAACTCTTTTCAGAAGTGCCTTTATCTTGGCCACCAAAATCTTAGGGCTTATGGGTTTAGTCACATAGCTGTCCGTACCAAGTTGAAATCCCAGAAGTTGATCTTCATCTTCAGCTCGTGCGGTAAGCATAATTATTGGAATATTTGAAATTTTTCTAAGTTCCCTGCAAGTTGCCCAGCCATCCATTATAGGCATCATTATATCAAGTACCACTAAATCCACATGGTTATTTTTAAATTTCTCAAGAGCATCCCGCCCATTTTCAGCTAAAATAACATTTAGCCCTTCATGCTTTAAATATGCCTCTATGAGAACCCTCATTCTCTCTTCATCGTCTACCATTAAAATAGTTCTACTCATCTACATATCTCCTATTGTAAAGTTTTTTCCACTTTAGAAATTTATTTATTCACATTAACATAATATATGAAATGCGGTGATTTGTACAGATTAATCAAGCACACCAAATTTAAAATAAAATTATAACAATATTGTGAAAAGATTGCCCCGAAATTTAATTTTGAGGCAATCTTCTTAAATATAAAACTTATCAATTTTTTTTATCAAGGTAATTATTATAAATCTGCTCAAGATATTTTTCAGGTTCAGGCATGGGATAATTCTTGCCTTTTTTCCTCAATTTCTTATGCTCATTATAGCGTTTGACTATCCTGTCCCAATCCTCCGGATAATTTTGCCTAAATGCTTCTGCAAAATTTTCCAGACTGGAATCTTCTTTCAAGCCAGCAAATATCTTATCAACTTTATCAGACTTATCCTTTATTAACTGTGACTTTGAAACATGTATTTTTCCCATAATATAATCAACCCCTTCCTACATTCTATATTCTCCCCAACTTTAAGCAAATCCTCCAATATTCATAAAATTTAAAAAGATGTTGAAATTACAAATCCAATTTGTTCTCTATAATATAAGCCGTAGCATAAAACATTGCTATAATAAAAATCAGAGATACAGAAATTTCCGCTATATTTAAACTAACACCCGAAATAAAAGGGTTATTGGTATTGACAATGGCATTTCCAAAATTTGTCCAGGATTGTCCGCCTTCATTATTAAATATTTTCAACATAAAACCCTGGGGAAATACGTTGGAAACAGCATTTTCTACTTTAACCTGTATAATGCAAAGTACTACAAATATTATAAATGTACCCAGTTTACCCAATTTCCTGTTTTTAATAGCAACTCTCCCCAATGCAAGAGATAAATACACGGTAAGTAAAAATAAAATATACACAATTAGAACCACAAATATTGAATATGCTATAAATTGTGGAGTTACAGCACTTAAAAGCCGGCCAAAAGTTATCTTCAAGCCAAATGTGAAACCCTGGGTAAGATTCAGCATTTCAACCAGTATAGCTGTAAACAGGAACAGGAAAAATAATACTATAAGGCATTGTAAAATAGCCGTTATTATTTTATTAATCAATATGTTCTTTCCACTTTTAGGTGTGGTGAAAACAAGATAAGCGCTGCCCTCATATATATCCCTGCTGAATAATTTTATATTCCATACTATAACAATTATCTCAGCTACAAAGCTTATAACAAGGTTTAAAAAAATTATGATATTTGAATCCCATAGATTTATTCTTGTGAGCAACAGTAAATTTAAAATTATTATTGTACATATCATTATTACAAAATCTTTAAAGCATCCCTCAAGATCATATTTTACAAATTTAAACATTACCTGAACACCTCTCTGTATATTTCATCTATGGACATCTTTCTTTCGGACCTCAATTCCTCTGCATTTCCAAACAATACTATCCTGCCTTCAGATATAAATGCAACATCGTCAAATAATCTTTCGATATCACTTACCAAATGAGTAGTTATGAGTATGGAACTCTCCTCGGTATAGTTTTTAAGTATCGCATCCAATATCTTTTCTCTGGTAGTAGGATCCACTCCTCCTAAAGGCTCATCCAGCACATAAAGTTGAGATTTTCTAGACAGCACTAATGTAAGATACAATTTTTCACTCATCCCTTTGGATAATTCTCTAACTTTGCTGTCTTCACTTAAATTCATAAATTTCAACATTTCTCCTGCCTTTTCCTTGTCAAAATCATCATACATGTCGTCAAAAAAATTTACAGCATCGCTTATTCTCATCCATTTGTAAAGATAATCCCTGTCAGGTAAATAGGAGACCTGGGCTTTTGTCTTTATTCCCGGCCTGTTGCCATTTATAAGTATTTCCCCGGAACTTGGCCTTAATATTCCCGCTATTATTTTTAGGAAAGTGGTTTTTCCACTTCCATTCGGCCCCAAAAGCCCCGTTATTCTCCCTTTTTTAATTTCCAAATTGAGTCCATTTAAAGCGGTTTTCCTAAAATAGGACTTCTTTAAATCAGTACACTTCAATATAGTTTCCATTTTTAAATATCCTCCCGTATATTTTCTCTTACAATTTCAACTATTTCTTTTGGTGAAAATCCCAGTCCCTTCATATCTCTCATAAAATTACAGAGCACATCCTGTGCCATTTCCCTTTTTAAATTATTTATAACCGATATATCGCCGCTTACGAAAGTACCCATACCTCTCTGTTTATAAGTGATACCCTGTCTTTCCAATTCCCGATAGGCTCTTTGAATAGTATTTGGGTTTACTTTGAGCTTTACGGACATCTCCCTTACAGAATGCAATTTATCTTCGGGTTTCAATTGCTCACTTACTATTCTTCTCTTTATATCATTCATTATTTGAACATATATTGGTATATTGGGTTCAAATTCACTGTCCATTTTTTCACCTCCACGTCTGAACTAATATCTTAGTGTTATATTATCATAATACACTAATTATATAGTAATATCAACCTCAATTTTTATGATGTTTGTCCACAAATCACCTATTCTATTCTTTTCAAAAATAAAAATAATTTTCAACAGATACTATACAAATAAAATGCTGTCGTTAACTATGTAAGAAATAACTCCCTTTTTGTGTCCTGGAAATATAACAGATCTTATTTTTATCTTTCCCACATTGATTTCATCTCCATCTCTAAGTTTTGCATAATTTGCATTTTCAATATGAAAACATATCTCTTTAGATCTTCTTATAGATATATCTGCCGAAAAATAAATATCGGCATTCTTAAACAAATTAATTCCTCCCATGTGATAGAAGCTGGGATACGTTAAAAATATACCACAGACAGACTGAGGATGAATATCTATTTTTTTCAATTCTCTATTTATAACAGACGGCATAAATCCAGCATTAAAACATATAGTGGTATCACAATCAGAATATATAAAGAAATTAGAAATCAATGTTCTCACTACATATATATTTCCCGTCAACTTTTGTGTTTTCCCCAATTTAAACAATATATATTCCCTCCTACTTACAATTCCATCATATCATTTTTACGCAATAAAATACATTCTTACTGTAGCATATCCTCCTTTTATTAATTTATACATCCACATTAAAAATCAAAAATCACATCTACAGTTGATCATAATATCATTATCAAGTAATTCTTAGTTTCAGGTGGAGTTTGCTTATAAGAAATACTTTTCTCCACCCGGACCTTATTAGCAGCATTCTTAGTGTCTTCAGTACTTAGAATACGTTATCCTTTAGGGGGAGAACTTATCCAGGCGTGCAAGCAGTGCTTATCTCCCGTTTTGAGAAGCCGAGAGTATTAGCAATGGTAGCCTTTGTATTAATTTAATAATTTACATGCAAAAGCCAAAACTTTATATTTTTATCACTCCAGCCTAGATCCCAAGGTACTCTATTTCTATCTGTATTATGGCAACTTACAAGAGAATATCCTCTGGAGTCCGCACCTGTAACCATGGAAATATGAGTTATATCCCCTTTTTTTTCATATGCTATAAAATCTCCCGGAAGAAGTTTATAAGAATCTCTATAGACCTTTTCATAACTTCCATGAGCTACAACCGATGCCCTTCCGCTGTATATCATATAATTTTTAAATCCATCTGCATTTAGCCAGGAGCTGGTTGCCCCCGAGCTGTCATAATTCCATGCGGAATTTTTTTTGAATTTTCCTCCCTCATGCAGTACCTGGGATGCAAAGTTGGCACAATCACCGCCTTGAGAATTATAATTTCTGTATTTTTTATTATAAGTATACCCATATTTTTTTTCCGAAGCTATACCGCAGTACCTATCTGCATATTCCACAGAAGATTTTCTTCTCTCCGCAATACCCGAAAAGTCCCTCCTGTTCTGCAATAATATATACCGTTTTACAGAATCCATTTTCAAATTATCCAAATTAAGGGAATCTGCAAAAGGATCTTTATACCACTCCTTTGTAATAATCCACTTACCGTTTTTCTTTTCCATATTAAGTACATGTAAAGTTCCTATTCTACAGCTGTTTACTAATTTGGGCGTATCTTCATATACATATCTGTATTCAGTTGAACAAATTAAATTTACAGAAAATTTATCACCCTTATCTTTTATCCTTTTAACTACGACATCCGGCAGAATTTCTACAAATTTTACCCCCTGTTTATCTTCCCAGTTCTTTAAATATTTCATTTTTTTCTCTTCATGGTCATAGGCCCAGGCTCCATATTTCGTACTCTTGTCATAATAAGGCTCTATAAATTGTAAATTTCCATTTAATATGGCTCTATTTCTATTTTCAAATATCTGTTTAGTAGAATTTATAATCTCATTTTTCACATCACTTTCTTCTCCCAGTACACCCTTAAAAAAGCATGAAAAAAATATGACTAAAATCATTATCGTGGACCTAAAAACCATTTTTGTCAAGGAATGTTTCATAAGCTATACTCCTCATATAATTTTTACAATTATTGTGCCCAATTGTATAAGCATTCATCCCACAGTTAAAACTGATGGACTTTCTACCAAGCTTTTGTAAATTCTAGTAGAAGTTTCATATTTATTTCAGAATCTTCCCTATAATGTTTTTTCTATAGCTTCTTGTCGATCCACTCAATATATTTTTTTACATTTTTATCACTGCAGGGAGCACCTTTGTACCAGCAATCTCCATTTTGTCTTTTACCGCCGAAATATCTGGCTTTTAAAATTATCTCAGGTCTGTATTCAAAATGCAAAGTATCAAAATGGCTCCATTTTCCACCCCACACAAAATTATTTTTCTCAAATACTTCTACAATTTCCCTCGGATATTTTTTTATTCGCAGACTTCCTTCCTCTCTTGACACCCACTTCCAATAATCTCTTCTGTCCCTGGCAAGGTCAATTGCTATCCCGAAAGAATGGGGACTCAACATATTCGTTCCCGAAATATATCTGTAATTGAAAGTACCGCTGCTGGGAAACAGACATTTTGCTATATTTCCCTTTTTTTGCGAGAGGGGAATAAGCTCTTTCATTGCCCTTTCAAGAGATAATGAAGCATTATTGTTTCCGTTGAATTGAAATCTTCTGTAGCCTAAACTGGCCATTTCCAGGTTTGATTCCACAGAATTCTTATCATTGCCATAGATTTCCTTCAAAAGAGAATAAACCCTAAACCTGCCAGGATCAAAATTTTTTTCCGCAGCTCCATTTACAGCCCCCAATGGATATGGCTGTTCCATCATGTCCTGTAGATCTGTATTTTGGAACTTTTCTTCAGAACTTTTCTTTTTTTTGTCATCGTATAAAATCCTTTTACCTGATTTCATAATTACATATACCCTGCCGCTATTATCCTTTTCCACATCCGTAATATATTCTGGATAGGCCATCATGAGACACAGAATGTCCTGCTTTAATACAGTATCGTAATCAGCAGCTCCAGCTTTTTCATGTATGCTAAGGCACATGCATGTCAATATAAAAAATACAATTATTTTTTTTCTCATAAAATAAATCACTCCAATTTTACAATTATCAACAATTATTGTATGTACATATATTGACTTTATGCATAGTAATTATAAGTATCACTATTTATCTTGTGCTATTTGCATATAAAATATATTTGCAAATAGCACACTTATCATGTAAAATTGGTATGAAGCTTATTTTAAAAACAAATTATCAATTTGGAGTGTTAAACTTGTCAAAAGAAGAAATTTATAAATTAAAAAAAGAATTAGAAAAGCTGATTTATCAAAATATGAGCAAAGACAAGATTAGAAAAACAAGCAGCAGACTGGATAGAGAGCTGGAAAAATTTTTATTTGAAAACTTAGGAGGCGCCGCAAAGCATAAAAAATAATCTGTTTTACTGGATTATTACACTGCATACAGCAGTGCCTATCGTCTCCATTTTTATGAAATTGAAGGCGATAGACATGATGCAAGCCTTTAAAATCAATCTGTTTAGCTGCATTTTACCATTTCTCTATATTTAACCCTCTTTCTCAAATATTCACTCATGGTTTTATATTCTATAATCTCACCGTTCTTTTCTACCATTATGGCATCTACATAGGCATTAGCAGTATCAATGCAGGTAAAAATCACTTTATCATGGGCCAGTGCAGTACGCCTCAGTTCAAAACCCTGTCTACTGCTGTCATATCCCTGAGTCGGTATATTGATAACCACATCTACCTTATTTTCTTTAATATATCCCGGTGCATCTTTTATGTCAACCTCAGTACATTTTATACCATTTTTATTTAAAAACTCACAAGTACCTGCAGAGCCTAAAATATCAAAGCCCAATTTATCATATTTTGCTATTATATGAAGAGAATCTTCCTTGTCCCGATCATCTATGGAAACATATAGGTTCCCACTGTGAAAGATTTTAAAACCCGCTGCTTTAAAAGCCTTATACACAGCTTTATTTTTATCAAAATCAATTCCAAGAACCTCCCCTGTGGATTTCATTTCAGGTCCGAGAGCTACATCCACACCTGGAAGCTTCTTGCTGGAGAACACCGGCATCTTTACGGCATAAATATCACTGAACTTATATTCATCCTGCTTGTAGCCAAAATCTCTTATCCTCTTCCCCAGCATGATCTGCACAGCTATCTCCACCATTGGAATATCCGTAACCTTGCTTAAGATTGGCACAGTTCTCGAGGCCCTTGGGTTTACTTCTATTACATATATCTTATCTCCATCATACGCATACTGTACATTTAAAAGTCCTTTCACCTTTAATCCTCTGGCTATTTTTACCGTATAGTCTTCTATCTTTCCAAGAACCTTTTCAGGAAGATCATCTGCAGGATATACTGCAATACTGTCTCCGGAATGTACTCCTGTCCTTTCCACATGTTCCATTACCCCCGGAATTATTAAATCCTGACCGTCGGATATTGCATCCACTTCTATTTCTCTGCCCAAAATATATCTATCTACGAGTACTGGATGCTCTTTTGACAGATTTACTGCATCTTTTAAATACTGGGATAATTCTTCATGGTTGTACACTACCTTCATAGCCCTTCCGCCAATCACATAAGAGGGCCTTACAATAACCGGATAGCCTATCTCATCAATTAACCTGTCTGCTTCTTTTAAACTGGTCACGGAACCGCCTATGGGGGAATTGATATTCAATTCCTTTAAAAAGACCCTGAATTTTTCTCTGTCTTCAGCCAGATCTATGGACTTAAAGGAAGTTCCAAGTAATTTTACCCCTGCATCACTTAATTTCTTCGATAAATTTAAAGCTGTCTGTCCGCCAAATTGTACTATAACCCCGTCCACTTTCTCTTCATTTATCACATTCATCACGTCATCTATATACAGCGGATCAAAATAAAGTTTATCAGAAATATCAAAATCCGTACTTACAGTCTCAGGATTGTTGTTCACTATAATCGACTTATATCCAGCTTTTTTTATGGCCCATACACCATTTACGCAGCAGTAGTCAAATTCTATTCCCTGTCCTATCCTAATAGGTCCGGAACCTATTACAAGTATTTTTTTATCATCCGACACTGTGTTGTCATCTTCCAGATCATAGCAGGAATAGTAATAGGACGTCCTTGCTTGAAATTCACCGCTGCAGGTGTCAACCATCTTGTACACTACTTTTATCCTGTTTACTTCCTTGATCCTCTTTAAATCTTCTAATTTCATGCCCATAAGCTTGCATATATATTCATCCGTAAATCCCATAATTTCAGCCTGCTGTATGGTATCCACATCTGGAGCGTTATTTACTAGTTCATTTTCCATATTCACTATATTTTTTATTCTATATATAAACCACTTATCAATTTTGGTTATCTCATAGAGCTCATCCACACTCATTCCCTTTCGAAGAGCTTCCGCCACTGCAAACAATCTCTCGTCATCCTGCATCTTCAGTTTATCAACTATTTCTGGTACACTTAGATCTTCAAGTTTGTCCAGTTTGAGTCCTATTAGCTTTCCCTCCAAACTTATCACGGCCTTTAAAAGTGCACTTTCAAAACTCCTGTCTATAGCCATGACTTCTCCTGTAGCCTTCATCTGGGTCTTTAAAGTTCTATCTGCAGTCTTGAATTTATCGAAAGGCCATTTTGGCATTTTAACTACACAATAATCAAGGGTTGGTTCAAAAAGGGCACTTGAGTTCCCTGTAACATAATTTTTCAATTCATCAAGTGTATAACCCAAAGCAATTTTAGCTGCAATTTTGGCTATGGGATACCCTGCAGCCTTGGAAGCCAATGCACTTGATCTGCTCACTCTCGGATTTACTTCTATGACCATATATCTGCCGCTGTTGGGATCCAGTGCAAATTGTATGTTACAGCCTCCTTCTATCTTCAAAGTTCTTATTATTTTTATGGCAGATCTTCTGAGCATCTGGTATTCCCTGTCATTTAGAGTTTGAGAAGGCGCCACAACTATACTGTCACCGGTGTGAATACCTACAGGATCCAGGTTTTCCATGTTGCATACTACCATACAGTTGTCTTTTTTGTCCCTCATTATCTCATATTCCAGTTCTTTCCATCCTGCCAAGCTCTGCTCCAAAAGTATTTGTGTTATAGGACTTTCTTCCAGTCCATTTTTACATATTTCCAGATATTCTTCATAATTGTTTGCAATTCCACCACCAGTACCTCCAAGTGTATAGGCAGGTCTTATTATAATAGGAAGGCTGATTTCATTCAAAAATTCCTTGCACTCATCTAAATTAGTGGCTATGATACTCACAGCCACAGGCTCTCCTATTTTCTCCATAAGATTTTTAAAGCTCTTTCTGTCCTCTGCATTTTCTATGGATTCTACTTTTATTCCGAGTAATTCCACATTGTATTTTTTTAAAATTCCGGCCTTGTTAAGTTCCATGGCCAAATTCAGGGCCGTTTGTCCGCCAAATCCCGCTAAAACACCATCCGGTTTTTCCCTTGCTATTATTTTTTCCAATGATTCAACAGTAAGAGGTTCTATATAAGTCTTGTCTGCAATATTTTTATCTGTCATTATAGTTGCCGGATTGCTGTTTACAAGAACTGTTTCTATTCCCTCTCTTTTTATTGCCTCACATGCCTGAGTCCCTGAATAATCAAACTCAGCAGCTTGGCCTATTATTATAGGTCCCGATCCTATTATCAAAACTTTTTTCAAGTTTTTCCTCAACGGCATTGTATCACTTCTCCTTGTTTATTTATACTATAGAGTCATATATCTTAAAAACTTATCAAATAAATAATCTGTATCCTTAGGCCCTGGAGAACCTTCCGGGTGAAATTGTACTGAAAATATAGGAAGGGTTTTATGTCTTATTCCCTCTACAGTATTGTCATTTAAATTCAGATGGGTCACCTCAATAATATCTTTATCCAGGCTTTCTCTTCTAACGGCATAGCCATGATTCTGAGACGTTATAAAGGATTTGTCAAGGTCCCTGTCATATACGCCATGATTACTGCCTCTATGTCCAAATTTCATCTTATAGGTATCTCCACCCAGTGCAAGAGCCAGTAACTGATGTCCCAGGCATATCCCGAATACCGGAATGTTTCCAATCATCTTTTTTATAGTAGGCATAATTTTACCTAAATCTTTGGGATTTCCCGGACCATTGCTCAAAAGTATACCCTGGGGATTTATCCTCTCTATATCCTCATAGGATGAATCATAGGGAAATACGGTTATATCGCAATTTCTGCGTTTTAAATTTTTCATTATATTTATCTTGGCACCAAAATCCAGAAGTGCCACTTTAGGTCCGCTTCCTTTAATATTCTTTACAGATGGGGTACTTACCTGCTCAACCAGATTTTTATCATCACAGGAATCCAGCATATTTTTAATCTCATTTATAGGTTTGTTCTTATTGCATATCACACATTTCATAGTACCTTTTGACCTTATCTTTTTTGTTATGCTTCTGGTATCTATGCCGCTGATACCCACTATATTATTTTTTTTCAGAAAATCTGTAAAGCTCTCCCTGCTTAAATAATGGGATGTATCAGAATAGGCGTTTTTCAACACCACTCCCTTTACCTGTGCTTCTCCAGACTGGCTAAAATCCTGGTTGACGCCATAATTTCCTATATATGGGTAACAAAAGGTAATTACCTGACCTCTATAAGAAGGGTCTGTAAGTATCTCCTGGTAACCTGTCATTGAAGTATTGAAAACCAGTTCCCCTGCAGTTACACCATTTCTTCCTACAGCTTTCCCCATAAACACGGTTCCATCTTCCAAATACAATATGGAATTCATAATATTCCTTCTTTCTAAATATTACTGCATAAAATGATTCCTAGGCTAAAGTTGCCACCATGACTGCCTTTATAGTATGCAATCTATTTTCTGCTTCATCAAATACTATAGAATGTTCTCCCTCAAATACTTCTTCTGTAACTTCCAGTGCTTCATAGCCAAATTTTTGATATATATCCTCGCCCGTATTTGTCTCTCTATTGTGAAAGGCAGGAAGACAGTGCATGAATTTCACATCTTTATTTTCACAGGATTCAACAAGTTTACCGTTTACCTGGTATGGCATCAAAGCTTCAATTCTGCTTTTCCACAGATTTCTATTCTCCCCCATTGAGAGCCACACATCTGTATACAAAACATCTGCTCCTTTTACGCTGCCGTATATATCATCGCTTATGGTAATATTTCCTCCATTTTTTTTCGAAATCTTTTTACATTCCGCCACCAGTTCATCTTCAGGAAACAGCTCCTTTGGAGTTATAATTTTAAAATCAACTCCCATTTTTGCCGATCCAATCATAAGTGCATTTGCCATGTTGTTCCTTCCGTCGCCAATATAGATAAAATTTACATCTTCAAGTGGTTTATCAACATGTTCTTCTACAGTCAAAAAATCTGCTAGTACCTGGGTAGGATGATCTTCGTCTGAGAGTCCATTCCACAGTGGTACTCCTGAATATTCAGCAAAAATTTCCATATTTTTCTGTGAAAATCCCCTGTATTCCACTCCGTCAAACATCCTCCCCATTACTCTGGCCGTATCTTTCACCGATTCTTTTTTACCCATATGGCTTCCCGTAGGTCCTATATAAGTTACCGATGCACCTTCATCATATGCCCCTACCTGAAATGAACATCTTGTCCTTAAAGAATCTTTTTCAAATATAAGAGCAATATTTTTTCCCTGCAGTCTCTTTTTTTCTTTCCCATTATGTTTTTCTTCCTTGAGTTTTTTAGAAAGATCCAGCAGATATCTTATCTCTTCTCGTGAAAAATCCCTGAGAGTTAAAAAGCTCCTTCCCTTTAAATCAACCATAAATATTTCCTCCTAATATCATTTTTTATACGCATCAAATCCAAACCATTTTACCGAGAGCTTAGAAAGTGTTCCATCCTTTTTCATGTCCCCTATGATTTTATCCACTTCTTTTTTCAGTGAATCATCATTTTTTCTATAGGCTATTCCCATAGGTTCCCTGCTCAATTCTCCGGGAAGCATTTTAAACTGACCCTTTTTCTTCTGAATATAGTATCCGCCAACCTGCTTATCGATTATAGCGGCATCCACCCTGCCTATGGACATATCTTGAAAAGCCTCAGTTATCTTGTCATACTTCTTCAGTTCCTTTACTCCTTTAATTCCATCTGCAACCTTTTCCCCCGTAGTTCCCAATTCGCAAGCTGCAACTTTTCCTTTTAAATCATTTACCCCTTTTATATCCTTCCTTTCATTCTTTACAGTAATGATCTGTCCTCCATTTATATATGGCACAGAAAAATCTGTGTTTTTCTTACGCTCATCAGTTATACTTATGGAAGCAACGGCAGCATCAAATTTATTTGAATCAAGGGCCAATATAAGTCCGTTAAAATCCATCACCAAAAAATTTGCTTTGACTCCTAATCTTCTGGCAACTTCATTGGAAAAATCCACGTCAAATCCCACCAGTTTACCACTGCCATCTCTAAACTCCATTGGAGGATACCCTTCTTCCGTCCCTATAGTGATTTTACCGGACTTTTTAACTTTATTCAGCAAATTTGAATTTGCATCGTTCATATTAGTTTGCCCACATGCTGTAAATAATACAATACCAAAAATAATTACAACCGCAGCTGCCATTATCTTCTTCATTACCAATCCCCCTAAATTATAATCTATTGATATATTTTATAATTATACATAAATATTAATAATAATGCAATATGTTTTCATATATTTGATGAAATTATTTATTGTAAAAATTTAGGCTTGAAAATAGAAGAGGGCTTCCTCGTAAAATAAGATCTGCAAGGAAGCCTGTATCAGCTTAAATTCAACTATTATCTTTTAGAATATAATCTTTAAGTATAACTGCCTTTATTTTATCATAGCTTATACTGTCTGGCAGAGATTCTTTAACGGGCTTTAACCTGTCCATGCCTATCTTTTTTATAACCTGTACAATCATATTTTCTTCTTCTTTCGAAAACAGGCTGTCAAAATTCATTTTCACATTGAGTTTGTTTCCCTGTTCCACATACTTCATTATATGCGATAATATTGTAGATACGGTAAGACCTCTTTTACTGGAGATCTCATCTATTCCCATATTTTCATCAAGCATGTTTACGGTAATTTCAAAAGTTTTCAACTTGCCATTTTTTCTGCTGCCGACTTCTGAAAGATTCCCTTTAAAGTACCAGTTGGATTTTATATTGTTTTTTTCTACATATTCCCTGACAATTTTTAAAAATATGTCACCATATTTCTTGAGTTTCAATTCACCAACTCCGGATATATCAAGCATCTGCTTTGAAGTTACAGGGTATCTGCTGCTAATCTCCCTTAAAGTGGTATCAGAAAATATTAAATAAGGAGGTACTCCCTCCCCTCTGGCTATTTCCCTCCTGCAATTCCTGAGCAATTCAAACAAATTACTGTTTACAGTTATCTTTTCCACCTTCGTAGGTTCCTTCAAAACCACTTTTTCCTTTCCCTTCAGTATTTTCACAGAATTAGAATTCAATATCACTGTTGGATATTCTCCTTCTTTTAAAGAAATATAGCCCTGAGCTATAAGTGTGTTTATAAAATTTGAAAGTCCATTTTTCGAATAATTTTTCATTATCCCATAAGTGGATATCTTGTCAAATCCATATTGAAGCACCTTTTTCTGGGTAGAACCTCTTAAAACGTCCACTATCATATTTACACCAAACTCCCTCTTCATTCTGTAAATACAAGAGAGCACTTTCTGGGAATCCACAGTTTTATCTACATATTTTCCCTCTCTTATACAGTTGCTGCAATTTCCACATTCATCATAATCGACATGCTCGCCAAAATAATTGAGTATATATTTCCTCAAACATCCATTATAATGGACAAAATCAACCATAGATTGGAGTTTTTTATATTCATTCATCCTTCTGGCCGGTGACTGTATACTAGTCTCTATCAAATACTTCTGGGTGATTACATCCTGAGGTGAAAACATGAGTATGCATTCACTTTTTTCGCCGTCACGTCCCGCCCGTCCTATTTCCTGATAATAGCTTTCTATATTCTTCGGCATATTATAATGTATCACGAATCTCACATTCGACTTATCTATTCCCATTCCAAAAGCATTAGTGGCAACTATGACGTCTACCCTGTCATAGACAAAATCCTCCTGATTCTTCTTCCTATCTTCAGCTGACAAACCTGCATGATACTTTCCAACTGATATTCCATTAGCTTTAAGTTTTTCATATAAATTATCTACTTTTTTTCTAGTAGCCGAATATATTATGCCCGACTGTCCCAAATTTGCCTTGATATAATCAAGTACATATTCAAATCTATTTCCAACTTTCAAACAGCATAACTTTAAATTTTCCCTGTCAAATCCAGATATGAACACAGCAGGATCTTTCATATGTATCTGTTTCACAATATCTTCACGCACTTCATCTGTAGCAGTAGCCGTAAATGCAGTAACCACAGGCCTTCTAGAAAAGCACTCTATGAACTTCCAGATATATGTATAACTTACCCTGAAATCGTGCCCCCATTGAGATACACAGTGAGCTTCGTCCACTGCCACCTGTGAAACAGGCAGGTTTTTGATAATACTGCAAAAATCAGGAGATTCCAATCTTTCCGGGGCTACATACAATATTTTTACACCTCCATTTTTTAAGGAAGAACATATATTTAAAATTTCATCCTGAGCAATGGAACTGTTTATATAAGCAGCTCTTATCCCAAGTGTCTTTATACTGTCCACCTGATCTTTCATAAGAGAAATGAGTGGGGATATTACAATGGTTATACCTTTAAAAAGAAGTGCCGGTATCTGATAGCACAGGGATTTACCTCCGCCTGTAGGCATTATAGCCATAGTATCTCTTCCATTCAATATGCTTTCAATTACCTCATTTTGATCTCCCCTGAAATTATCATACCCGTAATATTTATTTAAAACTTTCAAGGCGCTGTTATTCAATTATTTCACC
This sequence comes from uncultured Clostridium sp., assembly GCA_903789665.1. Lineage (GTDB taxonomy): Bacteria > Bacillota > Clostridia > Clostridiales > Clostridiaceae > Clostridium_B > Clostridium_B lapidicellarium. The sequence goes on from CAIFEX010000006.1 coordinate 101,714, forward strand.
TCTATGTATACTGTTATTTTTCAAACAAATTATAACATATAAAGCTGTTATCCGTCTTGAAAAATGTATATAAAAATATTATTTAATTTAACGAATATTATCTTGATATATGCACTATAATTCACTATAATGGATACTATGAATTGTAATCAAGAGGTTATTCGGCAAATGCACCTTTAAAGTATAAATTACTATATAATTGATAGCAATATTAATCTATTAACATCATATAAGATCTGCTTTGTTAACAGAGTCTTTCATCCCAAAAGGGACGGAGGGCTTTTATAGTGTCAATATTTTAAAATAGGGGGAGAGTGGAATGAAACAAAATGCATGGGATTTAGCTGTAATTTTATTTGGACTATTTTTAATTTCATTTGCTTTAAATGCCTTTCTTGCGCCGCATAAAATCGTACCAGGTGGAGTTTCCGGACTTGCAATTGTACTGGAATCTGTAACGCATATAAAGAAATCAATAATTATGGGTCTTTTCAATATACCAATTTTCATAATAGGGTTGTTGACACTTGGGAAAAAATTTGTACTAAATACAGCTTTAGGAGCCTTTCTTGTTCCGATATTAGTAGAATTAACCAGCAGCATTACTCCCTTTACACATGATATTCTACTGTCATCCCTATTGGGCGGGGTATTTACAGGGGTCGGCGTTGGAATGCTTTTAAGCAAGCAATCTTCCGTAGGAGGTACAGATACCATAGCTAAAATCATATGCAAATATGCCCATAAACCCGTAGGTAAAGTAATGATGAGCTTAGATATGTCCATAGTAATACTAACCTGTTTTGTCTTTGGTATAGAAAAAGCTCTATATGGCATGGTTACAGTATATTTAATCGGAAGGGTCACAGATATATATATCAAGGGATTTACTGATTCCAAATCCGTATTTATAATTTCAGATAAAACTGAAGAAATCAACGATTTAATCTTGACCAAGCTACATGGGGGTACTACCAAAATTGAGGCAAGAGGCGGATACACGGATGATAAACGTGATATATTAATGTGTCTCGTCACAAATACAGAACTTGTAAAGCTCAAGAGGATAGTGAGAGAAGTCGATGTAAATGCCCTGGTCCTAATACAAAATTCCTACGAAGCCTATGGAAAGGGATTTGGTGCTGCTTAATCAGAATATGCATTGGATAAGAGTGGACTTGTGTCCACTCCCTTATTTTAAGCCATACCTTGCATTATGAAATATTCAACTCAAAACCAGACTTTTTTTTAAAAACCTTATTCCATTTCTTATCTCCTCAAAACTCAGATGCCCATATCCCATCAACACCATATTATGCTTCTTATAATTATCTTTATCAAAATAGTAAAAGGATACAGGGTAGACTTTAACCCCTTTTTCCAGAGCTCTATCTATCAATTCAGGCTCATCAAACCTGCTTTTCACCTGAAGTACAACGTTGAGTCCTGCTTTATCACCATAGATAGCGGCATTTTCTCCAAATTCATTTTTTATACAGTCTGTAAGAAACTGCTGCTTTCTAGCATATATGTTTCTCATTTTCCTGAGATGAGCTTCAATAGTCCCTCCTTCATAAATTCTGCAATTGTCAGCTGATGAATTTTGGATGCAGTTTGATTTATAAAGCTTCCTTCTTCAATAAAAAGCTTCATTATGCTTTCAGGTAAAATCATATATCCAACATGCATTCCGGGAAAAAGAGTTTTTGAAAAAGTTCCAAGATAGATCACTCTATTTTCATTATCCAGGCTTTGAAGTGAAGGTATTGGATTTACATTATATCTAAATTCGCTGTCATATTATAATACTCACCAAGCAGGTCGCATAATATAGCCATCAAAGTCTGTGTCCCTGCACCTACAATTATCTGTTCAGAAGAACAAGCCACCCCTCTTGAACTTTTGACATAATCTGCAATCTGATTTCTCAATTCAAATTCACCTCTGGGATCCGAATAGGTCAATATGCCTATATTTTCTTTTTTCATAATACCCTGCTCAATTTTTCTCCAGCTCGCAAATGGAAAACTGCTGTGCTCCACCGAGCCGGGTTTAAAATTATAGGAATATGGCCTCTCATCTATATGAATACTTCTCAGCGGTTTGAGCTTTAAGGGTATATTTTCTCTCTTGACGGTTTTTATCTGTTTATCTATAGCTCCCACATAATAACCACTGCCCTTTTTACTATAAATATAGCCCTCACACAACAGCTGATTATACGCCGCCTGAACTGTGTTTCTGCTGATACAAAGCCTGTTCTTAAGCTGTATTATAGATTCCAATCTATCATCTTTTTTAAGTATACCTTCCAGTATAGCTTTTTTGTAGCATCCATATATCTGAATATACAGCGATTTTTCACTGTTCTTTTCAATGAACACCGGTATTTCCATAAAATCATCCCCATAATTTTTATAAAAATTATACCTTTTTATAGTAACAATTATATAGTAATATTGTATCAAATATATATCACATGTAAAGGAGAGCGTTTTATGATAAAAGAAATACTGTTACTTGGAAATGAAGATCTATATAAGAAAAGCCTTCCTGTTGCGAAAGAGGAAATGGATGCAGTAAAGGAGACTGTTTCGGATTTGCACGATACCTTAATTGATTTCCGCAAAAAATATAACGCAGGAAGGGCAATTGCAGCGCCGCAGATTGGAATATTTAAAAGGTTGATATACATGTATATCGACAAACCCATGGTTTTTATCAATCCCATACTTAAATTTGACAATAATGAGATGATGGAAGTTGTGGATGACTGCATGTCCTTTCCAAACCTGCTGGTAAAAGTCAAACGATATAAAAAATGTACCGTGATGTACAAAGATATAAATTTCATGGATAAAACAATAAAATTTCAAGGAGATCTATCGGAACTGATACAGCATGAATATGATCACCTCGATGGAATACTGGCAACAATGAGAGCCGTAAACAACAGATCCTTCTATCTAAAAAAATAAGGGAATATAAAAATGAAGTGCTGTAAAGCTACCCTGATGAGTAATTTTACAACACCATTTTTAAACTTCTATAAGGCCCTCATATTTACCACATCATCAAACACCCAAAAGGTTTGCCACCTTTGCCTCATTGAATCCCACAAGATACTGTCCGTCTATAACTATAACAGGAACGGATCTGTATCCCTTCTCCATGAGCTGCTTTCTTGCATTTGAATCCGTGCTTATATTGTGTTCTGTAAAATCTATATTGTTTTTTGTAAAAAACTCCTTTGCACTATGACAATATGGACAGGTACTGGTTGTAAATATATCAACCTTACTCATAAAATCATCTCCTTGTAATATTTCCCTTTCGGTTTTATAATATCACACCTGATAAAATCTATCAATAGATTTTAATAATAATTATTATAAAATATTAATTATGCTTTGTACAAATACTATATATCACTGGATTAATATATGATCTTATAGAAATTTATGAAACTATAATTTTAAAAATTTATTCAACTATCCGATTACTTGAAACCAATATTTATTTCTCCCGTAGATTTTTTTCTGCAATTTTCTGTCCCATTTCAAAAGCCTTTTGGCAATCTATCGGAAATTGCGCTTGTTTATATACAGCCTTTTCTGTCTCCGAAAATTTAGAGGATTCATATTTGCTGTAGTTTGAAAACTGGTAGGTATTATTTACATATAAAACTTCCGGTTTCATCCCCAAAATTTCTTCCGCAAATAATTGTCCGGCTTTTACATTAGTATCTATACCTGCCTTGTGCATACTTTCTGCGCTCATATTCATTGTATAGATAAAACCGCTTGGTATTTTTTGGGTATAGCCAGATACTATCTCTCTGCTGTATAAATCATACGGAAAGAAAAATCGTTCCAGAAACGCCTGCATTCCAGATGTTATATTATAAAAATAAATCGGTGTACCAAAAACAATTCCATCCGCAGCAGATAATTTTTCCAGAATAGGTGTTAAATCATCTTTTTGAGCACATTTACCGTGGAATTTTCCGCCTATCATTTTACACGCAAAACAACTGACACAACCCTTGTATTTCAAGTCATACAAGTTAACAAGCTCTGTTTCTGCACCTTGCGATGCGGCTCCTTCCGCTGCTTTCTTCAGTACAGTACCCGTATTCCATTTTTTCCTCGGACTGCCATTGACAAAATATATCTTCATGATTTTTTCTCCTTTGCCATTGAGATCTACAGTTTCAATTATAACACTTTTCGAAACACAGCCTATCAACTACATTACGGCCTGTAATTGCCCATCGTCTTTCCAAAACCCGTATTGCTTCAATAAAATAAAAGGGTTTCAGGTTTATCTGAAACCCTTTGCCTATGCAGGGTCGGTGTCCCACAATTAGCACCCTGTGCTAATCGCTTTGTCCATTTTGTATATGCAAAATAAGCACTGGTCAAGTGATTCTCAGGCTTAGATGGAACTTGCTTATGAAAAAAATTTTTTCATAAGCAAATCACTGCAAACCTAAGAATCACCTTATTCAGACGTGCGACAGTGCTTACCTCCCACTCTATGAAACGGGGAGTATCATCAATGGCAGCCTTCGGATAAATTTCCTAACGGAAGTCATGATCTGTATTATCATCCACTATATTTGCGTCACCATTTGTGTTTACACGAGCCTTTTCTCTTTTTAGTTTTTCATCCACTTTCCTTGTTTCTTTAACTTCACGTTTATGAGCAGATACCTCTCCAGTTACCACAGTGTGTTTACCTACATTGACCTGCTCTTCACTGACTGGAATGCGTATGGTTTTTTCATCACTAATAGGCGTATCACTGGATTTATTATCTACTGGTCTTCTTTCTATAACAACTTCTTCATGAGTAACTGGAACATCGACTGTTTTTGGTTCTTCAACAATTTCTTTGCTCAGCTCAACCTCACCCTTTGGAACTTTGCTTTTATTTATATCAAGCTCTTCCTTATGAAGCGTAAGTTTTTCCCTATCCTTACTTTTCTTCTTGTTATTATCGTCACTGCCATTGCCTAAAACATTGTCAAATAAACCTTTCATAAAATATTACCTCCTAAAATACATATTTTCAATTCATTAATATTTTATCCCCGATGAAGTAATATATCCTTTATGAAATATGGAGTTAAAGTAAATTGCTTACAATATTTTTGACGACAAAATGGCAAAAAATCAGTAGTTTAAAACCAATGCTAAAATTTAATAGTTTTAGATTTTTCTGTAAAAAAATAGATAACAGTAGTTGCTGTAACACACATCCAAATATTATTCAAATCTAAGGGCATCTATTGGTTTAAGGTTAGAGGCTTTATATGCTGGAAATATGCCAAATACAATACCCACAACCATGGAAAAGGAAAATGAAAAAATTACCACAGGTATTGAAAATGCTACTGAAACTCCAAAGGCAGCTACTGTCTTTCCAATTAAAATGCCAAATATCACACCTATTATACCTCCCAGTGAACTCAGAACCAGGGACTCTATCAAAAATTGAATCATTATATCTTTTTTTGTTCCACCAAGTGCCTTTCTTATTCCAATTTCCTTAGTACGTTCTGAGACAGATACCAGCATGACATTCATTACTCCTATTCCTCCCACTATAAGTGATATGGCAGCTATTCCCCCAAGCAAATAAGTCATGGTACTCGTTATTGAACTCATGGTATTCAGCAGTTGTTTCTGACTCATGACCCTGCTTATGCTATTATCTGCGGACTTGAAATAATTATTTAAGTAGGTATTTACTTCATTTGTAACCATCTCTACATTCTGATCACTTGAAGATTTTATATACACACTTTGCACATTTCTACTGCCAGCAAGACTTATGGCCGTAGATGAGGGTACAATCACCATGTCATCTGTGTTATTTCCCATAGAACTTCCTTGTGATTTCAACACTCCTATGACATTATAGGTATTTCCGTTTATACTGATGTCCCTGCCTAAGGGATCATTGAATCCATAAAGCTGAGCTGCAATATCAGATCCCAGAACTGCCACCTTATTTCTGTAATCTACATCCAGATCGGCTATAAATCTACCTTCTGAAAGTGTCATATTTCTCACATCCATAAAATTCGGCGTAGTCCCAGTTACAGAAGTACTTTGAGATTTTGTATTGACTTTAACTGCAGCACTGGCATTAATGGCAGGTGCCGCCTCGGCAATTCCCTGTAAATCCTGAATATTTTTTACATCCTCAAGGGTAAATTGCTTGGTTCCATTGTTGTTGGTAGTATTTGCCATAATAAGATTAGTTCCGAGAGCCTGAACCTGAGAAGTTATCTGTTTTGTAGATCCGCTTCCCATACCTACCAATACTATGACGGAAGAAATTCCTATAATTATACCTATCATGGTGAGAATGGATCTCAATTTATTGCTTATTATATTTTTTACAGCTAGCTTTAAAGTCTGAAATAATTTCATATATTAATCAATCCCCCTCCATGTATAATTTCCCGTCTTCCAATTTTCCATCTTCCATGCTCACAATCCTCTTTGCCTGCTTTGCAACTTTTAAATCGTGAGTTATCAATATTATAGTCTGACCATTTTTATGGAGTTCTTTCATAGTACCCATTATTTCCTCACTTGTCTTTCTATCCAAAGCACCTGTCGGTTCATCTGCCAGTATGATTTTCGGTCCTCCTGCAAGTGCCCTTGCAATAGCTACCCTTTGCTGCTGTCCACCTGAAAGTTGATTTGGCCTATGATACTCTCTTCCTTTAAGTTTTACCTTTTCAAGACACTCCATAGCCCTTTCCCTGCATTTTTTCTCACTTATTCCTCTGTACAAGAGAGGTACTTCTACATTTTCTACAGCATTCATTTTGGGAAGCAGATTAAAATTTTGAAATATGAATCCTATCTGCTTATTTCTTACGTCAGCTAATTCAGATTCACTCATCTCATTTATATTTATACCATTTAAAATATAGTATCCAGAATCACAGACATCAAGGCATCCAATTATATTCATAAGTGTAGACTTTCCGGAACCGGATGGACCAACAATTGAAACAAATTCGTTCTCAGATATACTCAAATTAATATTATCCAGTGCCTTTATTTTAGTATCTCCCATAGTATAGTACTTGCACAGATTTTTAATTTCTATCATAGAAGTTCTCCTTTCACGTGTATTCCGATTTTATCCCATAACTAATTTGTTCCTCTATTTTGGCTTGCACCATTTCCACCTTGTCTAGAATTACCTATTTCTCCGCTTCTCATCATTCCGAATCCACTTCTGCTTTTTGTTGAAGATTGACTTCCGCTTGAACTTTCAGTCTGAGGTAATTGAACTTTTTGTCCTTCTGTAAGCCCTCCGACTATTTGAACCATCTTTCCGTTATTAATTCCTATCTGAACTTGCTGCATTTTTCTTTTTCCATCGTCAGAAGACAGTATTACAAATTTTTTACCATTCATATCTCTTATTGCTTCTATAGGCACAGCAGGTACATTATTTTTTGATGCCGTTACTATGGAAGCTTCTGTAGACATTCCGGATTTTATGTTGTTTATTTTATCAAAATATATAATTACATTAAAAGTTGACACCCCATTTGAATAGGTTCCCTGCTGACTTATATCCTTGATAGTACCTGTAAAGCTGGTATCTGGAAATGCATTGACTTTTATATTGGCCTTTTGTCCAATTTTTAGATTTGGAACATCAGTTTCATCTACGGATATTGTGGTATAGAAATTCTTGTCATCAAATATGCCCAAAAGATCCTGATTTGGATTTACACTATCTCCTGCACTTACATTTACCTGACTTATTATTCCGTCATAAGGAGCTGTTATTGCAGCACTTCCATTTTCAAAAGCAACAAGTTCCTGTCCTGCAGTTACCGCCTGATCTTTGCTTACAAGTACCTGAGCTACAGTATCTGTTCCCCCGGCTTTAATTGTTCCACCATTCAGGGGCATAACACTTCCCGATCCGGAAACTGTGCTCTCAATATTCTGCTTAGTTACTCGAGCTTGTGAATACTGTAATTTATTGTTTCCGGATTTTTTTGTAGTATTTTTATATACTATAGCGCCTACTGCTATTATCACTATTATTATTGGAATAAGTATCTTTTTCACGATATAATCCCCTTCTTTCCATCGAATTTGTTTTTTATCTAAACTAAATATAAGTTTAGATTTCTTCTGTCACAGTTTTGTTACAATATTATTAATATTTTTTGACATAAAAATGCCCCTCCCAAGTAAACAAGTTTTTATTATTTCACCTGTCTACCTAGAAGGGAGCATTACCATTAATTGCACAACAGACTTACAATCAATTAAAGAGAGTGTTTTTTACAAGCTTTTAGAACAATTCCAACAAGGTCACGGATTATTTAAATAACTTTCCGCTTATTATCAATTTTTGTATTTCATTTGTTCCTTCGTATATCTGGGTTATCTTAGCATCCCTCATCATTCTTTCAACTTCATATTCTCTCATATATCCATTTCCTCCAAACAGCTGTACTGCCTCCGCTGTCACATGCATGGCCGCATCTGTGCAGGCAATTTTAGCTTTGGCTGCAGGTATTGAATATGGCTTTCCCTCTTGTTTGTCTATGGCTGCCTTGTATAGTATATATTTAGCTTCTTCTATCTCAAGATCCAATTCTGCCATTTTAAATGCCAGATACTGCTGCTTAAACAGCGGTTTGCCAAATTGAATTCTCTGCTTCATATACTGCTTTGCACGTTCAAAAGCTCCCTCTGCTATTCCAAGCCCCTGAGCAGCTACTCCTATTCTTCCTCCATCCAATGTACTCAATGCTATTTTAAGTCCCTTTCCTTCTTCAGGCACCAAATTTTCTGCCGGTACCCTGCAATTCTCAAATACAAGCTCCGACACCTGTGCTGCCTTTATTCCACACTTGTCCTCAATCTTACCTATTGAAAACCCAGGATATCCCTTTTCTACTATAAATGCCGACGATCCTCTGGGACCCTTGCTTTTGTCCGTTATTCCAAATACAAGGAATGTCTCCGAAAGGGGTCCATTTGTAATAAAACATTTGGTACCGTTTAATATATAATAATCTCCCTTTTTCTCCGCAGTAGTTGTTGCTGCAGACGCATCAGAACCTGCATTTGGCTCTGTCATTCCAAAGGAACCAAATTTTCTACCCGATAATAAGTCAGGAAGATATTTCTTTTTCTGTTCTTCCGATGCATTGTTGAATATTCCACCTGCACATAATGATGTTGTAACTGAATAAGATATTCCCATGGAAGCGTGCACTTTCGATATCTCTTCTACAGCCAGAACATATGAAAGATAATCTGCCCCGGAACCGCCGTATTCTTTGGGATAAGGCAATCCTATTAGACCCATTTCGCCCATTTTTTTATACTGTTCTACAGGAAATTCACTTTTTTCATCATTTTCAATGGCTATTGGCTTTAATTCCTTTTCAGCAAAATCTCTTGCTGTTTTTTGTACAAGTTCTTGTTCTTTTGATAATTCAAAATTCATCTGCTCTACCTCCTAAATTTATTTTTTCAATCCCATTAATTTGTCACAAAAGATTCTTTCATCCATAGTCTTTACTTTGTCCATCTTAGGCCTGAACCCCATTAAATCGAGTATATCCTTTTCAAGATCCACACCTGGAGCTATTTCTGTAAGATACAATCCATCGTTTTTCAATTCAAACACAGCTCTTTCAGTTATATACATAACCGGCTGTCTTATTTTTCTGGCATATTCCCCGCTGAAAGTAATCTGTTCAACTTTATCTAAAAACTTAGGTACTTTTCCTTCTTGAATTATTTTTAGTCTTCCATTTTCAGTCTCCACTTTTAAGCCGCCCGCAGTGAAAGTACCACAGAAAAATACTTTTTTGGCATTTTGGGTTATATTTATAAAACCGCCACATCCGGCTATACGTGATCCAAATTTGCTTACATTTATATTTCCACCTTTATCCGCTTGTGCCAGCCCTAAAAATGCCAGATCTGTCCCTCCACCATCGTAGAAATCAAATTGATAGGCTTCATCTATAATTGATTCAGCATTTATACATGCACCAAAAGCTGATCCGCCCATAGGCACACCCCCTATGGGCCCTGCTTCTACAGTCATCGTCATATATTCCCCAATTCCCTCTTCATTGGCTACGGCTGATATCACCTCGGGTATTCCTATACCAAGATTTACAACGGTATCCGGTTCAAGTTCCATGGCACCTCTCCTGGCTATTATTTTTCTGGCGTTTAACTTAGGGCTTTCTATATCTCCAAGAGGTATTCTAACTTCACCTGTTAAAGCAGGATCGAATCCGCTGCATCCGAAAAACTGTTCATGGTACTCAGGTTCAGCAACCACAACAGCATCGACGTATATCCCAGGTATCTTTACAAGCCTTGGATCCAATTGTCCTACATCTACAACCTTTTCAACCTGCACTACAACAGTACCTCCCGTATTCTTACATGCCTGTGCTATTGAAAGCACATCTATGGTAGCTACTTCTCTTTCCAGTGAAATATTGCCGTTTTTATCTGCATAAGTCCCGCGGAGGAAACATACATCAATGTCGAAGGACTTATAAAATAATTTTTCTTCCCCTTCAATATCTATAAGTTTTACTATATCCTCTCTAGTGACATCGTTTAATTTTCCTCCTTCTATTCTCGGATCTACAAAAGTATTCAAACCCACATGAGTTATAGTTCCTATTCTCTTACCAGCTATATCCCTATACAACTGAGATATTGTACCCTGTGGAAGATTATATGCCTCTATCCTATTCTCCACTGCCATTTTTCCCAATTCAGGTGATAAGTTCCAGTGTCCCCCCACAACTCTCTTTACAAATCCCTCATGTGCAAAATGATCTACACCTTTCCCTTTGCCATCTCCTTGAGCTGCAGAATATACCAAAGTTAAATCATTTGGATGACCTGTCTTCTGAAAACGATTTTCCAGCGCTGTCGTAAGTGCTTCAGCACATAGACTTCCTACAAAACCGCTTGTGACGATCACGTCTCCATCATTAACTAGTTCAGCTGCTTTGGAGGATTTTAAAAATCTTAAACCCATGATAAACCCCTCTCTTTATTTAACGATCTTTGAAATTAGCTTTTCTTTTCTCCAGGAAAGCATTCATGCCTTCTTTTTGATCTTCAGTGGAAAAACATAATCCGAACGAATTTGACTCATATTTGAGCCCTGCCTCCAGATCCACGTCTAATCCATTATTTATAGAGGCTTTTGCCAGCCTAACTCCCCATGGAGATTTACTCATCACCTTTTTGGCAAACTCTTCTGATTTTGATATCAATTCATCAGGCTCATAGACTTTATTGGCAAGTCCTATACGGTATGCCTCCTGGGCATCTATCATATCTGTGGAAAATATCAATTCTTTGGCTCTACCCTTACCTACCAATCTTGGAAGCCTCTGTGTTCCTCCAAAACTTGGAAGTATCCCAAGATTGACTTCAGGCTGTCCAAATTTGGCTTTCTTTGAAGCAAACCTTACATCACATGCCATGGCAAGCTCACACCCGCCGCCTAACGCATAACCATTAACTGCTGCCACAACTAACTTAGGTAAATTTTCTATTTCAGAAAATACCTTTTGTGCAAGTCTTGAAAAATTTGCTGCTTCCATCGAATTTAACTTACTCATTTCCACTATATCTGCACCTGCTACAAAAGATTTTTCTCCGGCTCCTGTTACTATTACCGCTTTCACATCCCGTTTTTGGGATATTTCACCTACAACTGAATCCAATTCTGTTAAGGTTGCACTATTGAGTGCATTGAGTGCCTTGGGTCTATTGATAGTAACATAAGCTATACCGTTTTTCTCCCTTAAAATTACATTGTCCATTATATATCCCCCATTTTGTGCCACATAATTGGCAATTATTTTTTATTTTGTAAACATTATTTATGTTAACGTTTAATTCAATTATACTTGTATGCAAATTACTTGTCAACAAATAATTGTAAAAAATTAAACTATTTATTTTTTTACAAACAATGAATAATTTTATTCTCAAATTACAATAGAAACCCATATATTACAGTAGCTGCCGCACATATGCTTCCTCCTACTATGGATTCATACGGGATAAGTTTCATACGATCAGATATATTCATTTTAACAGATTGTGCAGATACCAGGAAAAAATTCCCGTGAGGTAGATGGTCAACCACCACTGCCCCGGTATGGACCATAACTGCCGCACTTATTGGAGATATACCCATTGCCAAAATTGCCTTTCCAAATGATCCTGTAGCCAAAATAGCACCGGTAGATGTGGAAGCAGTAGCCGCACCCATCAATATGCCTGAAATCGGAGCCAATAATGTTCCTGAAATTCCAGATGATTTAATGATACCTACTATAACTGAGCTCAAATTAGAATTAGAAATAATACCTGCTATAGATCCTGCTCCAATTAATAAAATAGCCGTGCCAGACATTCTATTTAATCCGGATGTCGTATATTCAATAACTTTTTTGGTTTTTCCCATAGCCAACAACCCTATTAACCCTGCCAGAGGGAGAATTATCATAGAGTCTATACTTATCTTCTTTAGAAAGGATATATTCAAAATATTGCCAATAGGATTAATACCTAACAATACAATTGCCACAATAGGAGCAACCATAGCTTTTAAAAAACTCGGCCTTTCATTATCAATCGATTTTGTTTTCACAACCAAATCCGAATCCTTAATTTGAACACCCTTTTTACTAAGTAATGCACCTACGATGCAAGTCACTATTAATCCTATTACAGCCGGTATAAAACCAGCTATCATAACCTGAGTCAATTCCAGATTAAATCCTTTTGCCACAGCTATAGTATTCGGATTTGGAGATATCACGTTCCCGGCCTTTCCTCCACCCACCATGGTTAAAAGGACTGCAGTCTTTGAAATGCCAACCCTTTTAGCTACAGATAAAGCAATAGGCGCCACTATAATAATTGCAACAGTTACAAATACTCCTACAGCAGTAATTATCAAAGTTGCTACAGCAATAGCTAATAATGCTTTTTTCTCACCAAGTTTTTCAACTATTGTTTCAGCAATCTTTTCTGCAGCTCCAGATTCAATAAGCACTCCTGCCAGCACTCCGGCAGTTAGTACACGTACCACGGCAGGCATTACACTATTGGTGCCTTCAATAATAATTGTAACTGTCTTATTCAGACTTGCTCCTCCCAAGACCCCTCCTATAATAGATCCTCCAAATAAAGCATATACGGGATTTACCTTTTTAAGAATCAGTACTATGGCAAGCACTAGTCCAAATACGGCACCACCCCAACTAATAGCAATTCCAGTCATTTTTATTTACCTCCAATTTTTTATTTTATAAAAATTAACCTTAGGCCTATCCTGCATGCTTATCTAAACCTTTACAGTCAAATTAAAATTATCATTTTCCTACCAGCATCTAGTAATTTTATTTTAATTGTATACAAATAATTTGTCAACGAATTATTTGGCAAATTCAATTCTGCCATACAAAAAAAACGGCGATGAAATTCGTCGCGAAAATTGATTGGCAGTATAGAATTTTATTTTGAAAATAAAAAAAATCACTGTCTTAAACATCAATAACAGTAATTTCTATCCTTCATATTTATAAAAATATTAAAAATATAGTTTATCTCACCTATAAAAAAATTAACGCTTTGCAATTAACTTTAAAAATTTTTTTAATTGTTTCTGTTCATCATCTGTAAATATTTCAAGCATATAGTTATTGACTCTATCTACAATTTTTTCCGTAGATTTCTGAAGCTTAGAGCCCTTTTCAGTAACAATAACTTTAAGTGTCCTTCTATCTTGAGGATTTCCAGCTCTTCTTATAAGATCCTTAACTTCCATTCTATCAAGTATTCCAGTAATAGTAGAACCATCTAGACCCAAAACATCAGCTATCTGTTTGGGCGTTTGACTTTCTTTCCCCCAAAGACATTTTAGCACACCATATTGAGCCGGTGTTACATTAAATTCTGACAGCTCCGATTTGAGGCACTGAAATACATTACGTTGTGCTCTCGACAATAAAAAGTTGATACATTCATTGATCTCCATAATAACTGCTCCTCATATAAGGTATTGATTCTTTTGCCATTGCCTATTGTAAATAGTGTACCTACATTATAAAGCTTTGCTTTATCATTTGTCAAAAAATTATATGCTAATTTTGACTTAGCAAAATGCCTATTATATTACCTATCGTTGCAAGTGGAACAGTATCTTTTCTTGTGACAGAAACAGTAATAGCCCCTTCAATCATCGTTTCAATGGCCATACCCAATTCTTCAGCTTTCTGCTCTGTGAATCCATTTTGCAGCAATTTTTCAGCGTAAACATGACTCAGTGCCATAAATACATTTTTGCAAGCTTCTCTCAAGATCTCATTTGAAGAATATGTTTCCAATGCTATTAAACTTATCGAGATATCCTGAAGCTTATTTTCTTTTTTTAAGTCATTCATTATATTATTTATTAAATACTTTATGGCTTTAATAGGATCCGAATATTCATTTAGTGCAGTTCCCACCCTTTTTATTATAGATTTGTTTGCCAGTTGAATTGCTTCTAAAGCTAATTGTTCCTTACCATCTGGAAAATAATAATAAAGAGAGCCCTTAGGAGATTTGCTTTCCTTTAAAATTTCATTTAATCCAGTAGCATTGAATCCTTTGATTTGGAAAAGCTTAGCGGCAGTGTTGAGTATTTTTTCCCTCGAATTATTTTTAGAATTCATAAGATACGCCCTTCTACAAATAAAATTATTATAACTAGTCTATATAATAGATTATTATAATTTAACTTCTATGTCAATATGATTTTATTAAAAAAACCATGTTTAAATCTCTTTTAAAGTATATAATATACCTGGACGTACATAAATGGAGATGTTACAATGAAATACAAAAAAAATGCTTTAATAATTTCAATATCAATTTTGTTTTTATTTTCTCTTGGATTTATTTATGGAGCAGAATTATCTCATAAAAAGTCGAAGACAATATCGGCCAATAATTCTTCTGTGGAATCTCAAAAATATATGAATAAAAGGGAAAGTAATGTACAAAACATCAGTTTAAAAGATCAAAATAATTTTAATCCCTATAGATCGGATGGAAGAAAAGTTGTATATCTGACTTTTGACGATGGACCTTCTGCAAACAATACTCCTCAAATATTGAAGATATTAAAAAAATACAATGTAAAAGCTACATTTTTTTTAATTGGTAAAAATGCAGAACGAAATAAAAGCCTCGTAAAAGAAGAGGCTGCCGGTGGAAATATAATTGGAAATCATACTTATTCCCATGACATGAGATATATTTATTCAAACCCGAAGATATTCATCAGTGATGTAAAAAGATGTGATGGAATATTAAAATCCATATTGGGGAATAACTATAACTTAAAACTCATAAGATTCCCAGGAGGTTCTTTCGGGCAGAAATTGCAGCCATTTAGGGAAGAAGCTAAAAAAAATGGATATCAATATGTAGATTGGAATGATCTGACCGGTGACGCTGAACATAACGGAGTTCCCGTAGAACACCTGATAAATAAGGTCAAAAGATACTCCAACCATGATCACCTAGTTGTATTAATGCACGATGCACCCACGAAAGTTACTACTGTACAGGCATTGCCTCAGGTTATAGAATATTTTAAATCACAGGGTTATTCCTTTGAAACATTGAAATAATATATAGGGACTGCTGCAAAATTAATTGTGCGGCAGTCCCTACCCAATTGTCATCTTTATTCAATTTAAAACGTCAGAAAACTTTAACCCGATTGGTATAAATCTTTTAATTTCTGGAATGCATAAAAGGATCTTTTTATCATCTCCGGATCAACACAATAAGATATTCTTACATATCCAGGACATCCAAAATCATCTGACGGCACAATTAGAAGATTAAATTTCTTTGCATTTTCAGAAAAATCAACTGCATTTTCTTCCAATGACCTTACAAACAGATAAAATGCACCATCTGGTCTGACACATCGATAACCCATCTTGTTAAGCCCATCATACAGTAATTTTCTATTTGAATCATACAATGCTATATCCGACGTTTTCCCAAGGCACTGCATGATTACCCTCTGGAACAGACTCGGGGCACATACATATCCAAGGGAACGTCCTGCACCGCATACCGCCGTATACACATCCCGGGCATTTTCCACAAAACTTGGAATCAGGATATATCCTATTCGTTCTCCTGGAAGTGAAAGCGATTTGCTGTACGAATAACATATAATTGTATTTTCGTAATAATCAGGAATATAGGGCACCTGTATGCCGTCATATACAATTTCCCTATAGGGTTCATCCGATATGAGGTACAAAGCTTTTTTATATTCTTTGGATTTCCTCTTCAACAAACCTGCCAAAGACCTCAATGTCTTTTCTGAATAAACAACACCCGATGGATTATTTGGAGAATTTATTATTATTCCTCTTGTATGAAAATCAATAGCTTTTTCCAGCAAATTCACCTGAATTTGAAAATCTTCCGGATCCGCCGGTACTGCTATGACCTTTGCGCCTGCATTTTTTATAAATACTCTGTACTCCGGAAAATAAGGTGCAATAATAATAAATTCATCTTCGGAACTTACAGTAAGAGCTTTAAGTGTAATGGACAGCGAGGCCGCCGCCCCACACGTCATATAAAAATTCTCCGCCTTAAGCTGGCAATTAAACTTACCGTTCATATAATCAGCTATATTTTTTCTAACTTCAAAATCTCCCTGTGCAGAAGTATAACCATGAATCTCATCTGACTTTTTCGTCTTCAGCAGCTTTATTATAGATTCTTTTACACATTCCGGTGCCGGAACAGTCGGATTTCCAATACTGAAGTCAAATATATTTTCTTTCCCAACAATTGCAGCTTTCTGTTTTCCATATTCAAACAGATCTCTGATTACAGAACGTTTTGCTCCCAGTTCATACATTTCTTTTGATACCATCATGTCACTCCTTTCTTTTCATCTTTCATGCAATGCCATTTTTTGCTATTTAACGGCTGCTGCAGACAATACCAGAGACAGGTACTTTTCTTCGGCGGAGGACCCTCTTGATGTTAAAACAATGGGAACTCTGGCTCCGACAATAAACCCTGCCATTCTTGCACCTGCAGAACACAGGAGAGATTTTCCCAGTATGTTTCCTGCCGTGATATCAGGAGAAATTAAAATATCTGCATCCCCTGCCACAGGACTGCTGTAACCCTTTAATTCAGCTGATTTTTTGCTCACGGCCAAATCATAAGAAATAGGTCCTTCTACAATGCAATTTTTGATTTTTCCACTTCTGTTCATTTTTTTCAATATATATGCATCAACGGACTCGGGCATCTTAGGATTAACCTTTTCAACGGCAGCCAAAACAGCAACTTTGGGATTTTCATACCCCATGGCAATAAGTGTGTTGACAGCATTTTCAATAATTTGCCTTTTTTCATCCAAATTTGGGTACATCATCATTCCACCATCTGTAGTTACCATTAATTTGTGATAATTAGGAACTTCATTAAAGACAAAATGAGACATAACATTCCCTGTTCCAAGTCCTTTTTCTTTATTTACCACTGCTTTTAAAATATCAGAAGTCTGGATTTTCCCCTTCATAATAAAATCCACTTTATTCTGATGTATAAATTCTACAGCCTTCTCTGCCGCAGCATTGTCATTTTCCACGTCAATAATTGTACTATCATCCAGGCGTTCTTTCAATTTTTCCAGAACTCCCTCTATTTTTATTTTGTCACCTATCAATATGGGCTCTGCAATACTGTTTCTTTTTGCTTTAAATACAGCCATCAAAGTATGCTCATCCTGTGCAGCAACTACTGCCACTCTTTTTCTTTTTCTAGAACCTTGAACACTTTTAATCAATTCTGCAAAATTCTTAAATACCATACTTCTCCTCCTTCAGCTCTCGTGCAAAACATTACTGGCAAACTATCTCACAATAACTGCAACGAGCAAATATTATACCAATGTCCACTTTATCATCAACCGGGCACTTTAGCTTTAAAAAGATCACAAAAAAACTAATAAAAGGGTCAATAGGTGCATTAATTCATCCTATTAACCCTTTTAAGTTCTCTGCCTCTTCAGCATCAAGTTTTTTAAGTTTCAAACATCACTTATCTTCTACCAGAATATTTACATAAAAATCTTCTGGATTTACATTTTTCTTCAAAAGTCCCTGTTTTCTAAACCAGTTTATATTGTTCTGCCATACACTTTTATCCTGACTCAGAAAAGGTTCATTTTTTGATTCCATTTTAGGCAGAAGTATGCTTAAACTTTTCTTTTCTACATTTTCCTTAAGGGGAAAACTCCCTTTTTGTTGGTTGTCCATAAGTATTTTCAAAGCCTTATCTGGATTATTCTTTGTATATTCAAAACCCTTTTGTGCAGCTTTCATGAATTTTTTAATGGTTTCAGGTTTTTCTTTAAGAGTCTTGTCACTAGTTACAAATACTTCTTCATAATAGTTAGGCACTCCATATTTAGAGGGATCAAAATAATTCACAGGATGATTTTCATTTTCCATCATGAGGACCTCGTGATTTATAAGACCTCCCGTAGTAGCATCTACCTTTTTAGTTACCATTGACGATAGGAGATCAAATCCCACATCTACCATTTTAACATTTCCCGGATTTCCGCCATCCTTTTTAACCATGGTTTTTACATATTCAGTGTTAAGTGGATTTCCCGAATAACCCACAGTTTTTCCCTGAAGATCCTTAGGAGATTTTATATTATTTGATTTTAAAGCTATTATTACATTCAAAGGAGTGTGTACTACTGCTCCGACAGATTTTACAGGCACACCCTGGTTGGCCCTTGCAATTATAAGATCCGGCTGATAATAAATCCCAAGAGTTGCCCTACCCGCCGCCGGAAGGGTAAGCGGATCTGTAGGATCGGACGGAAACTTAATGTTTACTTTAAGTCCCTCCTCTTTAAAATACCCTTTTTCAATGGCCGCATATATAAAACTATGTATGGCATTCGGATACCAATCAAGCACCAAATCCACATTTTCCAATTTTCCACTGCTGCTCTGGGGCGATTTGCTGCCGCATCCTGTTAAGCTCACCACTATCAGGACTGACAGCATAAAAGCCAAAACTTTTGATTTCTTCAAGCTTCATTCCTTCCTTTCACTATTTTATTTTCAAGAATACCTATGATTTTAACCATAATAAGTGCGACTACAGATAATATTACAATAGGTGCAAAAACTCCAGCGCCGTCCAGCTGTGTCATCATCCTCTTGCTAAAATATCCAAGACCTGCCTGTGCCCCAAGCCATTCACTTATAGCTGCACCGACCACACTCAGCGGTACTGCTATTTTAAGTGCAGAAAAGAAATAGGGAAGCGATGCCGGGAATTTCAACTTTATAAATATGTCTTTTTTACTGGCACCATAGGTAAAAAGAAGTTCTTCCATATCTTTTCTTGTAGAGCGAAGTCCGTCATATACATTTATTGTTATGGGAAAAAATGTTATAAGTATTGTAACCAGTACCTTGCTCCATATTCCATATCCAAACCACAGCACAAATATTGGAGCAAGTGCAGTTATTGGAACTGTCTGAGTTACAATTACAATTGGATAGAGAGCCCTCTGTATTTTTTCGCTGATATTCATGGCAGCAGCAAGAAGTACACCAAATACTACGGATATGCCAAGTCCTTCAAGAGTCACACTAAGGGTTGCGGGCAAATGAACCAAAAATAAGATATCTTTTAATTCCCATATTTTTTTTATTATCACCGTAGGCGAGGGAAGTATATACATCGCATCTATATATCTGGCAATTCCCTCCCATGCTGCAAAAAACAATATGCTTATTATTATGGAGGATCTATATTTTTTCAAAATTTTGCCCCCTTTTTAAGTTCTTCTATAAGTTTTGATTTTACTTTCAGAATATCAGGAGTATCAATCATATCTCTTTTTCTTGGATAACCCAGATTCATCTTTATTTCCTTGAATTTTCTTATGGGGCTTCCATCCGTCACAAATATTCTAGTAGATAAAAAAAGAGCTTCTTCCACATCATGAGTTATAAACAATATGGTTTTATTCAGTTTTGACCACTTATCCAGAAGCCACTCCTGCATTGAAAGCCTCGTTATCGCATCTAATGCACTAAAAGGTTCATCCAAAAGAAGTACCTTAGAACCTGTAAGAAGAGTTCTCGTAAAAGACACCCTCTGGCGCATACCACCTGACAAATCCTTCGGAAATTTATCCTTATACTTTTCCAGGCCAAAATCCTGAAGCATTTTTTCCGCTTCATGCCTGGCCTTTTTTATATCTCCACCCTTGATTTCAAGAGGCAGTGAAGAATTTTGAAGTATAGTTCTCCAGGGTATCAAAAGATCATTCTGGGGCATATACCCTATATAGCCTCCTTTTAAAGTATTTATATTTCTGCCTTCCAGGAATATATCACCTTCAAATGGTTTCTCCAATTTGCAAATAAGCCTGAATATAGTACTCTTGCCGCATCCGCTGGGACCCACTATGCTTATAAATTCACCTTTATTTACCTTGAAACTCAGATTTTTTATTATGAAATCAGGGTCTTCGTCATATTTAAAACTTATATTTTTAAATTCCAGCATAATTACAAATTACATCCCCTTATTGTATGCCATATCCCAAAACATGCTTTCATATTTACTGGTATTTATAAAAATTTTCTCCAGTTCCTTAAATTTATTTTCAGATATATTCACAGTCAGCCTGTCGATTAAATCAATCAACCACTTAGTTTCTCTTTCATAGTCTTTTGAAGAGTACCCCCTTATCCACTGTCCATAAAAATTATTTTCAACAGCTCCTTTTATTTTGCTCAGCTTACTGCCAATTAAGAAATAACTCCACATACAGGCCAGCAGGGAAGCCGTTAAATTAGTCAAATCTCCCAGCTGTGAAACCGACAACATGTAATTCGTGTAGGAAATATTCTCCATACTAGCTTCGGTATTCTCTATATCCTTTCTTGTAATACCAAGTCTTCTCATATAGCTCCTGTGTATATCCATCTCGCCGTTCAATATATTGTCCACCATCTTTGAAAAGCCCTGCATAGTTCTCTCATCCTTGGCTTTGACTATTCCAAGTGCATATATTTTTACATAATCCAGAAGATATATGTAGTCCTGAATCATGTAAAACTTAAATTTATCCACTTTCAAACTTCCATCTGCCATTCCCTTTATAAAGGGATGTCTGTAATAAGAGTCCCATATAGTATTTACACTTTTGTATAATCTTGCAGATGTTTTCATATAACCACCCCATTTACAATTTACAGTTGATAATTAACAATTGACAACTATCAACTGCTAATTGTCAATTGATATTAATATTGTTCGGATAAAAAAGGTACAAACTCTCAAATGTTTGTACCTTTATTTGGCTAACTTAAAATGTAACCTCTTCCTACGCTGGCATTAACCAGATCAGGTACAATTTAGGGTCTAAGAATTAAATTCCTACTCTCAGCCAGTAACACCAGCACCCCCGGGATCATTGTAAAATTATTTGATTTTACACTTCCAAACCAACACTCATAATACTACAACAATTAAAATTAATCAATGCCCCCATTCAATCCAGTGAATAAATTATATCTCCCAGTTTGTTCGCCTCTTCCTTATCATGAGTTACCAATATAACTGTTCTTTTATTTTCCCTGTAGAGCAATAAAAACTTATTTATTATGTCACCCTTTAATCTACTATCCAGCCCTTTAAAAGGTTCATCCATCAAAAGCAAATCACTATCATAGGCAAAAGCTCTGGCAAGCGCAACCCTTCTCTTCATACCTCCGCTTAGCTCCCGGGGAAATTTATCTCTGCAGTCCCACAATTCAACCATATTCAAAAATCTATTTACGGTTGATTGGACCTTATTTTTATTCATATTGGACTTCAATACAAAAGCCACATTTTCATATACATCAAGATGTGAAATAAGCCTGTCTTCCTGAAAAACATAGGATATTTTATTGCTCTGCAAATATACCTCTCCATTATAATCTTTTTCAATTCCACTTATAATGTTTAAAAGAGTAGTTTTTCCACAGCCGGAAGGTCCAAATACAACCGTAATTCTATCCTTTAAAAAGTTGAGACTCAAATCCGTAAATACAGACAATTTGCCATAGGATTTATTCAAATTCCTAATTATAACTTCATATCTATCGTCATCTTTCATAAAAAATATCCTCTCTAGATCGCACAATTTTTGGATAAATAATACTTGAATATCTTTTCAAAAGTGAAACTCAGTATAACAACTACAATAGTCCATGCAAACAACTCGGGAGTTTCAAGGGTTGTCTTAGAATTTAAAATATTCAATCCTATGGAGTAATTAGGTGTACTCAATACCTCTGAGGCCACCGATACTTTCCATCCAATTCCAAGACACATCAATATGCCAGATACAATATAATTTTTTATGCTGGGAAGATATATGTCTTTCAGCAGATACTTCCCTTTGACTTTATATACATTTGCCATCTGAATCAAACCTTTATCCACCGATTTTATTCCCTGAATAACATTTGTGTATACTATGGGAAAACATATTAAAATAGCTGTAAAAATAACCACATGGGATGAAGTAAACCAAATCAAGGCTATAATAATTATTGACATAACGGGAGTTGCCTTCATTGTAATTATAAGAGGATCCAAAATCTCCTCTACAAGTCTATTCAAACCTGCAATTACCCCCAATACAATGCCTATGACTATTGATATCAAAATTCCTAAAATCACCCTCACTATGCTGCTAAATACACTTTTCCAGAAATAAGTTCCCCGTGCAAGAATAAAAAGTGTTTTTATAACTTCAAAAGGCGATGGGAGAATAAGCGAATTACCTATAAAAAGAGAGCAAAGCTCCCACACAAACAGCCAAAAAAGAAGTATGCATAATTTTTTAATTGCCGTTGTTTCCACTGTAATAGAAATTTTCATCTGGTATCTTTCCTCCAACGGATTTTGGATCGCTCTGGTATAAAACTTCATAAAATTTCTGAAGAATTTGCTTCCCATCTTTCGCATTTATAAAGACCATATTACTCCTCGGTATAGCCATTTCAGCAACTTTGGCCTTTGGTAATATACCATATTTTTGAATCAGTTTTCCAGCCTCTGATTTGTTTGAATTTACAAAATTAACGGAATCTTTATATTTACTTAAAAACTTATCTAAATCTTTTCCCCTTTTATCTATAAATGATTTTCTGAAAACAATAGTACCCATAGCCAGCTTACTTTGTCCACCCGAAGCTTTATTCCATTCTTCAGTTAAATTTATAGGTACCTGCAGGCTTTTGTCCTTCATTTTTACAGTAGTTACAAAAGGTT
Organism: uncultured Clostridium sp.; assembly: GCA_903789665.1. Taxonomy (GTDB): domain Bacteria; phylum Bacillota; class Clostridia; order Clostridiales; family Clostridiaceae; genus Clostridium_B; species Clostridium_B lapidicellarium. Next base: position 125,188 of record CAIFEX010000006.1, read on the forward strand.
CCGGCAGTACTGCCAAATTGACTTTTTGGGACGACACTGCCGCTGCCAAATCACTGTGATTCATTTTATAATCTACAATTACATCTTTTCCCGGTTCAAGTCCATTTTTTCTCAATATGTAATTCAATATGAATTCAGGAGCAGCACCCTTATCACTGGAATAAATGGTTTTTCCTCTCAAATCCGCTATATTTTTCACTGCACTGCCATTTTCCACAATGTATAAAACGCCCAGGGTGTTTATGCCGACCACTTTAACCGCACCTTTAGTCTTATTGTATAAAATAGAAGCCAGGTTTGAAGGAACCGCTGCCCCGTCTAACTCTCCATTTATAAGTTTAGAGGTTATTTGATCCGGTGAATCATATAAAGTTATGTTATAATCCTGTTTGTCTTCCATAAGTTTTGCCATTCCCATTCCAGTAGGACCTTTCAGAGCCGCAATCCTTATGGCCTGATTTTTGGAATTGTCAGACGAAGTACTGTCCGTACTGCCGGAGCAGCCTGCTGCAAATAAAGTGGATATTACAAGCACTAAAGCCATAATGAATACGCCAATTTTCTTTTTCATAAAAATCCCCCTTAAAACAACTTAATATTATCATATTTTCTATTATAACATTATTTTTGAATTTTAATTGCAATTAAGCCTCAAAATTGATTACATTCCATGGATAAACAGCAAATAATATAAATTAAAAGAAAAATTTGTTGTTGACATAATAAATTTATTATACTACAATAAATTTACTAGCAATTCATGGCAGTGAATACTGATAATATCATGGTAATTTGAAACATTCTTAAATTCCATAACTTTAAATTCATATCTTAAACTGGTCCTCCATTATGTTATGCAGGGCACAGCAATAGTTATAAATGTTACCTGACAAAATACTATTCATGAATATAACATGCTTTCCATTAATATAATAAAGTTATGTGTGATAATTTAAATTTATTTGGGAAATAACATTCTTATTAAAACAAGCAGGAATGTTTATTCAATATAAGAAATTTAATTAACACAAGGGAGGAATCAATATGAAAGCATTACTTTTAGCTGGGGGTAAAGGTACTAGATTAAGGCCTCTGACAAACAAGTTACCAAAGCCCATGGTTCCAATTATGGGAAAACCGCTCATAGAGAGAGTGATAACAAAGTTGAAGGAATCAGGAGTTACTGAAGTAGTTCTGAGTACATGCTATAAATCAAATTACATTAAAAACTATTTAAATAACGGGTCAAAATTAGGAGTAAAAATTGACTACGTTTCTGAAGATATCCCACTGGGAACAGGCGGTGCTATAAAAAATTCCGAAAAATTTTTTGATGACACATTTATAGTTCTGAATTCCGACATAGTAGACAACATATCTTATAGAGATTTTGTAAAATTCCACAAGAAGAAGGGAGCTTCGGTTTCCATTGCAATGACAAAAGTTAAAGATCCTTCTCAATATGGAGTTATAGAATTTGGCCACGATAAATATATAAATGCCTTTAAAGAAAAGCCAAAAGCAGGAGAAACAGATTCAAAATGGATAAATGCTGGAGCTTATGTATTTGAGCCGGAAGTTTTTAAAGAAATTCCAAAAAATAAGGTAATTTCAATAGAAAAGGACATTTACCCGCTGCTGCTTGAAAAGCACTATAAAATGGCTGCTTATGAGTACAATGACTATTGGATTGACGTGGGAACTTTGAAAAAATATATACAGGCTCATATAGATATACTTCACAGCAGCTGCAATAAATTCAGAAAAACCAATAATATTTCAGATATAAAAAACATAATCTTTAAAAATAAAAATGTAAGAATATCACCAAACGCAAAAATAGTAGGGCCGGTATTCATAGGGAATAATTCCTCTATTGATGATGGCGCCCAAATAGGACCTTATACAGTTATAGGAAGCAATTGTCAAATAAACAAGATGAGTACTATAAGTAGAAGTGTCCTTTGGGACAGAATAAAGATAAACGAAAATGTAAATATAGCAAATTCCATAATAGGATCAGATTGTACTATAGACAAATATTGCAAATTGCTCAACACAGCACAGGTTTCAAATGATTACGATAATAACAATCTACTTGCTATATAAAAAAACTAAAGAGGTGAATACCATTGAGTAAAAATATAATTTTTTTAAGTACTTATCCTCCCCGAGCGTGTGGAATAGCCACTTTTACTGCTGATTTGATCAAAAATCTAAAAAACAAATTTCCTTCTGACAATTATAAAATAGCTGCCATAAACGATGAAAATTACAAGTACGGAAATGAGGTATCTTTTGTCTTAAATCAGTTTGACAGAAAATCCTATATACGTCTTGCAAATTCAATAAATAATTCCAACACGGATTTAGTGGTTATAGAACATGAATACGGAATATACGGAGGAGACTGCGGAGAATATTTACTGGATTTTATAAACAATTTGAAAATCCCATTTATAACAACTCTTCATACCATACTCTCAAAACCAAATAAAAACCAGCGAGAAATACTCAAAGTATTGGGCAGTAAAAGCAAGAAAATAATCACCATGGGAGAAAATTCCATAGGAATCTTAAATCAAGTGTATGACATACCGGAAAATAAAATTGCAGTAATACCTCACGGTGTACCTGATATTGCCGTAGAAAGTAAAAAGACCCTAAAAGAAAAATTAGACTGCAAAGGCAGAAATGTAATAAGCACATTTGGGCTTCTGGATCCCGGGAAGGGAATAGAATATGCCATTGAAGCCATAAGTCAGGTAGTTGAAACCCATCCTAAGGTACTTTATCTAATACTAGGTGAAACTCATCCCTGTGTACGAAAAGCCCATGGAGAAAGTTACAGAACCAAATTACAAAATTTAGTTTCAGAGCTTCATATAGAAGATAACGTACGTTTTGTAAATAAATATCTTACAAAAAAGGAAATAGTACAGTATTTAACACTGTCCGACATATATGTAACACCTTATCTGGCAACTGAACAAGCAGTAAGCGGTACACTGGCTTATGCCGCAGGATATGGAAAAGTAATAGTTTCAACTCCCTACAGATATGCCAAGGAAATGTTAAAGGATGGAAGGGGAATGCTTGCCAAATCAAAGGATTCAAGCTCTCTGGCAAAAGCCATATTATACCTGTTGAATAATCCAACGGCCAGGAAAAGTATGGAAAAAAAGATGTTTAATACAGGTAAAAAAATGAAATGGCCTTATGTAGCACAACAATATGAGAATCTGTTTTCAAACACAATTAAAACCAGTAAAATTACAAAGCAGGTGGTGTAAAAAATGCGTATTTTTGAAGAAGAAAACTCAGTACCACTTTTTATAGCAACGGATGATACGGGAATCATCCAGCACAGTGTATTTTCAGTGCCTGATCCAAACTCCGGCTACACTACAGATGATAATTCAAGAGCTTTAATTACAGCTGTAATGCTCTATGAAAAATTCAAAAGCAAAAAATATTTAAAATTATTATTGACATACAGTTCATTTTTGTTGTATGCCCAAAATAAAAAAGGTACTTTTAAAAATTTCATGGATTACAATAGAAATTTTATAGAGGAAGAAGGATCTCAAGACTGTTTTGGAAGGTGCCTGTGGGCGCTTGGATATACCTTCAAGTCGGAAAGTGTACCACAATCCATAAAATCTGCAGCTTTAACCATGATATACAGGGCGCTTCCCAATATAAATTCATTGACCAATATAAAGGGGAAAGTCTATTCACTGCTGGGATTAAACCTTATTTACAAGGTTTTGGAAAGGAAAAACAACTCTGGTGTTATGAAAGAACCTATGGATAGATATTTAAACGGTATTGAAATTTCAAAAGTCAACAATGTACCGGTAAAAAATATGGAAGATCTGATGAACATTGCAAAAAGTGAAATAATAAATATATGTCAGTATCTCATAGATAGTTTTAAAACTCATTCTGAAAATTCATGGCATTGGTTCGAAGACAGCCTGACTTACGGGAATGCAATACTTCCATGCAGCCTATTGAGAAGCGGAAACATTTTAGGCAATAAATACTATTTGGATATTGCACTTGAGTCATTGAATTTTCTGGAAAAGCTCTGCTTTGCAAAGGGATATTTCAAACCCATAGGCAGCAACACCTGGTTTAAAAAAGGAGATTCAGCTCCTTCCGAATTTGACGAACAACCCATAGAAGCCTGCGGTATGTGCATCATGTATACAGAAGCATATAAAATATTCAAAAATCAAAAATATCTTGACAAGGCATATGCCTGCTATGAATGGTTTTGCGGAAAAAATTCTAGAAACAAGATTTTGGTGGATGAATTTACCCATGGAAGCTATGACGGAATAATGAAAACACATATAAATTTAAATGAAGGCGCTGAAAGCATACTTGCAAAAATAATAACTGAACTCACATTGGATACCTTACAATAGTCTAAAGTCTAATTTATTTGTAGTCATAACATCATAGTCTACAAACAAATAACTGCCAGTTTCTGATTTAAATCAAAAACTGGCAGTTATTTATTATCCTACTTATACATTTTCCCGAATTCATCCGCAGTAAGTATTGCAGAATAGACATCTTCTTCTGTTACCTCAAAAGGCATATTTCCCATAGTGTCATTTTTGCCGCAGGAAATCTCCGCCACTTTCATTATATCATCCTTATTTATTTCATTGATTCCAAGATCCTCCAGCGTAATTGGAAGCCCTAATTCCACGCAAAAATCTATTACCTCCCCTATTTCCTCCGCAGGACTATTTTCAAGAATCAATTGAACTAAAGTCCCAAAAGCAACTTTTTCTCCATGATATAGATTATGGCATTCCCTGATTGCCGTAAATCCATTATGAATGGCATGGGCAGCTGCCAGTCCACTGCTTTCAAATCCAATTCCACTCAGATAGGTATTTGCTTCAATTATATTTTCCAATGCCTTTGTAGACACTTTATTTACAACAGATAATTTGGCCTTAAGCCCATCTTCAAGCAGCGTATCGTAGCACAGTCTTGAAAGTGCAAAGGCGGCTTTTGTAACTTTACCTCCTGCCATGGTAACTGCCCCGGATCTGACGCAGGCCCTGGCTTCAAAATAGGTTGCAAGGGCATCTCCCATCCCTGAAACAAGAAGTCTTACCGGAGCTTTGGCCACTATCGATGAATCCACAAGCACTATATCCGGATTTCTAGGAAGTACCAAATACTCGCTAAACACACCTTCATCCGTATATATTACAGAAAGCGCACTGCAAGGTGCATCAGTAGCCGCTATAGTGGGAACTATTACAACTGGAGTACCTGCATAATATGCCACTGCCTTTGCAGTGTCAAATATCTTTCCCCCACCTACACCAATTACCACATTGCTGCCATTCTGTTCCATTTTCTTGCGTAATCTATCTATTTCGCTTTTAGAACATTCTCCATTAAAAGATTCAAAATTCAATGAACAGTTTTTTCCCTTGAAACTCTCCTCTATCTTGCCTCTTGTCCTTTTGATACCATTTTCACTAGCTATTACAAAAAAACTGTCACCGAGTTCCTTGACATAATCTGCTATCTTATTGAGCTCTCCATTACCCTGTATATATTTTCCCGGAGAAATGATAATTCTGGACATTTTTAACCACTCCCTTAATTGTAGTTATTTTAACAATTACATTATACTATAGTAGAACATAATATAAAATACACATCTATCACGTTATTGTACAAATATTTTATCTTCCCCAACATAATTCAAAACTATACCATAAATAAAATCCATCATACTTTTAAAGTGCATCTTCGAGTAGGTACATACACCTTCCTGCACTTTAAAAGGATAAGAGAGTAAAAATGACTGAGTGTTCGATCTCATCATGTTTTTAAAATAATTCTTTGAAATTCTAAAAACTCCTATACTGATATCCTGTATTTTTTCTGCTGGAATAATTTTAAAAGTTTTTTCGATACATTTTTTATAATATCTATCCCAATTTTTAACATATAGTGCCGGATCAAAACATATTCTGACTTTCCATCCTCTGTCCAGAGCATTTTTTGCCGATTTTAGCCTTGAATCCAAAGTTGGTGCCCTGTGCTCATATTTTCGGGCAATCTCATCCGGTGAAATTGTCCACGCAAGTATCACATTATCTATAGGTTTGATATTCTCCATACTTTTAAAATTAGAGCTTTTTGTTCTAATTTCTACCTTTAAATTGTCTCTTTTTTCAGCAAACTTCAACCATCTATGTAAAAATCCAGTTATATTTTCAAAAGACATCATATCTGTATCATAGGATATGCAGATATATGCCGGGTGTCTCTTCAAGATACGGTCTACCTGGGCAAAAATATCCTCTATATTGACAAATATAACTATATTTGCCGAGGAATACATCCCCTGAAGATAGCAGTACTCGCAATCATAAATGCAATTTATAATAGAAGACGTATAATAAAAATATTTGTTTCCAAAATCATTACAGACTTTAGCTCCCTTATAGATTAAATTTCCATCATTATAGGCCAATATCAATTTGGCAGATTCTTTTTGAACCGAAAATGTCTGATTATGTCTGCAGAAAATATCCTTGTAATGTTTTATCCTTATTACCCTTGAATTTTTAAATTTTGAAAGAATAGCCCTGGTATTTTCATTTTGGAAGATTCTGTCCTCTACATAAATATGAGAAAACCTAGATGAAATTAAGCTGTTGTTCAAGTTTTTCAAAGTATACCTTCCCCTCCCTCTTAGTTTTACAGCAAATTTGTGTAAATGGCTCCAGGGCAAGCAGTAAATCACCATTCCTTATTTTATAGGCTCTGGCCAATTTTTTGAGTTTTTCCTGCATGGATACCGACAAACTGAGATTGGATATAATTTCATTTATATAATCCATATCTCTCTCATCAAGTACATTTTTAGGCTTTCCACACCCCCTGGCGACATCATACATCCACTTGCAGATTTCCTCTATATTTTTCCCAACCAAACTGCCTTTTTCTCTCTCCTCCAGAGTACCGCTGCTTAAATATCCCGACACTATTTTCAAGCAGTAAATTCTGTGAGCGGGCAGAAATATGGATGCGGATTGAAAAAAAGCGGCCCCTTCCTTATCCAAAATATCTCCCTTTGATTTTTCAAGTTTTTTATTATCCAAAACACCTGGGAAACTTTCCAGACACCCTTCTTCAAAAGGGTGTTTAAATATCATATCAGGATAAAAATCACTATTTGTATCACTATCCATTATCTTATTGCAAAGCACTGCAGTGCCTTTTTTCAAGTTTCTATTTCTGCTTACACACAGCCCCACATTTATAAAGATGTCATATTCATCCATGTCAAATTTACCTGCAGCATAAGCACAGGCGCTGGCAGCATTAACAGCACCTTTTTTACTCACTATGACTACAATCTCGTTGTTTTTAAAAACCTGAAACTTTTTTATATTCCTGTCTTTTTTCAAAGAAAATTTCTTTATAAAAGGCTCTGCTTCACAATGCAATACTGTCGATATAAAAATCAATATATTTACCTCCACTTTTATTCAATTCACAATTTACAATTTACATTAAGTTCTACTGTATATAATAAGAAAGAACCTGAATAAATTCAAGGTCCTTTCTTATCAAAATATTATTTTCTGTCAGTCTTTGCTTTAACCTTGACATCATCTTCCTGTATCTTGAACTTGCACGTCTCCTCATTCAACTTCTCTACAATCTTGTTAAGCTCCGATGCATATTTGTCCACATTTTCAGAGGATGCATACATCTCCTCCGACGAAGCCGATATTTCCTGTG
>CAIFEX010000007.1 GCA_903789665.1 uncultured Clostridium sp.
TCCAAATGGATTTTACTCTATCTATTCTATTTTACACAAATCTATGAACGTTCCCTGTTATGCGCAATTCTGTTTGTTAGATTATTGAAAATTGATCTACATTCTTTTTCATTTTACTTAATTGCCTTGTATCAACGTGGTACTGTTCCCCGCTGGCGATCATATCATTTACCATGCTTTTCATCTCATTTAAAGAATGTGTGATATGGCCTTTTATCATTAATTTCGCAGATTCTGTGGCGTACATTTTTTTCATGAAAGGAACCATTACAATTTTGGGAAGGAAATAGTAACATTGAGGTTTGATTTTACTAACCGGTATTCCCCTAGCTTTGCATATACGCAGTCCTTCCCGAATTGCCAGCAGTGTCTGAACTACGACTGTTTTATCCTGGGAAAAATTAATATAATCATTCGTCTGCATAACTCCCGCAAGCAATCCCGCAGCTTCTGCATAATGGGTATAGATCCAGCCGAGTATATCCTTTGTGATTTTCGGATTCATGCTTGCGTCTGAAAATGCTTTTTCAACAGATTGTAACGCATTGGATATCGTCCCATCCTTTTCTCCTATCATAGACGGAGCGTCTGGACTTCCAAAAATGGTACAGTAAATGCCCTGTTCATCCCGACCTCCACCCATAATATGCGGAAATCCATACAATACTTTATTTCCGTTGAACCAGCTTTCTATCTCATTGGCATCGATCCAAAGACTTTGAAATATCAATACGGTTGTTTCATTGGCAAGCTTTTTAGAAAAACTTGCTATGATATTGTGGAGTCCATCTGACTTTGCACTAATAATGAATAAGTCATATACATTTTCTTTTGCAAGTTCCGAAATCACCTCTGGTCGATATAATTCTTCGGTTCTTTTATTGTTATCGCGCCCGTCAATACAGCGAATCGGAATTCCATGAAGTATGACATCTTGTGATCTTTCTTTTCGAATGAAATGAGTGACATCATAACCGGCCTTAGTAAGTTCATTTCCATATACTGAACCGATAACACCATCGCCAAGTATTAATATTTTCATTATTCATTACTCCTCTTAAATTTTTATAATGCGCACCCGCACCGACAGGCTTGGTTTCAAATATAAAATTGCCCTGTTTCCGTTTACACGCCAAAATCCAAAAAACATCTATCCCGTTCTCTCACCAAGCCCCAAAAACGCAAAACATCTATCCTGTACACTCGCGAAGTGCCGACATCAATCTCGTTCACTCGCGGACGACATCCGCCCTCTGGACTTGTTCCCGCGAAGCGATATTTGGGCAGTTTCGGGACAACGGATTTTTGCCTCAAAACCCCGAAAGTGCCAGTAATACTGGACTTTTTACACACCCGTCAATTTACCCTTGACATCAATACCACGCACTCGACGTGGGCGGTGTGCGGGAACATATCCATCAGTTTTACCTTGTCTAATTTATATCCGGAACCAATAAATGAGTTCAGGTCATTTACAAGAGATTTTGGGTTGCAGGATATGTAAACTATCTGTGAAGCATTGAAAGCTGTAATCTGTTTGATTGCTTTGGGATTGATTCCAGGCCTTGGGGGATCGAGTACTATTATGTCAGGTTTGTCCTCCAGGGTTTTTATTACGTTAAGCACATCTCCCGCTATAAAACTACAATTTTCTATATTGTTCAATACTGCATTTTCCCTGGCAGATTTCACAGCTTCCTTTACCAGTTCTACGCCTATCACTTTTTTTGCATGGGAAGACAGTATTTGTGCTATGGTTCCAGTGCCGCAGTAAAGGTCGAAAATTGTCTTTGATGAAGAATCCCCTATGAAATTTTTTATTATATCGTATAATTTTTCAGTACCACGGGAATTGGTCTGAAAAAAGGATTGCGGGTAGATTTTAAATTTCAATCCCAAAATTTTTTCAATTATAAAACCGTTTCCATATAGTATTTCAATAGAGTCGTTTTTTACTGTATCTGACAGACTGTCATTTATAGTGTGAAGTATACCCTTTAATTTGCCGCTGTAATTTAAATCCTTTAATATTTCAGTTATTTCAGTGAAATCGAAATCAATTTGCGAAGTAGTTACAATGTTTATCAGTATTTCCCCCGTATTTTTTCCTTTTCTGATTACCAGATTTCTCAGGAATCCTCTATGGCTTCGAACCCTGTAGTAGGACAGCTTTTTTTCCCTGAAATAGAGTACAGTTTTATTTAAGATGAGATTGAAATCCTCATCGACTATTTTACATCTGTCAGCATTCACAATCCCGAATGCCTTTCCTTTCATGTGCATTCCCAGGGTAAGAGGTCCACCCTTTTGTTCATCTCCAAAGGTAAATTCCATTTTATTTCTGTATTGAAATTTATCAGGGCTTTTTTCTATACCCAGGAATTTAAAATTTTTAATAGATGATTGCTGGAAAAGATCCAAAACCTGCCGCATTTTTAATTTGACCTGCATATCATAGGGTATAAACTGAAAATTACATCCGCCGCAGAGGTTGAAGTGGGGGCAGGCCGGATCTATTGCATAATTTACATTTTCAATTATTTCAATTATTTTAGCTTCTGCATATCCATTTCTTTTTTTCGTAATCTGACCTTTTATTTTCTGACCAGGTACTGAGTTTTTTATATATACTTTCAATCCATCCCTTTGTGCAATTCCCATTGCTGGGAATTGTGATTCCTCTATGGAAAATTCATATTGATTTCCCTTTTTCAATTTCCAATCTGCTCCTTTTTTGATGCTTTAGTAAATTTTTCACCTAAAGTCTTTCTGAATTTGCAGCTTCTCATTATAACAGGATACAGTACTAATACAATTAGGAACAATATTATATACATACCCTTCATATCTGCTATATAATATCCGAACAGAAGCCTTAAAATAAGGTCAAATAAATAAAGTAGGGCCAATGAAATTACAGCTGGTACAGCCGTATCTATAACTGAGAGTTTTAGATTCTGCGGTATCAGACTCTTTTTCTTATTTGAGTTTTTATCTGAATTGGTATTTTCTTTGACCTCTGAAGGTTTGATTTTGGCAGTGTCCTTTTCAAAATTATTTATCTTAGTGTCATCGGTTTTGTCTTTATTGTCCTCTTTCATGGTATCTTTAGCTTCAGGCTTTTTATCTTCTTTTTCCTCTTTCTTAGATTCTTCTAGTTTTTTCTTCTCTTCCATATTTTTACTTTTCAGTTCTTCCAAAAACTGCTTTTTTGCTTTTTCATCTACTGAAAATTTATTATCATCCTTGTTTTCTCCCATGGAATGTATGCCTCCTTCTTCTTTTTAGCTTTTACATGACAAATATATTATGCTACACTATGGCATCTATGTAAATAGCTATAAAAGATCTTTTATTATTGTTTACATATTGTTTTACAATTTTACCGTTTAGTTTTATAATTTTAGTATTAAATAATGTTGTATTCAGTTTATCAGTTTAGAGGATATTTAATTATGGATAAATCAAATGTGTTATTTTTAAATTTTTTGGATGTAATATTTTTTATAGTATGTGTAACTTTCAAAATATTAGTATATGGAAAACATCTGGAAACAGGACATATGAAATTTGTTTCACTTTTCATTCCAACTATTGCCTCGGTGATGATTATAGTTTCTATATCATTGTTTTTCAATACAGGGGCTCGTTCCAGAATGCTCTATATATTTAACATTGTAATAAGCTCCTTTATAGTAAGTGATATTATTTATTTTAGATATTTTAAGGATATAATATCTCTTCCTGTACTTGCAAATGGATTCCAGCTAGGAGCTGTAAAATCAAGTGTATCCAGCCTGATGAATATAAAGGATTTTCTATATTTTTTTGACATTGCATTTATTGTGCCCTTTATAAATAGGTACGTCAGGCAGTACGGAAGTAATGTTTTTCCAGATTATAAGCTGCCGGTGGTTATGCTTCTTCTTTTATTTGGAATTGTTTTGGACTTTAAAAGCTTTTATGGGCTTTCAAGGGAACAGCCCAGGCTATTGAGTACGATGTACAATAAAGTCTACATAACTAGAAAATTGGGTGTATTGAATTATCACTGCCTTGACATATATAATTCAGTTTCAGCAAATATAACGAAATTGGTACCTGATTCCGAAAAAAAGATAGATGAGATAAATACATTTATTGATAATAATAAATCGGATGGAAAAAGTTTAAAGGGTTCTGCAGAGGGTAAAAATCTTATAATGATACAGGTGGAAGCCCTCCAGGAATTTGTAATGGGAGCTTCTGTAAATGGACAGGAAATAACTCCAAATTTGAACAGGTGGGCCAGAAGATCTGAATATTTCAATAATTTTTATTATCAGGTGGCGGCAGGAGGTACTTCTGATGCGGAGTTCATGACCAATAATTCACTTTATCCGGCTTCTGCGGGGTCGGCATATTTCTTGTATTCGGGTAATAGATTTCATGCTATGCCTGAAAATTTCAAAAAAAAGGGATACAGCACGGCAGCCTTTCATGCCTTTAGGGAAAATTTTTGGAATAGAAATATAATGTATAAGAAATTTGGATTTGATACCTTCTACGGCGAGAAGAGTTACAGGGGAAATGAGATAATAGGTATGGGTCTCAGTGACAGATCTTTTTTGAACCAGTCACTAATAAAATTGGACAGCATGAAGTCTCCCTATTACGCTTTCCTGATAACACTTACCAGTCATTTTCCGTATGATCAGGTGAACAAATATGGAAATTTCGATGTGAGAAGCTTGAATGGCACTTTCCTTGGAAACTACTTAAAGGCAATACACTATACGGACCAACAGCTGGGTATGTTTCTGGATTCTCTGGATGAAAGGGGAACGCTTAAAAATTCAGTTGTAGTACTTTACGGAGATCACTATGCAGTACCTAAGGATAGGGGAAATCAGCTGCTTAAATTCTTAAACATAAATTCTACCTCCGATGTAAACTGGGAAAAACTTCAGAAGGTACCTCTTCTGGTACATTTTCCCGATGAATCGGTAAAAGGTGTAAACAATACTTATGGAGGAGAAATGGATGTATACCCCACGGTTTGCAATTTATTTAATCTGCCTGAAAAAGATATGCTTGGCAAAGATCTTTTTAACCCCATAAATCAAAGGGTGATATTCAGGAATGGTTCCTTTATAGACAAAAATTACTATTATTCTTCTGGGGATAATGTATACTATAGTATGAAGACGGGGAAAAAAGCAGCTGAAAATGACAGGCTTAGGAAAGAGAAGGAAAATGTGCTGGATCAGCTTGGATATTCTGATTATATATTAAAGCACAATGTAATGGATAAATTGAAAAAATAGAAAATCTAAGGTGCTTGGAATGAAGAGATTAAAAAATATTCAAAATAAAATATATCCCGTACTCACAATAGTAGTAGTTGTAGTTATATGGCAGTTGGTGGTGGGATTCCAGTATATACAGCCGTATATTCTTCCTTCTCCGCTTGATATTGTAAAAACCCTTATTTCGGATTTTGGGAATATAATGAAAGATACGGAGGTTACCCTTTATGAGTCCTTTATAGGGTTTTTTATATCCATAGTATTTTCATTTGTATTGGCTATAATAATGGATAGCTTCAATATAGTTAAAAAATCATTATATCCTATTCTGCTTATATCTCAGACTATTCCGACTATAGCCATAGCACCGCTTTTCATAATATGGTTCGGATTTGGAGTACTTCCCAAGATAATAGTTGTGATAATGGTGTGCTTTTTCCCCATAGTTGTAAACCTTGTGGATGGCCTGGAAAAGATAGACCCGGATTACATAAATTTATTTCATAACATGAAAGCCTCCAGGCTTCAGATATTTTACCATCTCAAACTTCCCTATGCCATGGTGAATTTCTTTTCAGGCTTGAAGATTGCTGCAACTTACATGATAATGGCTGCAATTATAGGTGAGTGGCTGGGGGGAGACAGTGGAATAGGCGTGTATATGGTAAGAGCCAAAAACGCCTACCAGCTTGATAAAGTATTTGCTTCAATCATAGTTATTGTTGTGATAAGTATCGCAATAATTTATATTATAGATTTCATAGGTAAAAAAGTAATACATTGGAGATAAGAGGGGAAAATAATGAAAAAAAGAAAATTTATATTTTTGATATTGGCTGTTTTTGTAAGTGTGGTTGTTCTGTCGGGGTGTGGAACAGATAATAAGAATAAAACATCAAATTCTTTGGAAAAGACTACTGTGATATTGGATTGGACTCCAAATACAAATCATACTGGACTGTATGTGGCCTTGAACAAGGGATATTATAAGAATGAAGGGCTGGATGTTAAGATAGTTCAACCGTCTGCCGGAAGTGTTACCAATCTCATAGCTGCCGGGAAGGGTGATTTTGGAGTGAGCTATCAGGAAGATGTTACCTATGCACTTACAGGCGATAAACCGCTTCCTGTGAAGGCTATTGCTGCAATAATACAGCACAATACTTCCGGATTTGCCGCGCCAAAGAGCAAAAATATAAAAACTCCGAAGGATTTTGAAGGAAAAGTGTATGGAGGATGGGGGTCGCCTTCTGAAGAGGCGGTGCTTAAAGCTGTGATGGAAAAGAGCGGCGGTGATTTTAAGAAAGTCAAAATAGTAAACATTGGAAGCGATGATTTTTTTGCGGCTACGAAAAAAAACGTGGACTTTGCTTGGATATTTGAAGGCTGGACCGGCATACAGGCTAAATTGAAGGGAGAACAGCTTGATTACATACCTGTCAGAAATTTGGATCCGTCCCTGGACTACTACACACCTATTCTTATAAGCAGTGATAGAATTATAGATAAAAATCCAGAAAAAGTGAAGAAATTTTTAGCGGCTACTGCCAAGGGCTATGAATATTCCATAAAACATCCTGAGGAAAGCGCAGGAATACTTTTGAAGTATGCTCCGGAGATAGACAAGAATCTGGCTGTTGAAAGTCAAAAGTACATGGCGAAACAGTATGTGGCAGATGCTCCCAGATGGGGAGTTATGAAATCTCAGGTATGGCAGCGTTATGCCAAATTTTTGAAAGATAAGGGCCTGATAAAAAAGGAGTTAAATACAAGTGATGCATTTACAAACGAATTCCTTCCCAAATAATACAGGCGATACTATGATTGAGCTTGAGAATGTGTGTAAAAAATTTGGCCAAAGGACAGTACTTCAGAATGTAAGTTTGTATTTGAACAGGGGGGAATTTGTCTCTATACTCGGTCCGAGCGGCTGCGGCAAGAGTACTCTTTTTAATATAATAACGGGGTTTGTAAAAGAGGACGGCGGCAGTGTCTTTGTAAAAGATGACATAGGTTATATGCAGCAGAAAGATCTTCTCCTGCCCTGGAAAACGGTAATTTCAAATGTGGTATTGCCCCTTGATATAAGAAAGGTGAATAGGAATAAATCTAGGAAAATTGCCGAAAAGTATATTGATATGTTTGGACTGGGCGGTTATGAAGATAAATATCCCTATGAACTTTCAGGCGGTATGAGGCAGAG
Source organism: uncultured Clostridium sp. (assembly GCA_903789665.1). Classification (GTDB taxonomy): domain Bacteria; phylum Bacillota; class Clostridia; order Clostridiales; family Clostridiaceae; genus Clostridium_B; species Clostridium_B lapidicellarium. Next base: position 7,492 of record CAIFEX010000007.1, read on the forward strand.
AGCCAGCTTTTTAAGAACATTTCTTTCTTCAAAGGAGATAATGCTTCTGGATGAGCCCTTTGGTGCACTTGATTCCATAACAAGGGGAAAAATGCAGAGGTGGATTTTGAATATGAAGAGAAAGCTTGGCAGAAGCGTACTTTTTGTAACCCACGACGTTGAGGAGGCCATTGTTCTTTCGGACAGGATATATGTACTTTCCTCAAAACCCAGTAAAGTCAAGAAAGAGATTGCAGTGGATTTCAACAGGGACGACAAGGAAAACAGGTTGTTTTCACAGGAACTTTTAAGTATGAAACAGGATATACTGAAATTGCTTTAAATAAAATTAGTTAAAGCCAGGTGCTACAGAGGCAGGATCTGGCCTTTGATTTTATTCTGTTTTATCTGCATGCAGGTTGAGACCCAGTGCGGGTTGGGACAGTTCAAGTCCTGTAATTTCACCATTGTTGTCCGTGTCAAATTTAAGGTTCACATCTGCAATCCTGAGGAAAAATTTAACTTGGGACTGGGGATATAGCTGATATTTTTCACCTTGGTTGTTCTGCTCGTAAAAGATGGATTTCCCGTCGGTGGTTATGGATACATTTCCAGGGCTATTTTGCAGCTTGTAACTGCCAATATATTTATCTAAATTTTTAACATTCAGGTTGACTACATGTTTTGCCGCTGGAAGTTCGTAATTTTCTCCCAGAATTATGCCGGCCAGGGTGTCATTTAGAGGATTTATGTTGTAATAACCTACATTTGTGAGAATGATTATAGTCAGATTTTTGTCGGGATATCTGGCTATATTGCTGGTGAATCCAACTGTATTTCCGCCGTGATATATTTTTCTCCCGTATTTTCCATTTGAAAGCATCCATCCGTATCCGTAGTAAGGTCCTGAAGATGTCATTGCCATGTGATCTGAAAATATATTGTCCAATGTAGACTTTTTAACAAGTTTTTCCGTATAAAGAGCCCTGTCCCATTTGTATAGATCTTCTGTGCTTGAGTACAGGCATCCTGCACCGTAGGTCCCCTTAAGTGTTGCTTCATCGTTTACAGAATACACGTCCAGGTAACCTCCGTAGCCTGTTGAAGAATACATTTTTTCACTGCCGTTATAGCTTAGTCCTGTATTTTTCATATCCAGAGGCTGGAAGATATTTTTTTGAAGGTAGTCTTCGTAACTCATTTTACTTACTTTTGTAATTATATATTCCAGAAGTATATATCCTGAATTGCTGTAGCTGAAATTGCTTCCCGGTTTAAATTCCAGAGGCTTATTTTTAAATATATCCATTACTTTGTTTATATCTCCCAAAGAGTATTGATTCATGCTCCAGAATTCAGGGAGATTGGTGCAATTTACAATTCCTGAACTGTGTGTGAGAAGGTTTCCTATTGTTATGGTATCTCCTCTTGGAAAATCGGGGATGTATTTTGAAATGGGATCACCTGTGTTTATCAGACCTTTTTCGACCAGCTGCATTATGGCCATTGCCGTAAATTGTTTGGTCATGGAACCTATGGGAAAGGTGGTGTTTTGGGTATTTTGAATATTTTGCTGAAAATCTGATTTACCATAACCCTTGTCTAAGAGTATCTTTCCATTCCGGGCCGCGAGTACGCTGCCGTGAAAATTATCCGTATTTTGAAGTGCACTTAAATAGGCGTCCAATTTTTGCGAAATGTAGGAACTTTCTTGATTTATCTGTACTTTTTCGGGGGTTGTTATTTTAATGCTTTTTGTACTGTTGTCCCAGTTTATGGTCTTACCGAATATTCTGCTGAAAAACTCCAGAGGTACAAATACAAAATTAGTTTTTATGATTGGAGCTGTTGACAGGATAATATTGTTGTTGTTCACAGATATTTTCTTATTGCTGTTTTTGAGATTTATGGTGTAGGTTGGAGTGATGAATTCAGCGGTGTTTGTGCCTACCTTTAAGTTTCCATTTAATTTCCCGGAAAATACATTTAGGGAAACCATGACTGTTGAATTTGAGTCCTGATAAGGTTGTACATATTTTGATGGAATGTTTTTCCCGTCAATGCTTACGGTGAATTCAGTGTCATTTGATACCGCCTGGGTGGTACTGGCTTTTACATCTGCTGTAGTTCCGCCTAGACATACCAGAAAAATTGATATAAGTACGGAGGAAAATACTTTTTTAAACATTTGCCCCATCTCCTTTTATAGTAAGATACTATAATCATATCACAAAAATATGCAGTATTGCTAAATTTAGTGAATATGTCGGCGGTGATTTTGAAAATAATAAGGCTGGCAGAATTATGTTTTAACTGTAAAGCAATATCTGCCAGTACATTGGAGAATTAATGTGATCTATCTTTTAATATGTTAAATTCAAATCGTTGAGCATTTGAAAATCCTTATTTACTGCTTGCCCCTCTGTAGTTAGATAATCACCTATGAGCATGCCGTTTATACCGGCAATGAATCCCAGAGGCTGCAGGCTCTTTAGGTTTTTCTCCCTTCCTCCGGCAAATCTCAAATTCTTGTCAGGGAATATGAATCTCATTATTGCAAAAGTCTTTATTATCTCGATAGGGGCAAGAGGTTTTGCATTCTCGAGTCTTGTACCTTTAACTGGGTTCAGCACATTCAAAGGCACTGCGTCCACATCCAGTTCCTTTAGTAGGAATGCATGTTCTATACGCTGGTTCATGGTCTCCCCCATGCCCATGATCATGCCTGAACATACTTCCATGCCGGCCTTTTTCGCATATCGTATTGTATCAATTCTTTCGTCATATCCGTGAGTTGAAACTATATTGGGATAAAAACTTCTTGCTGTTTCCAGGTTGTGGTTATAACGTTCAACACCTGCATCTGCCAGCTGTTGTGCCGCATCCATGGTGAGGGTTCCGAGACAGGCGCATAATTTCAAATTTGTATTTGCCTTCATTCTTCTAAAAGCATTCAATATTATTTTAAAATTTTTTTCATTTCCGGTATAACCTAAACCGCTTGTGCAGATATCACAGTGCTTTGCACCTGCTTTTTCACGTTTTATTGCTGTTTCCACTATTTTATCCTCGTCTATAAGTGGATAACATTTTACATTGGTGTGGTGGTGGGCGGATTGAGAACAAAATGCACAGTCTTCAGGGCAGCCGCCTGATTTTGCATTTATAACCGAGCACAGGTCCACCTTGCTTCCGTTGAACTTTTCCCTTATCTTGTTGGCAAAGCTGCACAGCAGAAATACGTCACTTTCACTGCATTTCCCCAAATCTTCTGCTTCTTTTCTTGTTATGTTTCCCCCATTTAAAATCCTCTGTCCTATGTCCAATATTTTGTCCCATAATTCATCCATAAAAATATCTCCTTCTACAGTTTATTGTAAACCCAATTTTATATAAAGGTTAACAAATTAATTATAACAATATACATGTGTAAATTCAAGATATTTTTTGTATTGACAAATATGATTGATAATACTATTATACTAAATTGTCAACCATATCTTGAAATATGGTTGACAAATGAATAAAGGCAGGTGGTTCTATGAAAACAAGGGACATGGTTTTGATATCAATATTTGCAGCACTTACTGCTATAGGTGCTTTTATAAGAATACCAATACCTTTTGTGCCTTTCACACTGCAGTGGCTGTTTTGTGCACTGAGTGGAATTGTTCTGGGTGCCAGGCTGGGGGCGCTTTCTCAAATACTGTATGTGAGTATGGGGCTTATAGGAATCCCTATTTTCACGGAAGGAGGGGGTCTATCTTACATATTTAAGCCTACATTTGGCTATCTTATAGGCTTCATAGTGGCTTCTTATGTAATCGGTAAATTATATTCCAAAATTCAAAAAAACAGTTTTGTAAAATCTCTTCTGTGTGTTTTAAGTGGTCTGTTCTTTGTTTATCTATTTGGCGTACTGCATCTGTATTTGATTTACAATTTATATCTGGGGGACAGGAAAACCATGGGATGGGCTGTATTTTACGGCTTTATCATCTGTGTGGGAGGTGATTTGCTTATAAGTGTATCCGTTGCATTTTTATCTTTGAAGCTGAAAGTTTTGAAGGCAGTTCGCAGTTGAATATTGAGTTCGTAGAAAAGGAGGTTATTAAAATGACAAAAGCTGTTTATGTAGTGGGGACTGATACGGAAATTGGAAAGACACTGGTTACGGGAGCACTGATCTACATTTTACGTAAAAATGGCTGCAGTGCGGTTTATTTTAAGGCCGCATTGAGTGGAGCTGAATCCATAGACGGGAAAGTTATTCCTGGAGATACGGATTTTGTCTCTTCAATTGCCGGTATTGAGGAAGAATACGAAGATCTGACGCCTTATATTTATAAAACGGCAGTTTCTCCCTATTTGGCTTCCCAAATTGAAAACAATCCAGTCGACATAGAGGTTGTTAGGGATAAATTCAGTAATTTAAGTAAAAAGTATGATTATATAATTTGTGAAGGAAGCGGAGGCGTGACATGCCCAATTGCAGATGTAAATAATCGGGTATATACTTTGGACAACCTAATAAGTGATATGGGCATGGATGTTATTTTAGTTGCCAGGGCAGGACTTGGAACTATAAATCACACTCTTTTAACCGTTGATTATCTTAGAAATAGAGATATTTCCATAAGTGGGATTGTAGTTAACGGATATAGAGACAGCATGCTCTGTGACGACAATATAAAAATGATCAAAAAAATGACCGGTATCCCTGTACTTGGGGTTATGCCTTTTGTGGATAAAAAATCGGACAGTTTTATGGAAGATGTTAAGAAAGAATCTGAAAAGGTATTTGAACCAAAAAAAATAATAGAATGCATGAAGGAAATATAAATTTTATATGGTGGTGAATTATATGGACGAACTTGAGAAAAAAGATTTGAAGTACATATGGCATCCCTGTACTCAGATGAAGGATTGTGAAGAGCTGCCTCCAATCATAATAAAAAGAGGTAAGGGATGTTATTTATATGATATACACGGTAACTCCTATTTGGACTGTATAAGTTCTTGGTGGACAAATATATTTGGACACAGCAACCCCAGGATCAACAGGGCCATTGAGAAACAGCTGGATCAGATTGAACATGTGATTTTTGCACATTTCTCAAATACGCCTGCTGTCAAATTGGCAGAAAAACTTGTTGAAATTACACCAGATGGATTGTCCAAAGTATTTTTTTCGGATAATGGATCTTCGGCAGTGGAAATAGCCTTGAAGATGAGCTTTCAATATTACCAGCAAATCGGGAAAAACAAAAAGATCAGGTTTGCCGCGATAACCGGGGCTTATCATGGAGAGACAATAGGCGCCCTTTCCGTGGGGGATCTGGATTTGTACAGTAAAATATACAAGCCTCTTCTGATAGATACTATTAAAGTAAAGGGACCTGACTGTTATAGATGCGAATATGGAAAAGACAGACATACCTGCGGTGCCCAGTGTTTTGAACATATGGAAAAATCACTTGAACGCCATCACGATGAACTCTGTGCCGTAATCATAGAGCCTATGGTACAGGGAGCTGCGGGAATGAGAATGTATTCTCCCGTCTACCTTAAGAAACTTAGAAAGGCCTGTGACTACTATGACATCATTTTGATTGCCGATGAGATAGCAGTTGGTTTTGGCAGGACGGGAAAGATGTTTGCATGCAACCATGCGGATATAAGCCCGGATATAATGTGTTTGTCAAAGGGTATCAGTGCGGGGTACATGCCCATGTCTGTGGCTGTGACTACAGATAAAATATATAATGCTTTTTATGACGACTATGTAAAATTGAAGACTTTCATACACAGCCATACCTATACGGGCAATGCAATGGCCTGTGCTGCGGCCTGTGAAAGCCTCAATATATTCAAGAATGAAAATATAATTGAAAAAAATATTGAAAAATCCAGGATGATTGGAGAATTGACGGTTAAAAAGGCCAGAGGAATGGATTTTGTAGGGGATGTCCGACAGCAGGGAATGATAACGGCTGTAGAGCTGGTTAAGGATAGAAAAACCAAGGAGTGTTTTGACTGGAAGGACAGGGTAGGCTATGGAATATATAAAATGGCCTTGAAAAAAGGGCTTCTGTTGAGACCGATAGGGGATATACTGTATTTTATGCCCCCTTATGTTATAAAAAAGGAGGATATAGAATTTATGGTGGATAAATGTTTTGAAAGTATATCAGAATATTTCGATTTAAATTAATGAATTATGCACTGATTAGTCAGCTGAATCAGTGCATTTTTGCTAAATTTAATTTATAATAATAAAAAGAGGTGATGATTTTTGAAAATCAAAAAAATAATTATTCTGGCATTTTTTATAGCACTGAGTTTTATAGGTGCCAATATAAAGATTGCGGGAAGTATAGCTTTCGATTCCACGGCAGGATTTTTGGGAACATTGATTATGGGTCCTTTTTACGGGGCGGTAATAGGTGCATTTGGTCATCTGCTGTCGGCGGCCATCAGTGGGTTTCCACTCAGCTTGCCGGTACATATGATTATTATGGTGGATATGGCACTTACTATGTTTTTATTTGGAATTACATATAAATTTTTTATAAAGTCAAATAGATTGCTGGCAATAATTATATCTTCTGCAGCAGGTGTTTTGATAAACGGACCTGTGTCGGTATTTATGCTAGTACCCATAATAGGTAAGGCTGTACTGGCCATGCTGCCGCTTCTGGTTCTGGCAGCTGCACTTAACATTCTGGTGGCATATCTGGTATATAAATTTTTACCGGGGAGTGTAAAACAATGGAAATAAAAAAAATAAGGGATTTGAGTTTGATAAGGCTGGATGAAACCAGGACTATGGTAGTGGCCTGCGACAGCTGCGGGGGCGTTGGAAGTAAAAAGTGGGACGCTTATAAAGTACCTCCCGTTTATGTAGGGGGTTTCTCTGCACGGGTTGTTTTGCTGGAGTTGATCTGTGCAGGTGCAAAAGTAGTTGCACTTACAGATAATATCTGCAATGAAATGGATAATACCGGGAAAGAAATAATTGCGGGAATAAAAAAAGAGCTTAAAGCTGCGGGAATTGAAGATGTGATCCTTACGGGGAGCACAGAGGAAAATTTTGCAACTGTTTCTACAGCTGTTGGAATGACTGCTGTGGGTTTGGCGGATCAGAAAGATCTGAAGGTAAACAGTGTAAGGGGGGAAGCGGTTATAATAAGTGCAGGTGTGCCCAAAGTTGGAAAGGAGATAGATTTAGAAGGAGATAGTGAAATAATCGATTATAAAACATTATATGGACTGTTGAAGAATCCCTCCGTATATGAAATAGTTCCGGTAGGATCCAGGGGCATAGCCTATGAAGCTGGACAACTTGCTTTGTACAACAATTTGAGATGCCATATAAATGATGATTGCGGTGTGGATGTCCAAAAGTCAGGCGGTCCGGAAACTTCGGTGATTGCAGCAGTAGACGGGAAAGCTGTAAGGGACATACTGCAAGATGTCCCGGAAACACATGTCATAGGATATCTGCGGTTTCTGTGAACATAATTTCTCATGCAAGCGGAGCAAACATCCTGAGTACGGATTCCAGAACTTTTTTGAAGAAACATCTTTTCTCCCAGGTACTTTTTTCTATTTTCCTGCACTGTTTCATGGTGTTTACAAAGTCGCTGTAAATGTCATTTATTATGGGAACGTCATACATGTATACGGCACATTCAAAATGCAGGTACAGACTCCTGTAGTCCATGTTTATGGTTCCTACCACCGCACACTCGCCGTCGGAAACGAAAGTCTTGCCATGTATGAATCCAGGGGTGTATTCATATATTTTCACGCCTGAATCGAGAAGCTTGTCATAATGAGATCTTGTAAGGACCTGTATGGTCTTTTTATCGGGTATGGAAGGTGTTATTATTCTCACGTCCACTCCACGTTTTGCAGCCAGAGTCAGTGCAAGTATCATTTCATATCCTATTATCAAGTATGGGGTTGTGATGTAGACATAATTTTTGGCACTGTCTATAATGCTCAAATACACGTTTTGTGCCACATCGTTGTTTTCCTCCGGGTTGCTGTTGTAAGGCAGTATGACACCTGTATATTCATTTAGCTTATTTTCAAACTTGTATTTTTCAAAATCCTCTCTTTTTTTTGTTATTGACTGCCACATTCTCAAAAACATGGATGTAAAGCTGTAAACGGCATCTCCCTTCAGACACACTCCCATGTCTTTCCAGTAGCCGTATTTGCTGTAGGAGTTTATATATTCGTCTCCTATATTCATTCCTCCAGTAAATGCGATTTTACCGTCAATTATCGCCATTTTTCTGTGATCCCTGTAGTTGAGCATGACATTCAGTATTATTTTTATAGGGTTGAATATTTTGTATTTTATGTTGTTTTTCCTCAGGGATTTTTCAAAATCCCTTGGAAGGACAAACATTGATCCTATGTAATCAACCAGGATTCTGACCTCTACCCCGTTTCGTGCCTTTTCTTTTAATATTTCAAATATATTGTCCCATACCTCTCCTCTGGAAATTATAAAATACTCGAGAAATATGAATTTATCGGCTTTTTTCAATTCTTCCAGCAATTTTTTATACATACTTTCCCCCGATGGGAAATAGATTATTTTTGTATTGAAATAGGCCCCATAGCCACTTGTATTTTTAATCAACCTTGTTTGATTGTATCGAGTTTTATTTTTCTCCTTTAGAAGCGAGAGCATGGCTTGATCTTCTTTGGGAAATATTTTTTCATCCAGTTCCATTTTGTTCATTTTGTTGAAATTGCGTTTGATTCCAATTCTGGATAGGATATAGATAATGACTCCCACTACCGGGATCAGGAGTATCAAAGTAATCCAGCATATTTTATAGGATGTATTTTTATCCTTATAGTTCAGGTGTATTACGGAAATAGCGCTGAGAATTTCAAAAAATATAAAATAGTATATAAAAAATATGTTAAATATGTTGTATATGAGTACTATTGCTATAAATTGAAATACCAACCAGAATATAAAAACTATGAATTTTAAAATTGAAACAAATATTTTTCTTTCTCCCAATTACAGCACCTACTTTTATATTATATTTGGCTTGTATGTCTATGATCTTCTCTTAAAAGTGGTTCCGCATTTTCTACAGGTTATAGTTATTTTTCCCTTATGCCGCGGGACCCTCATTTTTTGAGAACAATTTGGGCATCTGAATATTTTATAGTACCTGCTGTTGTCAAATAAGTTTTTGTGTGTTTTAACCCGCCTGACAAGAGGTGATATAAAATTTTCATAAGCCTGAAGTTCTTTGTACCTCCTGTACTTGTTTCTTGAAAGACACCTCCATGTAGAATATATTATGCAGACAAAGCCAAAAGTGGCACTGTACCTAAATAGGGAAAATATGAATCCAGCTATGTAAAGATGGGTTGAAAGTTTATCAATTCCATAGCTGTCCCTGAAATAATAGAGAATTTTATTTAAATATTTATTCAAATATATCACTCCTGTAAATTAGGCTTTATATAGTTATTATACCAGTGTTATATGATATAGTAATATTATAATAACATAATTTTGTGATTCATAGGGGTGTGTTTGCTTGAAATTCATGAGAAAATATGTAGATAGATACTGGAAGGGGTTTTCCCTTGCAATAATATGTCTTACGGTGGAGGCACTGTGCGATCTTATGCAGCCCACTATAATGTCCAGCATAGTGGATGTAGGTGTAGCGTACAGAGATATAAATTATATAGTTAAGAAGGGGCTTGTAATGCTCGGCATTACTGCTGTTGGTGCCATTGGGGCTTCCGGGAGAAACATATTGTCGGGAACTGTATCACAGAATTTCAGCGCAGATCTCAGGGAGGATTTATTTAGAAAGGTACAGAGTTTTTCTTTCAAAAGTATTGATAAATTTGAAAGGAGCTCGCTTATAACACGGCTTACCAATGATGTAACTCAGATTCAGAACTTTGTAAACAGCCTTATGAGGATAGCCGTAAAGGCACCTATTTTGTGTGTAGGAAGTATAATTATGGCATCCAGGCTGAACCTCCGTCTTTCAGTGATAATTTTTATTGCAATATCGGTTGTGGGGGTACTTATATTTTTAAACATGCATATAGGGTATCCATATTTTATGAGAGTGCAGCAGGCCTTGGATAAGGTGAATTCCGTAATGAGGGAATACCTGTCAGGGGTGAGGGTAGTAAAGGCATTTAACCGCTCGGATTATGAAAATAAAAGGTTTGAAGGTTTCAATGAAGAACTTGGCAATTTATCCACCAGGGCAATGCAGGTTATGTCCATATTTTCCCCGGGCATAAATTTTGCCATAAATGCGGGAATAGTATCCGTGCTCTGGATTGGGGGAATATATGTAAGCAGGGGTACTATGAAAGTTGGGCAGATAATTGCATTTACAAACTATATGACACAGATACTGTACTCAATTATGATCATATCTTCGGTTTTTAACACATTTGTAAAATCCAAGGCTTCTGCCAGCAGGATCTCTGAGGTGTTTGAAGAGGAAAACAGTTCCAGCCCCGGCGGATCTGGATTGGGCCTCGATAAAATAGGAGAGATAAGATTTGAAAATGTGAGTTTTGCCTATGACGATAATCACCGGGTTGTTCAAAATGTCAGCTTTACATGTACTCCGGGGGAGACACTTGGGATAATAGGGTCGACGGGTTCGGGCAAAAGCACTCTGGTAAGTTTGATTCCGAGGTTTTACGACCCCACCTGCGGAACTATTAGGATTGATGGTCTGGATATAAGATACATGGATAAAAAGGCATTGAGGGATAAAATAGCTCTTGTGCCCCAGAAAACATTGCTGTTTACGGGAAGTATACTTGAAAATATAAAGTGGGGAGATGAAAATGCCTCTCTTGAAGAAATTGAAGAAGCCGCCTGGGCTGCGGAGGCAGATGGATTTATTTCAGAGTTTCCGGAAAAATACGATACCAAGCTTGGCCAGGGAGGGGTAAATCTTTCGGGAGGTCAGAAACAGAGAATTTCTATAGCCAGGGCACTTGTAAAAAAGCCCGAATTACTGATTCTTGACGATTGTACCAGTGCGGTAGATGCCTCTACAGAATCAAGGATCAGAAAAAAATTGGGAAAGTATTCGGATCACCTCACCTGTATAGTAATTGCACAGAAAATAGCTTCCGTCATGTCTGCAGACAGGATAATTGTTATGGAGAATGGCAAATTGGCAGGCATGGGAAAACACAGAGAACTTATGAAAGATTGTCAGGTATATAGGGATATATTCTTATCCCAGGTTGGAAGAAGGGGGAAATCATGATGAATGGCAATGTCAGGGTCCCCATAGGCGGCAGGAGAGGTGTGAAGGGAAGGGGCAGCATCAGACCGGTTGAAAAACCCAAAAATTTCAAAAAAACTTTATTTAGGCTGTGGAAATATTTTGGCAGTGAAAGAAGACTTTTAATCATAATTTTTGTATTTATAATATTGGATTCTGTGGTATCTTTTTTAGGACCTTATCTAATAGGAAAATCAATTGATGCCATATCCGGATTGAAAGTAAGGGCCGATTTTAGCCTGCTGTCCATAATGGTTATCCTGCTTTTACTTACGTATATAGTAGATGGGATACTGACTTTTTTTCAAAGCTGGCTTATGGCCGGCACAGCCCAGAGAATAATAGTAAGGCTTAGAGAAAATTTGTTCAACAAACTGCAGAAACTCCCCATATCTTTTTTTGATAAAAATACCCACGGGGAAATAATGAGCAGGCTTACCAACGATATAGAAAATGTTAGTTCTACCATATCCCAGTCAACTACACACCTTATGTCATCAGCTGTGACAGTGCTTGGATCCTTTATAATGATGCTTGTTTTAAGCCCTCTTTTGACACTCGTAACCCTCATTGTAGTTCCAATGGTGTTTTTACTTACCAGAAGTATAGCGGGGAGTACGAACAAATTGTTTAAAGATCAGCAGACGGAACTTGGAATATTAAATGGACATATAGAGGAATCCATATCCGGACTTCAGGTGGTAAAGGCTTTTAACCATGAAGGGAAGATTATAGATGAATTTAATGTGATGAACCGAAAATTGTGCAAAATAGGACTTAAAGCTCAGATCTTATCCGGATTTTTAATGCCTCTTATGAACGTTATAAACAATATAGGATTTGCTGCAGTAGCTGGAGTCGGTGGAGTTCTGGCCGTGAAGGATATCATAACTGTTGGGACCATAGCCAGTTTTTTAAACTATTCAAGGCAGTTCACACGTCCTTTAAACAGTATAGCCAGTATATTCAATACACTCCAGTCGGCGGTTGCAGGTGCTGAAAGGGTATTTGAAATACTGGACGAGACGGAGGAGTCGGAGGATGTACCCGGTGCTAAGGTACTTGAAAGTGCCAGAGGGCATATTGTTTTTAAAAATGTGTGCTTCGGATACAGAAAAGATGTGGAAGTATTGAAAAACGTAAATTTTGAGATAAGACCAGGTACAAGTGTCGCATTGGTTGGACCTACCGGGGCAGGTAAAACTACTATCGTGAACTTGCTCAACAGGTTTTATGACGTATCCAGCGGTGAGATTTTCATAGATGGCGTGGACATAAGAAATTATACCAGGGACAGTCTTAGAAAATGCTTTGGAATAGTTCTTCAGGATACCTATCTTTTTACGGGTACCATATTTGAAAATATTAAGTATGGCAATCTTGACGCCGATTATTTTAAAGTTAGGGAAATTGCAAAATCGGTAGGGGCAGATCAGTTTATTGAAAAGCTCCCCATGGGATATGATACCGTGATTCAAGAGGGAGGAGGAAATCTGAGCCAGGGTGAAAGGCAGATAATATCCATAGCAAGAACTGTACTTTCCAATCCTTCCATACTCATCTTGGATGAGGCTACCAGCAATATAGATACAAGGACTGAAATTAAAATCCAGAAAGCCATGTTCAAACTTATGGAAAACAGGACCAGTTTTATTATTGCCCACAGGCTCAGTACTACAAAGTATTCAGATATTATAATGGTAATAGATAATGGCAGGATAGTTGAATTTGGGAACCATGAGGATCTGATGGATAAAAGGGGAATATATTATGACATGTATTGTGCTCAAATGGTTCCGGAAAACGGTAAGTGAAAATTCACCATCCCTTTTGTATTTTTGATTTAACAGAATTTTATCTGTCCATGTTCTAAGCTTCTGATTCTGGCCAGGGAATAGATCTTATACCCTTTTGATTCCAGCAGCTTTCTTCCGGGTTGAAAGGATTTCTCAATAACTATGCCTATACCCGAAACTTTGGCCCCGGCGGATTCAACCAGGCGTATAGCTCCTGATGCGGCCTCTCCCTTTGCCAAGAAATCATCTATGATTAAAATTCTGTCCTCGGTGCTGATGTATTTTTTAGATAAAGTTAGGTTGTAATCCACAGATTTGGTAAAAGAGTGTATTACAGTCTGATATATGTTGTCATTTAAAATTTTTGAAGTTTTCTTTTTTAATATTACCATCGGGAGCTTCATTTGAAGTGCCGTCATAGATGCCGGTGCAATTCCGGAACTTTCAATCGTAAATATTTTTGTGGGTTTATATTCCTCAAAATAATTTTTAAAATAAGTGCCTATTTCGTACATCAAGTTTAAATCAACCTGATGATTTAAAAAGGAATCTACTTTTAATATATTTTTATCAACTACAATTCCATCTTTTACAATTTTTCTTTTTAATGAATCCATTTTTTACCACCTTATATAATTATTTTGTATTTTCAACTGTTATACAATAATATTAATTTATAACTTCGACTGGTGTCAATATTGGAAAATATATGATTTAGGAATATAATATACCTGTAAACAATATTTTATGAAAAAACAGGTCTGCTGCACAATTGAATTTGTGCAGCAGTTTATTTTACAATACCGTAAAATATTTTTACGGAAAGACACAGAGATATTGTTATGAATATCGGTTTTATGAGTTTTGAACCTTTTAAAATGGCTGTACTGGCTCCTAGTCTTGAGCCTATGATCATGGAAATGGCCGCAGGTATTCCGAGCCTGTAATCAATTTGTCCGTTGATTAAAAATACTGACAGGGATGTTATGTTGCTGGTAAAATTCAATACCTTTGAATTTCCGCCGGAGCGGACAAAGTCAAAATTGAAAATATATATGAGTCCGAATATTAAAAAGGAACCTGTACCAGGACCGAAAAAACCATCGTAAAATCCCAGTGAAAATGCCAGTAAAATACCGAGAAAGATGGATTTTTTCTTCAATACTTTAAATTTGTCCTCCATGCCTACATTTTTGGAAAATACACTGTATATGCTTACAAAGAGAAGGAGTACCATGACTATGCTGTTTAGGTATCCTGCATTGATCTTTAACATAGTATGCGTACCCATCACAGCTCCAACCAAAGTAAACGGGAGTAGAAACTTTAATATTTTGAAATCCACCTTGCCGGACTGTGCAAACTTTATTGAACTGGTAAAAGAAGCGCAGGTTGACGAGAATTTATTTGTACCCAGTGCCATGTGGGGAGAAATACCTGTTATCATAAAGGCCGGAAGGCTTATAAGTCCTCCGCCTCCTGCTATGGAGTCCACAAATGCAGCAAAAAATGCCGCGACACACAGTAATGCAATTTCTGTCATCATAAAGAACACCGCCTATAGAAACATATATTGTAAATTATAGAACTGGACGCTTCAAAGATCAACTTAAAATAAATCTAGTGGACAGACTTAGCTGTTCACTAGATTTATGGGACTCTTGTTTATAAAGGCTTCAATGTTATTACCAAGGAGATCCGCCAATCTCTGCCTTGCCTCGATGCATTTACAGCCTATATGTGGAGTCAGTATAACGTTTTTCATGGAAAAAAGAGGATTGTCTATATCAAAAGGTTCTTTTTCCTGGACGTCAAGGGCGGCCCCTGCGATTGTCCCGTTTTGCAGTGCCTCTATCAGATCTTTTTCATCTATTATGGCTCCCCTTGCGGTGTTTATAATGAATGAAGTTGATTTCATGAGATTGAATTTATCTCTGTTGATAAGGTGTTTTGTGTCTTTTGTAAGAGGACAGTGAATCGATACGAAGTCGCTCTTTGACAGAAGCTCGTCTAATGATACAAATTTTACGTTGGAAATTGGTTTGATACTTCTATTGTAGACTAGAATCTTCATACCCAGAGCCAAGGCTGTTTTTATAACACGCTGACCTATGGCACCAGCTCCAATTATACCAAGGGTTTTACCTTTTATCTCTGCATGAGGTACATGAAGATCATCGGTGAAATTGCTGAAATCACCCTTTCTGAGCATTGTCTGCTGCAGTATTAGAGATGAGCATAAATTCAACATGAAAGTTATGGCAAGCTGTGCTACTGCATCTGTACTATAACCTGGTACGTTGCAAACAAGGATATTCTTTTTGCGGGCAGCTTTTATGTCTATATTGTTGTAGCCTGTGCCGGCTTCACATATGAGCTCTACAGAAGATGGAAATTTATCTATTAGATCTCTGCTTAAAGGAAGTTCTTTGGTCACTACAATATTTTGTTCTTTAACCCTCTCCAGAATTTCATATTTGTCGCTGCTGTCATACAATTTGACCTTGGTAAATTTATTTAGTTTTGAAAGATTGATTTTACCGTCGAAGTTTATTTTTTTTGAATTTAAAAATACAGTGTTTTTCATAATAATCCCCTTCCCATGTTGCCGAATATTCTAAATTTAGTATAACTTTTGTGAAAATTGCTGTCAAACCCCATTTGAACCTGCTGTTGAATTCTGGTTTTATAAGTATATAATTAAAACATTATATGCTTGATATTTTGAGGGGTGAGATTATGAAACCATTAGCAGAATTGATGAGACCGGATTCACTGGATGATTTTATTGGGCAAAGTCAGATATTGGGTAAAGGCAAACCGCTGTATAACCTGATAATTAAGAAAATGATACCAAATTGCATACTCTATGGTCCTCCGGGGACCGGTAAAACGACGCTGGCCAATATTATGGCAAATTATATGGACAAAAAATTTTACAAGCTCAATGCCACAACGGCATCTTTAAAGGAAATACAAAATATTATTTCAAGCTTGGGTACTTTGCTTAATTATAAGGGAATTGTCATATACATAGATGAGCTGCAGTATTTCAACAAGAGGCAGCAGCAGTCTCTGCTGGAATTTATTGAAAATGGAAAAATAACTTTGATAGCAAGTACTACTGAAAATCCGTATTTTGCCATACACAAGGCTGTTTTGAGCAGGTGTGACATATTTAAGTTTTTGCCGCTGTCCGTAGATGAGATAGTAACCGGACTTAAAAGATCGCTGAATAGATTGGCTGAAAATAATATGAATATTGAATGCCCCGGTAATGCTTTAAAATATATAGCGGAAATTTCTCAGGGAGATTACAGGAAGGCCTATAACATACTGGAGCTGGCAGTTAATTCCCAGCTTGAAGAAAAAAAGGTTATATCTGTAGAATATGTTGAAAGCCTGAAGCAGTCACATATGCGTGCGGATTCCAGCGGTGATGAATTTTACAATGTTTTAAGTGCCCTGCAGAAGAGTATCAGGGGAAGCGACCCGGATGCATCTGTTCATTATCTGGCCAGACTGATAAACAGCGGCAATATGCTGGCCGTAGCCCGCAGATTATCGGTAATTACTGCGGAAGATGTTGGATTGGCATATCCCAATGCCCTTTCAGTAGTCAATTCGGGTTTGGAACTTGCTTTAAAAGTTGGATTTCCTGAAGCCAGGATAATACTTTCTGAAATTGTAATATATCTGGCCACTTTGCCTAAGTCGAATAGCGCATATCTGGCTGTAGATGCCGCCATTGATGATCTTAAACACAGGAGCGTGGGCGATGTGCCGGATCACTTGAAAGATGCCCATTATGCCGGATCAAGCAAACTTGGTGTAAAAGGTTATAAATATCCTCACGACTATCACAACAATTATGTGAATCAGGAATATATGCCCAAAGAGTTAAGAGGGAGGAAATATTATACTGCTCAGTGCAATAAATATGAAAAAAGTATCGAAAAATATTGGAACTCCGTTAAAAAGGCCCATAAATAGAAAATTTGCCATTTGAATAATTTAAGGAAGCTATATATACTTAAATTGTTGATACTTGATGGGACCGGGGGTGTTTAAAGAGATACTATGGTAAAAAAATTATATAAAAGTTTGCTGACTCTGATAGTACTTTTGCTGTTGTCTGTGGGAAACAATTGCTATGCGGCGGAAAATTATAAGGTTTGGAACAACGGATCCATAGCCAATGTGAATGAAAACAAGACATGGACTGTAACCTTTAATAAAAATGTAGATGTAAATTCAATTAAGGGTTCTATCAAGGTATATGAACTGGATAATAATCAGCCTGTTGAGATTAAAATTGAGAATTCAGGTTCTAATTCGGTAAAGGTTTCTCCCGAGAATTCATATGTTACTGGTAAAAATTATGTACTTGTGGTAGATGATGCTTTAAAATCCACTTCCGGGAAGCAGTTAAAACAAGGTGTAAAATATAATTTTACGATAGATGGGGATTCTTCTCAAGATGAAATTCCTATTGAGAATTATGATCAATATTATAGCGCACTGAAAAATGCTCTGGCAAATTATAAGAGCAAACTGGTCCTGAACATAGAAAATTACAATAGAGACACTTATGATTTAAATGTAATAAATGATGTGCTCTATGACAATCCCAACCTGCGCGATTGGTATTTAAGTGCAGAGGCAAATCTTCAGGGCAGCGGCCCCGTGAAGATGATTATTAATTTTAACTACAGCGATACCAAGCAGAACCTCATAGAAAAGGATAATGAAATCCAGAACAAAGTCGATGAGATAGTGAAAAATGTTACAAATCCAAGTATGAAGGATTATCAAAAGGAGCTTGCCCTTCATGATTATGTGGTCAGGAATGCAAATTATGATAACAGTACAGATGTTCCCAACGATTCCTATACGTCTTATGGCGTTTTGATAAAGGGAGTTGGTGTCTGCGAAGGATATGCAGATGCAATGGACAGGCTTCTTACGGCAGCGGGTATAGAATGCAGAATGGTGACTGGAAAGGCGAATGGAGGATCCGGATGGGTGGATCATGCCTGGAATATAGTAAAGATCCAGGGTGAGTATTATCATCTTGATTCTACCTGGGACGATCCAATTATGGGTGACGGTTCCCATATAATTTCTCATTCCTATTTCAATGTAACAGATAGTAAAATGGCACGAAGCCATATATGGGATACTTCAAAATATCCTAGATGCAATAGTAATGATTATAGTTTTGGCAATATTATTTCAAAATAAGAGCCATTTTTTTGATGGCCCTTATTTTATATTAACTTATTGACAAGTTGAGAAAATAATAATATGATATAAATGAAAATGATTATCATTATTATTTAGATATGAGGTGACCAAAATGAGTAAGGTGAATATTATTTATTGGAGCGGAACGGGCAACACGAAGGCCATGGCCAATCTGATAGCGGAAGGTGCCGGGGGAAAAGGGGCCGATGTCAGCGTATTGAATGTTGCTGAGGCTTCTGAAAAAGATGTTGAAGATGCAGATATAGTTTTATTTGGATCCCCCGCCATGGGAACTGAGGTGATTGAAGAAGAAGAAATGGATCCTTTTGTTGAATCCATATCTTCCTGTGTATCCGGGAAAAAAGTGGGATTGTTTGGTTCTTACGGCTGGGGAGATGGAGAATGGATGAGAAATTGGGTCAAGAGAATGGAAGATTACGGTGCAAATGTACTTAATGAGGGGCTGATTGTCCAGGAGGCACCGGAAGGAGAGACAGAAGAGGACTGCAGAAATTTTGGAAGGCAAATAATGGATGAAGGATAATGGTTTCAGGACATTTATCTATGAAAAAGACGATAAAAAATATATGATGACACTTATAACTTACAGTATATCTCCCACTCTTTCCGGATACAAACCGGCAACTTTGATCAATGTGTCCAATAAATACAAGAACATGTATGATCTTTGGTGCAAATATGGAAAGGAATATATAAAAAACATAAATTTAGAAGTATTTGAGATTTTCAGGACAGATAGTTCATCAATACTTTTATTTTACAACGAGATATTTCTGTCCAGAGTTTTATCCAGTAAAGCCAATTCTGACTTTTTGAATAAATTTGGTTATTCCAGGGATATGTCTCTAAAAGATAGTTTGGGATTGCTTAAAGATAGATATTATTATAATTTCTGTCCCCATGAGATGGGTATTTTTCTTGGTATACCTCTTCAGGACGTCAAGGATTTTATATGTAAGGACAGGAAAGAATGTATATGCTGTGGGTACTGGAAAGTTTATAATAATCGGGAATATGCATTGAGAATCTTTAAAAACTATGACAAGTCAAAACATGATTTTATGAAGTTGATTGAAAAAAATATAGGCATTGCTAAAGCTGTAGAAATGCTTTCTTCTTGTTCCCGGTTTTAGCGAAGTTTACTGCCGCACAGCTCATTGTGCGGCAGATTTTTACTCAATGTGTGGGAAAGCAGTCTATTAAATTCTTTTTCCACAAGTTTTATATTTTATTTATAATTTTATACTTATTTTGTTAATAAATATAGTATATTATAATATAGTGATATGTATTTTAAATATATTCCATTTGGAAAAGGAGTTTTGAATTATGAAGTTTAAAACGATTTTTAGCAAGTTTATCATTGCAATTATGGTTCTAGCATTATCTGCATCTTTTGGAAGCTCCAGGGTTTATGCGGATGCCTATAAAGTTGTAACTCTGGGGGGAGATCTTACAAATGACCAGAAAGAGGATATGCTTAAATATTTTGGAGTTACCAGACAGGATGCAAATGTAATAGAAGTGAATATAGATGAAGAGAGAAAATATCTGGGAAATATCGCAACCAGCCAGCAGATAGGTACGAAGTCCATATCCAGTTCTTATGTAGAGCCGACATCGAGCGGTGGACTGAATGTGAGTACCAATAATATATACTGGGTAAGCAGCAGCATGATAAAGAATGCACTTATAACTGCAGGTGTGAAAAATGCCAATGTAAAAGTTTCTGCACCTTTCAATGTATCGGGCACTGCAGCCCTCACGGGAATTTTGAAGGGATTTGAAAACAGCGGCAGCGGAAATAAAATCGATGAAGCCAAGAAGCAGGCTGCCAATGACGAGCTCATGACTACAGGAGATCTTGGAGACAAAATAGGAAAAGACAAAGCTGCCGGTCTTATAAATGATATAAAAACTCAAGTGGTGAAAGAAAAACCCAGCACAGAAGAGGGAGTTAGAAAAATAGTTGAAAATGTGACAAATAATTATAATTTAAATTTAAGTACAGGAGATATTGATAAGATAACTACACTTATGACGAAAATAAATGGGCTGAATCTAAATTTCAACGATATAAAGGGACAGCTTGGAGGCGTGGCGGATCAGCTTAAAGGAAGCTTGTCTAGCAGCGAAACCCAGGGATTTTTTCAGAAAATAGCAAATGCAATTAAAGAGTTTTTCTCAAATCTTTTTTGATATAGAGTACAGGATCACAGAGGGGGAATTATTGTGAAGACAGAAAAACCAGTTATAGGATTTATTGGATTAGGAGTGATGGGAAACAGCATGGCTTCTAATATTTTAAAAGCTGGTTATGATTTGCTCGTATATAACAGGACAAAATCAAAGAGTGACAGCCTGGTTGCAAAAGGGGCAAAATGGAAGGACAGCCCGGCGGATATTGCCGTGAATTCGGATCTTGTTATTTCCATGGTAGGATATCCGGGAGATGTGGAAGAAATTTATTTTGGAGAATGTGGAATAATTGAGAATATGAAAAAAGGCGGTATAATAGTGGATATGACTACATCCAAACCTTCTCTTGCAGAGAAGATATATGATGAAGCCAAAAAGAGGGGTATATATTCACTGGATGCCCCCGTTTCAGGAGGTGATATAGGTGCAAGAGATGGAACCCTGTCTATTATGGCTGGAGGCGACAGGAAAGTATTTGAAGAGGTACTTCCTGTTTTCAAACTTATGGGGAAAAATATAGTCTGGCAGGGAAAAGCCGGCTCGGGGCAGCATACAAAGATGTGCAACCAGATAGCCATAGCGGGAAATATGATGGGAGTATGTGAAATGCTTGCCTATGCAGAAAAAGCCGGATTGGATCCCAAAAGGGTCCTTGAGAGCATAGAGACCGGGGCTGCAGGAAGCTGGTCCTTGAGCAACCTTACTCCAAGGATGATAGATGGAGATTTTAAACCGGGTTTTTATGTAAAGCATTTTATAAAGGACATGAACATAGCTCTGGAGGAAGCACGCAGTATGCAATTGAATACACCGGCATTAAAACTTGCAAAATCTCTCTATGATTTGTTGGAAAAAGAGGGAAAGGGAAACTGCGGAACCCAGGTACTGTATGAGTTGATAAGCAGATACTGATCTTGTGTTTTATTAAAACTATGTGGAGGTGGGATCTGGTGAACTATAAGGTGTTTAAAATAGAGACATTTATACCGGAAAATTATGTTGACAGACTTCGGGAGAGGCTTAATTCCATTGGAGCTCTCAGTATTGGGGGAAATTATGACAATTGTATGTCTGTTTCCAAAGTCATGGGATGCTGGCGTCCTCTAAAGGGTGCAAAACCTTTTCTGGGAAATGTAGGAGAGGTTAGCAGGGAAATGGAATGTAAAATGGAATTTTGCTGTAAAGGCGGCATTGTGAAAAGAGCTGTGGAAACCATAAAAGACGTACATCCTTATGAGGAGCCTGTTATAAATATAATTCCCCTCAGCAATTTCACATCTATGTGAAGTTATAATATGGACATTTATCCGAACGCTGCCAGTGCTAATACTCCCAGCTTCTCAAAGTGGGAGATAAGCGCTGCTGCGCGCCTGGATAAGTTTTCCCCATGGACATAAAAACCACTTTATGCATAACTTTGATTTTTAGTAAATTTTATGATAACATATGATCTGTAAAAATATCTATTATTAAAAGATAGATATTGTCAGACATATGTTACTGTAAAATTTGAACTTATGCAGAGGGGTGTATTTATGAGAAAAAAATTAAAATACAATGAATTGGGCAGGAGTTTTTTAAAATCCTATTTGCAGTTTTTTCTACTGATTGTTTTTTCTGTAGTTCTGATAGGATTTATTTCTTTTTTTAGTGCAAAAAGTGCATTGACTACATTGGGACAGACTGCCATAAAAAATAAAGTGCAAATGGGACTTGCCATGATGAATGGTCTGGAAAATCAAGTTAAGAAAGGCAAAATTACAAGGGCTGATGCACAGGAAGTATTTAGAAGCGAGATGCTTAATCCGAAGAAATCCGGCGGAAAGACGAGAGGGCTGAATTCAAAACTTGAACTGGACGTACAGGCGTACATGTATGCCATAAACAGCAAGGGTATAGAAACGATGCACCCTTATAAGGAAGGAGAGGATATTTCAAAGGTGAAGGATTCGGACGGCAACAATTTAATGCAGCTTGTGATTAATGAGGCCAGAAATCCTAAAAATGGAGGAATAATTCATTTTAATTGGAAAAATCCGGGGGAGTTCCATGAACGCCCCAAGGTAAATGCAGTGGCATATTTTCAGCCCTGGGACTGGTACATAAATGTGGGATGTTACGATGAAGATTTTTACAGACCCGTATATAAGGTTTTGGCTGTGATAATCGGAATATCTGCAGCTATTATATTGATTTCCATATTGTATATAATGAAACTCATGAAGAAAAAGGTAAATCCGTTAAGTGAGATAGTGAACTCCATGGGCATGGCGGCAAAGGGAGATATGTCTGTGAAAGTCGATGTTACCGGCACGGACGAGATAGGTTATATAGGCAGGACATTTAATAATATGATAGATGAGATACGGGGGCTGCTGGCAAATATAAAGAAACTGTCTGACGATATAGATGAAAGGACTGCACTTATAACTTCATCCACTACTACTGCTTTTGAGAATTCCGACGGGATAAAGGAGGCTGTGGAAGAGGTTTCCTCTGCCATAAATGACTCGGCAAAGGATATGCAAAATAGTGTTGATAATATGGATATTTTATCAAAAAATATAGACGAAGTGAAAAAAAGCGGCATAGATATGAAAAGCAGAGCTTCAAATGCAGGCAAGCTGAATTCAAATATTGTAGATGTACTCACAGAACTGGGGAACAAGAGCTCACAAAATATTGATGCGGCCCGGAAGACAAATAGCAACATAAAACATTTGATAAAAAAGTCCAGTGATATAGTGGGCATAGTGGGCACCATAGAAGAAATATCAAATGAGATAAACCTGCTTTCACTGAATGCTTCCATAGAATCAGCCAGGGCGGGAGAAGCAGGCAGAGGATTTGCCGTGGTTGCAGAGCAGATCAAAGAACTTTCCAACCAGACTTCTGATTCCGTTAAGCAGATCAATTCGCTCATAGAGGATCTTACAGATACTGTGAATATCTCGGCAAATGACATGGAAGCTTACGGGAAAATTGCCAGGTCGCAGGTAGACACCATAAACAGGACAAAACGGATTTTGGATAATGTAGTTGAATTTATAGAAGGTATACCGAAGACAATTGAGAAAAATGTGGATAAAATAAACGAAGTATATAAGAACAAGGATGTGGTGAATTCATCCATGGATTCAATACTTTCTGTAACTGAGGAAATATCGGCTTCTTCGGAAGAAGTAACTGCTTCGACATCGGAAGTAAAACAAAAAATGGGAAGTGTAAAAGATCTGGTAAAGGAACTGGATCAGTCCTCAAGAGCTTTGAAGGAAATGATGGGCAAATTTTCTTTATAAATAAAAAAATTTTAAATATGTATTGACATTGAAAATAATCTATATTATACTTAATGATAATTTAAAGTTGATATAAAAACTGAGATAAGGAATAGTAAACATGTCATGTATTTTAGAGAGAGCGGGAGAAGGTGGAAGGACCGTAAATAATGCGTGTTGAACTCACCTTTGAGTTGCAGGCTGAAATAACAGTAGGCTGTGCCGACAAATGCCGTTAATGGATTGAGTACAAAATTGGGTGGTACCGCGAACAGATTTCTCGCCCCATAGAGAAATCTGTTTTTTTATATTAACTTATATAGATATTGACAAGCTGTGAAGGGAAGCAGTAGGTATAATTTCTATTTCAAAGAGAGCAGGTTTTTTGGTGAAAGCCTGTAAGTAGAGTTTGCTGAACTCGTCCTGGAGCTGGAAGCTGAAATTACAAGTAGGCTTTACCGGTTAAAAACCGTTATTTAATTGAGTATAAAATTGGGTGGTACCGCGAACAGACTTCTCGCCCCAAGGAGGAGCCTGTTTTTTTATTCCCTAATTTTAAATTAGAGAATATTGGGAATATTATAAAAATTATAGAAAATTTCAATTGGCCAGTTGAGATAATTCCAAGAAAATTATGAAAATAAAGTAGAGGAGAAATTATTATGAAAAATAATAAAATATATATTTTTGATACTACATTGAGAGATGGAGAACAGACACCCAGGGTAAGCTTGAATATGAATGACAAACTCAATATTGCAAGGCAGCTTGAAAAGCTGAATGTAGATGTTATAGAAGCTGGATTTCCAGCAGCTTCCAATGGAGATTTTGAGGCGGTTGAAGCTGTGGCAAGGGAAATTAGATCGCCATATATAGTAGCTCTTGCCAGAGCTTTGAAAGGTGATATAGAATCCGCCTGGAATGCAATCAAGGATGCTGAAAAACCGAGGATTCACGTTTTTATTGCCACTTCAGATCTTCACATGAAATATAAATTGAAAATGAAGCCGGAAGAGGTTTTGAAGAGGACGGTGGATATGGTCAAATATGCGAAAAGCTTGTGTCCAAGTGTAGAATTTTCACCGGAGGATGCCACGAGGACGAGGCCGGAGTTTCTGTATCAGGTCCTGGAAGCTGCAATAGATGCCGGTGCCGATATAGTGAATATACCTGATACCGTCGGATATTCCATGCCCCAGCAGTTCGGCACATTCATAGGGAAAATTAAAGATAATGTGTCCAATATAGACAGGGCGGTTATAAGTGTCCATTGCCATGACGATCTTGGCATGGCGGTGGCAAACTCGCTGGCAGCTGTGGAAAACGGCGCCAGGCAAGTGGAATGCGCTATGAACGGACTTGGTGAAAGAGCGGGGAATGCGGCCCTTGAAGAAGTGGTAATGGCAATTAAGACCAGGTCTGATATTTTTAGTTGCAGCACGGAAATTGTAACCGAGGAACTGACGAGAACCAGCAAGCTTGTAAGTCATATAACAGGAATGCAAGTTCAGAACAATAAAGCAGTAGTGGGTGCCAATGCCTTTGCACATGAATCCGGCATACACCAGCACGGGGTTTTAAACTGCAGGGAAACTTATGAAATTATGACTCCTGAATCCGTGGGGTTAAAAAAGAGTTTTATAGTACTTGGGAAACATTCCGGAAGACATGCTTTTGTCAAACGCCTTGAGGAACTTGGATATAAAAATTTGAATCAGGACAAGATAAATCAAATCTTTGAGGAATTTAAAGATCTTGCAGACAAGAAAAAAACTGTCTCTGATGAGGATATAGAAAGTCTTGCAAAAAATGAAATATTTAAAGTACCCGAAGTGTTCAAATTGAAATATTACCAGGTGTCTACGGGAAATACCACAGTGTCTACGTCTACTGTGAGATTGGAACGTGAAGGTAAAAGTGTAAGTGAAGCTTCCTGCGGCGACGGGCCTGTGGATGCCACTTTTAAAGCTATTGAAAAGGCTTCTGGAATTGAAGTGAAATTAAATGATTATTTTATAAAATCAGTGGGATACGGCAAGGATGCGCTGGGTGAAGCTACTGTAAAGGTGGAGAGGGACAATAAGATTTTTTCAGCCAAGGGATTGAGTACCGATATAGTAGAGGCCAGTGCAAGAGCCTTTATAAATGCAATGAACAAGATGTACCATGAAATTTCTTTGAAAAAGGCAGTTTCCTATTAAAACTTTAAAGGAGGTATATGTATGGGTATGACGATGACGCAGAAAATACTGGCCTGCCATGCGGGGGAGGATTCCGTAAAAGCCGGGCAATTGATAAAGGCCAAATTGGATCTTGTACTTGGAAATGACATAACTACGCCGGTAGCTATAAATGAATTTAATAAAATTGGAGTTGGCAGAGTTTTTGACAGAGGCAAGATAGCTATTGTCCCGGATCATTTTACTCCCAACAAGGATATAAAGTCAGCACAGCAGTGCAAATGTGTAAGAAAGTTTGCACGGAATATGAAAATTGAAAATTATTTTGAAATAGGACAGATGGGAATTGAACATGCTCTTATTCCCGAAAAGGGTCTGGCGGTTTGTGGAGACGCAATAATAGGGGCGGATTCACACACCTGCACCTACGGAGCACTTGGTGCTTTTGCCACAGGTGTTGGGAGCACGGACATGGCCGCGGGAATGGCCAAAGGAGAGGCATGGTTCAAAGTTCCCGGTGCCATAAGATTTGTGCTTTACGGGAAGCTCCCTGAATGGGTGAGTGGAAAAGATGTCATTTTACACATCATAGGGATGATAGGTGTAGACGGAGCTCTTTACAAGTCCATGGAATTTACAGGCAGGGGTGTAGGCGAACTCTCCATGGACGATCGCTTTACCATCTCCAACATGGCAATAGAAGCAGGAGCCAAAAACGGCATTTTCCCCGTGGATGACAGGACCATAGATTACGTCGGGAAACATTCAAAGAGAAAGTACAGTATATATGAAGCGGACAGGGATGCTGAATATGAAAAATCAGTGGATATAGATTTAAGCAATATCCGCCCTACAGTGGCATTCCCGCATAGCCCTGAAAATACCAGGACTATTGACGAGGTGGGAAACATAAAAATAGATCAGGTAGTTATAGGATCCTGTACCAATGGGAGAATAAGCGACTTGAGATCTGCAGCCAGTGTTTTAAAGGGAAGGAAAGTGAATAAAAATGTAAGGGCAATCATATTTCCTGCAACACAGAGAATATATCTCCAGGCACTGCGGGAGGGAATTATAGAAACTTTCATAGAATCAGGGGCTGTGGTGAGCACTCCTACCTGCGGGCCTTGCCTCGGGGGACACATGGGGATACTTGCAGAAGGGGAGAGAGCCGTTTCAACTACAAATAGAAATTTTGTGGGAAGAATGGGACATGTTAAAAGCGAGGTATACCTTGCAAGCCCCGCTGTGGCTGCGGCTTCAGCTGTAACTGGCAGAATTTCCTCACCGGAGGAGGTGGTAAAATGATAGGTGGAAAAGTGATTAAATATGGAGATAATGTGGATACAGATGTCATAATACCTGCCAGATATTTAAATACAAGCGATGAAAAGGAACTTGCCTCTCACTGTATGGAAGATCTGGATAAGGGATTTTCCTCGAAAGTCAAAAACGGTTCTGTACTGGTGGCAGGCAGGAATTTCGGATGTGGATCTTCCAGGGAGCATGCACCTATAGCTATAAAAGCGTCAGGTATTTCCTGTGTAATAGCAGAGACCTTTGCCAGAATATTTTTCAGGAATTCCATAAATATAGGCCTTCCCATAATTGAATGCAGGAAGGCGGCCCGTGAAATAGAAGAAGGTGACGAAGTATCGGTGGATTTGACCTCTGGAATCATAAAAAATATTACAGGGGGAAAAACATACAGGGCAGTTCCTTTTCCGGATTTTATGCAGGAAATCATAGAATCCCGGGGACTTATAAATTATTTGAGAAAAGAGGGGGCGGACAAGTGAAGATAGCTGTTATACCAGGGGATGGAATAGGTAGTGAAATAACAAAACAGGGAAAAAAAGTGCTGAGGACTGTTGCTCATAAATATAAATTTGATCTTGAATATGAAGATGTGCTTCTTGGGGGGAGCGCACTTGATGAAAAGGGGACGCCGCTTCCCGAAGAAACTATAAGGATATGCCAAAACAGCGAAGCTGTACTTTTAGGTGCAGTAGGGGGACCCAAATGGGATCATTTTCCCGGTAATTTGAGACCGGAGGCTGGACTTTTAGGTATAAGAAAAGCTCTTGGCGTATTTGCAAACTTGAGGCCTGCCATATTGTTTCCTGAACTTAAATCCGCTTCAAATTTAAAAGATGAAGTTCTTGGAAAAGGGCTTGACATAATGATAGTCAGGGAATTGTTGGGCGGAGCTTATTTTGGAGAAAAGAATACGGTAAATATAAAAGGGGGGCAAAAAGCGTGGGATACTATAAGTTATTCCAGCTTTGAGATAGATAGAATAACGAGAAAATCTTTTGAAATTGCGAGAAAGAGAAATAAAAAACTCACTTTGGTGGATAAATCCAATGTGCTTGAAAGTTCAAAACTCTGGAGGAAAATCGTCGGTAAAATTTCAAGGGAATACAGTGATGTTGAAGTCAGCTGTATGTATGTTGACAATGCCGCAATGCAGCTTATAAGAGATCCCGCCCAGTTTGACGTGATCCTGACCGAGAACATGTTTGGCGACATTTTAAGCGATGAGGCTTCAATGCTGACAGGATCTCTCGGAATGCTGCCTTCAGCCAGTGTAAGGGGTGATTCTTTTGGACTTTATGAACCGGTACATGGTTCCGCACCGGATATTGCCGGCTGTAATAAAGCAAATCCCATTGGTACGATCATGAGTGCTGCAATGATGCTTAAATATAGTTTCAACAGGGCGGATATTGCAGAAAATATAAAAAATGCAGTATCTGAAGTCCTAAGTGGGGGCTACAGAACTCCGGATATTGCTGTAAAAAATTCAAAAATCGTTGGGACAGAAGAGATGGGAGACTTGATATGTAAAAAAATATAGCTGAAATTGAAAATCAGGAAATTTTTCTAATATTTTCAAAACTGCTATAACCTAAGTTTTTCTTGTTTACTATTAGATCCATAACCATCATTGCTGTTGAAACGGCATAGACTATATCCCTGAAATAGGATTTATTTTCCATACTGTATTTTTCATGCATGTGGTATATGATGTCAGGTATGCTTTTTTCGGAGACATTCTGTGTATCCATGGTAATCTTAGATCTTTTGAATATAAAAATATTTATGGATGCAAAATGAAGACGCACTTCATACATGAAATGTTCAAAAAGGCTTTTGTCTCTGTATTCTTTTGTATGGTATAGACAAAAATAATCACAGATCAAATGACACACGATACCTAGAGTAAGGGAGTATGTTTTTATTGACATTTTGGTGTTGATAAGCTGGCTGCAGTAATCACACACTACGTCCATGCTTTCGTCCATGCAATGGTGGTAATTGGATTTACCACTTGTAAAATCCGGTTTTATATTGCCGTATAGAAAATTAAATTTATTCAATTTAGTGTCCAATTTTTTTGAGCAGTACTTGAATAGTACACGGGACATCAATAAATGTGTATTTGTTATCATTTTAAAATCACCCTATTTGATTTTGTTATTTTTAACTCATCTATATTATAATATATACGCTTATAAAGTTAAAACAAGGTTAAAATGGGGTTAATCTTAGTGCGGTTTAAAAATTTTATCGATATATTTGCATAATCTCATCTATATATATATAATAATTTTGAAGTTTAAACTTTAAATCTTATACCTTCTCCGGTGTTTCAGAAGGCTTTTTTAAATTCTGTTGAAATTGCTGCCGGCAAATGGGAAGGAATTTGCTGGCTATTATTGGAATATTATATGGGAATACGGATAGAAGATAATTATTTTGGAGGAAACTGTATAGATGAAAAATATGGATGAGAAAAATGAAGTTTATGATGTAACTTCCCTGACCTCTTTGGAAAAACTGGAACCGGTTCGTGTTAGACCGGGTATGTATATAGGTTCCACGGGGAGCAGGGGTCTTCATCACTGTATATGGGAAATATTGGATAATTCTATAGATGAAATTTCCAATGGGTTTGGAGACAGGGCCTGTGTGACATTAAACGAAGATGGAAGTGTGTCTGTAGAGGATAATGGCCGGGGGATACCTACCGGCATTCACCCTGTAAAAAAAATAAACGGAGTGGAAATGGTGTTTACGGAGCTGCATACCGGAGGGAAGTTCAACAATAAGGTTTACAAGACCTCGGGGGGACTTCATGGTGTAGGTGCAGCTGTGGTTAATGCACTGTCCAGATGGATGGAAGTGGAAGTGAAAAGGGATGGACATATATATGCACAGAGATTTGAATATGCCTATGACAGGCATTTCAAAAAAAATATGCCGGGCACCCCTGTGACTGATCTCAAGATAGTGGGCGACACTGGTGAGACAGGTACCAAAGTCACATTCATGCCTGATGAAAGGGTGTTTTCCACGGTGGAGTTCAAGCCGGACGTTATAGAAGAGAGACTTAGAGAACTGGCTTTTCAAAATAAGGGTATAACTTTAAAACTTGTGTGCGGGCTCCGGGGAAATGAAATGCAGAGAGAATATCATTCTGAAAGGGGTCTTCTGGATTTTATAGAATATTTGAACGAGAGCAAGACACCCCTTCATAAGAAACCAATATTTTTTGCGGGAAAAAGACATGTAGGTGATTTGACAATGGAAGGAGAAGTGTGCATCCAGTTTACCGACTCGACTAACTACCATATAGCAAGCTATGTCAACAATATTCCCACAACTGAATCGGGAACCCATGAAAGCGGTTTTAAGGCAGGTATGACCAGGGCTTTTAAAGAAGGGGCGAGAAAACTGAATTTACTTAAGGAAAAGGACAGGGAATTTGACGGGGATGATCTTCGGGAAGGAATGACTGCCATAATTAAAATAAAGATAAACAATCCCATATTTGAGGGCCAGACCAAAACCAAACTGGGAAATACGGAAGCCTATACCATGATGAATGACATTTCCTATACAAAACTTTCTGAATGGATAGAAGATAACAGGGATGTGGCTTCGAATATAATAAACAATGCCCTCGATACTGCTTTGAGAAGGGAAAAAATAAGAAAAATAAATGATGCCGAAAAGAAGAAAGTGGGTAAGGGAACAGCACCTCTTGCAGGAAAAATTGCGGTGTGTACTTTAAAAGATCCGTCCGAATGTGAATTTATAGTGGTAGAAGGAGATTCGGCAGGAGGTTCTGCAAAGCAGGCCAGAGACAGACGATTCCAAACCATAATGCCATCTAAAGGCAAGATAATGAATACCGAAAAACAAAAGCTGGAAAACGTACTTGGAAGTGAGGAACTGAAGATATTCAACACGGCTATAGGTACTGGCATACTTAAAAACTACAGGGAGGAGGATTTGAAGTACAACAAGATCATAATACTCAGCGATGCAGATGTGGACGGATATCATATAAGGGCGTTGTGGATGACTTACATATACAGATATATGAGGCAGCTTATATCAAATGGACATCTGTATATAGCACTTCCGCCGCTTTACAAGGTCTATAGAAGTGTTA
The DNA here is from genome assembly GCA_903789665.1 of uncultured Clostridium sp. GTDB lineage: Bacteria > Bacillota > Clostridia > Clostridiales > Clostridiaceae > Clostridium_B > Clostridium_B lapidicellarium. Next base: position 38,980 of record CAIFEX010000007.1, read on the forward strand.
GGGGAAAAGATGTGACAAAATACGCTTACAGCGATGAACAGCTTTTGGGGGCCAAAAAGGAAATTGGATCCGGGGCACTTGTTCAAAGGTACAAGGGTTTGGGAGAGATGAATCCGGACCAGCTGTGGCAGACTACTTTAAATCCCGAAAGCAGGACACTTCAGCAGATAACCATAGAAGATGCCGTAAAAGCCGAAAAGATGATATCGCTGCTTATGGGCGACGTAGTGGCACCGAGGAAAAAATATATGTACAAATATGCGCAGTTTTAGGCAATTTACAGTGGACAATGGACAATTGACAATTGTGGTTGATTTTTCGTAGAAAAATCTTCATTAATTGTAAATTGTCAATTGTAAAAAGGAGGTTTTTTACGTGGCAACTAAAACAGTAATTCCACAAGATCACAATATAATAAAAATTCCAATAGAAGAAGCTATGCCGGATAATTATCTTCCCTATGCGGTTGAGGTGGCAAAAGACAGGGCGCTTCCAGACGTCAGGGATGGTCTAAAGCCTGTACATAGGAGAATAATATACGGGAGTTATAAATTGAAGGCATTTCCCGACAGACCTTATTACAAATCTGCCAGAATAGTGGGTGACATACTTGGAAAATATCATCCTCACGGTGATACTTCCGTATATGATGCCATGGTTATACTGGCCCAGGGTTTTACTACCAGGATGCCCCTCATAGACGGACATGGAAATTGGGGGAGCCAGGATGGAGACAGCGCTGCAGCTATGCGTTATACGGAGGCAAGGCTTACTCCTATCGCCATGGAGATGATGAGGGATATAGACAAAGATGTGGTAAACATGGTAGACAATTATTCGGGTTCCGAAAAAGAACCTGAAGTTCTTCCGGCAAGATATCCCAATCTGCTGGTAAATGGAGCTTTTGGAATAGCCGTAGGCCTTGCCACTAATATTCCACCACACAACTTGAGAGAAGTGATTGAGGCTGCAGCGGCCTATATAGATAACCCTCACATAACTACTGAAGAGCTTATGGACTATGTAAAAGGTCCTGATCTGCCTACCGGCGGAATAATAATAGGTAAGAAGTCCCTCCTTTCCGCCTATGAAACAGGTGAAGGAAGAGTGACATTGAGGGCCAGGACATCTATAGAAAAGCTGAAAAACGGTAAATTGGCCATAGTTATAACCCAATTTCCCTACAGGAGGAGCAAAGCAAAGTTACTCCAGACTATTTCCGAGATGACTGCGGACAAGAGACATGCAAAGGTGTTCGAACCTATATCCGATATAAGGGATGAGTCCGACAGGAGAGGTATAAGGGCAGTAATAGAGTTTAAAAAATCGGCGGATGTTCCACTTGTAAGGAAGATTTTAAAATATCTTTTCAAAAAAACGGATCTGCAGTGCAACCTGTCCTTTAATATGGTGGCTTTGGCTAATGGAAAGCCCCAGACTATGGGACTTAAGACTATATTGGGCTACTATGTGGATTATCAGAAGGAAATTGTAAGGAGAAGAACGGAGAAAGAGCTGGATGCGGCAAAATCGAGGTTTCATATTGTAGAGGGATTTATAAAAGCCATAGGTATAATGGATGAGATCATAAAAACCATAAGGGCTTCCAAATCCAAGAAAAATGCCGCCTCCAATCTCATGAATAAATTTCAATTTACGGCCCCACAGGCGGAAGCTATACTGGAACTCATGCTGTATAGGCTTACAGGACTTGAAATAGCATCTTTTGAAAAAGAATACAATAAACTTTTAAAGGCCATAAAGAGGCTTACAAAAATATTGGGCAGTGAAAGGGAAATACTTAAAATAATAAAGAGGGAACTGAAGAAAATAAGCGAAAAGTACGGTGATAAAAGGAAAACCGCCATTATAGCAGAGGATAGCAAGGCCAAAATAGATGAAGAAGAGATTATGCTGGATGAAAACATAGTTGTGACGATGTCCAATGAAGCTTTTATAAAGAGAATTTCTGAAAAAAGCTACAGCAGATCCAGTGGAAAAATTGAAGATATAAAATACAGGGAGGGCGATTTTAACAGGTATCTTATAAATGCCAATACAAAAGATACATTTATGTTCTTTACAGACAAGGGCAATGTCTATAACTTGAAGGGAAGCGGCATTCCCGAATTTAAATGGAAGGAAAAGGGTCAGCGGCTTGACAGTATAATAAAAAACCTCGATTTATCTGAAGAGAACATAACTGCGGTCTATAATATTGGAAACTTGAATTCAAAACAGGATTTTGTATTTTTCACCACCGGTGGGGGAATAAAAAGGACCAAATTGGAATCCTTCATTACAAATTATGTCAGAATTATGGCCCTTAAATTGAAAAAGGGAGAGAAACTTTTACGGATGAAACTCTTGGACAGAAATTCTCATATAGGACTTATAGAGATATCTACGAAAATAGGACTTCATTTTAAGTTGAAAGTGCCTGAAATGGCACCTGGAGGTAGAAATATAGTCACTACAAGCCTCTTTACGCTGCCGGAGGGGGATGCGGTATTGGATGTGAAGTCCTGCGGCAAATATAAATATGGGGAATTTTATATAAACATGAATAAATCGGGAATGATCAAAGTTTCAAATACCGGAAGGTCAAGCAAAAATGTACTTACCAATTCAAAATCTGCTGTGCTCATGTTTACTGCAGATGGAAGAGTGTTTTCAATACCTGCATATATGCTCCAGGATATGGGAAATGAGGGAATACATATTACAAAACTTATGGGGAAGATAGATGTGAAAGATGTGCTTGCATTGATTTCCATAGAAAATTTTGACTCGGGGTACATGTACTTTTTTACCGGCGGCGGAATAGTTAAAAAAACCCCTGCTGCTGAATTTAAAGATATAAATTTATGGGATAGGGCATATAAATTTAAAAACAGGGAAGATTTCCTGATAGATGTAAAGTACAGCAGGGCTAAAAATCCTCAGGTGCTTCTGGTAAATAACAGTGGTATGGCAATAAAATTCAGGGGGGACTCCATAAGTGCCATGGGAAGGCTGGCTTCAGGGGTAATAGGAATGAGCCTTAGAGATGATCAGAAAGTTGTATATTCTTTTTTGGCGGACAGTGAAGACAAGATGAATCATGTTTTTATTTTAAATTCAATTAATGGAAATAGTGCAAAGGTGAAATTAAAAGATATGGCTCTTCAGAACAGGGCCGGCAAGGGTAAAAGCGTTATTTCAATGGATTTGGACGACAGAGTGGAAAGTATACGTTAAAGGATGGATTTTAATAAGATTTGCAATAATTTATAATTGTGTTGTAATATTGTGATTATTATATTATAATGTGTATATGAAAATCAATAAAGGGCAGAGAAGGGAGAGCCGCTTAAAAAAAAGTCAATATGCTTGACTTCTTTTAAGCAGGCTTTTTTTCAGGATAAATATCCGGTTTTTAATCTGTAATCGGTTTATCATGTTTTTGTTTTACAATTGTGATGTTAATTTAAATTAACATAATTATTAAGTTAGGGGGAATAATAACATGTCACACGTATTAGCAGAATTTGTTGGAACTGCATTGATGGTCTATTTAGGAGATAGTATATGCGCCAACTGTACCCTTGATAAAACTAAAGGGCACAATGCAGGATGGATAGTTATAGCAGCAGGATGGGGTTTTGCAGTAGGGCTTCCTGCGTACTTGTTCTCAAATTTCAGTAATCAGTTTAATCCGGCACTTACCATAGGGCTGGCCGTTGCCGGCAAGTTTCCGTGGGCACAGGTTCCAGGCTATATTGTAGCCCAGATGCTTGGAGGAATAGTCGGAGGTGTTTTCGTATGGCTTACATATTTACCACATTGGGCAGTCACGGAAGATAAAGCTGCAAAATTGGGTATATTCTGTACAGCACCGGCTATAAGAAATTATCCTGCAAACTTTTTGACAGAGTTTTTGGCTACAGCTACTTTGGTGTTTTCTATAGCTGCAATGGGGGGCGTTAAAGTCGCCGATGGAATGGGTTCCATCGTTGTTGTAAGCGCACTCATCTTTGTCCTGGGCTGTGCTCTTGGCGGTCCCACTGGATATGCAATGAATCCTGCCAGGGATTTATCACCGAGAATTGCACACGCCATACTTCCAATAGCAGGTAAAGGCGGTTCGGACTGGTCGTATTCCTGGGTTCCTGTGTTTGGACCAGTGGCAGGGGGAATAGCCGGGGCATTGCTATTTGTGTTAGTATTTTAGTGATAGTTGTTCAGATTAATTAAAAAGGAAGTTTTTGTCAATGCCTAAATTTGAAAAAGAACTCATAGAGAACCCTATTATAGCAGCTGTTAGAAATGAAGAAGATTTGGATTTTGCTGTTTTGAGCAGGGCGGCTATAGTATTTGTTCTCTATGGAGACATATTGAACATTCCAGATATATGTTCTAAAATCAGGGAAAAGAATAAAATGACTTTTATTCACGTTGATTTAATAGACGGATTGAAAGGTGATTTTGCAGGAGTAAAATATATAAAGCACTGTGCAAAACCAACAGGGATAATAAGCACCAAATCCTCCACTATCAGATACGGAAATCAGCTGAATCTGCTTACTATACAGAGAATATTCATGCTGGATTCGCTTTCCCTTAAAACGGGAATAAAGAGCATACGTGAAAACAACCCTGATGCGCTGGAAGTTTTACCTGGTATAGCAAGCAAGATAATAGGAGTCCTCAAAAGAGAGACAAAAATTCCCATCATAGCAGGTGGGCTTATAAAAGAGAAAAGGGATATAATGGAATCTCTATCTGCAGGGGCCATAGCTATATCTTCTACTACTCGAAAATTGTGGAATTTATAAATGGGAACCGCAGGGACTGCGGGGGTAGCCTGGTAAACGAGAGAAACAGCTGCTTGTAGTGTATGCACTGTAAGTTAAGTATTTTCCTCTGTTCCCGGGAAGCTCTGACTTTACGTAAAACTAAGTCGGAGCGGTCCACTAAAATTAAAAAGGAGGATGTAAGATGGCAGAATACATTATGGCGCTTGATCAGGGAACGACCAGCTCCAGATGCATATTATTTAATAAACAGGGCCTGCCCGTGAGTATGGCTCAAAAAGAATTCAAACAGATTTTTCCGGAAAATGGGTGGGTAGAACACGATCCCACGGAAATATGGGCAACCCAGTTTGGAGTGGCAACAGAAGCTCTTTTGAGGGGAAATATAAGTGCTGAAGATATCAAGGCAATAGGTATAACCAACCAGAGAGAGACCACCATAGTATGGGATAAGAGGACAGGACTTCCCATTTACAATGCCATAGTATGGCAGTGCAGGAGGACTGCCGCCATATGTGACAAGATAAGGGCAAAAGGTTTAGACAAGATGATAAAGGAAAAGACCGGACTCATTCTGGACGCATATTTTTCAGCCACAAAGATAAAATGGATTTTGGACAACGTACCTGGTGCGAGAAAAGAAGCCGAAAGGGGCAACCTTGCTTTTGGAAATGTTGATACCTGGCTTATATGGAACTTGACCAAAGGCAGGGTCCATGTAACTGATTACACGAATGCATCCAGGACCATGCTATTCAATATACATGAGCTAAAATGGGACAAAGATCTCCTGGATATGCTCGATATACCTGAATCGATGCTTCCTGAAGTGAAACCTTCCAGCTGCGTCTATGGAGAGACTGACAAGAGCCTGTTCGGGGTAAGCATTCCCATAGCGGGAGATGCAGGAGATCAACAGGCGGCTTTATTTGGACAGACCTGCTTCCAGCCCGGCACTGCAAAAAATACCTATGGTACCGGATGTTTTCTCCTTATGAATACTGGAGAAAAAGCAGTGGAATCTAAAAATGGACTTCTTACGACTATAGCAATTGGAATAGATGGCAAAGTGGACTATGCCCTTGAAGGAAGCATATTCGTAGGCGGGGCGGCTATACAGTGGATAAGAGACGAACTTAGAATGATAAAGACTTCCCCGGAATCTGAAAAATACTGTGTTGCCGTAGAGGACACCGGTGGAGTTTATCTGGTGCCGGCATTTGTGGGCCTCGGTGCGCCTTACTGGGATGCCTATGCCAGGGGGACAATGGTCGGAATTACCAGGGCGACTAAAAAGGAACATTTCATAAGAGCCACTGTTGAATCCCTTGCATATCAAACTTATGACGTGCTTAAGGCCATGGAAGAGGATTCGGGAATTGACCTTAAAGTTTTAAAAGTAGATGGTGGAGCTTGTGCCAATAATTTTCTGATGCAGTTTCAATCGGATATACTGAATGTTCAGGTTGACAGGCCTCAGGTCATAGAAACCACTGCCCTGGGGGCGGCTTATCTTGCAGGTATTGCGGTGGGTTACTGGAGCAGCAGGGAGGAAGTTTCCAAAAACTGGGCTGTATCTAGAACTTTCAAACCGAATATGGAAGATAAAAAAAGGAAAAAGCTTCTGGACGGATGGCATGAAGCTGTAAAAAGATCCATGGGGTGGGCAAAGGAATCAAGTGATTCCTAGGACCAATTTCAATCCTGAGATGATATTACTGTCGTCTTGGGATTTTTTTTATAATCGTACAGTTATGGTATAATTTATTAGAGGTGATTTATTATGAAAAAAGCTGTAGTTTTACTTGCAAGGGGTTTTGAGGAAGTGGAAGCCCTTACTTGTGTGGATGTATTGAGAAGGGGCGGAGTACACTGTGTAACCTGTTCCATAAGCTCGGATCGTGATGTAGCCAGCTGCCACGAAGTACATGTGAGAGCTGATAATTTGTTGAAAGACATGCACACGGACAAATATGATGTAATTATAATACCCGGGGGTATGCCCGGTGCGGAAAATCTCAAGGATGACGGTGAAGTTGTAAATCTGGTAAGGAAATTCTATAGTAATAATAAAATAGTGGCGGCAATATGTGCTGGACCAATAGTGCTTGGAAAAGCCGGGATAATTGAAGGCAAAAAGGTGACCTGCTATCCCGGATTCGAGAAAGATCTCGGATCTATTGACTTCAGTCGTGAAATTGTAGTTCAGGACGGTAATATAATAACCAGCAGGGGTCCTGCTACAGCTGTTTACTTTGCCTTTAGAATACTGCAGAATCTTGCAGATGGGAACACGGTGGAAAATTTGAAAAAGGATATGCTGTTGAATTTGATTTAGCTTCAGGGTTTACCTGTAGGAAGAGAGGGCAAAAAGTGAGAGAATATGTGCTTGAAAATGGAGTGAAGCTCTTATACAAATACAGATCGGGAGTACTTACTTCACTGTGTGTGGGATTTAATGCCGGAGCTCTGGAGGAAATCGGGCAGTTTGATTTTGGAACGGCCCACGCCCTGGAGCATGTCATATCCAAGGGGACCAGACATAGGAACGAGAAGCAGATAAACGATGAACTTGACAGTGTATTCGGATTTGAAAATGCCATGACAAATTATCCGTACACCATATATTACGGAACCTGTTTTTCGGAGGATTTTGAAAGGGCGCTGGAACTTTACAGCGATGTGCTCCTGAACCCGGTTTTCCCTGAAGAAGGGTTTGGGGAGGAAATGGATGTAATACTTCAGGAGCGCAAGGATTGGGAAGATGACTTATACAGAAGATGTGAAGATGTCCTCTTTGAGAATTCGTTTGAAAAGAGAAGAATAAGGGAGCTCATAGTGGGAAATGAAAAGAGCATAAAGAACATTGATCTGGAAGAAATAAAAAGATTTTACAGCACATTTTATTTCCCTGGAAACTGTACTATGTGTTTTTGTTCTTCTCTGGATTTTAAAAGTATAATTTCCATTGTGTGCAGGTATTTCGAAAAATGGAAGGGCATGCCTTTGTCTTGCAGTGCAAAATTGCCTCTGTATGAAAAGAACAAGGCAGGGGTATTTGTGGAAAAAGTGCCCGGGGATGCTGGTGCCAAAATCCAGTATATATTTGACATTCATGATTTAGATGAAAGGGAATTCAAGGCACTTTGTCTTTTTAATGCTGTTTTTGGTCAGGGAAACGGAAGCCTTCTGTTCAGCAGGCTCAGAACCGATGAGGGCATTGCCTATGACCTGGGAAGCACTATAAGAGACGAAAGAGGTGTAAAACTTTTTTCTATAAGAATGAGTACTTTGCCCGAACATATAGATAGTGCACTTGACATTATAGATGGTGCCGTAGAAAAATCAAAAAGATTGAAGGGATATTTCAGCGGCGATAGAATAAAGAGGATTGGAAGAAGTCTGAAATTGAAAAGGGAAATCAAGAGGGAAAAGTCCGTTGAATACTGCAAGGAAATCGTGGAATGGGAACTTATGTACAGGAGGTTTCACGACTGCTGTAATTCCTGCAGTGAAGTTCGGTGGGATGAAATTGATGATGCGGATATAGTCAGAGCTGTGAATAAGGCCCTGCGAAATCCCTCTGTACAGATATTGAGCTCAATTGACGATTGACGATTTATAATTGTCAACTGTAAATTGTCAATTGTAAATTGCTATAAGGCTGGTGTTGTTTTTGAATGCAAAGTGGATGCTGAGAAGATGCGGTAAAAATATAAAAGCTATTTCCAGAAGGACGGGAATAAGTGAAACTATGGCACAAATTCTTGCCAATAGGGGAATAACCGGTGCAGATGATATAGAAAACTTTATAAATCCGTCTCTGAACAAACTGATTGATCCTGCTATTATGAAGGACATGAAAAAAGGTACTGAAATAATATACAGGGCTATAGAAAAAAATAAAAGCATAGCTGTATACGGCGACTATGACGTGGATGGAGTTGTAAGCACCTATATATTGTACAGCGGACTTTTGAGGTGCGGTGCAAGAGTAAAATACCACATACCCGACAGGGTTAAAGAAGGATACGGAATGAATATCCACAGTGTGGAGCAGCTGAAAAGTGAAGGAATTGAAGTTATAATAACCTGTGACAACGGTATTTCCGCCCTGGATCAGATCAAAAGGGCAAAAGAACTTGGAATGACCGTGGTAGTTACGGATCATCACGACATACCATTTGATTACTCGGATGAGGGCATCAGGAAATTTCTCATACCATCGGCAGATGCTGTCATTGATCCAAAACAGAAAGGCTGTCCTTATCCTTTTAAACAGCTCTGTGGTGCGGGAGTGGCCTTTAAATTTATCCAGATGCTCTACAGGAGATTTGGGATGAGAGAGGAAGAAGCCTTTGGATTTATAGAATATGCGGCCATAGGTACCATATGCGATGTGGTGGATTTACTTGGAGAGAATAGGAGCATAGCTAAAAACGGTCTCAGGATGTTGAATAATACCAAAAATATAGGCATGAGGGCATTGATATATGAAACTTCCCTGAACGGAAAAATTATAAATTCCTACCATGTAGGTTTTATTATAGGGCCCTGCATAAATGCTACAGGAAGACTTGACAGCGCGTCTGTGGCCCTTGAGCTTCTGCTGTGCAGAAATTCTGCCAGGGCACGGGAACTTGCCCGAAAACTTCATGAGCTGAACCTTAAGAGACAGCAGATGACCAATGAAGGGCTGGATAAGGCAATTGAAAAAGTGGAAAATTCTGATTTGAAAAAAGACAAGGTACTTGTGGTCCGGGAAGATGATATACACGAAAGTATAGCAGGTATAGTTGCAGGGAGGCTCAAGGAAAGGTACAATGTGCCTTCTATAGTTATAACCAAAAGTGCGGACCAGTCTAAAGGCTCGGGAAGATCCATAGAAGGATACAATATGTTTGAGGAACTTTTAAAATGTAAAAAATTGATGAACAATTTTGGAGGACATCCACTGGCGGCAGGGCTGTCTATAGATACTGAAAATATAGATAATCTGAGGAAAAAACTTAATGAAAACTGCAAACTTACAGATGATGATATTGTACCTAGAATTAGAATAGACAAAAGGCTTCCCCTGGAAGATATATCTTTTGGTATGCTTAGGGACATGGGAAAATTGCAACCTTTTGGAAAGGGAAATCCGGCACCTATTTTTGGTGAAAAAAATATAGAGGTATTCAGAGTATATTTTTTAGGAAAAGATAAAAATGTGCTGAAATTATTTTGCCGACTAAAAAGCAGCCTGAAAAAAATCGACGCGTTGGATTTTAACGGAGGTAAAAAATTCAGGGAATTGATTCTCAGGACATATGGAGACAGGAAGGGAAACGAAATTTTAAACAATAATTTCCACAGCATAAGAATGGATTTTATATTTTCACCATCTATAAATGAATTTAACGGAAATAAAAGCATTCAGATCATAGTGAAGGATTTTAGATTGACTTCTTGAATACTGGCATTATGAATATTATATTTTGTAAGGGGAGGAAGTACGCTTTGAAAAAGATAATTCTGACGGGCGGAGGTTCTGCAGGACATGTTACGCCTAATCTGGCACTTGTGCCCAAGTTAAGGGAACTGGGATATGAAATACAGTATATAGGAACTGAAAATGGAATCGAGAGAAAGATAGTTGGGGATGAGAAAATAAAATACCATGTCATTTCAAGCGGGAAACTGAGAAGGTATTTTGATATAAAAAATTTTACAGATCCTTTCAGGGTACTGAAGGGAATATTTCAGGCCGCAATTGTAATGAAGAGGGAAAAACCCAATATAGTATTTTCAAAGGGAGGGTTTGTTTCAGTGCCGGTTGTTATTGCTGCACATCTGAACAAGGTGCCCGTTATAATCCATGAATCGGACATTACACCTGGACTTGCAAACAGAATATCCATGCCCTATTGTACAAAAGTCTGTGTTACATTTCCGGAATCCCTGAAAAATATAAAGGGACACGATGCAGTCCTTACGGGAACTCCCATAAGGCAGGAGCTTTTAGATGGAAGCAGGATAATTGGCAGGAGATTGTGCGGTTTTACAAACGACAGGCCAATTCTTCTTATAATAGGCGGAAGTCTCGGCTCCAGGTTTATAAATAATATGGTTAGGAATTCCTTGAATGAACTCCTTAGAACATTTAACATAGTTCATATATGCGGGAAGGGGAATACAGACAAATCACTGAACGTGAGAAAGGGTTATATTCAATTTGAATACATAAGCAAAGAGCTTCCTCATATAATGAATGCGGCGGATATAGTTGTATCTAGGGCAGGTGCAAATGTCATATTCGAACTGCTTGCACTTAAAAAGCCCAATTTGCTTGTTCCGCTGTCCAAGGCATCCAGCAGGGGGGATCAGATTTTAAATGCGGCTTCCTTTGAAAAGAGCGGATACAGCATGGTGCTGCAGGAGGAGGGAATGACCCGGGAAATATTTTTGGACAGGATACAGAAACTTTATGATTCCAGAAATAAGTACATAAATAACATGAAAGCGAGTCCGGCCCGACATGGAGTGGATAAAATCGTAAATCTGATAGAAAAGTACAGTATATGATCAGTTGACTTTGTGAAAAAAGTATTTATATTTTTGATTTCTGGCAGGAAAAACGGATCATGGTGTAGAAATATAAATAATATAGACTGCTGTGGTGTACTTGCTTGATAATAAAAAAGGGGAGGTAATTATATGAAAAATATTGCTGTAATATATTGGAGCGACGGTGGAAATGTGGAAGTATTGGCAAATAGCATCATAAAAGGTGCGGAAGGTGAAGGTGCAAAAGTTGCGGCAAAGCATGTGCAGGACGCAAAAGTCGGGGATGTAACTTCCGCTGACGCCGTGGCCTTTGGAAGTCCGTCCCTTGACAATAACAAAATAGAACAGGATTATATGGCTCCTTTTATTAAGGAATTCAAACTTATTCCCCTGCAGGGAAAGAAAGTTGTACTTTTCGGCTCCTACGGCTGGGATGAAGGAAAATTTTTGAAAGACTGGAAGAAGACTGTAGAGGATTATGGATTCAAGGTTGTCGGAGAGTTGGCAGTTAAAGAAGCCCCTACCGACGATGAACTGAAAAAGGCTGAAGAACTGGGCAAACTGCTTGCAAAATAGTCCGGAAACCCGCCAGATGGGATAGGTGGACGGGCAACCCCCGGGGGTCATGAACAATTTGTAAACAATTGATGAATAATTTGTAAATTAAGATAGATTGTCTATTTGTTAACGAAAGGATGATCTTTTTTCATGCCCGGTGATTTATCAGGATTCGGGCACTGCCGCCGTGCACCTGGGTAGTAAAGCAGTGCCCGACCTTTCATATTGCCGCCCGAAAATTATTGTATACAGGCTGTATTTTAAAAAAATTATATCTGTAGTACAGCTAAATCAGTCGAATGATGGATAATCGTATACAAAAATTTTTTAAAAATTGTTTTTTGTATTTAAAATTTTGTCGTTTTGCTGTATAGTAAAACTGTAGGGTTAAATAAAAAATAAAAATAAAACTGGATTTTGTACTTTTTAATTAAAATTTTCACTTGCAGTGCAATTGCTGTACTAATTGTGATATAATTACTGTATTAGTTTAAATAAAATTAAAAAGCACAAATATTATTCAAAATTTACAATAGTTAAAAAGGAGAGGAATTTTTATGAGTAGAATGAAGACTATGGATGGAAATACAGCAGCAGCTTATATTTCCTATGCATTTACTGATGTAGCAGCTATCTATCCAATAACTCCTTCATCTCCAATGGCAGAACATGTGGATGAATGGGTAGCCCAGGGCAAGAAAAACTTATTCGGGCAGCAAGTGAGAGTTATGGAAATGCAGTCAGAAGCAGGAGCATCTGGAGCAGTTCACGGTTCGCTTCAGGCAGGAGCTTTAACTACAACTTATACTGCATCACAAGGTTTACTTCTTATGATACCTAATATGTATAAGATTGCAGGAGAATTGCTTCCAGGAGTATTCCAGGTAACAGCCAGGGCAGTTGCAGCTAATTCACTTAACATATTTGGCGACCACCAGGATGTTATGGCCTGCAGACAGACAGGTTTTGCACTACTTGCGGAGAGTTCGGTACAGCAAGTTATGGATCTTGCCGGAGTAGCACATTTATCTGCAATAAAAGGAAGAGTTCCATTTTTAAACTTCTTTGATGGTTTTAGAACTTCCCATGAAATTCAGAAAATTGAAATGCTGGAATATGAAGATCTGGCAAAATTGGTTGACTGGGATGCATTGAATGCATTTAGAAGAAGAGCTTTGAATCCGGATCACCCTGTAACTCGTGGTACAGCTCAAAACCCTGATATATACTTCCAGGAGAGAGAAGCACCTAACAAATATTATGATGCTCTACCTGACATAGTTGAAGGTTATATGGGAAAAATAAGCCAACTTACAGGAAGAGAATATCACCTGTTTAACTATTACGGAGCAAAAGATGCAGATAGAATTATAATAGCTATGGGTTCCGTCTGTGAAGCAGTAGAGGAAGTTGTGGACTATCTGACTGCAAAGGGTGAAAAAGTAGGAGTACTTACAGTTCATCTGTACAGGCCATTCTCAATAAAACATTTCTTTAAATATATACCAAAGACTGTTAAGAAAATTGCAGTTTTAGATAGAACAAAGGAACCAGGATCAATTGGAGAACCTCTTTATCTGGATGTTAAGAATGCATTCTATGGCAAAGAAGGACAACCTGTTATAGTTGGAGGAAGATACGGATTAGGTTCCAAAGATACACTGCCATCACATATTCTTCCGGTATTTGAAAACCTTAAATTAGATAATCCAAAGAACGGATTTACTATAGGAATAGTGGATGATGTTACAAATACATCCTTGAATGTAGGAGAAGATATAGAGACAACTCCAAAGGGAACTACAGCTTGTAAGTTCTGGGGACTTGGATCCGATGGTACTGTAGGAGCAAACAAGAGTGCAATAAAGATCATAGGAGACCACACAGACATGTATGCACAGGGATATTTCGCATATGACTCCAAGAAATCCGGAGGTATAACGGTTTCCCACTTGAGATTTGGTAAATCACCGATAAAATCACCTTATCTTATAGATAAAGCTGATTTCATTGCTGTTCACAACCAGTCCTACGTTCATAAATACAATGTACTTGAGGGACTTAAAAAAGGCGGCAGATTCCTGTTAAATACAATTTGGACTCCAGAAGAACTTGAAAAGGAATTGCCTGCTTCGGTAAAGAGATATATAGCAAATAATGATATCGAATTTTATACATTAAACGCTGTGAAAATTGCCAATGATATAGGACTTGGCAGAAGAATAAACATGATATGTCAGTCCGCTTTCTTCAAGATTACCAACATCATACCTATAGAGGATGCTGTTAAATACCTGAAAGAAGCAGTTGTTACATCTTACGGCAGAAAAGGACAAAAAATTGTTGACATGAACAATGCAGCTATAGATCAGGGTGTTAAATCTGTAGTCAAGGTAGACGTACCTGCTTCATGGAAGAATGCTTCAGAAGAAGCTGCCGCTACAAGAGAAGTTCCTGAATTTATCAAGAAGATAGCAGATCCTATGAACAGACAGGATGGAGACAAACTTCCGGTAAGCACTTTCGTAGGAATGGAAGATGGTACATTCCCTGCAGGAACTGCAGCTTATGAAAAGAGAGGAATAGCTACATTTGTTCCGGAATGGCAGGTAGATAAATGCATAGAATGCAACCAGTGCTCATTTGTATGTCCTCATGCAGCTATAAGACCTATACTTACTACTGAGGAAGAAGCTTCCAAAGCACCTAAGGGATTTGATCACAAGGATGCCAACGGAGCAAAGGGACTTAAATTTACCATAGCTGTTTCACCGCTTGACTGTCAGGGATGTGGAAACTGTGCAGACATATGTCCTGCAAAAGACAAAGCTCTTGTTATGAAGCCAATTGAAACTCAGTTGTATAAATCAAAAGCTTGGGATTACGCTATGTCCGTATCACCTAAGAAAAACCCTATGAACAAATTCAATGTAAGAGGAAGCCAGTTTGAACAGCCGCTGCTTGAGTTCTCAGGAGCCTGTGCAGGATGTGGAGAAACTCCTTACGTTAAACTTGCAACTCAGTTGTTCGGAGATACAATGATGATATCCAATGCAACAGGATGCTCATCAATCTGGGGAGCTTCTGCACCAACAACTCCATACACTACTAATTATAGAGGACATGGTCCATCTTGGGCTAACTCACTGTTTGAAGACAATGCTGAATATGGACTTGGTATGGTCTTAGGAGTAAAACAGATAAGAGAAAGACTTAAGCTGAACATGCAGAAAGCCATAGAGGGCAACATAAGCGGAGAGCTTAAAGCTGCTTTGAAAGACTGGATTGAAAATATGTATGAAGGTGAAGGCACAAGAGAAAGAGCTGACAAGATAACAGCCTTACTTGAAAAAGAAAAAGGAAACGACCCCGTACTCAACAAAATCTATGATAACAGAGATTTCTTAATCAAGAGATCTCACTGGGTAGTTGGTGGAGACGGCTGGGCTTATGATATAGGATACGGCGGTTTAGACCACGTACTTGCATCGGGAGAAGATATAAATGTACTTGTACTTGATACAGAAGTTTATTCAAATACAGGTGGACAATCATCAAAATCTACCCCTGCAGCTGCTGTAGCTAAATTTGCGGCAAGTGGTAAAAAGACAAAGAAGAAAGATCTTGGAAGAATGGCTATGACTTACGGATATGTATATGTAGCTCAGATTGCCATAGGTTCAGACAAAGCTCAGGCAGTTAAAGCAATGAAAGAGGCAGAAGCTTATAAAGGACCATCTCTCATAATAGCTTATGCTCCATGTATCAACCACGGACTGAGAGCCGGAATGGGCAAGAGCCAGAGAGAAATCAAGAAAGCCGTTGATTGTGGATACTGGTCACTTTACAGATACAATCCTCAGTTGAAGGAAGAGGGCAAGAAAGCATTCAGCCTTGATTCCAAAGAGCCAACTGGAGATTTCAAAGACTTCTTGATGGGCGAAGTTAGATACTCTTCACTTGTTAAACAGTCTCCTGAAAAAGCAGAAGCTCTGTTTGCAAAGACTAAGAAAGATGCATTCGAGAGAATTGAAGGATACAAAAAGCTTGCAAATGAACAATAATAGTATTTGAAAATATCGGGCAGGAAATGCCCGATATTTTTTTTACTTTTAACTAAAAAAGGCTTTTATTATACTGCAATTAAGGGTAGAATTAAGATATAACGATAAAAAAGGAGGTGAATATCCCCGGTAGGATTATAACTACAAATTATAGCTTTTAATATACATGCCGGAAGATTTTACAGAAATTCTGCTGCGGTGTGAGCCCAGAACGAGGTTATAATGTTGATAGGATATCCACCTTTAAGGTTAACCGGGTATATATCATGGATGAAGATGAATTAAACAAACAAGGCTGCAATTGCAGCAGTGAAGATGAAAATGTTAATGATTGCGGCTGTGGATGCAGCAGTTGTGGAGACCATGAACCGCTGATAGTGAACCTGGAAGATGAAGATGGAAATATGGTTCCCTGTGAAGTAGTTGACGGTTTTGAATTCAAGGAAAATGAATATGCCATAGTTAAAAATCCACAGGATAGCTCTGTTTATCTATTTAAAGTTGAAGGCAATGAATCAGCAGCTGAGCTCGTTATACCTGAGGAAGATGAATTCAAGGAAGTTTCAGCTTATTATCAGCAGTTATCGCAGGAATAAACTCATATGAAACTGTAAAGTTCAAATTTGGTGAATTTTCAATTGAAAGTCACCAATATTTGAACTTTTTTTTGCTGGGTTGGCGGAGCTTCTGGGTTGCAGAGTGGTTGGGTGGCTCGGGTGGCTCGGGTGGCCAAGCTACCCCCGGGGGTCATGAACAAATTGTAAATGAATTATGAACAAACAATGAATATAAAAACTGTAAATTCACTCTTTACTTCCAATTCAGCACCTTTATGTTATACGGATTATTTTTCTTGTAATTTATCAGATATGGATTTCCCACTGCATTGAATAATGGAAGATCCGCCAGGGAGTCAGAGAACATATATGAATTTTTGAAATCAACTTTTATGCCATCATTTTTCAGGGATTCCTTGAGCCTCCTCACTTTTTCATCCCCTTTGCAGTTTTTACCTATGATTTTATTGTAGTGTTTACCATTTTTGATTAAAAATGTGGTACCTATTATTTTGTCCACTTCTTTTATTCTATAAAGTTCTCTCAGGTAAAATTCTGCAGATGCAGAGATGAGATATATTTTGTAGCCCTTATTTTTAAATTTTTTCATTGTATCAAGGGCATCGCTGTAGAATATTTTGCACATCCTCTTTTTATAAAATTCTGCTGTTAAATGTTTCATTTTTTCTTCATTTATTCCATTTATGAATGAAATAAAATTTTCCTTGGCTCTTTTTGCACTGAATAAACCAATTATAAATAAAAAGGCAGATATAATTCCAAAAGGTGCGTACAATATGAGTTTTGGATTTTTTTTCAACATGAATGTGTAAAATTCCACAAGGGTTTCCCGGTTTGTTAAAGTAAAGTCAACGTCGAATATGGCAAGTTTTGTCAAAGAATCACCTCATTTGTTTTTAAGCTTTGAATTTTGTTCTTTTCTATAATATCATATAGGCAGTTTAAAGTTCAAACTTCTATTTTCTGGAGGTTACCTGGCTGGACAGTGTTTCCCACTCATGTTTAGTTCAAAATTCGGGGATATTGCAAAAAACCCATAAGTTTTAGCTGTGATGTGAATGTTGTCCTCTTGTATCTTTGAGATTATTTACCTGAGAATATTCTCGCGTTGGTCATACATAAATTGCATGATGTCCTATTTTGTTTACAGTTTGTTAACAGCCCCCGGGGGCTGTTAACAAACTGTAAACAAGAAGTACTCCAATCTGCAGAGCAGCTTGTTTTGCCAATTCAACATTTATTTTCCGCCCGTTCACTCATTTATATGCCAGCTGCTGCTCTGCATATTTTGCAGTCTTGTTTCCTCTGCAGTGGCATGGAATGTCCACCCGAGCAATTATCCCTCCGATCAATTATCTCCTTGTGGAGTCCTCTATCTGTAAAGTAGCCGCCTATCCAGATAATCTACATCTCCTTGTTGAAAGTTCTTTCTCCATAAGGCAGTCTTTTCCCTGTGTGGTGGCATGTCCCTCCGGCTTAGTTCTCTTTTTGAGGGGTAGGCATGTCTCCCCAAGCAATTTTTTGAACAGTAAGCAGTCCATCCGGGCAATTTTCTCTACGATGACGTGTCCTTTCAGCTAGTTCCCTCTTTGAAACGTTAGATGTGCCCAACTGGCAATTTTCTCTGTATAATGGCATGTCCCTCCGGATGTTTCTCTCTTTGGGATGGTAGGCATATTCACCAAAGCAATTTTCTCTTTATGATGCATGCAGTGCATGTCCGCTTAAGTAATTTCCTATCCTATTCTATGGTGGCATGTCCATCCGGGCAATTCTATTACGATGCACTGCATGTCCACCCGAGCAATTCTCTTTTTATGATGCAGTGCATGCCTCCGGCTAGTTCTCCATCTATAAAAGACAAGCTTTGTCCGGGCAGTTCTCTCTCCCTGTAGTTTATCGATTACTTCCCTATATACCGTGCTATATATTGATTTGCCCTGCTGTAGGTGGCATACTTTGTGACGGGTCGGAATATTGATTTGCCCTGCCGTAGGTGGCACACTTCGGCGGCCAGGATCCTGTTTTCAGCTCATGGATTATTTGCACTTTCATTTGCAATACTCCCGCGGAACTAAGTGGGAAATTGTCCGGGATAATGATAAAATATAAGTTGATATTTGATTAAATTTTAAAGAAGGTATTTATAATGGATGAGTGTTTCAGTAAATTCTTTTTAGAAGACAATGAGGTGAAAAACAAGGAGAAATTTAACGATGATGTGTTGGAAAAGGGGAAATCTCTCTATGAAGTAATCCGTATAATAGATGGGAAGCCTTTATTTTTAAAAGCTCATTTGGATAGGCTGGATAATTCTTTTAATGTAACTGGACTTAAATTGTGGCTTGGCAGGAGAGAAATTGCAGATGAAATACTTAAATTGATAGATATAAATAAAATCTATGCCGGAAATGTGAAACTTATATTTAATTTCTATAGAGGCCGCAGATTTTTAGCTTATTTCGTAGAACACCATTATCCCGTTCCCGAAGATTATAAAACAGGAGTAAGAACTGACTTTTTTCAAGTTGAGAGGGAAAATCCGAATGCCAAGGTGATAAATCAGGAGTACAGGGCACGGGTTGGCAAAAAGATAAGGGAAAGCAATATATTTGAGGCGATTCTTGTAGACAATAGTGGAAATATAACCGAAGGAAGCAAGTCCAATATATTTATGATAAAAGATGAAAAGGTTATAACCCCGCCCCTCAAAAGAGTGCTGCCCGGGACTACGAGGAGCATTATAATTAAGATCTGCGGCAGACTCGGGCTGGATGTATTGGAGAAAGATGTGAGCTGTGAGGATATAGATAAATTTGATGCGGTGTTTATATCGGGTACTTCTCCTAAGGTACTTCCTGTAAAAAGTCTGGGAAATATTAAATTTAATTCTTCAAATAATGAAATACTTCTCAAGATAATGCAGGCATACGACGAGGAAATAAAAGGGGATATAAATAATTTTAAGAAGACGAAATATGTCAGATGAAGATCAGGACAATTCGGAATTGAGGAGTGCCGGTGAATTTTGTGTTTATGTTGAATGGGGAAGTGATTGATTTATATGAAGAAAATTTTTCGGGGAATTTCGCTGGAAGATTGTTTGAAATCTGCCAGTTATGAGCTGAATAAGCCCAAGGAACAGTTGAAATACAGAATATTGAAACAGAAAAAATCTTTTTTTAAGAAAAAAACTGTAATTGAGGTTTTTCTGGATGATGCTGAAAGGAATATGGCACCCTTGAATCCTGATGAAAGCAGCGGCACTGTCAGGGTGGAGCAGGGAAGGATAATTGTAAAGGATCCTGCGGCAAAGGGCAGGCCTGCGGTAATTTGCAGAAGCAAATACATGTCGATTTTTGTAGATGGAGCTGAAGTTGAAAAAGGATGTGAAGTTTTTTCAAACAGTGATATAAAAGTGGTCTTTCAGGAGGAAGAAGCTAAGAGAGAGTTCAGCATACATGTACCTCACGATAAAATGAAGGCCTATGCTGAAGTTAGGTATACGCCTAAAAATGAGTATGCATTGAAAGACACGCCTGAAAGCTCCAGATTAACTCTTGAAGCCGGGGTGGTGAAGAGCACGCAGCCGCCTGAATATACTGCCGAGGAAATTAAAGAAGAGTTATCCAATAATAAAATAGTTTATGGTATAATAGAAGAAAATTTGAAAAAAGTAGTAAAAACCAATAAAAAAATACTTGTGGCACAGGGGAAAAAGCCGGTAGATGGAGAAGATGATCGGATAGAGGCGAAATTTAAAACTTTTGCAGATTTAAAGGAAGATATGGTAGGTAATGTGGATTTTAAAAGCATAGGAGCTGTGAATGCGGTTAGAAAAGGGGACGTAATTGCAGTAAAACATGTTGGTACCGAAGGCGAAAATGGCTGCGATGTATACGGGAAGATTATAAAATGTCAAAAAGGCAAAAAATTGAAACTTAAAGCCGGTACGGGATGTATTCTCAAAGATAAAAACACAGTTGAGGCAATTATTGATGGCAAACCTTCCGTACAGGGAAACACCTTTTATGTTCACCAGGTTCATGAAATAAACGGCGATGTGGATTTAAGTACTGGAAACGTGAAATTTATAGGGGATGTAGTCATACATGGTGGCGTCAAAGAGGGAATGAAAGTAAAGTGCGGAAATGATCTTGTCATAGACAGGGAAGTTGAAAGGGCCGATATAAGTGCGGCAGGCAGCATAACCATAGGCGGCAGTATTGTAGCGTCCAAGATATACGGCGGCGGAGACAATGTAAAAAAACTTCATGCGGTGGAACACCTGAAAAAATTCAACCAAAATTTGGATAAATTGATGCAGGTTGTGGATGAAATAAAATCATATAACTTACTTGGGTGCAACAAAAGCGATGGAGAGATAATAAAAATACTTCTGGAAAATAAATTCAAAATTCTTCTGAGGCTCGGAATAAATATAATTGCCGATTTGAATGCCCAGAATGAAGAGGATAGTGAAGACGATATAGTCAGGTACATAAAGACCAGACTTATGGGAATGGGACCTGTGAGCATAAAAAATTATCTTGAGCTGAATGAGCTGATAGATGGGGTAAATGGCAAAATAAAATATTTTGAAAATACACTCGGGCTTCCTGTAAATGTAAATATATCCTACTGTCAGGATTCGAATATACAGAGTTCGGGGAGCGTGCTTATTACAGGAAAAGGAGAGTACGTATCAACTATTGCAGGAAGTGACTCTATTGAGTTTGAAAGGGAAGGAAGTGTGGCAAGGGGAGGAATTTTGAGTTCTCAAAAGGAAGTCAGATGCAAGATTGTCGGCAGTATGGCAGGTGTGTCTACGACACTTCAGGTGGGAAGCAAAGGCAGCATATGGGCCGATGTAGCCTACCACAATACCATATTTAAAGTGGGGGATAGGGAAAAGGTACTGGAGTCCCCGGGTAAAAATGTACATGCCTATTTAAAGGATGGAAATATAATGGTAGATAAATTTGTACTATGAAATTTAATTTATTTTAATAATTAAGGAGGATTTTATAATGGGCAATAAGGAGATAAAAGTGTTGATATTTAGTATAGGCGATGAATACTATGCCACGGATATTATGGAGATAGAGAGAATTTTAGGGTATAAAGAAACCACAAAGCTGCCCGACTCACCTGATTTTGTGGAAGGAGTTATAAACTACGAGGGAAATATACTCCCTATAATATCCCTCTCTAAAAGATTTAGACTTGGCGCAGATCAGAAGGGGGATCAGTCGAAAATCATAGTCACAAAGCAGGACGGAAATAAAATAGGGGTAATAGTCGATGAGGTATCTGAAGTAAGAGATGTAAAGGAAAGCGATATAGAAGTACCTCCGGAGATAATAGCGGGAATATCAAAGAGATATGTTAAGGGGCTCATAAAGATAGACGAGAAGATAGTGATATTTTTGAACATGGCAAAAATATTGACGGATAAGGAAAAGGAACTCATATGACTTATATAATTTGAATTGAGAGGTTGCATGTTTATGGAGGTAAGCGAAATAAAGGAAATAAAGGTGGGAATAGCAGATATGAATACTGCAGGCTCTCCAAACAGGATCATAACTATCGGTTTGGGTTCCTGTGTAGGTATAGCACTATATGACGATAAATCGAACATAGGGGGTCTGGCACATATAATGCTGCCGGACAGTACCCAGTTCAGCAATAAGAAAAATCCCTTGAAATTTGCTGATCTGGCTATTCCCCTGCTTATAGAAAAATTGGAGAAATTAGGTGTAAATAGAAGAAATTTAAAGGCAAAAATAGCTGGAGGAGCATCCATGTTTAACTTTCCGGACAAAAGTGTGATGATGGATATAGGAAACAGGAACGGAAAAGCCGTAAAACACATGCTGGAAAAATGTTCTATCTCCATATTGGCAGAAGATCTGGGCGGCAATAAGGGCAGAACTATGATACTTGATACTTCGGACGGATCAGTTAAAATAAAGACAGTGGGAATGGGAATAAGGGAAATTTAGAATTGATGGAGTGATGACATTTTGAGAAATATTAAAGTTTTAGTGGTAGATGATTCTGCGTTTATGAGAAAGATAATTTCGGATATGATAAATGACGATCCCTGTATGGAGGTCATTGGCACTGCCAGAAACGGCGAGGATTTTTTAAACAAGCTTTCCTCAAATTTCTGGAAAGTGTATCCCGATGTAGTGACTCTTGACGTGGAAATGCCCAGGATGGACGGCATAGCTGCCCTCCGTGAATTGAAAAGGAGGGGAATTTTTATACCTGTGATAGTTTTAAGCAGCATTTCAAAAGAAGGCACTAAACTTACTATGGAGTGTCTTGAAGCAGGTGCATTTGATTTTTTGCCCAAGCCATCCGGCACCATATCGCTGGATATAGAAAAAATAAAAATTAATCTGATAAAGAAAATAAGGGCGGCTTGTAGAAATGTGAAAAAGTCGGTGAATGTTTCTGATGCGGTACCGGTATCTGCAGTGCATGGGGAAAACGGTGAAATTGGGGGAACCAGAAAAAATATAGATGCGGTGGTAATAGGTGCATCCACCGGAGGACCCAAGGCATTGTATTCAGTTATAACAAAATTTCCCGAAGATATGGGAGTGCCCGTATTTGTTGTGCAGCACATGCCTTCGGGGTTTACAAAAGCCTTTGCGGAAAGACTCGATTCCAATTCTGACATAAAAGTTATGGAAGCACAGGACAGTATGAATGCGGTCAAAAATACTGTTTACATAGCTCCGGGCGGATTTCACATGGAAGTCTGGAGAGACAAAAAAATACATCTCAATAAGGAACCTGCAATCTGGGGCGTAAGGCCTTCTGTGGATAAACTGTTTTTATCTGCTTCCAGGGTGTATGGAGGAAATATCATAAGTGCGGTTCTGACGGGCATGGGACGAGATGGTGCAAATGGAACCGTGGAGATCAAAAAAGGCGGTGGAATTACCATATCGGAAGCTGAATCCACCTGCACTATTTATGGAATGCCCAAAGCGGCTTATGCCACCGGCAAAGTTGATCTGGTCCTTCCTGTGGACAAAATAGCCAGCGAAATTTTGAAGATAATAAAACTTGGCAGGAGGTAGATCTATGGATGCGGATATGGATTATTTTGAAAGATGGGTATTGAGGGAATTTAATATAAACCTTTCTGCCTACAAACCCAAACAGCTTCACAGGCGGATTAGAAGCCTCATGTCCAGAGTCGGGGTGAATACCATAGAGGAGTATATAGCACTTTTGAGAAAGGACGGGGGCCAGAGACAGAAGTTTCTGGATTTTATAACTATAAATGTATCCGAATTTTTTAGGAACCCGGAAATATTCGGGGAATTCAAGCTAAAGCTGAAAGAAGAACTGCTTTCCAGGAGCGATTCTCTAAAAATATGGAGTGCAGCCTGTTCAATTGGAGCCGAGCCATATTCGGTGGCCATATATTTATATGAGTTGAACCCCGGCGGGAAACATAAAATAATTGCAACCGACATAGACAGCACAATAATAGAGAGGGCCAGAAAAGGAGAATATGCTTTATCGGAAATAAAAAATGTAAAAAAGGAATATTTAAATAAGTATTTTATAATAAAAGACGATAAATATATTATAAGCGATAAAATAAAAAAATTGGTTACCTTCAAAAAACACGACTTGATATTGGACAGTTACGATGACAATTTTGACCTGATAATATGCAGAAACGTGGTGATATATTTTAATCAGGACATAAAGGATAAAATATATAAAAAATTTAGCCGGTCTTTAAAAAAGGGAGGGCTGCTGTTTGTCGGGGCCACCGAGAGCATTTACAATTACAAGGACTATGGTTTTGAGAAGGCATCTACCTTTATGTACAGAAAGCTATAAGGAGGGAGAAAATGGATACATCACAGTATATGGATATGTTTCTTGAAGAGGCAATGGATAATTTGCAGACGCTGAATGAGTCCTTGCTTCAGCTTGAACAGGAACCAGATAATATAGATAAGGTGAATGAAATTTTTAGAGTTGCACATACCATAAAGGGAATGGCAGCCACCATGGGATTTAACAAGGTGACGGAACTCACCCATAAAATGGAGGATGTATTATCTGAATTTAGGGATGGACAGCTTAAAGTTACACAGGACGTTGTGACAGTGCTGTTTAAATGTCTGGATACCCTTGAGAAGATGATAAAAAATATAGAGGACGGGGTAGATGAAGAAGTACCTATTGAAGGCATCATGGGGGAACTTGAAAAGATTTCCGGGAATCCCCAGGCAGCTTCCAAAGGACAGGAAAATGTAAAAAAGGAAACTGCGGCAAAGCCCGAGCCCGGTGACAAGGATATTGTCGATTCTTCCGTAAAATTAAACGAATATGACATAAATGTAGTCAAGCAGGCGAAGGACAAGGGTTTTAATGCCTTTGCAATAAAGATCAACCTCAGTGAAAGTACGCTGCTTAAGTCGGCCAGGGCCTTTCTCATATTCAAGAACCTGGAGGAGATCGGGGAGATAATAAAGTCAGTGCCGGGTACTGAAGACATAGAGAGCGAAAACTTTGAATTTGAGATACAGCTTGTTTTCTTGTCTAAAAGCAGCAGGGAAAAAGTGTACAATACCATAAACAATATATCTGAAATAGAGAAGGTTGAAGTAGAGGACGTGGATATCAAGTCCATAAAAGCCGAGATGATAAAGGAAGACGCGGATAAGGAAGGCCAGATAAAGGCCAAAGTTGAAAAGTCCAAGGCTGACAAGGAAACTGCTGCCGCCGCCAAAAAGGAAAATAAAAAACCTGCGGCCAAGAAAAAAAGAAGAAAGGTTCACCAGTCTGTGAGGGTTGATCTGGAGAAGCTGGATAAATTTATGAATATGGTTTCTGAGCTGGTTATAAACAGGACAAGACTTGAGCAGATAAGCAGCAACTATAAATTAACTGAATTAAACGAGACACTTGAGCAGGTAGCAAGGACTACTTCGGATCTCCAGGACCTGGTCATGAAAATCAGGATGCTGCCTCTTGATACCGTATTTAGCAGATTCCCCAGGATGGTAAGGGATTTGTCCGTAGAGCTGGACAAAAAAATGGAACTTATAATTCAGGGTGCGGACACAGAACTTGACAGGACGGTAATAGATGAAATTGGCGAACCGCTTATCCATTTAATCAGAAACGCCGCAGATCACGGCATAGAGCCCAATGAGGAGAGAATTGCAAAGGGCAAGGATCCTGTGGGAAAGATAAGGCTCATTGCCTACCAGGAAGGCACCAAGGCAGTTATAAAAGTTGAAGATGACGGCGGCGGAATACCTGTGGACAAAGTCCGTGAAAAAGCGGAGGACATGGGTATAAATACTGAAGGAATGTCAGAAAGCGATATAAAAAATCTCATATTCATGCAGGGATTCAGCACCAATAAAAAAGTAACCGACATTTCAGGCAGGGGAGTCGGCATGGATGTAGTAAAGACCAAGATATCTTCCCTGGGAGGAAGTGTGGATCTCATAAGTGAAAAGGACAGGGGATCTACCTTTATAATAAGGCTTCCGCTTACACTGCAGATAATTCAAGTTCTGCTCGTGGGGGCCGGAAATGAAACCATGGCCATATCCCTTGGATATGTGGACAGGGTCATAGATTACAGTGACGATTTAGTTAAAAGGACAAGCAATAAGGAAGTTATAATATACAACGGAGATGTCGTACCACTTGTAAGGCTGTATCAGAAACTGGGAATTGAAAAATCGGACAGCAGGAAAAAATACATCGTCATAGTAAAAGTAGGGGAGAAAACTGTAGGACTCATGGTGGACGCGCTTTTCGGACAGAGGGAGATTGTCATAAAGCCGCTTGGGAAAACTCTGCAGAATTTGAAAGAATACATGGGGGCAACAATACTTGGTGACGGACTCGTAACGCTTATATTGGATGTTGCCTACCTGGTATAAGGAGAGATTTGATATGGACTATAAGGAGCTTACTCCCATACAGCTGGATGCGCTGAAGGAAGTCTGCAACATAGGCACGGGAAACGCAGCTACAGCTCTTTCCCAGCTTTTAAACAGGAAAGTCGATATGACGGTACCTTCTATAAATATAGTGCCTTTTCAGGAGATTTTTGACAACATAGGCGAAGACGAGGTAGTTGTAGGGGTGATAGTGAGAATACTGGGAGATGCACCTGGAAATATACTATTTATATTTAAAAAGGAGACTGCATTGAATCTTATATACATGCTTTTGGGAGAAAGGAAGGAATTTCTAGATGACATGGGTAATTCAGCTGTATGTGAAGTGGGAAATATAATAGCCAGTTCCTATATGACATCCATGTCCAAGTTTACAGGACTTAATGTCATACCTTCCGTACCTGCAGTTACATGTGACATGCTTGGGGCGATACTTTCGACTACCTTTATAGAATCAATGCAGTTTGACGACTATGTGATTGATATAGAAACATTGCTTATGCAGAATAAAAGCAAGCTGAGCGGGCATTTTTACTATATTCCTATGCCCGGATCTCTTGAGAAAATTTTAAATGCCTTGGGAATAGGCTAAATAACAGTAGTATATAATTATTGGAGGGAAAAAAATGGCTAAAATATTAATTGTAGATGACGCTGCCTTTATGAGGATGATGATAAAGGATATATTAGAAAAAAATGGATTCGAAGTAGTGGGAGAAGCAAGCAACGGTGTAAAAGCTGTGGAATTATACAAGAAGGAAAAACCCGATGTGGTCACAATGGATATAACGATGCCGGACATGGACGGCATAGAGGCGGTAAAGGAGATAAAATCTTTTGATTCAAGTGCCAAGATAATAATGTGTTCTGCAATGGGACAGCAGACCATGGTCATGGATGCAATAAAAGCCGGTGCAAGGGACTTTATTGTGAAGCCTTTTCAACCCGACAGAGTGCTGGAGGCAGTTAACAAAGTGGTTAATTCATAGTGAAATGTAAAATTGGAGTTAAAATTTTATAACCAATATAAAGCTGATATGATTTATGACGAAGTAATTGAATAGTGTTAAATTTAGTGCTAAACTTTGATAAAGATGCGTATAAAACTGTGAAGTACATAGTTTATATGTCCATATTCACATGGAGGTGTAAATATGCAGGTTGTTATATTTAGATTGAATAACGAGCTGTTTGCCGTGGAAACGGCTAAAGTTCAGAGTATAAATAATGCCATGGGGATAACGAAAGTTCCCAAGGCACCAGCTTATATAAAAGGGCTTGTAAATTTAAGGGGAAATGTAATATCACTTTTGGACATAAATCTTTTGATGGATATTCCCAAGAGCGGCAAAAGTGAAAACAGTATAATAATACTTGAAATGGAAGATGAACTGGTAGGCGTTACTGTAGATCAGGTGGATGAAGTTTTGGATCTGGATGAAAATATTATTGAAAAGGTAAATGACGAGAAGAAAAAAGCTTATATAGAGGGAATAATAAATCTCGACAACAGAGTGGTTACGTTAATCAATATAGACAAACTTCTTTCAAATTAGAATTTTCGTGAGAAATGAGGGAATAGAATGGCAGATGTATTATCACAGAATGAAATAGATGACCTTTTAGCTGCCTTGTCTGCAGGAGAGCTTACTCCTGATGAAGTGCCCAAGGAAGATGAAAAACAAAAAGTAAAACCCTATGATTTTAGGAGCCCCCAGAAATTTTCTAAAGATCATATAAGAACTTTGGAACTTATCCATGACAATTATGCCAGGATAATCTCGAATTATTTAACCGCCCAGGTGAGGAGCAATGTCAAGGTAAAATTGGAATCGGTGCAGCAGATAACCTATGAGGAATTTATTCACTCTGTACCAAATCCAACTGTGCTTACCATATTTAAAATGCCGCCTTTAAGCGGTTCTGTACTGTTTGAAATAAATCCACAGTTTGTGTTTGAAATAATAGATCTCCTTTTGGGGGGAAGTGGAACGGGAAAGTATAGACCCAGGGAGTTTACGGATATAGATAAAAATATTATAAAAGTGATGAGCACGGGACTCATATCCAATTTGAAACTTGCCTGGGAAGATGTGATGCCGGTGGAGACGGAAGTTGAGAGCATTGAGACAAATCCTGCATTGAATCAGACTCTTGCCCCAAATGATCCTGTGGCCCTTATAACTTTTTCAGTAGAAATGGGTAAAAACAATACTTTTATAAATATATGCATTCCATACCTGAGCATAGAGAAAGTTTTAGATAAGCTGGTGGTGCAGTACTGGTTCCAGGACAATAACGAGAATACGGTAAATGAATCCAAGGAAAGACTCAGAGAAAGGCTGAATATAGTGGAAATGCAGCTTTCTGCCGTGCTTGGAACTACCAATCTTACGGTAGAGGAATTTTTAAACCTGAACATAGGGGATGTGATTACCTTGGATGAAAGTACTAAAAGCCCTGTGAAACTGATGGTGGAAAACAAGGTGTACTGTTATGGAAAGCCTGGTGTGATAGGAAAAAACATGGGCGTTGAGATACTAGATATTATAAATAAGGATGTGGAAAATGATGAATGATGGGAATGGTTTTCTTTCACAGGAAGAAATAGATGCACTTTTAAACGGCGGAGGGAATGAAGAGGGAAAAAAAGATGAGAATAAGGAAGACAAAAAGGAAGAAGAAAAGAAGACAGGATCTCAGGATGCCTCTGAGTTGTCGGATGTAGAAAAGGACCTGCTTGGGGAAATCGGGAATATATCCATGGGCTCCGCATCCACGGCACTTTCTACAATAATAAACCAGCAGGTGAACATAACTACCCCCGTAGTGACTCTGACCACTTTGAAAAAACTGAGAAATGAGTTTGAAATTCCAAACATTGCCCTTGAAGTCCAGTATACCAGGGGAATAATGGGTGAAAATCTTTTTCTGATGAAAGTTACCGATGGGGCTGTCATAGCAGATCTCATGATGGGAGGAAGCGGCGAGCCCAAGGAAGAAAAGCCCAAACTCAGCAAGATAGAAATGAGTGCGGTATCTGAGGCCATGAACCAGATGATAGGTTCTGCAGCTACTTCCATGGCTACCATGTTTATGAGGGAGGTAAATATATCCCCGCCCAAGTCAAAGATATGGACGGATCTTACAGAGCCCCTGTCGGAGCAGATAAGCGAAGAGGAACCTGTGGTGAAAGTATCCTTCTCACTTAAAATAGGCAGCCTGGTTGACAGCCATATGATGCAGCTGTTTCCACTGGCGACTGCAAAGAAAATAGTTTCCATAATGATGGGCCAAGAGGAAGGTGAGGAAAAAGTGGCAGATGAACCTAAAGACGAGGAAAACAAGAGTGAAGTACCTTCCCCAAAAGAGGGTGAAGCTGCTTCACAGACGGCAGCGGCTTCTTCAGCTCCACAGCAGCAAAAACCGAAAGCTTCCGGCGGCATAAATGAAAAGCCCATAGAGACAAATGCCCATAAGAAGCAGGTACCGGTACATCAGGCAACTTTTCAACCTCTCGGTAAATCTAAAGCTGTGGAAAGCGTACCTAAAAATATAGACCTGATATTGGATGTGCCACTTGAAATATCAGTGGTACTTGGAAGGACCAAGAAGAGTATCAAGGACATATTAAATCTTGGCACAGGCTCTTTGGTGGAACTGGATAAGCTTGCTGAAGAACCGGTTGAAATACTGGTAAACGGAAAAAAAGTGGCTTATGGAGAAGTTGTAGTTGTAGATGAAAACTTCGGAGTCAGGATAACGGGTATCGTGAGCAGCGAGGAGAGGATAAAATCCCTGAGATAGACTTTTTTAAAATTGAGAGCTGACAGTTGAGAGTTAATAGTTGTGGCTGATTTTTGGCAGGACACCGGAAATCTTCATTTGCTATTAACTTTTTGCTTTAAATCATGTAATTTTAAATACGCTTTTAATAGCGGTTATAATTGAATTGACATGTGCCGTTAAAGTAGGAATTTAGCGGGACTTTGGGCCTAAAATAACCTGCTTATCTTTTGATTGAAGTATAAATATTGGGTGTATGTACCCGATAATGTTAGTAATGGAAGGGAACATTGGATCTATTGATTTAAGGGAGTGCATTTATATGAAAATTAATGGGATCATTTTAAACCAGATAATAAATGTTTATGGAGGGAATAAAAAAGAGCATGAATCAGTTAAAGATGTAGATAAGAAAGATTCCATTGAAATTTCATCTACAGGAAAAAGTTTATACTCTTATTCCCCAGACGACAAATTCATAAATTCTAAGGAAAAAATAGAAAGTATAAAAAAAGCTGTGGAAAATGGCACTTATAATGTGGATAAAAAATTGGTGGCAGCTAAGATTTTAGATGCCATGAAGGGAAAAATTTGAGGTGATGTGTTGTGTCACTTGAGTTAAAAGGCATAATGGAAAAAGAATATTCAGTATTGCAGGAGCTTTTTAAGGTGCTGGTGGATCAAAACCATTATCTCCTGAAAAGAGATGCATTTAAATTGGACAGTGTGGTAAAGTCACTGGAAGAAAAGAGCAAAACCGTAGCCTTGCTGGAGATAAAAAGGAGAAAGCTGACTTCAAAAAGGCCAATGAGAGAAATCATAGCAGAAGAAAAAGATGAAAGCATGAAGATTCTCTACGACAATATAGTGGAAATACTGGGAAAGATACGGTTTCAGAGGGATACAAATGATGCGCTTATAAAGCAGGGACTTGTTTTTACAAATCAGATGCTGAGGGCCATTGCCCCCAGAAACAATACCTCTGCCGGTACCTATAATTCACTTGGAAAGAGCAGATAGTTAGGCAGTTGACAGTTGATAATGGACAATTGCAGATAGAAATTTTTAATGGAATTAAAAATTTTATCATTAATTAAAAACTGTAAATTGTAAATTGAAAAAAGGGGTTGATTAAATGCCAGGATTGTTTTCAATATTCAATACAGCAAAGAGCGGGCTTTTTTCACAGCAGACCGCAGTAAATGTGACGTCGCACAATATAGCAAATGCAAATACGGACGGCTACTCCAGACAGAGGGCGAACATGGTGACCACCACTCCATACAGCATTCCCAGCATGGATAATGCGGCAGGGGCAGGACAGCTCGGGACAGGTGTGGTTGTGGATTCCATAGACAGAATAAGAGATGCTTTCCTGGACTACCAGGTGAGAGTGGAAATGGGTGTAAACGGTCAGTACACAGCCAGGGACAAATACCTGACGCAGGTGGAAAATGCACTAAACGAACCTAGTGACAGTGCAATCTCTTCACTTATAGGGAAGTTTTTCAACTCCTGGCAGGATTTGTCCAAAAACACTCAAAACACCAGCGCCGTTGCCCAGCAGGCTTACCAGCTCACCAACAGTATAAACAACACTTATTCAAAGCTTACGAGTATAAAGGAAAATACAAATACTGAAATAAAAAGCCTGGTTGTCAATGTAAACGGGATTCTCTCCCAGATATCCAAGCTAAACCAGCAGATAAAGGATATAAAGAGTTCGGGCCAGAACCCCAACGATCTTCTGGACAGCAGGGACGAACTTTTGGATAAGCTGAGCAGCGAGTTTGGCATAACCGTTACCCAGAAGGATCTGGACGGAATTGATGTCACTACTTCAGATAATGCACCTATTGGAACTGATGGAAAACCGCTTAATATAGTCCAGTCCGCAGATCCAGACAGCCCTGACGTAGCCACTTTTTCTTATGTAAACAGCATAACACCTAAGGAAGTTGATAAAGACGGTAAAGGAACTTATACTGTTGTTTATTATAAAAAGGGTGACACACTCACCGATGCCAATAAAGTTACTCTTACGGTGAATATGACGGCAGAACAGGCAAAGGAGCTTGATGAAAGCAGAGTGATCTGGGCTGACAGCACGGGTATGGCTTACAAAGATACAAATAAAAATAATACAATTGATGGAAGCGGCAAAAAACTTGATGGTACTGAAACTGTGGATTTTGAACAACTTATGATTTTCAAACCGTCCAAGGGTGAGCTGAAAGGCTATATGTCAGTTCAGCAGGATGTAGACAATTATCAGGACACACTGAATAAATTTGCAAAGGCACTGGCACTTTCCGTAAATGCCATAATAAGCCAGAGCAGCAGCTGGGTTGCGGATGGCAGTGGCTCTCCCGAGGGCGGCATAAATAATTTCTTTGTCAATTCGACACCTGAGAAAGAAGGTGCCTATACTGAGAAAGACGAAAATAACATAAATGCAGCGAACATAACGGTAAATGTGGCCATTTTAAATGACTCTTCAAAGATAAAAACCGCCACCAAGTACGATTCAAAGGGGAATTCCCTAAATGATGCCACCGATGGAAACAGGGCCGCGGCAATAGCCCAGCTGGCGGATAGCCTTATGAACATACAAAGTGTAAATGCGGATTCGGATAGAAATGATTTGATTGGAAATATATTTTCCACGGATGGCAAATTGAATAATGTATATTCCGTAGGAAGCTCAGTGGGTGGTTCAACTATTGACAACTACTTTGATGATTTTGTAAACAAAGTTGGTATGCAAGAACAGGAAGCAGAGACTCAAGTAGGGAATGAAGCCAGACAGCTTTCCTATTATACCCAATCGAGAGAATCCACTTCGGGGGTTTCCATAGATGAAGAGGTTACAAATCTCATACAGTTCCAGCACTGCTATCAGGCAAATGCCAAGATGATATCCACGGTAGACGATTTGCTGGATGTAGTAATAAACGGACTTAAAAAATAGTTATAAGAACTACAATTGAAAATTATCAATTGAAGAAAGGATGGTGTGATTTTTGAGAGTAACAAATAAATTGCTGTCAAATAATTTCCTGACAGATGTGCAGAGAAATCTTTTAAACTTGAATAAGATCCAGAGGCAGATGTCCTCAATGAAAAATTTTTCCCAACCCTCTGATGATCCCGTAAATGTACAGAGGTCAATGCAGCTCCAGAGTTCCATAGATTACAACGACCAGTATGCAGTTAACATAAAAGCCGCCCAGGGGTGGATGAAAACCACGGATACATCTCTTATACAGTTGAATACCGTGCTTGGGAATATAAGAAACAATCTGGAAAAGGGCGGCGGCGACGGCGGTTATACGCAAGAGGAAATGGACAAGGTTAATGACGAGGTAAATCAAGAGGTATCCCAGCTGGCGCAGATTTTAAATACGAATTTTGAGGGAGAATATATATTCGGAGGTACTGCAGGACTTTCCAAACCTGTAAAAACTTCCACCTATGATATAACCCGCAGTGGTACGGATACCTATAAAAATTGTGTAAAATTAGAATATGCAGATAAAAACGGCAATACGATAAATTATCTTCCAGATGTGATGTCAAACGGGTTTGATATAAAAAATTGGACATCACATGGTATAACTTTTAATGTGAATGGGACTGATATATCTATAAATAATATATCAGGTTCAAACGTAGATGAGATAGTAAAGAATCTGAATAGTAAAATACAAAATACCGATGGACTGGAAGATAAAATAAATGTAGTCAAGACCAATGATGGTAATATAAAATTTCTGGCTGTAGACAGCAATGATATTATTAAAATAAGTCATACTACTGTTAAAAATGATTTGACAGGAACAATTGGTAAGCAATTTTCGAGCATAGCTCAGGATAACATAGAAGCTTCCAAAAATATAGAAGTGTCCCAGGGAGTTGTACTTGATTACAATACAAATGCAGTGGATGTCATGAAATACGGCTCTGGAGATTATGATGACATAAGATTTTTAATGGACAGGATTGAGCACCATATGGCAGGACAGGTATTATCTGATAAGAAACAAGATGGTACTGCAGTTGTTTCTACAGATTCGGGTGCGATAAATATGCCGGATTCAGATGGAACAGCTCATTATTATGCATGGATAAATAATCAGAGTGAGGCTAAAAAACAGCTTACAAATGAGGATATTACGGATATAGATGCGGCTTCAAAACAAGTGCTCAAAGCAGATTCCCAGATAGGTGCCAAGGAAACTAGAATGGATGGGCTGTCAAGTCAGAACTCCGCTTCTAAAGTGGATATGACCGATGTGCTTTCAAAGACGGAAGATATAGATATATCGGAGAAAACAATAGAATATGCTACTATGCTTACAGTTTACGAGGCTTGTCTTCAAACAGGAGGCAAGGTAATACAGCCTACACTTCTGGATTATGTTGATTAAGGTTTAAATTTTTAAACTCCGAACTTTGAAACAAAAGGTGGTAAATATGGAATTAAAAACGAAGTATCACGGCGTGAGGCATTATGATGAAGAAGATGTAATAACTTTTAAAAAGGGTATTCCCGGACTGGAAAATCTAAAGAAGTATATCATATTTCCTGCGGAAGAAAATAAATTGTTCTATATACTCCAGTCTGTAGAGGACCTGTCTATAGGTATCGTACTTGTTTCACCGTTTAATGTAATGAAGGATTATGAATTCAAACTGGACGATGATAAAGTCAGGGAGCTCGGCATAAATGATTCAAAGGATGTATTGGTGCTCAACACTGTGACGCTGAGTTCAAAAATAGAAAATATAACTGCAAATATGAAAGCTCCGCTGGTTATAAATATAAATAAAAAGATTGGGGAACAGATAATACTGGATAATGAAAATTATCTTATAAAATACCCGCTTTTTAAGGAGGGAGCATAATTGCTGGTTATAAGCAGAAAAAAGGGAGAATCCTTTTTAATCGGCGACAATATAAAAGTTACCGTCTCAAAGATTGAAAATGGTACGGTCAAGCTTTCTATATCTGCCCCCAGAGATGTAACTATACTCAGGAAAGAACTTTATGACGAAGTGAAAAATGAGAATAAAAATGCGGCAGCTTCAAATATGAATCTGCTTAAAAAATTTAAGAATAATTCTAATACTAAATAAATAAAGAGGTGTTTAGCATGGAAGTTGCAGGTATAAGTCAAGGAAGACAGATGCCTTTGAATTTAGATGTAAATGTATCTGATACAAAAGATGCAAGCAATATTATACAACCACTTCATAATTTGAAAAATCAGATAGCCAAGAGCAATCAGGATTTTAAAGATGCAAAAGATGCAGTGGATCAGGCAAATAAAATAATGGATGAAGCTAAAACCCACCTGAAGTTTGAAATTCACGGCAAATTCAAAGATATTGTAGTACAAGTACTTGACGATAATACTAATCAAGTTTTAAAAGAAGTTCCACCTACACAAATATTGGATATGGTAGAAAAGTTTTGTGAAATGGCAGGATTTTTTGTGAATGAAAAAGCTTGACTCAATGTAAAATTATCAATTGTAAATTGAATAAGGGGGTGTTGTCGTGGAATTCAGATTGAATAAAATAGACCCTGAAGTCAGACAGAGAGTTAGAGAAGCTACGAATGCCAATAAAGTTCATAATAAGAGAAAAATATTTGTAGATGGTAGTGATAATAAGAATAAAGAAAAAAAAGGCGGAGGAAGTTTTGAAACAGAACTTGGCAAATATAAACAGGAAAAAAGTAAAGAAGAAATAGTGGTGCAAGCCACCAGGACAGAAGAAGTAAAGGTCAATGCTTTCAGAGAGCAAGAGGGTTCAATTTCAATGACAGGCAGCAAGGGAAGTATTATAGATGTTAAAAAATGAATTGATAGTTAAGATGAGTTAAATCTATCCGGACTCTCAATTTTCAACTAGTAGAACAGGAGGGAATCTGTGTGTATACTGCTAATGCCTACAATATCTATAAAAACAACAGTATAAATTTTGCATCCAAGGACCAGCTGCTTTTGATGCTGGTAGACGGTGGAGATAGATTTGCGAAAATGGGAAAACAGGCAATACTGGATAAAGATATTAAAAAGGCACACGAAAATATAGTTAAAGCCGAGAATATATTCTACGAACTTATGGCGACACTTGATGTTTCAAAAGCCGGGAAATGGGGGAAATCCCTTATGGCCGTATATGATTTTATAGTGAGAAGACTTACGGATGCCAATTTGAAAAAAGATGCAGCAATAATGGACGAGGTAATTCCAATTATAGAAAATGTGAAAGACACTTGGGAACAGGCTTATAAGATTTCAAAGACAGGGAAAAACAATTCGCAATAGACAATTTACAGTTGACAATGGACAATTGACAACTAAAGGTTGAAATTTTTTAATCTTATTAAAAAATTTCCTTATAAACTGTCAGCTGTTAATTGAAAATTGTCAATTGAATAAAAGGAGGTATAAACATGGCAGATAGTACAAGCAGTATGCCTGTAGGGGCGACCGGTGCAGGCGGCGGGAACATGCTGAGGATTACAGGACTTAACACAGGGCTTGACATAGATGCAATGGTAAAAAAGATGCTGACGGCAGACCAGACGAAAGTGGATCAGGCAAAGCAGCAGCAGCAGCTTGTACAGTGGAGGCAGGAAGCCTACCAGAGCATAATAAAGGACGTAAAAGATCTGCAGAGTACTTATTTTGATATAACAAAAAGTGCAAGTTATCTGCTGTCTTCAGGAAGTTATAATAATATGGTAGCTGTAAGTGATAGCCCATCTGATATTTATGCAACGACTAATTCTAATGCTGTTGCAGGCAATTATAAGGTATTAGTTAAACAATTGGCAAGATCAGCGGCAGTAGCTGGTTCAGATATCGTTAAAACTTCATCAGGTGCCAATGCATCTACTTCTACTAAATTGACTGATATTGACTCAAGTTTATCGGGAGAAATAACATTACAGCTTAAATATAACGGCAATGAAAAAACAATAACTTTGAATAATTCAGGAAATGCGACGGTAAAAGATCTAATAGACAAAATAAAAAATGACACAAATGGAGCTGTTACTGCAAAACTTGACGATCTTACAGGTAAATTTGTAATTCAGACTTCAGATACGGGTGCTCAATCTACATTGGAAATTGAAAGCAGTGGTTCCAGCAGCAAGCTTCTTGAGAAATTTAATTTGACTTCACCTGATAAGATCGAGGGGCAAAATGCCATTGTTGGCATTAAAGAGCCGGGTTCAGACAGTTATGTTAAAACAGAGCAAAAATCAAATAGCTTTACCATAAATGGTGTGAATTACAATATATATTCAACTACCCCCAATACCGATATTGATACTTCTGATCCTACTAAGCTTGTAGGAGATAATCCTATTGGCATATCTGTTAACCAGG
Source organism: uncultured Clostridium sp. (assembly GCA_903789665.1). GTDB lineage: Bacteria > Bacillota > Clostridia > Clostridiales > Clostridiaceae > Clostridium_B > Clostridium_B lapidicellarium. The sequence goes on from CAIFEX010000007.1 coordinate 76,688, forward strand.
ATACTTCAAAAATGCATGATCTTATTACAAGTTTCATTGACAAGTACAATAACCTGGTTGGAGAAATACAGGATAAACTAAGTGAAAAAAAGGATTATGACTATTCTCCTCTTACAGATTCACAGAAAAGTCAAATGAGTGATACGGATATAACAAATTGGGAAAACAAGGCCAAAGAGGGAATACTGGAAAACGACGATAATTTACAGCAGTTATTGGATGATCTAACCAGTGCATTTAATACTCCTGTGGTAGATGAAAATGGGAAAAGTGTATCCACAGTTTATTTTGGAAGCATAGGTTCAAATGCTATAGGAATTGACACTTCAAATGATTACACACAGGGTGGAAAACTCAGTATAACTGATGAACAGCAGTTTACGGATGCTCTTACAAATCATGCAGATGATGTAATGAAACTATTTACAACCACCTCTGACAGTACAAATCCTACTGATAAATTTAACCAGTCTGGTATATTTGAAAGGATAGATGATATATTAAACAAAAATGTTGGAATAATTGGAAGTACATTTAATGAAGGAATACTTACAAAATATGCCAATGTACAGGATGATCATACTGTAACCGGCGGCGGTGGAACAGGTACTCTTCCGGATCAGATTTATCAGAAACAGTTGCTTGTAAATACATTGACAGGCAGAATGGATGATGATCAGACAAAATATTACAATCAATTTACACAGCTGGAGGTAGCCATGGAGCAGTTAAATGCACAGCAGTCAACTCTTTCAATGTACCTGAGTTAAATATTAGTTGAAAGTTAAAAATTCCCGCTGCACTCTTTCCTTGAATTAAGAGGTGATGCCATGAAAAGGACTGTTGAAGAGATAATGACGGATTATAAGAATTGTACGGAAAATATTATAGATATCTTGAAAAAAGATGACTTTGATTCTTTACAAGATAATATGAAAATAAGACAGAATATTTTAGACAAACTTATTTCTAATGACAGTAAAAAAGAAGAAGCCAGAAAAATTTATAAAAAATTAGATATAGGAAGAATCGAGAATGAAGTAGAAAAACTTATGGAAGAAAAAACTTCGTATGTGAAAAAAAAATTAAAAAACATATCTATAAACAAAACTGCCAGCAGCGCTTATGGCAATGTTGGAAATTCAGCAAAAATATTCAGTAAAAAAATTTAATAAGCTATAAAGACAGACTATATAAAGCCGATAATAAAATTGATGATAGTGAAAAAAAGTAGCTATAAATAAAGTGGACAAGGATGTCCAGTAAAAATCAAGGAGGAATAAAACATGATAATCAACCATAATCTTATGGCAAACAATGCACTCAGAAATATCAACATCAATTCAAACAATGCTAGCAAGGCAATGGAAAAACTTTCTTCAGGTCTTAGAATAAATAGGGCAGGAGACGATGCAGCAGGTCTTGCAATATCTGAAAAAATGAGAGGCCAGATAAATGGTTTAAACCAGGCTTCAACTAATGCACAGGATGGTGTATCACTTATACAGACAGCTGAAGGTGCATTAAATGAAACTACTGCAATACTCCAGAGAATGAGAACTCTTGCTACACAGGCGGCAAATGATACTAATGCTTCCACTGACAGAGGACAGATAGGAAAGGAAATAGTACAACTTCAGGATGAGATAACTAGAATATCTACAGATACTGAATTCAACACCAAGAAATTATTGAATGGTGATTTTGCTTCTGGTGGAGCTAATTTGACTTTCCAGATAGGAGCAAATGAAAAACAGTTTATAACTTTGCATATAGGGAAAATGGATGCTGAGACACTTAAAGTTGATGCCGATAATGTCCACATAGATGGCACGAGTACTCAAACTGCGACTCAGATAAGTGGTATGATAACTACTATAAATAATGCTATAAATGCTGTATCTACAGAAAGAGCTAATCTTGGTGCTCATCAAAACAGGTTGGAACATACAATAAACAACTTGGGTGTTGCATCTGAGAATCTGACTACTGCTGAATCCAGAATAAGAGATGTAGACATGGCGTCAGAAATGTCGGAATACTCAAAGGAGAATATCCTTTCTCAGGCAGCTCAGGCTATGCTTGCTCAGGCTAATCAGCAGCCGCAGCAGGTACTTCAATTGTTGAGATAGTTTTCTAATTAATCTTGGAATAAAGAGTAGATTTTATCTGCTCTTTATTTTATTATTACCTTATACTAATTTGAAAGGATATTTTGCTATGAATGATCTTACTAAAAATACTTTAAAATATGTATCAGATCATAAAAAGGGTTTAACCGATGATGGGTGTATAATTGAATCCAGCAGAGATGACAAGAATGTAATTAAACTGATAAGAGGCAGCAAACAAATTTACCTTGGAAGTAGGTACAATGTGCAGAGAGATATAGATAATGTTATGTCGAAACTTCAGAATATAAATTCACAGACGTTGATAATAGTTTTTGGGCTTGGAACAGGGGAACACATAAAGTCAATTTTACATAGCCTGAAATTTCAGAACAAAATATTGATTATAGAACCTTGTGCGGAAGTGATAAAAAAATTCTTAAAACTGAATTATAGTAAATACATATTGCAGGATAAAAGAATTTATCTTATTTATTTTCAGGAGGATATAAAGTTTTTGATATCTAATTTTATAAATGAAATTAATGTATATAATCTATCCATAATAATATTTCCAAATTATGATCGGGTTTTTATAAGGCAGTATAGAAAATTTGTAAAATGTCTGAAGGAGATTAGGAATTCAGTTATAGTTAATTTATCCACTGCACTGAAACTTTCACAGCGATTTTTTAGTTCACTTGTAAAAAATATTTCCTATATTCCCCAATCGATAGCAGTAAATAAATTAAAAAAGATATATAGGGATATGCCTGCAATAGTGGTATCTTCAGGACCGTCACTTGAAAAAAATATGGATCAACTTAAAGAACTTCAAAAGTACTTTATAATAATCTCGGGTCTTAGGAATTTAAAAGCACTTATCGAGATAGGTGTTACTCCTGATTTTTTATGTGTAATTGATTCAATGGAAATAAATTATTCATTTATAAAGAATTATTTAAATCTTAATATACCATTATTAATTTATGAAAATTCTAATTCTAAAGTTATCGAAAATTATAAAGGGCCTAAAATCTTATATGTATCTAATAAACAATTCTGTAAACTTTTAGGATATGATGTAGATTTACTTTATCAAGGAGGATCTGTGGCTCATACATGTACTTCCCTTGCAGCTTATATGGGATGTAATCCGATAATATTTATAGGACAAGATCTTGCTTATACAAATGATAAGCTTCATGCTGACAATACAAGTAATTCAAGTTTTAATGATATATCCATAAAGGAAGGTATAAATAAAGATTATATCTGGACTGAGAATGTACATGGGAATAAAGTAAAAACAAGTGAGGTCTTTAATTCCTTTAGAACTAGGTTGGAGGATTTTATTAAATTTCATAAAGATACCGAATTTGTAAACAGCACGGAAGGCGGGGCAAATATAAAGGGTACAAAGGTACTTGATCTTAAAACATCAGGAAGAATTTATAAAAAATCCGAAAAAAATAGGGAAATAGTTCGGGACATAGTTAATGACAAGAATAATAGATTTGATTCAGAAAAAATAAAGAAGGAAGTAATAGAAAATAAAAAAAATCTAGAGGATATATTGAAGTATATAGAAAAATTTAAAACAGATATAGATAATTTGAATTTATATTATAATGGTAATAGAAGTGTTAATATAAACAGAATTATGAGTAGACTGGATAAATTTGATAATTTTATAAAAAAAAATTGTGACGAATTCTTTCTTGTAAATGATTTGTTGAATCCTGTAGTGTTAACGGTAATGTCGGATAAAAAATTTATCTTGTTAGAAAGTGATAAAGAAGAAACCAAGGGAAAGAAAATAGCTGCCAAATACAAGATATTATATGATGACATAATAAAAGAAATAAATACGGCTCTTCCAATGATAGAAAAATCTATAAAAAAATTTTAAAGAAACAGATGCTCAATTCGACTATATTAATATAATATATAAATGAAATATAAGGAGTATATTTATGGATGAGAAGATAGAAGCGTTAAAGACTGCTGATAAATACATGGATAATTTAAAAAACGGTATAAATTCAATAGTTGAAAAATTTCAAGATGGGCATGAAAGCGATGCACTTCATCTGCTTCCTTTGGCAATTGATGGGCTGCAGTGGATGACTCAAATCATGACTCTTACAAAAGATGTTCAAATAGGAAGTGTAGATTTATCTAAATTTAATGAAAAATTAAATGAAATAGTTGAAGCTATTGAAAATGAAGATTATATACTTGTAGGAGATCTGTTTGAATATGAAATACTTCCAATACTTGAAGATACACATGTTATTATCAAGGATAGTATTAGTGCGTGATTATATATGATGTGAAGGGGTTGTATGATGAAGATATTAATGACATCCATAGGCAGGAGAGTCCAGCTTATAAAATATTTGAAGAAAAGTTGTATCGTAATAGGAGCAGATGCGGGAGACATGGCACCTGCCATTAATTTTGTAGATGAATTTTATAGAGTGCCTAGAATTTCAGATAAAAAGTATGTGAATTCATTGATTGCTATATGTAAAAGTGAAGATGTGGATATGTTGATACCTCTCCATGAATATGAGTTTTATAAGTTGTGCAATAATAGAAGTAAATTTGGTGAAGTTGGGACAATACTTCTCTTGAGCAGCAGGGGAATACTTGATGTGTGTCAGAATAAAATAAATACATATAATTTTTTTGTAGAAAATGATATAAAAGCCCCTAGAACCTATTCAAAGGATGAGATTGATTTCTTGTTGGATCATAATTCAAAGCTTTTAAGATTTCCGCTTGTAGTAAAACCTGTGAGCGGTATGGGAAGTGCTGGAGTGTATAAGGTGAACAGTTTGAAGGAACTAAGATTTTTTATTGATTATGTAGAAAACCCCCTGGTGCAGGAGTATGTGGAAGGAAGAGAATATACTGTAGATGTACTTTGCGATTTGAAAGGTATGCCTGTGTCTATAGTTCCAAGGGAAAGACTTGAGATCAGAGATGGAGAGGTATCAAAGAGCAGAACTGTATTTAATAAGAAGATAATAAAAGAAACATATAGGCTTATGGAATGTCTGGCAAATTTAAAAAAAGATAAAAATATTTCTGCCATTGGTCCTTTTACTGTACAATGCAGAATAGATAAAAATGGTAGCATAAAATTTATAGAGATAAATCCACGCTTCGGAGGAGGGGTACCACTTACTTTTGAAGCAGGTGTGGATTATGGAAAGTATTTTGATATGATGGCGGCGGGAAAAAAAGTGCAGTCTATAATAGGTAAATTTAAGGAAATGACTATGTTAAGATACGATGAGGCTGTTTTTATTGATTCAGGGGAGTAAATTATGAAGGCAGTTATATTTGATTTGGATGATACTTTATACAGAGAGATAAATTTTGTAAATGGTGCTTTTAGATGTGTCTGTAGATATTTATCACTGCAGTACGGTATAAGTTTTAAAAAATTGTATAAAGATACTATTGATATATTTTACAGATATGGAAGGGGAAGAGTATTTAATCTTCTTTGTAAAGAATACAAAGTAAATGAGAATGTCAACAAACTTGTAAAAATATATAGGAATTCTCTTCCTTATATAGAGCTTTATGAAGATGCATTAACTTTTTTTAGAGATTATAGATATAAATATAAATTTGGAATTATAACAGATGGAAAAGCTTCTGTGCAGTGGAACAAGATAAAACTTTTAAATCTGGAAAAATATATGGATGGTATAATAGTCACGGATGACTATGGCAGAAAATACTGGAAACCCAGCAGCTTTGCTTACCTGAAGCTACTGCGAAAATTTAAATGTAAAGCCCAAAATTCTGTTTATGTTGGTGACAATCCATATAAAGATTTTATAGGTGCCAGAGATATAGGTATGAATACTGTCAGGGTGATAAGACAGTCAGGAGAATACATTGATACATTTTTAGACAGCTGTCACGAGGCTGACTGTAATATAAATAGCTTGAATAAATTGGAATATGTAATTCAAAATAGGATGTGATTTTTATGAAAATACTTTGTATAGTGCAAGCACGTATGGGATCTGAAAGGATGCCCGGAAAAGTTATAAGATCTATATTGGGTAAGCCCATGATATTGCATACACTGGATAGACTGGACAGGAGCAAATATATAGATGAAATTGTGCTTGCAACTTCAGTTGAGAAGAGGGAACTTCCTCTTGTGGATGTAGCTGTTAATGCCGGATATAATGTTTTTAGGGGAGATGAATCCAATGTTTTAAAAAGGTACAAAGACTCTTCGGATAAATACAGTGGAGATATTGTGATAAGGGTCACAGGAGATTGTCCATTTGTAGATCCTGTAATAGTGGATAATGTTATAACTTATTTTAAAATGAATAATTATGATTATGTAAGGCTGGATGTACCTCACAGTTTCATAAGAGGATTTGATGTGGAAGTATTTACTAAACAAACACTTGACAGGGTATATAATAGTGTCTGTTGCATGGGACAAAAAAGTGGATTAAATGATATGTATAGAGAACATGTTACATACTATATATACAGGCATCCTGATGAATTTAAAGTGGGATATGTACGGGGAAGTAATTTCTATAATAAAAAATATAGATTGTGTGTGGATACGGTTGAAGATTTCAGATTAATAAAAAATATATATGAACACTTTGAAGATGAATTTGCATCTTCACGACAAATAGTGAGTTATTTGGATGAAAATCCTGAATTATGTAGAATAAATTCTAATGTAAAGCAGAAATAAGAGGAAAACGTAGAGTAATATCTAAGTTTTTTTTATATGCTTACGATAATTAAAAATGTATAGTAATGTGAAAATATAATTTTTAATATATATGAATCAATGTGGAGGATTTATGAACAAGAGCATAAGTATAGGTAATAAAAATATAAGTGAAGATAGTCCTGTATTTATAATTGCAGAACTTTCTGCAAATCATCTTCAAAAATTTGACAATGCAGTAAGACTTATAAAAGAAGCAAAGAGTGCAGGGGCAGATGCAGTCAAACTGCAGACTTATACTCCGGATACCATAACTTTGAACTGTGATAATAAGTATTTTCAGATTAAACAGGGAACCATATGGGACGGTACAACACTTTATAAACTTTACCAGAAAGCATATACTCCATGGGAATGGCAGCCAAAGCTAAAAAACATAGCAGAAGAGGAGGGACTGATATGTTTTTCATCACCTTTTGATAAATCTGCTGTGGATTTTCTGGAAAAAATGAATGTACTTGCCTATAAAATAGCTTCTTTTGAAATCACGGATATACCTTTTGTGGAATATGTAGCTTCTAAAAGGAAACCAGTTATAATATCCACAGGTATAGCAAAACTGGGAGATATTCAGGAGGCACTGAATGCCTGCAGAAAAGTTGGCAACAATAATGTAATCTTGTTGAAATGTACATCAGAATATCCATCACCTCTGGAAGATATAAATTTAAGAACAATACCAAATATGAAGGATACTTTTAGTGTGCTGACAGGTATATCAGACCATACACTGGGACAGACAGTATCTTTAGGGGCTGTTGCACTGGGGGCAAAAATAGTAGAAAAACATTTTACACTTAGAAGATCAAACGGAGGACCGGATTCCACTTTTTCTATGGAACCTGAGGAATTTTCACATATGGTAAAGAGTATAAGGGATATGGAGAAGGCGCTAGGGAGCGTGAGTTATGAACTTACGGAAAAACAGATCAAGAGCAGGGAACATTCAAGAAGCCTTTTTGTAGTAAAGGACATGAAAACGGGAGAAGTATTTACTGAGGATAATGTAAAGAGTATAAGACCGGGTTTTGGACTTAAGACAAAATATATTGATGACATAATTGGGAAAAAGGCAAGGCGTAATATCGAGAAGGGAACCCCTTTAAGGTGGGAGTTGATTGGATAAAAGAAAGATTGAAATGAAAATAAGTATATACTTGAGAGGATAATATTAGTGATGATTTCTAATATATTGGCGTTGTATTATAAAAATCTATATAATTATATTCGTATTATTAAAAATAAAAATATAGTGATTTTTGGTGCAGGAAATGGAGGAAAAGTAGCCCAAATTTTATTAAAGAATTTTTTTGATAAAGATATAGAATGTTTTGTTGATAATTATAACTATGGATATAAAATTAGAGATAAATATGTATATTGTTTTGATGATTTTATTAAGTGTATCAAAAATAAACATTATTTATATTTGATATGTAGTGAGTATTGTGATGAAATAAGTAGTAAATTGAAATATTATAATAAAGAATATTTAATAATTTCTAAACCGCAATTGTTAAATATAAAAGGAGAAGAAGATTCAGCCTATTATGATGAAATGTATGAACAAGGTGGATTTGATGAAAATTATTTTAAACATTATAGTGAAACAATATATTTTAATGTTTGGAAAAAAGCTATTGAATATATTAAGAATATATCTAATCCCAGTATTATAGATATAGGTTGTGGAGTTGGTCAGTTTGCTAATTTTATTTTTGATAATGGAATAACTAATTATAAGGGTATCGATTTTAGTAAAAAAGCTATTGAAATTGCAAAAATAAGAAATGATAAATATAGAAGATTATTTAAAATAGATAATATTTATACAACAAAAATATTTAATGATAATTATAATATTGTTATAATGTTTGAAACTTTAGAACATCTAAATGAAGATTTAAAGATATTGTATAAAATTCGGAAAAATTCTAATGTTATATTTTCTGTACCTAATTTTATGGCAAGAGGTCATGTTAGGTGTTTTAAATCTGAATCAGATATAATTAAAAGATATAAGAAACTTGTTTATGTTGATGATATTTCTAGGTTTGACTTAAGTGTTAATAATGAGATATTTTTGGTGAAATCTCAGAAAATATAAGATATGAAAATCAAAATTTTACATCTTTATAATTGAACTACCTGTTTACGAATAATAAAATTTTATGAAATAGAAAGTAATATAAAATTACTGAGATAGGGAGATAGCATGAAAAAACGGAAAGTTATAATTTTCGGAGCGTCTAATTTGGGTAATATTGCATATAATGTTCTCAAAGATAAATATGAAATTTGTTATTTTAGTGATAATAATAAAGAAAAATGGGGAAAGGTTTTTAATGGATTAGAAATAATTGCTCCTAATAAATTATATAAGATTATTAATAAAGGTTTTAAGATTATTATAGCCAGTATGTATTATAAAGAGATATCAAGACAATTGCAAAATAGTGAATTAAAAGAGATATATAATTTTTGTTATTGTGATGCTAATGATAAAACTTATAAAAAGAGATATTCTGTTGATAAAATTATTGACAATAAGATTTATGACGATATAAAATTAGATGAAAAATTTAAAAATAAATTTAAAAGTGATTTCTCTCTCATATATAAATTAAAAGACCAAAATTTGTATTTTAAAGATAAACAGTATAAAAAAAATGGTAAAAAAGTTTTGATGGTTTCATATATTTTCCCTCCTATAGGAGGAGGAGGAGTACAGAGAACTTTAAAATTTGTAAAATATTTAAAATTTTTCAAATGGGAACCTATTGTCGTTACCGTAGGAAAATCATTTTATGACGATGAAGAAGATAAAACTTTGTTAGAAGAAATTCCTAGAGATGTTAAAATAATTAGAATAGATCATAATTATTTTAATTCTTTACAATTAAATCCTGAAAAAATTCAACAAATAACTGACTTAATATATGGAATTATTGATGATAAATTGTTAATGAAAAAATTTATATTTAATGTTAGGAATGGGGAGGAAATATTATGTCCAGACATATATATTGGATGGGTAAATATATTATTAAGTGAATTGGAAGATAAAATTAGTTTAAATTCTATAGATTTAATATATACTACTGGCTCTCCCTTTTCAGATCATATCGCAGGTTTTTATATAAAGAAAAAATATCATATACCATGGATTGCTGATTTTAGAGATGAATGGACAAATAGTCCATATTCTAAATTATTGTATAAAAATAATATATTCAGATATAATTTTGAAAAATTTATGGAAAATAATATAGTTAATTATGCTGATAAAGTAATAACTGTTACTCCCATCTCAAGATCTAATTATATAAAAAATTTTGCTTTAAGAAATAATAAAGTTGTAACAATTACTAATGGATATGATGAAGATGATTTTAAATATATAGATAGTAGAGAACAATTTAAAAAATTTATTATAACATATTGCGGTTCGATGTATTTAAATAGATTGCCGGAGAATTTTATAGTAGCCATTAATCAATTGATTATTGAGAAAAAGATAAATATTGATATTTTTAAAATTAATTTTATAGGAAAAATTGATCTCCCTATATTGGAAGTAATTCATAAATTGGATGTATACAATTTAGTTAAAACTAAAGGATATTTATCACATAATAATTGTTTATATGAATTAAAAAATAGTTCATTGCTATTTTTACCTATAGGAAAAGAACAAAAATTTAAATCAATATATACAGGGAAATTATTTGAATATTTGAGATTATATAAACCTATATTATCATTATCTCCGAAAGGCAGTTTAGTTGAGCAACTATTAAATTTAACTAGAAGTGGAAAGAACTTTGAATATGAGGATATTAATGGCATTAAGAGATATATTTTTGAAATTTATACTAATTGGCTTAATGGTAATAAAAAGTTTAATCCTAATAAAGAAATTATACGAAAATATGAAAGAAAGAATTTAACCAAACGATTAGTTGAGGTTTTTGATAATGTATTAAATTGAAAATATAAGATTTTAATTTTTTATTGAGGGTTTGTACAGATTATATGAGGTGTTTTTTATGATCGATTATAGAAATAATTTAGTTTATAATAAAATATTTGGTAATATCGAAAAATATGATGTATATAGTTTTGATATATTTGATACATTACTTTTTAGAACTGTTGCTGATCCAAAAGATTTATTTATTAAAGTATATGATGAAGTAAGAAATTCCAATATAGAATTGCCATTTGATAAATATGAATTTAGAAGTATAAGGATATTAGCTGAAAATAAAGCCAGATCAAAAAAAATGAATTTACTTGATGAGCATTATGATAATGAAGTTAATTTATTTGAAATATATGATGAGATAAAATTAAATAATAATATAAAAAAAATAATTCTAAAAAAGGAATTGGATATAGAAAGAAAAGTAACTTATTTAAATCCAATTATGAATAACATTATAAATGAACTTTTAGATAAAGGTAAAAAAGTAGTGCTTATATCAGATATGTATCTAAGTCAACTTCAAATTAAAAATATACTAAAATATAATAAATTTTTAGTGGACAAGGTTCGTATATATGTATCTAGTGATTTAAGGTATACTAAAAGTTCAGGTAAATTATTTAAATATGTTATGAATGAATTAAATATAAAACAGGATAAGATTTTACATATTGGCGATAATGAAATATCTGATATTGATGGAGCAAAAAAATGTGGTATAGATTCACTGAAATATGATTTGATATCAAATAAAGAATATACTTTTGAACTGGAAAAATTGAAATTTGGGAGAGTACTCCCTGAAATTGAGTCATTGAGATGTTTGGCACCCCATTTTTATAATAAAGATGATAATTTTTGGTTTAAATTTGGTTATTCTATTATGGGACCATTTTTAACTTGTTTTTCACAATGGGTTGTTGATAATGCTGTGAAATATAATGTCGATCAAATAAGACCTTTAATGAGGGAAGGTGTTATATTAACTAAGACAATAAAGAATGCGGCTATATATAACAAATTGGATTTAGATATAAAACCGTTATTTTTATCAAGAGAATCAACTACATTGCCAGGACTTTATAGTTGTAATGATGAATTTGTTAATAAATTATTTGAAAGAAGATTTTCAACAGTAAAAGACTTATTAAAAAGTTTAAACATATTAAAGTATTTAAAAAAAGAAGATAAATGTATTAATAACAATTTAAATATAAATGTTTCAAAATTAACTGTAAACGGGAAAAAAATTATAAAAACTTTTATAGAAAAACATAAGGAAGATATAAATAGTGAAATAAGAGAACGTTCTAGAATTCTTTATAATTATTTAGATCAGGAAATAAATTTAGATGAAAAATTCTTGACGGTTGATTTAGGTTATAGGGGCACAATGCAAAATAATATTCATAACTTACTTAAGAAATATTCAAAAGAGAATTTAGATATCCACTTGCTTGCAATTGGAAGTGAATATTTAGTTAATTATATTATAAAGGGTATGAATATACAATCATATATAAGTGAATTTAACATGGAAGATAAGAGCTTAATTACCTCTATAATGTGGGAACCTGGCTTTATTGAAGAATTGACTAATGATCATAGAGGATCAACTATAAAATATGAAATTGTTAAGGATAAAGTGATTCCTGTTTTACAAAATAGTTTAATTCCAAAAGAAGAATTTTCTTATAAAAAAAGCTGTCAAAGAGGAATATTAAAATTTCAAAAATTATTTTACCAGTGTTTATGGAAAAAAGTTAAATGCTCATATAAAAAGAATATTGAGGCTATATTGCCAATTATAAGAGTACTTGAGGTACCAACATTAGAAGAAGCTCAACATTTAATAAATTTACATCATGATCAAAATTTAGGAACTAATTATGTTAGTACTTTCATTACGAAAAGAGATATAAGATTGATACGCAAGTATGGAATTGATAAATTTTTGGATATTGCATATACAGAAAGAGTATCATGGCCTCAGGGTGTTGTAACATTAATTGATAATAATTTTCTTATAAATAGGACTATACAAGAATCAAGAATAAAGCCTAAATATTATAATGAATCAATAAATGTTTTAAATCGATTATCTAGAAATTCCATAAAAAATGTTATAGTTTATGGAGCTGGAGAAATTGGAAGAACTTTTACAAAATTTTTAAAACTAAATAATATTAAAATTAAATTTATAGTTGATAAGAAGAAATCTTTATGGGGAAATTATTTGGAAGATATACCAATAGTATCTTTAAGTAATATTACAAAAGATGATTTGAAAAATACAGCTTTTGTAGTTGCGTCGGTTTCTTTTATGGATGAGATTAGAGAAACATTGATTAATAAGTTTAATAGAGCAACTATAATTTGTATAAAAAACTAATTTTGTATTATAGATAAAATCAAAAAGGAATAGGTATAAATAATGAAACAGCTATCAGTAGTAATATGTAACTATAATAAAAAAAATTATATATTAAAATGTATAGAATCTGTATTAAAATCATCTTTCAAAAATTTAGATATTTATGTAGTAGATAATGCATCTATAGATGAATCTGTACAAGCTATAAGGCAGAATTTCAATGGTAAGTTAACATTAATCGAAAATATAAAAAATCTAGGTGGTTCGGGTGGATTTAACACTGGATTAAAGGAAGTTCTAAAAAAAGATTATAAATATATTCTGTTACTGGATAATGATGTTATTTTAGATAGAGAAGCAATTTCAAATTTATATGATTTATTAGAAGATAATTCTGATATAGCTGCAGCAGGTTCAAAATTGTATTCTATGACTAATCCTAAGCAGATTCAGGAATTGGGAGCTAAAATTGATTTTTCAAAGTTTTATATTGAACCTTTCTATAAAGGATATATTGATGATGGCATGCTGCCTGAAATAATTGAATGTGATTATGTATCAGCTTGTTCAATGATGGTTAGGGCAGATGCGATTAAGAAAATTGGGATAATGGATGAGGCAAATTTTATATACTGGGATGACATTGAGTGGGGTTATAGATTTAAAATGGCAGGTTATAGAGTGGTTTCTTATTCAAGATCGATAGCATGGCATAACATGGGAGTTTCTCATAAGACCAATACTTTCGGTACATACTATTTTTGGCGTAATAGAGTTTATTTCTTTACGAAATATTGTAATAGTGAACAAATTAAAAAATTTTCTTTGAAGTTGTTTGATGAAATTTTTCAAGCTTTATATTCCTGTAATTATATAGGAAAATATAGCAGTATAAGGACTATAATAAGAGCTGTAGATGATGCGTTGAATGGTGTAAGAGGAAAAACTAAAAAAAATAGGATAATGAAATTAGAAAAAATTCCCAGTAAATTTAATGATGTTGTTGAAAATAAGCACAATATATTAATTATAAATAATTCGGAACTGAAAGTATTGAGGGATGTGATCAACAGAATAAAATTTTTGAATGAAAATGCCAGAGTAACTATTGCAATAGATAATGTGGATAAATTGATGGGTCAATTTGAAAATTTGGATATTTTGAATGTAGGTAATATAAGAAATTTAGATGAATATGATTGTGTTTTAAGAACATGTCATCATATATTTGATGAAAGGTATAATATTGATGATAGATTGGTATATGTGGATAGATTCTTTAATATAATAGAATCTGATAAAGATAGGGAATATGTAAAAAATTATGATAACTCTTATGATATGTTGAAAAATATATGGTATCCTGTACTTTTAGATAAAATTTTAGAACTCAGGCAAACCTTTGAAGATTAAGTTTTTATTTAATCTTCATTTTTTATATTTTCTCACGATAATTTAAAATAGAATACTAAATGAACTTGGAGGAAAAAAATGGATGCTCCTTTGGTCAGCATAGTTACTATATGTTGGAATAGGAAAAAAGATATATTGGAAAGCCTGAAAGGCATATTTGAAATAGAATATGACAATCTGGAAGTGATCGTTGTGGATAATCATTCTACAGATGGGACTGTAGAGGCTGTAGAAAGTGAATTTCCAAAGGTAAAGCTTATAAAAATGTTTAAGAATATAGGTATAGAAGCTTATAATATAGGATTTGAAAATGCCAGTGGAAAATACATAGTAATACTTGATGATGATTCATTTCCTGATAAATATGCAGTACAGAGAATGGTTAATAAATTTGAAAATGATCGAAAACTTGGAATAGTGGCTTTTGATGTAAGAAATTATTATAATTATGATCAGGTTAAATCGGTAAGAAAGATAAATGTGTCAAAAATTGATACAGTTGCCGGATCAAAGGATTATCTCATGGCATTTAATGGTGCAGGAGCCGGTATAAGAAAAGAATTATTTGAAAAAGCGGGGCTTTATCCTGAAGAATTTTTCTTATATTGGAATGAGCAGGATACTGCTTTTAGAATACTTGATAGAGGTTATAAAATAGAATTTTTTTCGGATATCATATCCTATCATAAATATTCACCTAAAAACAGAGCTTCATGGAGGGCACCATACTATTATACCCGTAATGCTTTCTGGCTCATATGGAAGAATTATCCTGTAGGTGTAGCATTGAAGCTTACAATATCAATGATATATAATTGCTTTTATTATTCTATGGAACAGAAAACTTTTATATATATTAAAGCCATGTTGGATGCATTTTTCAATATAAATAGTTTATCTGGTAAGAGGAAAGTGGTAAAAAAGTATATATGGGAAAATTTAAGAATACCTTTTAATATTGCATTTACATTCTTTAAATAGGAGCTATTTTTTATGAAAAGTATTTTAATAATTCGTTCTGTAAGTTTTCAACAGTTGGATTTAAACTTGGCTGCCATAAAAAACAAATATCCTGGATATAGTATAGCTCTTCTTACCCATGAACATGGGGTAAAATTGGCACAAAAATATAAGGATATTGACAATATATATATTTATCCATATAAAGAGGGATTTAAGTATGGCAACAAGGTCAAAGAAATTGAAAATAAGAGATTTGATATAGTTATAATTCCTGTTACCAATATATCGGGAGTAGGATTTTTTAATGTACTTAAATATTCAAAGATGGTCTTGGCGGATAAAAGAGTTTTGTGCAATGTGGTATCGGATCTAAGGGAAATATCTGATTTTCAGATATATTTTATGAATGTAAAGAGTATTGTATTTAAAATAATATCAATTTTATTAACTGTTGTTGTGTCGATTTTTACGGCAATTTTTTTACCTTTTAAATTAAATAGAATAACTAAAAAACGATAAATATTTACTGGAGGAAATTTTATTATGTTTGATTATCTTATAGTGGGCTGTGGTTTTGCAGGAAGTGTATGTGCCAGGATTCTTGCAGAAAAGAATAAAAAAGTCTTAATTGTGGACAAAAGAAATCATATAGGTGGAAATGCCTATGATTACTATAACAAGTCAGATATAATGGTTCACAAGTATGGACCTCATATTTTCCATACAGATGATAAAGTTGTATGGAATTTTATATCTAGATTTACAAAATGGAATAAATATCAGCACAGGGTACTTTCATATGTAGATGGAAAAATGCTGCCTTTTCCCATTAATTTGGATACTATAAATATGCTTTATGGAACATGTTACAATTTACAGAATATAAATGAATTTTATAAATCTTTTAAGAATGGCAGGATGAATATACAGAATTCTAGAGATATGATAGTTTCCAAGCTGGGAGAGGACCTTTACAAAAAATTTTTTAGAGGGTATACAAAAAAACAATGGGATCTTTATCCGGAGGAACTTGATAGTGAAGTTACTGCCAGAATTCCTGTAAGATTCAACAGGGATGACAGGTATTTTACAAATAGATATCAGGGTATACCTAAGTATGGTTATACCAGAATGTTTAAAAATATGCTTGATCATAAAAATATAAAAATTATGCTGAATGTAGATTACTTTGAGATAAAGGATGAAATAAGCTATAAAAATTTGATATATACCGGGCCAATAGATTATTTTTTCAGTTATTGTTTTGGAAATCTTCCTTATAGATCTCTTGAATTTGTCCAGGAGACATATAATGTAGAACACTACCAGAAGGCTGGCACGGTAAATTATCCTAATGATTATGATTTTACTAGGATTACTGAATATAAATATTTTACGGGGCAGAAATCTCCTGTAACTACTATTATGAAGGAGTATTCAAGAGCTGAAGGTGAGCCTTATTATCCGATACCTAGAAAGGAAAATAAGAATTTGTATAAAAAATATGAGGAAAAAGCAAAAAAACTTAATAATGCTTATTTTATAGGACGTTTGGCAAATTATAAATATTTTAATATGGATGTTGTTGTTAGTGAAGCCTTTGAGCTTATGAATAAAATTGAACTGTAAATACAGAATTTTTACAAAAATTATGAATTATGAAGTGCGAATTGCATATATGGGAGTGATATTTTGTATAACATATTGATGTTTGGTACGGGTAGAGTGTCTATTTGGGCAGAAAATGTTTTGAACGATGATGTTAATATACTGGCTTATGTGGATAATGATATCAGCAGGTGGAACAGTACCAAGAATGGGAAGATTGTTGTAGGTCCGGATAAAATAGAAAAATATAACTATGATTATATAATAATAGGTAGTCAATTCAATCAGCAAATTTATGGACAATTGATTGATATGGGAGTAGATAATGATAAAATACTTCAATTCAGTGTATTTATTGATAATTGTTTCAATTACTACAAATACAACTTGGATAAATTTATTTCATTTAGTGAGAAAATAGAATTGATAACTACTGGAATATCTTATGCAGAAATAGGCTTCAGAGAGGACATATGTTGCAAAAAATCTTTTAAACTTGCTATTAGACATCAAGATCTATTTTATGATTATCATACTGTCAAATATATTTTGAAAAATTTTCCGCAAAAAACAGCCTATATAAAATATGTATTGATTGGACTTTGTTATTACAGCTTTGAATATGATATGTCGTTGTCTGCCATGGCAAACAAGACTGTACTTTATTATCCTGTTCTTAAAACGGCACATCATTTTAAAGACATAGAAAAAGTGTATGGAAGCTACAGAATAAATGAAACCATAGCAGATAATATATTCAGAAAAAATTATAAGGGAAATTATGATTTTAAATGGGATATGCCCACGACACTTAAAGATTACAGTGATAAGTGGAAAGTCGGAAAGGAAGCTGCTGTTAGGGATTGTAATAAGAATTATCCTAAAACCGTATTTGAGAATCAAAATATCTTTATAGATTATTTAAAGCTTTTAAAGTATTATGATATAAAATCAATAGTAGTGGTTTATCCTGTTACTAAATATTATTCTAAGTATTTTTCAAATAGAATTGAGAGAGAATTTCATTCTATAATAAATAGGACAAGACAGAAATATGATTTTCAGTACATCGATTATTTTAGATCAAATTTATTTGACGATAATGATTTTGGAGATGTATCCCATTTGAATTGGGGTGGAGCTAAAAAGTTTACCGATATATTAAATAAAAGCATAAAATGGTAAAAAATTATATACTTTTTGGAAGGAATTTAATTATGAAAGATTTTAATGTAGTGTTTTTTGGCGGCTCTATAACTGAAGGTGCAGGAGCTTCTACATATAAGAATTCATATACATATATGGTTGGAGAATATTTGAAACATCTGTATGGTGACAGAAAAGTCAACATAGTAAATTCTGGTATCAGTGGTACGGGGTCGGCTTTTGGGTTATTCAGGTTAAAAAGAGATGTAATAGATAAAAAACCGGACTTGGTATTTGTTGAATTTGCTGTAAATGACAGAATAGTAGACTCATATTATGCATCCATGACTTTTGAGGGAGTATTAAATCAACTTTCTAGATTAAAACATAAGCCTGCAGTGATTGTCCTTATAACACCTACAGGAGTGGCTGATGCCTGCGCGAGTGTACATAAACGCATATCATATTATTATGGTGTTCCAGTTATAGATATACAGGATTATGTTTTTAGACATGTGGGAATGGATGAGTATACTTGGCAGAATATTTCCATTGATAATCTTCATCCAAATGATAGAGGCCACGGTATATATGCGAAATGTATTATAAATAGTATAGAAAAAGATTTAGATGCAATTATTAATGTAAAACCCATTAGCAGAGTGAAAACTACTACGGATTATAAATTTAAAAACCCTAATATAGTAAGCTATGAGAAAGCTGAATTTTATGGCCATTGGAAAGAGGAACAGATAAATATGCCCCAAATGAAAATGGCTGCGATTTCAGATATTGTTGGTGATTTTATAGAATTTAAATTTACTGGCAGATGTATTGCCATGTCCACCATACTTTCGGATGAAAATGGATCTGCTGAGATAAATATTGACGGAACAAATTACTTTCTGGATTTATATAGTAACTCCAAACCTAATTTTTCTATAGTGATAAATATTTTCAATCTGCCAGATACCAGTCATGACATGATACTTAAAGTATCTGGGAAGAAGAATGGCATGAGTAAAGGTAACAGGATCATTATTGGAGGATTCTTGACTGATGAATAAAAGAAATATAAAGCTGGAATACAGCAGGGATAAAAAACCAGTTTTGAAAGTTAACAATATATATATTCACAGCAAATTTTATCCTGAAAGGGAAGCTGAAAGATTTATTAATGGAAATAAAAGCATATTTGAAAATAAAAATATGGTTGTTGTATATGGTTTGGCTCTAGGTTATCATATAGTACAACTTCTAAAAAGAATATCACGTAGTTGTGAGGTACATGTTTTTGATGTGGATACTGAAATATATAATATTGGCAAAACTCTGGGATGTTATGATGATATAGTAAGGGACAACAGAGTCAGATTGCATATAGGGATGAATTCTCTGAACGGTTTATCTAAAATAAAGAATTTTGAAAATATTATAATTTACAACCCCAGTTTGAAGGTACTTCCAGATTATTATGAAAAAGTAAAATTTATATTTAAGAGTTTTATTGTGGCAAGGCAGGGTATAAGAAAATCAAAAGATATTATGAAGTTAAATTATCTTTATAATGTTAAGGAAAATACTCATACCATGCGGGAATTTTTTAAAGAATATAATTTCAAGAGCAAACCTGTTGTAATAGCCGCATCAGGACCTTCTCTTGATTTTAACATAAATGAGTTAAAAGCATTGAGCGGTATGGTAAAAATATTCTGTGTAGGAAGTGCCCTTAGAACTCTTGTCAAAAATAAAATAATACCCGATATGATATGTATAACTGACTGTAATGAAGTTGTGTCCCGCCAATTTAGAGATTACGAAAATTTAAATGTCCCTCTTTGCTTTTTAAGTACTGCTTCCAGGTGGGTTGTGTCAAATTATAAAGGGCCGAAATATATTTTTTATAATGACAAAAACTCTTCCCGTGATATAATCATAAATACTGCAAAAACTGTATCTGTGTCTGCCATGGATATAGCTGTAAAAGGTGGTGCCAGTGAAATATTACTGGTAGGTCAGGATCTTGCTTTTTTAAACAACAGGACTCATACTGTGTCTTTTAATGAAACTTATGGAATTAGGGATTCAGTTGAAGGTTATTCTAAAGTATATAAAAAAGTGAAAAGTGTAAGTGGAGAGATTTTGAATACCCGTTATGAGTATCTCAATTTTAAGCATTCTATAGAAAAAGAAATAGAAAATAATCCTCGGGTAAAGTTTGTAAATTGCAGCAGCGGTGCAGAAATATCAGGAACTGAGGATATTGAATTGTCTCGTTGGATTGATGAAAAGATCTAATATGAGCTAAATCTTTATATTTCTACTTTTTATACGATAATTATCACGTCTTAAATTTATTTAGAGTAATTACTACATAGAAAGAAAGTGATAATTGGTGGGATACTATACAGGCAGAAATATTCTTATAATAGGTGGAACAGGAACTATAGGAAGAGGGCTTGCTAGAGAATTATTATTTCAAAAACCTAGGGTTATAAGGATCTTTAGCAGGGATGAATACAAGCAATTCGTAATGGAAAAAGAACTTGACCACATATCGGAATTCAGATACCTGATTGGTGATGTGAGGGATTATAACAGGGTGGAAAGGGCAATGAACGACATAGATGTAGTATTTAACCTGGCAGCCATGAAACATGTACCGTCATGTGAATACAATCCAACGGAAGCGATCAAGACAAATGTGCAGGGCATGGAAAATGTCATAAAAGCTGCCATACATAACAATGTGGATTCTGTACTTTTTACAAGTTCCGATAAAGCTATCAACCCTACCAATACTTATGGGGCTACTAAACTTCTGGCTGAAAAACTTGTACAGGCGGCTAACTTCAGCAAGGGAAAAGTCAGGACAAGATTTGCAGTAGTAAGGTTTGGAAATGTCATGGGCTCCCGTGGTTCAGTTATCCCTTTATTTAAAAAACAGATACTTGAGAAGGGATATATAACTGTTACCGACGGCAATATGACAAGATTCATGATGACATTACATCAGGCTGTATCTTTGATAATAGATGCTGCGGAGAAATCTCACGGCGGTGAAGCCTTTGTACTTAAAATGCCTGTGATAAAATTATTGGATTTAGTGCATGTGGTAGTGGAGGAAAACTGTAAAAAATTTGGTATTGATTTAAACAGTATAAAAATAGAGAATATAGGTTTAAGGGCAGGCGAGAGAAGATTTGAAGAACTTATGACCTACGAGGAGTCCCAGATTGCCTATGATCTTGGAAATATGTATGCAGTTATACCAAATACTTATGTCGGTGAACTAGATAAATATTATAAACTGAAAAAGAAAGCCAAAGCTGGAAGCTATAATTCTTCTGATCTCATTCCCATAACGAAGGAAGAGGTAAGAAAACTTTTGATAGGTGAAGGCTTAATTTAGTAAAAGCAGGAAGGTAAATTGGATTTGAAAATAGCAATAAGGGCAGAAGGCGGCATCAACATAGGCATGGGCCATGTAATGAGAACCCTTGTACTGGCAAAAGAATTGTCCATAAAAAATAAAATATGCTATATATGCAAATGCAGTGCTAAAAACAAGAGTGGAATATTTAAGATAAAAAGAAGTGGATTTGAAGTATTTTCATTTAAAAAAAGTATTTTGGAAGTATTGCCGGACATATATGCAGATATGCTTATGACGGACAGTTATGATGTAAATGAAGAATATTTTATAAAAACTGGACAATTTGTTAAATACACGGCTTATATAGATGATATTGATTCTTTCAAGTACCCAGTAGATTTGATTATAAACCAGAATATAAATGCACTGGAGTTTAACTATCCTCAAAAATATAAATTATTGGGGCTGAAATACCTTATGCTTAGAAATGAGTTCAAGAATTTGCCTGGAAAGCATATTCACGAAAAAGTTGAAGATATAATGATAACAATGGGAGGATCGGATCCTGTTGAATTTACCAAGGTATTATTAAAATGGATAAAAAATTTAGAATTTAATTTTCATGTGGTTATAGGTCCCTCTTTTAGGAATGTAGAATATTTTAAAAGTTTGAAGTTTAATAATATAAAATTTTATTTTAATGCCAACATGGCAGATGTGATGAGAAAATGTGATGCGGCAATATCTGCATCGGGAAGCAGTTTATATGAACTGCTTGCAACTGGGGTGCCGACTATTGGTATTGTGATTGCAGACAACCAGTGTGGTATATCCAGAAAACTGGCGGATATGGATATGATAGAAAATTTGGGATGGTATTATGATTTGAATGAAGGCAGGTTTAAAAATAGTCTTGCTTATTTGTGCAGCAATTATACTTTAAGAAAGAAAAGATCTATTGGAGGACAGAAACTTATAGATGGCTGCGGTGCTGGAAGAATAGCTGATTTTATTGAATCCAATTTTAAAAACAGGTAAAAATTTTTTATATGATTTATATTGAAATAAAATATTTATTAAGGAGATGTTTTGTTATGGATATAACAGCAATGTCAATTGTGATGAACCAGTCAAAGGTCCAGCAGAATGTCGGTATAGCAATCATGAAAATGGCAATGGATACAAATAACCAGACTGCGGCACAGATGGCTGAAATGATGTCGGATATTTCAGCAGATCCTAATTTAGGAAATAATATAGATTTTGTTGCTTGAATCATTTACTTCAGGAGGTTTATTTTATATGAATATGTTGGTAACGGGCGGAGCCGGATTTATAGGGCGATGGGTTGTGAAAAAATTATTGGATGAAAATCATTCAGTTATTGTACTCGATAATCTGTCCAATGGAAGGCTTGAGAATATAGAAGAATTTAAAGACAATTCTAATTTTAAATTTGTTAAGGGTGATGTAAGGGACAAGGACAAACTAGATGAAATTTTTAAAGATAAATTTGACATAGTATACCACCTAGCTGCATCCATAAATGTTCAGGACAGTATTGATGATCCTGAAACCACTTTTTTCAATGATGCTGTCGGAACTTTTAACATACTTGAAAGGGCCAGATTCCAGATGTTTGGGAAAAATGGCAGAATGGACGGCGACAGCTGGATATTGGATTCTGAAGAGAATACTTATCCATGTAAAGTGGTGTTTATGAGCACGTGTATGGTGTATGACGTATCCGGAAGTGAAGGTATTTCGGAATGCCATCCCATAAAGCCGGTATCTCCCTACGGCGGAAGTAAAATAGCCGCTGAAAATATGGTTCTCTCCTATTATAGTGCCTACAAACTTCCTGCAGTTGTTATAAGACCCTTTAATACCTATGGCCCTTTTCAAAAAACCGGCGGCGAAGGCGGCGTTGTAGCCATATTTATAAACAATGTGCTTGAAGGCAAAGATATAAATATATATGGTTCCGGCAGCCAGACTCGAGATCTTCTTTATGTGAAAGACTGTGCCGATTTCATAGTTTTATCCGGATATTCAGATAAGGCAGATGGACAGATAATAAATGCAGGAACCGGCAGGGATGTCACTATAAATGAACTTGCAGATATCATAAATAAAGGCAAAGTCAGGGTGAACCATGTAAAGCATATACATCCCCAGAGCGAAATCATGAAGCTAAAATGCAATTATTCCAAAGCAAAGAAGCTCATTGGATGGAAGCCTAAATATACTCTTGAACAGGGAATTGAAGAAACGGGGAAGTGGATTGAGGAGACTAAGCTATTAAAATAGTAGTACTTTTAAATGGTGTTTTATGATCAGATTTCTTGAAGCTTTTTTTGATTCCATAATGTTTAAAAGACTTTAATAGAGTAAAATTTATTGCCATTTATTTATTCAGAGTACTCTAAATTTATCAGAAATAAGCACTTTATGTATTTTAAGAATAATTATTACAATAAAGAAAGAAAAATGTTTAATAAACAAATTTACTCATTGATTGATAATATAAATAATGGTTTAAAATGGTATGAAGTTAAGCTAGGCGCTAAAATAAAAGGGCTTTCCGGAGAGTTAAGGGATGCTTTAAGATATAATACAGGAGTATATTTTATAAAAACAGATACACCAATAGATGCTTTTGCTAATATAGGTTATCCTGTAATTGATAAAAATAAACATAAAAATATTCCCCAGATTATCCAAAGAAATGAAGCTATTATTAAAAATAAATTAAATATACAACAACATGAGCACAATCAATATATTGTGTATAATGGAGAGGCAAAGGATATCTCAGGCAGAATTGTTGCCCACTTAGGATGTCCGATGGGAACAGGTTGTTTAGCACTTTATCAATATGGATCTTTAAGAGAATACAAATGGAGTGTAGCTTTTTATATTGAAAAAGATGAAATGAAAAGAAATTTAATAGAACAATCGTGGAGAGGTATATTTGGATGGCCTATTTTATGTGAAAAATAGAATTAGAGGATGAACTCTTTAAGAATAAAAATTTAATGTATAATATAAAAAGTACAGGATAATTTAAATTGGCATTTGAGGGAAGAAATTTAAGATTTATAAGGTGATATGAAAATATAAAATAAAGAATAAAAGATGAGATGATCTATTGACCTAAATTTTTTAATGTGTTTTATAAATGAAGTGATTATCTGCAGGATTTGTTTTTTTAAGCTGATCATTGCCGTTTCTGAATATTCTTGTAATTAGGTTAAATATACTTAACATTATTGACAAAAAACTATTTATAATGAGAGGGCTTGCACAAAAAGTTCAAAGTTTCAATTTGAGTAAATTGGGAATAAATGAATTAAATCATAAGCTCAATAATTTGGCGGGACAGATTAAAGCTCTGGACAAGGAGGGCAGAAGAGAAAATGAGAGGGAGGTGTGAGGCTTTTTCTGTAAATTAGCTTTCTGTGATATTTTGGAAAGACAGCTATATTAAAATTTATTTCTGTCTTAAACTTAAATATATAACTTTAGTTAGGCAATTTTGAAATCCAAATTACCTCATATGGATTGAATGC
>CAIFEX010000008.1 GCA_903789665.1 uncultured Clostridium sp.
AGTCTCTTTTTCCATTTCTCATCTTAAATAACCCTACAGTAATTTTACACTAAGATAAAATAAAAACTATCTCCTTATGCGGAAATAGTTTTATTCCATCTTTCACATCTTCCACCGAAAAATCCTATGATCTTTTTACTGCCAAGTATTTTTACAACTTCACATCTATTTGGACACCCCGTACATTCAAAACTCTTGGATACGAAATCTATATCTGTTAAATCAAATCCATTGAATTTAGTGCTGGTATTATTTTTTTCTATATTTTCTTTTGCCAGTATAGCTGCCCCGATAGCTCCCATTACTTTAAAGTTCTGCGGCACTGATATTTCCTCGCCAAGTGCCTCCTCAAAGGCATTCTTCATACCTATGTTGGCGGCAACTCCTCCCTGAAAAAATATTTTTGGATGTATTTCCTTTCCTTTGGCTACATTGTTTAAATAATTTCTAACCAGCGCATTGCACAATCCCTTTATTATATCTGAATTACTGCATCCCATTTGCTGCTTGTGTATCATATCTGATTCTGCAAAAACCGCACATCTTCCGGCTATTCTGGCAGGGCAGGTTGACTTTAAAGCATAATTCCCAAATTCATCTATCGGGATATCCAGTCTAGACGCCTGTCTGTCAAGAAAGGATCCCGTTCCGGCTGCACACACCGTGTTCATGGCAAAATCCAATACCACACCATTTTGAAGCAGTATTATTTTAGAATCCTGGCCACCTATTTCTATTATGGTTTTCACATCGGGATCCAAGTGTAATGCAGCAACTGCATGGGAAGTTATTTCATTTTTAACTACGTCGGCACCTATAACTGAGGCTGCAATCTGTCTGCCGCTGCCCGTAGTTCCAACTGCCGCTATATCCTTATCGTCATATTTTCCTTTCAGGGATTTAAGTCCTTCTTGAATTGCATTTATAGGCCTTCCTTTTGTCCTCAGATACAATGATTCAAGGACATTTATATTTTTATCTACAATTACAACATCCGTACTTACGGAACCTACGTCAACTCCCATATAATACATTGTTTTTTCTCCTTTCAAGTAAATCTAGGAAAGCTTCTATCCTAGTTATATAACCTGCTTCGCCGGTCATTTCATCCACAACCAGGGTAAGTATTGGAAATTTTTTATCCCTCGCTATGTTGGGCAGTATTGATTTCGATACTATTTCCGGCATACATCCCACAGGAAAAATTTGAATTGCACCGTCAAACCCTTTTTTACTTGCCAGAACAGCTTCTCCTACACATTCTCTTGCATGACCTCCTATATAAAATGGGAGATACTTCCTGGAAGCCATTCTTATACTGATGGAATTTAGCTTAAACGGCGATAAAATTGCATCTTTAACCCACCAGCTCGGTGTAAGACACCTGGCTGTTGATACCCCATAGTTCATGAGCTTCTCTTCTATGAATAAGTTTGAGAAGGGTTCTATTATGGTATATATTTCACCTATTATGGCAATTTTTAAAGGTTTCTTATTCTTTGAAACAGGGACTTTTCCTAATTTTCCGGCATAATTTTTCAATACGCATATCATTTCTTCCGGTGAATCAGTTTCAAAAGCTCTTTTCCTGCACTCATTCAAGAGGCTTTTACACTGGCCTCTTTTTAATTCATAGCCGCATAAGAATTTGGCCTTTTTTTCTACATTATCAATTAAATTTATTATTTTAAGTCCAAATCCAGCTACCCTTAACTTTTCAAAATTGTTCTTGTCACTTCCTGAAGCAATTGAACTTATTCTCCTGAAAAATTCTTTCAAGCCTATATCTTTAGGATAATCCAATACTATAAATTTCAAATTGTATCCCAGCTTTTTCAGCAGATTCATTTGGAGTTCGCAATATTCTCCAAATCTGCAGGGACCGCAGCTGCCAACTATCAAAATGGTATCCGCACCTTCTCTTATACTTTGAATATAATTGCCTATCATTATTTTAAATGGAAGACAAATCTCCTCGGGTGAATATTTAGCGCCTATTTCCAAAGCCTCCCTGTTGCTTAGAGGTGGAACTACATAGTCAATTCCAAGTCCGTCAAACAATGCTTTTACAGCAAGAAAGGTATTCCCGAGATGCGGAAAAGTTATTTTCATCGATTACAGCACCTTCTTTCCAGCATATCGTGAAAAGCTTCAATTCTGGTATTAAACCCCGCTTCTCCGGTTTGCTCATCTACCTTCAATACTAAAAAGGGGAATTTATTCAATTTATTTTTAATCAGCTCTATAACTACAGAATCTATACCACAGGCAAAAGAAGATACATAGATTATTCCATCTATTTTTTTATTTTTAGCCAGGTAAGTGGAAAATCCATAGGAATTTTTAGCAAAAGTCCAAAATGGCCTTTTAAATAAATCGGAAGCTTCATTTTCTATTGCATTTTCATCCACATCTTCTTCGGTAAATATGCCAATTCCAAGTTTATTCAATTTTTTCACTATGTTCATATTGATAAAACTGTCATTTATATTATAGGGATGGCCCACCAAAGCCACTTTTATGGGAAAATTTGAGCTGTCATGCGGTTTTATAAAATTGCACTGTATTCTTGAAGCTTTTTCATAGGCCCTCCTGATTTTAAAAATATTCTTGGTACATGCAAAGCCTGAATTTAAAATCCAATTTTTAAATTTGCTTTTAGAAAAAGCATACACGGGATAACTCAGTACGGGCGGCATATCTGAAATATCATTCAATATCATCTCTGGAAGTCCACAAAATTTAGGGCATATAAATTCTCTTTTCTTCAGCTGCATAATTCTTGGAATAAGAATAACGTCACATTTGTCTTTTATAGCAGCTACGTGGCCGTGAAATATTTTTATTGGAAGACAGGCTTCATCTACACAGCACTTTACTCCTCTGTCCAGAATATATTTATTTGTATCGGGTGAAGTCACTATTTCCGCTCCCAATTCTTCGAAGAAAGTTTCAACAAAAGGGTGGTACTTACAGTAAAGTAGTCCTTGAGGAATACCTATTTTCATATATGATAACTGCTTCTAAAAACAACTTAAAGCAGCAGACCTCCAATCTTTCAAATTAATAACAAATTAAATTTACATACATTTGTATATTTTATCTCAATTACAGAAATTTATTCAATTTCACTATACTATTTTCTTAATTCACTAAAAAATAGCAGTATCCTAAATATCGATTCTGTTAAAAAAAATAATTTTAAAAATATGAATACCTACAAATTATATTTTTAAGTATTTTTTATTTTCTAATTCTACAAATAAATCCATTATTCTTTAATTAACAACTTTTACAATAACTTGATTACGACCTAATTTTACACAATATAATCTTATGAATTTTTTACAAGAAAAAAGGGGAAGGGGAGAAAAAAATGAATCCACATAGTTATCACCATATTGTGGAAATATTTCAATTTTATAAATGTACACTTTATTTCCACAATGTGTTAATAACTGTATTTATGAAAATATGAATTATTTAAAATGCAAAAATTCATTTTGCTTTATCTGTATTCGACAATAACGCCGGAAAAATCAACAATATATTAAATTTTTACAGATTAATGCAATTTAATCCGGTTCGTATGGAGAAAGCTATAAGTTTCAGTGAGATTTAACTGAAATGAAAATAAATTTGTTTCATAAAAAGAAGGATTTTGGATGACTTTTATAGAATATTAACTTCGCTAAATGATTATTTAGCGAAGTTAATGCTATTTTAAGAAAGGAAGAACACTTTATGCAGTATAATTTGAAACACGTATATGACCCTGGACTGCCAAGATGTTTAAATGACTTCTTAAACTACCTCGGTACCATCAGAGGAAAATCAAAAAACACTTTAAATGGCTATAAAATTGATCTTACCATGTTTTTCAGATTTTTAAAGCTCTATAAGGGTCTGATAAACGGAGATTATGAGTTTAAAAAAATAAATATAAACGACATAGATGAAAATTTCGTAAGGCATATAAGTTTAAGCGATCTCTTTGCATTTATATCCTTTGTCGAAAATTACAGGAATAATGGTGACTGCAGCAGAGCTAGAAAAGTAGCTGCCATAAAGTCCTTTTTCAAATACCTGTACAGCAAGGCAAAAATAATAGATGAAAACCCTGCCCTGGAATTGGAATCACCTAAAATAAGTCAAAAAAACCCAATTTACTTGAGTCTTGAGGAAAGCAAGGAACTTTTAAGAGCCGTAGACGGAAAATTTAAAAAGAGGGATTATTGCATTATAACTTTCTTCCTAAACTGTGGAATGAGGCTGTCTGAATTGTGCGGCATCAATATCTCGAATATCAAGGAAGATACGCTGACTGTAATTGGCAAGGGGAGCAAGGAAAGAACTATATATCTGAATAAAGCCTGCAGAAGAGCTCTTAAAAATTACCTTGAGGAAAGGAGCAAATATCATGACAAAATAAAAAACAGGGATGCCCTCTTTATAAGTAGAAATTACAACAGGATAAATAAGAGGACTGTAGAATTGATGCTGAAAAAATATTTGAAAAAAGCAGGTTTAGACAGCAGAAAATATACCCCGCATAAATTGAGGCACACTGCAGCCACTCTCATGTACAAATATGGAAATGTTGATATAAGAAGCCTTCAAAAAATATTGGGCCATGAAAATGTATCCACTACCCAGATCTATACCCATGTAGATGATGAAGAGCTGAGAAAAGCAGTTAAATCAAACCCACTGAGCGAGGAAGATATGTAAAACAAAAAATTAAAGGCTGGAAAAATTCCAGCCTTTAATTTCTATTTGTTTTTGAACTTCTTATTTATCCTGATAAGCCCCGGATATTCTTCACGTGCAAATTTCTTAAAAGAATTTTTATTTTCAAGTACTTCGCTTAATCCGTCTATATCGTCTATGAATTCAACTTTATCGTCATTTTTATCGTCGCCTTTATTTTCCAAATTCTCATCATCTTGATAATGAGAATCATTTGATGAACACTCGTCTTCCTCTTCGTAATCCCTGGATTCATTTTCATCATCTATGATATCGTCAATTTTTATAGCTTTCATATCATACCCTTCCATTTCAAGGCATTTACCACAATTGTCGCATTTTTTGGTTGGATCCAAATCGCATGTGTCGCATTCACCACAGTTGTCACATACTTTGTTTTCATCAAATACGCAATAATTATTTTTCATAATATCTCCCTCTTGTTATCCTGTAATAAAACTAGTATAGAACATAGGTTTGATATTTGTCAACTTCTATGATATAATTCACATCAAGTGATTCTTAGGTTCAAAATGGAGCCTGGGCCTTAGAAGAACTTATCCAGGCGCGCAGCAGTGCTTATCCCCCGCTTTGAGAAGCTGGGAGTATTGGCCAATGATAGCGTTCGGATAAATAAATTATAGGAGTGTTTTTTTATGAAAAATTCCAGTAACAACAGACAACTTCAGATATATGAATTTATAAAATCCCAAATTAAAGAAAAGGGTTACCCTCCTTCTGTCAGGGAAATATGTGCAGCTGTAGGCCTGAAATCCACTTCTACCGTGCACAATCATCTTGCAAAATTGGAAAAGAGAGGACTTATAAAAAGAGATGGAATTAAATCCAGGACTATAGAGATAATTGAAAAATCAGCACCTCAAAAGGAAATGATAGATGTCCCCATTATAGGAAACATAGCTGCAGGCATACCTATTTTAGCTACTGAGAATATAGAAGATTTTTTCCCAATTCCGATGGATTACATTAAAAATGATAAAAAATTATTTATATTGAAAGTTAAGGGAGAAAGCATGGTAGATGCAGGTATATTGGACGGAGATTTTTCCATACTGGAGCAGACAAATGTTGCTGAAAATGGAGATATAGTTGCGGCCATGATTGGAAACGAAGCTACTTTAAAAAGATTTTTCAAGGGAAAGGACAGTATAAGGCTCCAGCCTGAAAATAAAAATATGTCTCCCATTATAGTGACTGACTGTAAAATCATAGGAAAATTAGTAGGCATATATAGAAAATATTAGATTTATTTTCATGTAAATTTTAAATCAGGGATCCTTTAAATAAGTAAATTCCTGATTTAAAATTTACGATGTTACAGTATACGGGATAATGCTATGAGTATCCCTATTTTAGCATGGTCAAAAGTAAGTCCGCCTTGAAGATATCCTATATATGGCTCCCTTATAGGCGCATCCGCAGATAATTCTATGGAGGAACCCTGCACGAAATCTCCCGCAGCCATTATAACCTGATCTGAATATCCCGGCATATCCCAGGGTTCGCATGTGACAAAGGAATCTACCGGCGATCCATTCTGAATGGCCCTGCAAAAATTTATCAGCTTTGATTTGTCCATGAACTTAATTGCCTGTATTATATCACTTCTCTTATCGTTATACCTGGGTAAAACCTCAAATCCGGCCAGTTCCATGATCCTGGCACAGAAGATGGCCCCTTTCACTGCTTCTATTGAGATATGGGGAGCTAAAAAAAGCCCTTCATATAAAAGTCTCATAACCCCAAATGTAGAACCGCACTCCCCTCCTATTCCAGGGACGGTAAGCCTATAGGAAGCCTGAGTGACACAATCTTTTCTGCCAACTATGTATCCTCCAGTAGGTGCTATTCCACCTCCTATGTTTTTTATGAGAGAACCAGCAGCCATGTCAGCCCCTACGTCAGTTGGCTCCAGGGTATCTATAAATTCTCCGTAACAATTGTCCACAAGACATATCACATCGGGATTTATCCGTTTTACAAAATCAATTATCCTTTTGATTTCAGGTATGAGCAGGGATTTTCTCCAGCCGTAGCCAGTAGATCTCTGTATATGTACTAATTTTATGCTGCTGTTTTCCCTGAGATGTTTTTCTATGCCCTTAAAATCTATTCTATCATCTTCAGTCAGGTCCACCTGTTCATAATTTATACCGTATTCTCTGAGAGAGCCCAGTTTTTTGCCAGCATCCATTCCTATCAAGCTGTGTAAAGTGTCATAAGGTGTACCACATACCGAAAGCATTGTATCTCCAGGACGCAAATTTCCAAAAATGGCACAGCAAAGGGCATGTGTACCATTTACAAAGTGCGGCCTTACAAGTGCACTCTCCGAATTGAATATGTCCGCATAAACCCTATCTAAAGAATCTCTGCCTATATCACCGTATCCATAGCCAGAAGAATTGGTAAAATGTGACTCGCTTATTCTTTCCCTCTGCATTGCATTTAAAACTTTCACTTGATTGTATTCTCTTACTTCATCGTAGTATTTGAATTGGTTCTTCACATCTTCCAGTGCTCTTTCATATAGATCAAACACTCTTTCATCTATTTTATACGCTTCCTTGAGTTTTTTCTTAGTTATATCTAACAACGTCAATTCTCCTTTTTCATATTTCATATTTTTATTTGCTTTATTTTTTAAGGTAAAAGGCACATAGAAAGGGAATAGGCAATACCTATTCCTCTCTACATTTAACAAATAACCTTATTGTCTAGCACTTTTAACTGTTTTTTCAATCTAATCTGTTTCAACTTGCTGCGCATTAAACAAGATTGATTTTACGGGTGTAATAGTGGAAATTGCATGTTTGTATACCATCATCTGTTTTCCAGCACAATCCAATATGACTGTAAAATTGTCAAATCCTTTTACAGTCCCCTTAATTTGAAACCCATTGGTCAAATATATGGTAACTGAAATTTTATTCTTTCTTGCACCATTTAGAAAAATGTCCTGTAAATTATTAGCTGGTTTACTCATAGCTCTCACCCTCCGTAATTTTATTATATAATTATATAAATGCCACAATAACTTTTTCAGTATCATGGCCCACGGCAGTTAAATTACTGCATGGCTTTAAATTTATTTATTATATACTCAACTATTTCACTGCGGCAATTAAAATCATCTTCATTTACCCATATGGCTCTCTTATCTTTCCTAAACCACGTCAATTGCCTTTTGGCATAATTTCTGCTTCCTTTTTTTACCAGATATATAGCTTCATCCAAAGATATCGTACCCTCTAAATAACCTAGTATTTCTTTATATCCTATAGCTTTCATGGATTGCATATTCCTTGTACAACCCATTGATTTCAAATTTTCAACTTCATCTATAAGCCCTTTTTTCAGCATTATATCCACTCTGCTGTTGATTTTCTCGTACAATTCAGTCCTATTCATTGTCAGGACAAAATAGTATATTTTATAGGGCGCCTCATATAAACGGTTCCGGGCATTAAATTCACCTATGGTTTTTCCTGTAAGCTTATAAACCTCTAAAGCCCTGACAACTCTCTTTAGGTCATTGGGATAAAGTTTTTTATAGGATACTTCGTCTACATCCTTCAAGAGTGAATGTACATATTTTTTTCCGTTCTTTTCAGCCAGTTCCCTAAGATGTTTTCTATAAGTTTTATCCACTTTTGCATCTGTAAAATTATAATTGCAGATAATGGAATTGATATAAAGACCTGTACCTCCTACCAGCATTGGGAGTTTGTTTTTTTTGTATATCTCGTCTATAGTTTTCACAGCCAGTTTCTTATATTCCAATACATTGAAACTTTTGTTGGGTTCTATAAAATCTATTAAATGATGGGGTACTCCCTTCATTTCCTCCGGGGTAATCTTTGCAGAGCCTATATTCATATATTTGTATATTTGCATGGAATCTGCCGATATTATTTCACCGTCAAGTTTTCTGGCAATTTCTACGGATATATCACTTTTCCCAACTGCAGTAGGACCTGCCAGTATAAATAAATTTTGCATAAATTTTTCACTCACTGTATTCTCTTAAATTTTTTTTCCAGATCATTTAAAGTAAATTTTATTATAACAGGTCTTCCATGAGGACAGGTATAGGGTTCTTCTATAAATCTCAATTGTTCAAGTAAATCTTCCATTTCCATACGGGACAAATGATCGTTTGCCTTAATGGCAGCTTTACAGGCAAGAGTCGCTATCGAAATATATTTTACCTCCCAGGTTTCACCAGAACCCATATTTTTCAAATTATCAAGTATCTCCGTGAATAAATTTCTGATATCAGGTTTCCCAAGTATCATAGGTACTTCTCTTATATTTACAGCTGTATCTCCAAATGATTCTATTTTGAAGCCGGTTTTTTTAAAGATATTCTCATTTTCTATATAATAATTATAATCAATTGGTGAAAGTTCTACAACTACAGGAGTTGCTAAAATTTGAGACAATACGCTGCCGCTTTGAATACTTTTTTTATACTTTTCAAAAAGAATCTTTTCATGGGCGGCATGCTGATCTATCATGTACAGATTATCTCCATCCTCTGCTATTATATAGGTACCGTGAAATTGGCCGATTATTTGAAGGTGTGGAAACTTGGCAGTTTCGTTGTTCATTGGAATTTCCTGAAAATTTAACTTGCGCTGCTTGTAGTTGCCGGCGGTTTCACCTATAAAACTGTTTTGCCTGCCGTCATAATCAGGCTTATTGCTGCTTTGCTCCAGATGATTTTCATTATTTAGAGATTTTAAATCAACCGGAATCTGAACTTTCTCTACATGATCGGGTTCGTCAGCATCAATGGTGAAAGAATCTTTTAAACTGTCTTTGAGTGCATCATGAACAGCGTCAAAGACAAATTTATATATCATTCTGGAATCACTGAACTTCACTTCCCACTTGGCAGGATGGACATTTACATCTACAAACTCAGGAAATATATCTATAAACAATATGAAAAACGGAAACTTGTTTATAGTAATGAAGGATTTGAAAGCTTTCTCCACTGCCGTAGTTATGGATTTATTCTTTATATATCTCTTGTTTACAAATAAACTCTGATTGTTTCTACTTCCACGGCTTATTTCCGCATTCCCTATATATCCGTAAATTGAAGCTATGTCTCCGTGTTTTTCCACAGGGATTATATTTTCATAGATATTTTTGCCGTATATGCACCGTATAACATCCATTACATTTCCCGAACCATACGTAGTAGTGGACTTTTTGCCATTTTTAAAAAATTTGAATGAAATATCTGCATTAGCCAGTGAAAGCCTGCTTATTATATCTGAAATTCCTGCAGCTTCCCTGCTGGGGGATTTTAAAAATTTTTTCCTCGCAGGTACATTGAAAAACAGGTCTTCTACCAAAACTGAAGTTCCAAGGTTGCATCCAACACGCTGAGCGCCTTTAAGTTTTCCACCGTTTATCTTTATCTCCATTCCCGAGTTGAATTGGTCAGTCCTGCTTTTAAGAACTACATTGGACACAGCAGCTATGCTCGCCAGTGCTTCACCTCTGAATCCCATGGTACTTATTTTTTCAAGATCCTGCGCACTTTTTATTTTGCTGGTGGCATGCGGCATAAAAGCTTTCTTTATGTCATCTGGATGTATTCCGCAACCGTTATCCAATACCTTTATGGATTTTTCTCCGCCATCTTCAATTTCCACAATTATATTTTTAGCTCCCGAGTCTATACTGTTTTCAAGTAATTCTTTCACTACAGAGGAAGGACCTTCAACTACTTCCCCTGCAGCAATTTTATTTGACGTATTTGCATCAAGAAGATTTATCCTTTTCATGCTATCTCAGTCCTTTGTTTAAAATTATATAGACTTCGCTCTTTTTATTATATCATAAAGTTTGTTAAAACCGTCCATAGGTGTCATATTTAATATGTCTATATTTTGAATTTCTTTAACCAGAGATTCCTTTTCCACATCTGAAAAACCCAATTGTCTGCTCGATTTAGTATTTTTTTCTTTTTTTAGGGCTTTTCCCCTTTTTGGTTCACTTGATTTTTCCAAACTGTTCAATATTTCTCGAGCTCTCTTTAAAACTTCATCGGGAAGTCCTGCAAGTTTGGCAACTTCGATGCCGTAGGATTGGTCAGCTCCACCCCTTATAATTTTTCTTAAAAATACTATATTGTTATCCACTTTTTTAACGGATACACAGTAATTTTTTACTCCATCTATCATTCCCTCCAATTTTGTCAGTTCATGATAGTGAGTTGCAAACAGCGTTTTACTCTTCAATTTGTTATTTTTACATATATATTCTATTACAGCCCAGGCTATGCTGAGTCCGTCATAAGTACTTGTTCCCCTGCCAACTTCATCTAGCAGCAGCAGGCTCCTGTTGGTAGCATTTTTCAATATATTGGAAACCTCCCACATTTCCACCATAAAAGTGCTTTTACCTGAGGACAGATCATCCGATGCACCTATCCTGGTAAATACCCTGTCACAAATGGATATGGAAGCACTTTTGGCAGGTACAAAACTTCCAATCTGGGCCATGATTACAATCAAGGCTACCTGACGCATATAGGTGGATTTACCTGCCATATTGGGACCCGTTATCAAGAGAAGTTGATTTTCAGAAGTATCCATATCTGTATTATTTGATATGAATTCACCTGCCGGCATCATTTTTTCAACTATGGGATGTCTTCCTTCTTCTATTGAGATTTTGTCTGAAAGGGTGATATCGGGTTTGCAGTAATTATTTTCCACAGCTATCTTTGCCAGGGAGCTAAGGCAGTCCACCTGGGCAATTATTTCAGCAGAGGTCTGCATTCTGTGAATTTCTTTCTCTATCGTGTTTCTTACATCTATAAAGGTGTTATACTCCAAAGATATGAGTTTGTCCTCTGCTCCTAAAATCTTATCTTCCATTTCTTTCAGCTCCGGAGTTATATATCTCTCTGAATTTGAAAGAGTCTGTTTTCTTATATATCTTCCCTCTGGTACCATGCCGAGGTTGCTTTTAGTAACTTCTATATAATATCCAAATACTTTATTATAGCCTATTTTTAGAGATTTTATTTTAGTTACATCCCTCTCCTGTTTCTCAAGAGATGCTATCCAGTCCTTGCCGTGAGTTTTTATTTCCCTCAATTCATCTATCTTGCTGTTATATCCCTTCTTTATCAGATTGCCTTCCTTCAGAGAAATCGAAGGGTTATTAAGTATGGCTCTATTTATGAGAGACCATATATCTTTAAGTTCATCCAGGTTTTCGTACATGTTCTTCAATAGCGGAGTCTTGAAATTTGAAAGTATGGATTTAATATCAGGTATTTTTTCTATAGAATTTTTCAGTGAATTCAATTCTCTCGCATTTACACTTTTAGAGGATATCTTCCCGACCAATCTCTCGATATCATATATATCCTTCAAGGATTCCCTCAAATCCTCGTGGTAGGATATATTAGTAGAAAGTTCTTCCACCGAATCCAGCCTCTCAATTATCTTATTCCTGTCCATAAGCGGTTGTTCCAGCCATTTTCTAAGTTTTCTTCCACCCATGGCAGTATTTGTCCTGTCTATGACCCAAAGAAGCGATCCCCTTTTTTTATTTTCTCTCAAGTTTTCCGTTATTTCCAGATTTCTTCTGGAATTGCTGTCTATCAGCAAATAGTCAACTACATTATAATAATGGAGTTCATTTATATGGGAAAAATTAGTTTTTTGAGTTTCACGTATATATTTTAAAAGGGAACTACAGCAGATTACAGTTTCAGGCTTATAGTCCTCTGGATCGAAATTTGTGAACTGTTTTTTTAATATTTCTTCCCCTTCTTTGGAAAAATAACCCTCATCCAGCTTGGTAACGGAACCATTAAAGATTTCTTTTATCTTGTTCAGTGAAGAAGTTGAAATATTTTCCTGAACCAATATTTCGCTCGGATTATATTTGGATATTTCATCTAAAATTGCGGATAAATTAAAAGGAGTGTCTGTACAATCAAACTCTCCCGTAGATATATCTGCAAAACACAGCGCGGAATTATTTTTCTCATCTATGTACAAACACATTATATAGTTGTTTTTATTCTCCTCTAAAAAAGTTGAATCAGTATAAGTACCGGGAGTTATAAGTTTTATAATTCCCCTTTTTACAAGGCCCTTTGCAAGGGCAGGATCCTCCAGCTGTTCACATATAGCTATTTTATATCCCTTATTTATCAAACGGCCTATGTAGGAGCCAGCAGCATGGTAGGGAATACCGCACATAGGTGCCCTTTCCTTTAAACCGCAGTCCCTTCCCGTAAGGACCAGTTCCAGTTCTCTTGCCGCCGTCTTTGCATCATCGAAAAACATTTCATAAAAATCACCTAATCTAAAAAACAGTACATAATCCTTATATTTTTCTTTTAACTCCATATACTGTTCCATCATCGGAGTCAATGCCACCTTGCTACCTCCTTTTATTGTATTTGTTTACCTAGAAGCGAAAAAGAATGGGCTTTACTTATTTTAACCTTTATCAACTCTCCTATGGAATTTACATCTCCCTGAAAATTTACAAGTTTTCCTGTTCTTGTTCTTCCCATGAGTCTTGTGCTGTCATTTTTACTTAAACCTTCCACCAGTATTTCCTCTGTCCTTCCCTCATATGCTCTGTTTTTTCGGGCTGAGGATTCATTCACGATTTTCACGAGCCTGTTGAATCTTTCATGTTTTATGTCCTCGGGGATTTGTTCTTCAAATTTATCAGCAGGAGTTCCCCTCCTTCTGGAATATATAAATGTGAAAGCGGAGTCATATCCCACTTCCCTTACCAGATTTAAGGTATCTTCAAAATCCTTTTCACTTTCGCCGGGAAATCCCACCATTATATCAGTGGTAATAGCTGCTCCAGGAATTTTTTCCTTTATCTTGTATATTAAACTCAGGTACTGTTCTCTTGAATAATTTCTGTTCATTTTTTTCAATATATTTGTAGAACCGGATTGAACCGGAAGATGTATCTGTTCGCACACTTTATCACATTTCGCAACTGCATCTATCACATCATCTGTCAGATCCTTGGGATGTGATGTCATAAATCTGATCCTTTCGAGCCCTTCTATATTGTTTATTCTCTCTAAAAGCTCGCTGAATTTCACTTCCGGATCCAGATCCTTGCCGTAGGAATTTACATTCTGACCTAAAAGGGTAACTTCCCTGCATCCTTTTGAAACCAGATTTTTTATTTCATTTTCAATATTTAGAGGGCTCCGGCTTCTTTCCCTTCCTCTTACATAGGGTACTATGCAGTAGGTGCAAAAATTGTTACAGCCATACATTATGGTGACAAAAGCCTTTATAGTGCTCTCTCTGTCTACAGGCACCCCTTCCACAATTCCAGATTCACTATTTTGGATTTCCACAACAGAACTTCTATTTTGACATACTTCATTTAGATATTGCGGAAATTTATATGCGTTGTACGTTCCAAAAATCATATCCACGAAGGGAAATTTCTTCATTATATTTTCTGCCATATGTTTTTGCTGCATCATGCATCCGCACAAGGCTATTATAAGCTCTGGATTTCGTTTCTTCAAATTTTTCAGGGCACCCAGATGTCCATACACCTTGAGTTCTGCGTTTTCCCTCACACAGCAGGTATTGAGTATAATCAAATCTGCATGATATTTATTTTTCGCTTCTTCATAGCCCATTTTTTTCAACATCCCGGACAGCTTTTCTGAATCCTCTTCATTCATCTGGCAGCCCCAGGTTTCAATAAAAAAAGTTTTTTGTATTTTATTTTTATTACAGCACTTTTGCTTGTCTGCAGTAAATTCTTGCATCATTATTCTCGTTCTCCACTTCATATTGTTTTAC
Organism: uncultured Clostridium sp.; assembly: GCA_903789665.1. Classification (GTDB taxonomy): domain Bacteria; phylum Bacillota; class Clostridia; order Clostridiales; family Clostridiaceae; genus Clostridium_B; species Clostridium_B lapidicellarium. Next base: position 14,613 of record CAIFEX010000008.1, read on the forward strand.
TTTATAATTATATCCTTAATATTCATCTGTGTAAACACAATATCCCAGTATTCAATTTACTTTTAAATTATATTTTACCGTGGTGAACGTGATCTCTATCAAATAGGCAAATATAAAGACAAGAAGTATGGAAATGCCGGCACGCCCGTAATTATAACTGGATAAGCTGGAATATATAGAATAACCTATTCCGCCGGCACCTACCATACCAAATATTCTGCATTCACCAAAATTTATTTCAAATCTCATTGCAATCCATGCTATGAGAGAAGTAAAAGAAGCCGGTAAAATTACACTGAAAAAGATTTGAATTCCTGTTGCTCCAGTGGCTTTAACAGCCTCAATCACATCTTCAGGAACTTCTTCAAAACTTTCTGAAAAGGATCTTGCAAAGAAAGCACTTGAATGTAAAAAAAGTCCCAGAATTGCAGGTACTGGGCCAAGGCCCAGACAGGTAAGAAACAAAAGCACCCATATCATCGTCGGGACTGCCCTGACAAAGGAACTTATAGAGGTAAACAGTACTGCCAGAGTCCTGCTGGGAGTGATATTTCCTGCCATAATGGCACCTACAACGAGTCCTGCAAGTATGCTATATGCAGTTGCCAATATTGTTATTTCAACTGACTCTGCAAATCCGATTAAAATCAAATTGAAATTGCTAAAGTTGAACTTCAATAATTTTAAAAAAACACCTCCAAGCAGAGCAAATCTTGATATCAATTTACCCCATTCTATATGGAGGTTGACTATAGATATTATCGATATAAGAAGCATAAGCACAATGAAAATCTTAAACACCCTATTATTCTCAGGGCTGCTTATTTTAATCCGGTCTTTGGAATTTACTTTGATATTGTCTCTCCCCATTACACCAAAACCTTCTTTCTTATTAAATCTGTAATGATATTGACTACAATAACCACCAGTGCTATTTCCAGAACTGCCGTAGTTGCCACTTTATATTTAAAGGATTTTATATATCCCATAAGTAAAAGCCCTATTCCACCTCCGCCTACAAAACCAACAATAGTTGAATCCCTCACGTTCAATTCTATTGAATACAAAAACCAGGATAGATAACCGGGAACTGCCATTGGAATTACACCTTGAACTATTTTTTGCGGAAAACTCGCTCCAACAGAATCCAGTGCTTCTAGAATTTCTCCTCCAATCTCATCTATAGTTTCAATATATGCCCTCAACAAAAAACCAAAAGATGTTATAAAAAGAGCCAACAGCCCGACAGAAATTCCTATTCCAAAGGCCATGACCAGTATAAGAGCCCAGACTAAAGCCGGGATATTTCTCATAAAAGATCCAATGAGTCTTATAATTTTATTTAACAGAGGTACGTGGAAAATTATATTTGATCCAAAAAAAGATAAAATCAGTGCAAATACGGCAGCTAAAAAAGTGGAAGTTACAGCCATCTCAAAGGTCTGAAGCAGTGCCAGACTTGTTTCCTGTACCCTCGTAAAATCAGGCGGCAAAAATTCTTGTGTTATAAAATCAATTAGATTATTATAATTAAACAGTATCTCAAAGGGGTTGTACTCGGTAAAAAAGGTAGACACGGCAAAGAGAACCGCCGTGATAATAAGAGCTGTATTATAATATTTATTTCTCCTCGTATCTGTCAGAGCTATATGTTCTCTGGATTCAAGCATTCAATTTCTCCTCCCTTTTTCCAATCATCAAGTTGTCCATGGATGTATCGTAAATGTCTTCTATAATTTTATTGCTGAGCAGACTTGGCACTCCATCGAACACCACTTCACCATTTTTTATTCCAATTATTCTATCTGCATATCTCTTTGCTATTTCAACCTGATGTAAATTTACGATGCAGGTTATACCTCTCTCTTTTACCAGATCTCTTATCAAGTCCATAATAACCTTGGAATTTCCGGGATCAAGAGAGGCAATTGGTTCATCACATAGAAGCAAAGAGGGTTCCTGCATCAATGCCCTGACGATTCCAACTCTCTGTTTTTGACCCCCGGAAAGTTCGCTGGCCCTCTTATACATATAATTAATCAGGCCAACTTTATCTAGAAGTGCAACTGCCTTTTTTTTATCTTCTTCGGAATAAAGTCCTAATATTCCCTTTATACCTGATATATAGCCAAGTCTTCCGTGCATGACATTCTGCATTACAGTCAACCTGTAGACCAAATTGTAATTTTGGAACACCATTCCAATTTCTCTTCTGACTTTTCTGATCTCCCTGCCTTTAATTTGATTTATAACCTTATTTCCCAATATAATTTCACCTTTCGTAGGTTGGGTAAGACAGTTTATACACCGCAGTATCGTTGACTTACCAGCACCTGAAGGCCCAATAATAGAAACAAATTCCCCCTTGTTTACGTGAAAACTTATATTGTTTAAAACCAGTTTATCTTTGTTAAAATACTTGTATAGGTTATTAACCGATAAAATTCTATTCAAATCAAATCATCTCCATAATAATAATTAAAAAAGAGGCCGTCTTAAAAGGCATTTATTCTTTATTTTTACTTTTAAAAGGGTCTCTTCACCAATGCAAGTTTCATTAATTAAGTCCAAATTTAGTTGCCAGATCATTTATATATTTGTAATCGGAGTTTTCTGCAGATACATAACGAATTTTTTGTCCCTCTTTTTCTCCAACAAAATTTTTGAAATAGGAATCATTGTCATATTTCAGATAAAAGTTTTTTACACTTTTTATGAAGTTTGGATCCAGGTCTCCCCTTATTGCTACAGGTGAACCCGGAATTATAGGAGATTTGTATATGATTTTTATCTTATTTTTGTCTACATCACCCTTTTGAATTTCCAGATCAAAGGTGTCTGAAGCACAGGGAGCAGCATCGATATCACCTTTTGCTACTGATAATAATCCATTTTGATGGGCTCCTGAATAAGTAACCGACTTAAAAAATTTTCCATTGGTATGTAGGGCATCAATAGTTAAATTCTGATCCTTGAGTGTATCGATTATAGCTTTTGAAGGAACCAAATTACCGGAAGTTGAATCCGGATCCACAAATGCAAAGCTCTTTCCCTTTAAATCCTGTATTGAATTTATTGAATTGTTGTTTGACTGGGTAATAAGGTAAGAATAGTATCCTGCCTTGCTTTTATCTGAATTTAAAGCCGGGACTACCAGAGGCACTGCCTTAGATCTTTTATGTGCCTGGACATAGGATAGCGGTCCAAAATTGGCAATATCCACTTTCCCGGTTCTCATGCCCTCTATGGCTGCATTGTAATCACTGCAGAGGTATTCTTGAACTTTCACTCCCAATGCCTTTTCCATGTCTTTCTGGATGGCATGACGATATTCTGTAAGTTGAGATGTAGCTTCATTGGGAAGATAAGCTATAACTATTTTGTCAGGTTTTTTTACCTTGTTTTGAGAAGTTTTAGATTGTGAGGAACAGCCTGCAATAGAAAAGACAATCATTATCGTCATAATAATGGGCAGAATTTTTTTTAACATGATTTAACACTCCTTAAATTTTTTATATTTGTCTTACTCAATAATTCATCTTCAATAGGTTTGCTTTCAGCTGCTATAAAGACGAATTTATTATTGTTCCCATAACTAAAATATTGGCAGCATCCGCCAAGTGCTTTTAGAAAAATGGCAGCTGCGGCAAAATCCCATATTCTAAGTTTTGCAGAAATATATCCCTGAAGTTCCCCCATGGCAATTTTACATATGGACAGGGATGCAGAACCAAAAGCTCTGTGCCCCCTTATACTGTCATTGATTTTTGTCAAATCTATTTTTTTATTTTTCAAAAATGTAATTGTATTTAAACTGAAATCTATAACTGAATCCTGCAGCACAGGATTTCTATCTGCTTTTTTCGTAATTATTTTTCCATTTAAAGCAGCCTCCCTGCCTGAAATCGCCGAATACATGATATCTTTCATAACATCATAGACAACACCTATGAAAGGTTTCTTATTTCTGTAAAGTGCCACGGATATTGAAAAATTTTCATGGAAACTCACAAAATTTGTGGTTCCATCAATGGGATCTATTATCCAGGTATATTCTGAAAAAAATTGTTTTTCAGAGGTTTTTTCTTCAGTTATAAAGCTGTGGTCGGGATATTTTTCGGCAATTTTTTTTACCAGAAATTTCTCAATTTTCAAATCATATTTTGTGACTAAATCCCTGCAGTCATTATTTTTTAATTTTAGATTGAAGTTATCGGATACAGAATTTTTGACAAAATCGCCTGCTTCCCTCACAATTGATTTAATAAAATTTTCTATTTCTTCAGGTCCGTTTTCACCTTTTTTTATATCTTTGTCGAAAGAATATATTGCTTCTTTTGGGGAAGTTATGCTGCCTAATTTTATACCGGAACCATATTTCCCATGAAAATCACTTCCGCCTGTGAGAATAAGATCATATTTTTTGCTGTATCTCTTAATTTTCTCCATATCCTCACTGCTGTTGGCTTCATGATTAAGTTCCAGACCATCCAGGCCGGCCCTACACAGTTTGTCAATCATGTCGTACGAATCGAACTGCCCTGGATGTGCCAAAATAGCTGTGCCGCCATCCGACTTTATGGCTCTGACCGCATCCACTGCATCCACATAGATTATATCCCTGCTGCATATACCTTTACCCTTAAATAGTTTTCTGTATAAATCGGAATATATTTCATCTGTGTAACCTCTCTCTATCAGTTCCTCCATTATATGCTGCTTGTATATAACCCGGCTGTTTCTCGCCCTGCCTATTATATTTTTAATACTTATTTTATAGCCGGCGTCTATCAGTGTACTTATCTGTGAAATGGAATTGGCGTTTCTTCTTTCCAAAATGGGATTACATAATTTCTTTATGTTTTTACCTTGAAGATCGAAATTAAATCCTAAAATATGGGCTTTCTTGTTCTTTTGAAAATCGAACCCGGAGATTTCAATTCCCGGAATGACCTTTATACCCTCCCGTATTCCCAGATCTACAGCTTTTCCCAGGCCTTCTACAGTGTCATGATTTGTTATTGCTACATGGGTCAGTCCACTTTCTCTGGCCATATTCAATATTTCTTCAATGCTGCTGCAGCCATCTGAAATATCAGTATGAATGTGAAAATCTGCCTTCATATGAGTTCACCCGCCTCCATATTGTATTCTCTGTCACAAACCCCATCCATAAAATCAATGTCATGAAATATTCCTATCATCGTAGTTCCTTCAGATTTCAGCTGATTTAAAAGCTCTTTTACCCTTTCTTTAGAATAATTATCCAAGCTTGCGGTAGGTTCATCCAAAAGTAATAACCGGGGATGCTTGACCATAGCCATAGCTATGTTTAGACGCAATTTTTCACCACCTGAGAAATTATTCGGATAGCTGTCCCAAAGTTCCCTGTCAAGTTCAAAATGTTCAAGTATTTTATCGGCTTCTTTTGAAGCGTATTCTTTGCTAAAACCCATTTCCAAGACGGAATGTTCCACAAGATCCCTGGCTATGGTTCTTGGCATACTGTTGAGAAACTGGGATACATATCCCATTTCATATTTTCTCAAATATATCATCTGTCTTTCAGATATACTTAAAATATCAACTAGTCCAAATTTTTTTGAATTGTACCATATGTTTCCTTCATTGGCCAGATAAGTTCTGTAAATGCATTTAAGTATTGTGGACTTACCACTTCCACTTCTGCCTGTAATTCCTATGAACTCCCCCTTGTTTAAAGATATGTTGATATTCTTTGATGCACTTATATGTTTCCTCAGGCTGTGTATGGTAAAAGTTTTGCATAAATTTTCTATTTTCAGTAGCTGCTCCATAATATTACCTTCCTTTATAATGCTTCTTCACAAAATCATCTATATTCAATAAAAAGTCATTGAAATTTTCTTTTATTTTCTCGTAGCTCCAATTCCACCATTTGATGCTCTGAAGTTTTAAAACAACGTCCTCATTGAATCTTTTTCTGATCACTTTTGCAGGTACGCCTGCCACTATAGTATAGGGTTCAACATTTTTTGTCACTACAGCACCACTTCCAACCACAGCTCCATCTCCAACAGTTACATCCGGCATGACAATAGCACCATGGCCTATCCAGACATCATTTCCAATGTATACTTTTTTGCTTTCCCTTCTTCGGAAAAATTCTTCATCATCTTTTTCGTCAAAACCGTATATTTTCCTCCTGTAGGTGAAATGATGCAGGGTCGGTCTTTCCATAGGATGATTTGTAGGCCCAATTCTCACCATGGCAGCAATGTTGACAAACTTACCTACTTCAGTGTTTTGCAGAAAACAAAATTGACCTGTATAAGAATAATCACCGAGAATCACATTCTCATAAAAATTTAAAATACCCACTTTTGTAAATTCACCCAGTTTTGAATTTACTATTTTACAGTCCCTGCCTATAACCGGTTTTCTGGATAACACTTTCCCATCAGCATTCATAAGCAATAATTGGTCCTTGAAATTAATTTTCCATCAACAAAAGCTGATGTAATAACCGGGAATTTATTATTTAACTTTTCTATTATAATTACGTCAGCTTTTTTGCCTTCTTTTATCGAGCCTACGGTGTTATCAATATTTACTGCTTTTGCCGGATTTATTGTAACCATATTGAACATTTTGCTTAAATCCATGTCATATTTACCGTTGAGGAGAAATACTGCATGAAGCATGGCTGCTGGATAGTAGTCACTGCAGAGTATGTCGATATAGTCTTTTTTTATTGCCTCTATTGCACATAGATTTCCTGCATGGGATCTACCAAGGAGTACATTTGGCGCTCCCGCCACTGTATACATTCCCATATTTTTAGCAGATTTTGCGACTTCTAGGGTTACAGGAAATTCACTTATCTTGGCACCATAATCTCTAACAATTTTTAATTTTTCAATACTGTCGTCATCATGGGATGCAATTGGAATATTTTTTCTTACAGCCAGGCCGGCAATTTCCTTTATGGCTTTGTCCGTTATCTTTTCTTTATGCTTGCTGTCTTCGATTATATTCTCTATTTTCTCATCCGACAGTCCTCTGTTGGATTTAAGTGCTTTTTTGTATATCTCCAGATCCCTGTATTCTCCTTGTCCCGGAGTGTGATCCATAAAGGAAATCAGCTGTACTTTATCATTTTTAATATACTCTTTTATATTATCTACCTCGCCTACATCGTCTATTTCAATTCTTGCATGAAAGCGGTGCCTGATAAGATGTTTGCTGCCGTGTATCCTGTCAATGGTGTTGATTATTTTCTCCACATTTTTAGGATCTCTTATAGGCATGTTTTTCAATTCATTCTTATCCATGGTAATTGAATGAAACATAGTTGTTATACCTTCATTTATTAAAATCTTTTCCTCTTCCCTTAGGCTTATGGAAAAATCCATAATTGAAGTAGGCCTAGGTGCAGACATGGTCTCAATGTAATCTGAATGCACATCAATGAATCCAGGAGCTATAAAACCGCCTTTGGCATCAATTGTCTCTTTAAAATCATGTTTTTTGATTTCTTCATCTTTTTTAATTTCTGCAATTAAATCATCTTTGATTATGAGATCATATCCCGTTAATATTTCATTTTCAGTTATTATTTTTCCATTTCTAATTAGGTACACTGCTTATCCTCCTCTTTAGATCCCAAAATGTCGAATTTGTCACAGAAGTGAATACACCAACTGCTGTGTATACTCAGATTGAGGATCTTCAAGTATTTGATCTGTAAGACCTTTTTCAATAATTTTTCCATTGAGCATGACGACGGTCCTGTCTGCAAGCATTCTTATAACACCAAGATCATGGGATACGATAATCATACTTATACAAAGCTCTCTTTGGATTTCCTTGATTAAATCAAGTACATTCGCCTGCACCGACAAATCCAATCCTGTAGTAATTTCATCCAGCAGCAGGACAGGAGGATTATTTGACAGTGCCTTGGCAATTTGAACCCTCTGCTGCATACCACCTGAAAAATTTTTAGGAGCTTCTTTCATTCTTGAAAGCGGTATGTTGACTCTCTCCAGAAGTTCCCTTCCCCTCTCTTCCATCTTGCTCACATTTCTATGCCCTGCAGAAATTAAATTCTCGGCAATATTGCCTATGGAGGAAAAATTCATTCTCAACCCCTGTGCAGGGTTTTGATAAACTTTACCTAGAATATTGTTTTTTATAAATCGTTTCTGCTGGGAGGATTCTGAAAATATATTTACTCTGCCGTTTTTATAGTTATTTATATAAGCCTGTCCAGAAGTGATATCTTTATCAAAATAAAGGCATTCCAGTAAAGTGGATTTTCCACTGCCGCTTTCTCCTACGACACCGAGTATCTCTCCTTTATACAACTCAAGGGAGATATCCTGACAGGCATACACTGTACCACATTCAGGGCAAAAGTTTTTCTCCAGCCTATTCTTTGAATTACTGCATTTACTGCATCCATTTCCAAATTGCTTGTTTAAATTTACAACTTTCAAAATTGGTTTTTCCGAAGGTTCCATTTTATCACCTCAATTATCTGTCAATTTGCTGTTCATTCTCATAAGACAATAGCTTGTATCATTACATTGATAATATTTTTTACCGGTTTCTTTGTCTATAAATTCATCAAGATATACATCAGCTGCCCCGCAGAGTCTGCATTTTTTGCCTTCAAAATTTTCAGGCTTGAATGGATAATCCTCGAAGCACAGAGATCTTACCTTAGTATAGGGCGGCACCGCATATATCTTTTTTTCCCTTCCTGCCCCCAGAAGAATTAAAGCTTCGGAATAATTCATTTTACTATTGTCAAAACGGGGTATAGGACTTGGGGCCATTACATATCTGTCATTTACAACAACAGGATGGTCAGGTCCAGTAGCCATATCTCCGTACTTCATAATCCGCTCAAATAACATGAGCCAAACACCGCTGTATTCTTTTTCAGCATGAAGTCTTTTGGACTTATATTCACTGGGTTCCACATATCGAAGAGGTTCTGGAATTGGGACCTGAAGTACCAATATTTGACCATTTTTAAGCTTTACCTCCGGAATTCTGTGCCTCGATTGAATTATGGTAGCTTCTTCTGTTTTTTCTGTAATTCTGACACCAGTAGTACCCTGTACGAGCTTTTTTATATTTACAGCATTTACGGATTCATCTGATCCCTGATCTATAACCTTCAATACATCTTTTTTGCCAATTAGCGATAGAGTCAGCTGGAGCCCTCCTGTGCCCCATCCTCTGGCTATAGGCATTTCCCTCGAGGCAAAGGGAACCTGATAACCGGGAATTGCAACGGCTTTTAGGGAAGCTCTTCTAATTTCTCTTTTGGAATTTTCATCAAAGAAAGCAAAATTATAATTTCTCTTCAATTGCTGTCCCTTCCTTTCTCTTGGTTCTGCGTACGCTGTCCAATTTTGATTGAAAAGTAACATAATGGGGCAGTTTCAAATGTGACATGAATCCCGAGGATTCAACACTGTCTATGTGAAGTAATACAAATTCCTCATCCTGGGTTGGATATACTGTATCTTTGTTTTCAAGACATTGATCAAGTATTGCCATAGCCATAGCTTTGGTCTCGTTCTGGCCATAGCAGGCACCATAACCTATACCAAATTCAAACTCCTGCCTTCCATTTTTTTTCTTCACTGTTTTGGGCACAAACATTTCCACTTCTGTTATTACAATATCCCCTATATAGAAATCTTCCTCTTCTTCACAGGAATCTTCCAGTGGATTGCTCACATACAGCGGAAGATTTCCAACTCTCAATTCCCCTACTGTAGGGTGTTTGGAACCATAACCTCTCAATGCTGCATATCCTAAAGATATAACTGCTCCTGTTTGTCCTCTCGTTAAAATTTGCAACCTTTCACTTCTCTCTGTAGGAAATTCTATACTCTTCTTGGTTATGTCAATTGGAGATCTGTCATCATTTTTATAGGACCTGATAAGTCCCTCTGCTCTTAAATAATCCAAAACTTTGGGTAAATTCCTAAGATTTTCCCGAGGGACTTTAGAAGAAATATCATTTTCAAACTTCTTTAGCCATTTCAGGGATTCTCCCTTGGATTCATCGACAAGATCAAAATCTATAAGTCTATGGGTATAATCACGAGATGCTCCTAAAATTTGTCCCCCCGGTATATCTTTAAAACTAGCTGAGATTCTTCTTTCTATATGCATGTCTTTCGATTCAGCCGTCCTTGTATAATGTTTTCTTGACAGCGTAGATCTGTAAGCCCTAAGTAAAAATACCGCCTCTTCAGAATTACCTTCTGACTGCTTGATTGCAATAGCCGCCAATTTTTCAGAGTACAGGCTGCTTTCCGACATTACCTGATCAATAAGTCCCCTCATACCTGCTTCTATATCGCTGACTTTTAAAATACTGCCCTTTTTCAATCTTTCATATTTTACTCTTCTAATAGACTCTTCTATAGCCCTAGTTCCACCTTTTACAGCCACATATCCCACATTAATCCACCTTCTTTGTAACTTCTGTAGTCCTTGGCAGACATATTATATTCGAATATCTGTCTACAAAAATCATGTCTATTCCCATGGGAAACTCTACATTTTTATTGTGTAAACTGTCCAACCAGACTCCATTCAGCTGCAGATCCATATAATTTTTATCCTTTATGCCAGGTCCCTTAAGCAAAAATTTTTTTTCATTACTTATTTTAGAAGTTTCCACAATTACAGTAGCTGATCTATGAGGATTTATTAAATTTCCAGGTTTTGCACAAGCAAGTGCCTCTTTTAACATAATTATGTCTGCATCTTCCAATATAAATATGAAATCGGCTTTTTCAATGCACTCGGGTTTTGAATAAGTCAGCTGCCTTACGATACTGGAAACTTCATTCTCATTTTTAGAAATAATTTTGAAACTCACCTCTGAATCCAGTAGCATGAACATCAATACTAATGTGGAATTGAAAAATTTTATATCCATATGAATTTTTTTACTTTCTTCATCTATGTTTTTTATAACGCCGGGTTCTGACATGCAAGTTAATAATTTTCTATAAGCTTTCTGTATATCGTGAACCATATCAATCTCCATACTTATCCTTCCTTCATCGTCTCAAAGTTTACTTTGGTTTTTAAAATTTGGGCCTCTTTTAAAGATTCTGCCTTTTTTATCCTCTTTTCTTCTTCAACTAGCATTTTTTCCCATGCATTTGTCTCTTCTAGATTTGAATTGTAAGCTGCATCAATAACTGCAAGCCAATATGCCAAATCCGGTCTATAACCTTTTACAATTCCCAATCCAAATTTTTTATTTATCTGTACCTTTACTTCAGTTACAAGTACTTCCCCCAAGTAAAATAATGAATTTTTAGCGCTTTCACGCATTTTCACCATAACGAGACCAGTATTTGGTTTTTCTATCATCTTTATTTCATATTTTTTTTCTATTTCCTCGAAGAGGCTTTCTGCAAGTTTTTCGGAACCTCTAACCAGGATTTCAGTTCTTCTTCGTCTTTTCATTTTTTCAACTCCTCTCTAGCAATTTTTATTATATCCTGTTGCCAAGTTTTAAGAAGTAAAATCTAGGTTAATTGTGTTAAATAATATTAATTAATGTAAAAAAGCCGTGTATAATTTTATACACAGCTTTTTAGTCAATTTTGAAATGTTATTATTTGATTATATATTTGAAATGATCGGATCTATAAAGTATTTTTGTATATTCAAGTATCTTTTTGGTCTTGGCATCGCAGGAATTGGTTTCCAATATCAGCAGAGGAATCAGACTCCGGCATTTCAATATTTCTCGCTCTCCTTCCGTGGGAAAGGAAACACTTAAAATACTCTTACTTGACATGAATTCACTGTACCCGTTATTTCGGTAATACTCAAACATGGATGTTATTTTATCGCCAAAATTTTCTATATTAGGGAAAGTAGTTGAAGAAACATAGGATACATGCAACGCCATGGGTATGTGATCTATGATTCTGAGTCTTGCAACCTTATATATCTTGTCACCGGCATCTGCATTTAATTCCGTAAAAATTTTTCTGTTATATTTTATCCTTTTAAAGCATACATTTTTTGATAAAAAATCATATCCTTTTTTTATCATTTTCTCACTAAAACTCTTGTCACCAGATAAAACGAGATCTATGAGTTCATGTTTATGCTTCAAAAATCTCCCTTTACCCCATTTAGAATAGATATAACCCATCTCCTGTAACCTCTCATAAGCCTTTCTAACCACTATTCTTGGAACTTTGTAAATATCAGCCAAATCATTTTCCGAAGGCAGTCTGTCGTTTTTGTCATATTTCTTTTTATTGATGTTATATATCAGTTCATCTATAATTTTGGTTTCAGCATCAATATTATCATTCATGGGTTTCACCTCAATTTTGTTTTATATTGTCCATGATAGATTAATTCTTTTAATTCAATATTTAATCTTTGTAAAATAAAATTAACAATAAATCCTCCATTATAGTAACAACATGTGCATATTTAAAGTAAATATATTTAAATTATTGTTGAAAATATCCTCTAAAAATTATATTATTATAGTAGAAGGTAATACGTCTATAAAGAAAATGATATTAATGTGATTTTTCTGATTTTTTTGACTTTTAATATGTATTACCTCAAATTACAAAAAAATAGTAATTCAAATATATTAATTTAAGGAAGGTGATAAAGGAATTATTGCATTTTTAAAATTTAGGGGGGTTTTTTCATGGAAATAAGTTTTTCACAAAGAGCGGAGGGACTAAAAGCTTCAGAGATAAGGGAACTATTGAAATTAACTGAAATGCCTGAAATAATTTCTTTTGCCGGAGGATTACCTGCACCGGAACTTTTCCCTGTAAAAGAAATGAAAAAAGTAATGCAGAATATTTTAGACGAAGATGGAATTGGTACTATGCAGTATAGTACTACAGAAGGATTTAAACCCTTAAGGGAAATAATAGCAAATCAAAGGATGGTTAATTCAGGGGTACATGTTACTGGTGATGACATAATAATAACCAGCGGCTCCCAACAGGGAATTGAATTTTCAGCAAAAATGTTTGTAAATGAAGGGGATACTATTGTATGCGAAAGTCCAAGCTATATGGGAGCACTTAATGCATTTAGGGCTTACAGACCTAAATTTACTGAGATAGAGATGGATGAAAACGGTATGATAATAGAAAAACTTGAGGAAGAACTTAAGAAAAATAAAAAAGTTAAAATGATCTATACTATCCCAGATTTTCAAAACCCTACAGGAATAACCATGTCCGACGACAGGAGAAAAAAGTTGGCTGAACTTGCAAGTAAATACAAGGTTCCTGTAATTGAGGATAATCCTTACGGTGAACTTATCTTCGAAGGCACGACTCATCCTTCTATAAAAAGTTTTGATAAAGACGGATGGGTGATATATCTTGGGACGTATTCAAAAACATTTTGTCCTGGTTTTAGAACCGGCTGGATATGTGCTTCACCTGAAGTACTTCAAAAATATGTTATAATAAAACAAGGGGCAGATCTTCAATCAAGTAGTTTGGACCAAAGAGCTACTGCAAAATTTATGGAGACATACGATCTAGGTAAACACATAGACGATATAAAAAAGGTTTATGGCAAACGTCGAACTCTTATGCTGAGAAGCATAGACGAGTACTTTCCAAAGGAAATTAAACACACAAATCCTTATGGAGGGCTATTTGCTTGGGTTGAGTTAAAAGAAGGATTAAGTTCTAAAAAGATATTGGAAGAGGCATTAAAAGAAAAAGTAGCCTACGTTCCAGGAGGTTCTTTCTTCCCAAACGGCGGACGTGACAATCATTTCAGACTAAATTATTCATGTATGTCAGAGGAAAAAATTGTAGAGGGAATTAAGCGGCTTGGAAAAGTACTCTACAAATATTATTAATCTATAGAATAAAATCTCTCCTTTTAGGTTAAACTTTCTCTAAAGGGAGAGGATAACATGTATGATATAAAAAATTCTATAGAATTAACAGAAAAAAGGGGTAGATTGAGAGCCGATTGTATTGGAGACAGAGGTTACTTTAACAGTTTTCAAAATCAAAGCATGTTTGAATTAAAATCAATTCACATTCCCATAAAAAACTTATCTAAATGAAAAGATTTTATTCTTACATTCATACTACAGTTTAGTTAATTTAAATCAAAAGTGGAGGGGTATTTCCTATGAAATTATCAAATAGAATTTTAAACATGAAATTTTCACCTATACGTAAATTGGCGCCTTATGCAACTGCCGCAACAAAGAGAGGTGTAAAGGTATACCATTTAAATATTGGACAACCTGATGTAAAGACTCCAGACCTGTTTTTCAAGGCAATTGAAAGATTTAAGACAGATGTTCTGTCATATACGGAATCGCAAGGAATGGACGAGCTACAGGAAAGCTTCATAGAATATTACAAAAAATGGGGTACAGAATTTACTAAAGACGAGCTGGTAGTGACTAATGGAGGCAGTGAAGCCATAATGCTTACCTTTATGACTTTATGTGATCCTGGAGATGAAATAATTTCTCCTGAGCCATTTTATACAAATTATAATGGATTTGCAGAAACAGCTTCAGCTAAGATGGTCCCATACTTGACAAAAGCAGAAAATGGTTTTCACCTTCCAAGTAAAGAGGTAATAGAAAGCAAAATAACCGATAGGACAAGAGCACTTATGATATCAAACCCCGGAAACCCGACAGGTACAGTATATACTGCAGAAGAACTAAGAATGCTTGGAGATATAGCTAAAGAACACGACCTCTTCCTTATAGCAGATGAAGTTTATAGAGAATTTGTATATGATGGACTGAAATATACTTCTATACTCAGCTTAAAGGATATTGCAGATAGAGTAATAGTTGTGGATAGTATATCCAAACGCTACAGTGCTTGTGGCGCAAGAATTGGATTAGCAGCCTCAAAGAACAAGGAGTTTATCCACAATGTGATGAAATTGTGCCAGTCCAGACTTTGTGTACCTACTGTAGAACAGATTGGAGCAACTGCCTTAAAAGATACTCCGGAAAGTTATTTTGTTAAAACAAGAGAGGAATATCAAAAAAGAAGAGATATTCTAATGGAGGGTCTTGGCAAGATACCCGGCTTGATATGCAAGAAACCGAGCGGTGCCTTCTACGTAGTTGCAAAATTACCTGTCAAAAATGCAGAAGATTTTTCAAAATTCCTGTTAACTGATTTTGAGAAAGACGGAAAAACAGTAATGGTTGCTCCTGCCAACGGTTTTTATGCTACTCCGGGATTGGGAGAAGATGAAATAAGAATATCTTATTGTCTGAATTGTGACGACTTAAAAGAAGCTGTAAGATTATTAAAGATAGCACTGGATGAATATAAAAAGACAAGAGATTGATTAAGAGGTAATATATAAAAAATTCCCAGTTAGCTGGGAATTTTTTATATATTACCTTCTGTGGTTTAGTTCTAAAAGGCACTGTTCCCTTTTTACCTTGAACCCAACGCTTTTATACAGATTTAAAGCTATGTAGTTAGAATTTTTCACTTTTATTATTATTTTATTGAATCCATTGAAATGTATTAGATTCAATATGTATATCAGAAAATATCTGCTGTATCCTCTACCCCTGAATTCTTTGATTATACCAAAATTTACTATAACAGGCATTCCCTTTTCAATTATGAATTGACCATATCCTATATATCTATCGTTTTTTTTCAAGAAAACTGCACCTTTTTCAAAATAATAATCCTGTATTTCATCAAAAAAAATATCTTCCAAAGTAAGCGGAATCCTGTTGTTATCCTGAAATATTTTATTCTGTATTTCACATCTTTTTTTCTCATCTCTGCCCTTTTGCATTAATTCAAATTCCAACTCTTCATTTAAAGTAAAATCTATACTTTCAGGCAGATCCCTGTATAAAATCAAAGTACCATCTTTTTTTTCAAATCCCACCTTCTTTAATAATCTAAAATTATAGTTATTGCTTTCGCAAAAATATTTTATAATATAATTTTTCTTTATGGTATTTATCAAGCACTTATAGGGCAATATATCGGTGCTTCTGTATTCATATACTACGTTCATGGCATTTATGTAACAGATGTCTCTAGGGTAGAAGTCTGTCCAAATATAGCCTATATACCTAGCTCTATTTCTGATTAGTTTGACCTTATTTCTTAAAATAATTTGCTGTATAAAATTGCAATTATCATAAATTTGGAAAAAATCCTTATTTAAAGAATTGAACAGATTCCGCTTTTCATTCAATATTCTAAAATACTTTAGATTTTTCTTTATCAGCTTCATACATTTATACATTCAATTTTCACCCTGTATGGTATATAATAATAGAAAATAAAAGATCACCCTGCTCGATGATCTCTTATATATTTGAGGCTTTTACTTCCACGGCCTGTTCAAATATACCTCTCTTTACTTCTGTAGCCGTCATATTTTTTGCATTGAATTTTTCAGTCATATAATTACATGCATCCCAAGGATTTATTCTATTTCCACAAGTAAATACGTCCACAGCAGCATAACCAAGTTCTGGCCATGTATGAACAGTCAGATGTGATTCTGATATTATAACTACACCACTGACACCCTGCGGACTAAATTTGTGAAAAATAGCTTCTCTTACTTCAGCACCTGCTTTTAGTGCAGAATTCACCATTACTTTTTTTATAAAATCTTCATCATTCAATATTCTAGCATCGCATCCATAGATTTCCGCTAAAATGTGCCGCCCTAATTCATTCATTTTTCATATTTACCCCCTAGATAAAATATAACAATTAAATTCTATCAAAAATAATGAAAAAGTCAATATATATTTGAAATATTTAAATATTACTCTAATTTTCTTCATATATTGGATAAACATTGGCGGTAAATCAGATTTTAGGGCATGGTTTAAATATCGTCTACCTCTTTTATACTCAATGCTATTTTTTCATCATCCCTATTTACTTCCAGAATCTTTGCCTTTACTTCCTGACCTACTTTCAATACATCTTCAGGTTTATCTATTCTCTTGTGGCTTATCTGAGATATATGGACAAGTGCATCTACTCCCGGTTCCAATTCAACAAAAGCACCGAAACTTGCAAACCTGACTACTTTCCCAAGTACTACGCTTCCCACTGGATATTTTACATCAACATTATTCCAGGGATTTTCCATAAGTTTTTTAAGTGATAATGACAATTTTCTCTTTTCTTTGTCTACATCCAATATATAAACTTTTATCTTATCACCTATTTTCAAAACATCACTTGGCTTATCTACTCTTCCCCAGGATAATTCAGATACATGAAGCAGACCGTCAACTCCCTGTACATCCACAAAGGCTCCAAAATCAGTCAATCTTCTAACTTCTCCTTCTACTACTGTATCCTTTTCAAGAATATTCCATGTCTTCTCTTCTCTTTTCTCTCTTTCTGCCCGTAAAATTTCTCTTCTCGAAGCTACTACTCTGGTTCCCCTTCTCTCTTCCTTATATTCGATTATATTTACGTCCAATTCTTTATCTACATATTGAGAAAGATCATCTACATGATATAGTTCTACATGGGAAGCAGGTATGAAGACTCTCGCCCCCTTGTAATTTGCCACAAGTCCGCCTTTTACAGCTTCTTTCACTGTGACTTCTACCACGGTATCTTTTCCATTGATTTCTTTTAATTCTCTATAGGCATTTTCCCTTTCCAGTTCTATCTTGGACAGTACTACATATCCATCCTCATTTTGCCTTCGAATTACTTTGACTTCCATTTCGTCTCCCGCATGTATCAATTTTTCCAGGTCATCATCTTCATTCTTGGTTATCTCTACTTTGGGAAGTATACCATCTGATTTATATCCTATATTTAAAAAGACCTCATTTGGGTTTACAGATATTACAGTCCCTTTAATTTTTTCTCCTAATATTATTTGAGTATCATTTTTATCCATATAAGATAATTGCTCATTTTTTAATGCTAAATTTTTGTCATCGCTCATTTTCAAAATTGCCTCCTTTATTATCCAATCTGGTGTTGAAGCTCCTGCTGTAACACCTATAGTTTTTATTTTATTAGATCTAATTATATTATCAGGTATTTCTCCTGAATTTTCAACATGAAAGGTATTTATACAATTACTTTTACATATTTCATATAATTTAGTGGTGTTGGAACTATTTTTACCCCCTAATACTATCATTGCGTCAACTTTTTTTGAAATATCATCTGCAGATTTTTGTCGAAATCCTGTAGCACTGCATATTGTGTTAAAAGCAATGAACTCTTTACACTGCTTGATTACTACATTCATCACTTTCTGCCAGTTGGACTGCTTTTCTGTAGTCTGTGACACTATGCAAAGTTTTGGTGGAAGTTTTTCCAGGTTTGATCCATTTTTAGATATAATTGCAGTATTTTCACACCAGCCATCTATGCCCAGTACTTCAGGGTGAGTCTTATCACCTACTATTAATATAGAATACCCCAATTTATAATATTTTTCTACTTTTTTTTGTATATTCGAAACATACGGGCATGTAGCATTTATTACATTTACTTTTTTATTTTTTAGAAGAGTAAATGTAGATTTAGGTACTCCATGGGAACGTATTATAACTACATCTCCTTCTTCGAGTTTATCCATATCATCTTCTTTTAGAGGAAATATTCCTTTTTCCTCTAATTTTTTTACTACACTATTATTATGAATCAAAGGACCCAAAGTATATATATTTTTTTTGAATTTTTTTTGAGTATTTACAGCTCCTTCCACAGCTCTTTTTACTCCGAAACAAAATCCAGATTTTTCTGCCAGTACAATTTTCATAATTTCACCTTGAATTTTCTATTATGTATTTCGAAATAACTTCTACCACTTCCGAAATAGAAAGGTTAGAAGAATCTATTTCTAAGGCATCTTCCGATTTCACAAGAGGAGATATCTCCCTATGCGAATCCATATAATCTCTTTTAATTATATCATTTAATATTTTATCATATTCTGCAGGTATATTCTTCTCCTTAAGTTCCCTGCACCTCCTCCTGGCTCTTTCACCGGCGCTGGCCGTAAGAAAAAATTTTAAGGGGGTGTCTTTTAGAACTACAGTGCCTATATCCCGTCCATCCATAATCACATTGCATTTCAATGCCATTTTTTGCTGCATATCTACCAATAATTTTCGCAGCTCGGGAATAGCGGCATAGTTTGATACATTATTGCTTACACTGGGTTTTTTTATAGATTCAGTCAAATCCCTGCCGTTTACCAGAATTCTGTCATTTTTAAAGCGCATTTCAAGTGATTTTGCAACTTTGCAAACGCTTGACGTATCTGTGTAAGGTATGCTTTTTTCCATACATATATAAGCAACAGCCCTGTACATAAACCCCGTATTTATGTACATTAGGTTGAACTTTTGGGCTATAATGTTTGCTATAGTACTCTTGCCTGCAGCTGCAGGACCATCGATTGCGACAGATATATTCAAAATATTATTCCGCCTTTCTTGATAAAGCCATTAATTATTTATATATTCTATTATTCTATAAAAAACTATAAAATCCTTTATTTTATAGGATTAATTTAACGTATTCGTGTCATTTGAGTCCCTGCTAAAAATCCAGTGGATAATGCAATCTGCATGTTAAATCCGCCTGTATAACCATCTACATCAATCAACTCTCCTGCAAAATATAGATTGGATATTATTTTGGATTTCATAGTAGATGGATCTATTTCTTTCGTATTTATCCCTCCTGAGGTAATTATTGCCTCTGATATGGGCCGGAGCCCCTTTATGGTCATAGAAAGGTTCTGAAGTAGATTCGCCAAATCCATCCTTTCCTCCTTAGTTATGGAATTGCACTTTTTACTTGGAACTATTTTGGATAAATCTATAACTATTTCTATTAATTTCCTGGGTAATAGATCATCCAGAGAATTCTTAAAATCTTTGTTTGAATACTTTAGAAAATCTCTCTGCAGTCTCCTATCCAGTTGTTCAACTTGCAGGGCAGGTTTTAAATTTACAACTGCCCTTAAATTTGTATTGTCTTTTACCACCCTGCTTGCACTTAAAACAATAGGACCAGATATACCAAAATGGGTAAACAACATTTCGCCAAATTCCCTATACAAAATTTTATTTTTTGAATCAACTATACTTAAAGATACATTTTTCAATGAAAGACCCTGCAGTTTCTTTATCCAGCCTTCTTCTATCTCTATCGGCACAAGTGATGGATTTAACTCCATTATAGTATGACCCATCCCTTTGGCCAATTTATATCCATCTCCTGTAGAACCAGTCTGAGGATAAGATAGCCCACCAGTACAGAGCATAAAATAATCACCTTCCACTATGGAATTATCTTCAAGCTGAACTGCACTTATAACCCTGTCACGACAGATAAATTTTTTCACTCTGGAATTTAATTTTATCTTGACCTTTTCTTTTATAAGCTGTTTTTTCATGGCTTCAATTAGATCAGAGGACTTATTTGATACAGGGAAAACCCTATCCCCTCTCTCAATTTTCAGTTTGACTCCTAATTTATTAAAAAATTTTATAGTATCTTCATTTGTAAATGAATAAAGGGAACTGTAAAGGAAATGGGGGTTTCCGGGAATATAATCGAAAAATTCCTCTATATCTTTCCCATTTGTTATATTACATCTTCCCTTTCCTGATATAAACATCTTTTTGCCCAATTTTTCATTTCTCTCTATTAAAACAACTTCATTGTTATTTGATGCGGCGGTTATCGCAGCCATCATTCCCGAGGGACCGCCGCCGATTACTATTATTTTTGTCATTAGTTCACGCACCTTATTTTGTATAGGAATAAGTATATTACCCTATTATAGTAATATACTATGCAAATTTATTCAATATAAATTTAATATAATATTTATAACTTTTGAATATTATAGGAATTGTAAAATAAAAAACAGGCGAATTTATTATAAATCCGCCTGTTTTAAATCCACAGTGATATTGCCCGTATTAGTATATTCCCTGTGCATACATTGCATCTGCCACTTTCACAAATCCGGCAATATTAGCTCCTGCCAATAAGTTGTACCCAAATCCGTATTCTTGAGATGCATTCTTGCAATTATTATATATATTTATCATTATATTATGAAGTTTTTCATCAACTTCATCTGCCGACCAAGATAATCTCTCACTGTTTTGTGCCATTTCAAGGGCTGAAGTAGCAACTCCGCCTGCATTTACTGCCTTTGAAGGTCCAAGTATTATGTTGTTTTTTAAGAAATACTGTTCAGCTTCATTAGTGCATGGCATATTGGCAACTTCACATACAAATTTTATACCATTTGCCACTATTTGTTTTGCATGTTCTATGTGAATATCATTTTGAGTAGCACAAGGCATTATTATATCAGCTTTAACTCCCCATGGTTTTTCATTAGGGAAGAATTTAGCACCAAATTTGTCAGCATAATCTTTTACCTTGTCTCTGCCTGAAGCACGCATCTCCAACATGTAATTTATCTTTTCATCCGTAACTACCCCGTCCGGATCATATACATAGCCGTCCGGTCCGGAAAGTGTTATGACTTTTCCACCTAACTGGGCAATCTTCTTGCATACTCCCCAGGCAACATTGCCAAATCCGGATATAACTACTGTTTTACCTTTGATGTCAGTTCCCTCGTGCTTGAGAATTTGCTGACAGAAATAAGTTGCACCAAAACCAGTTGCTTCCGGTCTTACCAAACTTCCGCCATAGGATAATCCCTTTCCGGTAATAACACCGTTTTCAAATGCACCTCTTAATCTTCTATACTGTCCATAAAGATATCCCACTTCTCTTGCACCTACGCCTATGTCTCCTGCAGGAACATCTACATCTGGTCCTATGTGTCTGTACAATTCAGTCATAAAGCTTTCACAAAATCTTCTCACTTCACCGTCAGATTTTCCTCTCGGATCAAAATCGGAGCCGCCTTTGCCACCTCCTATTGGAAGACCTGTCAGTGAATTTTTGAGTGTCTGTTCAAATCCCAGAAATTTAATAATTCCTATATAAACGGATGGATGAAATCTAAGTCCTCCTTTATAAGGTCCTATACTGCCGTTAAATTGAACTCTAAATCCTCTATTGACCTGAACCTTGCCATTATCATCTACCCAAGGAACTCTGAAGATTATCTGCCTTTCCGGTTCACAAAATCTTTCCAGAAGATTTTGTTCGATGTATTCAGGATGTTTTTCCAATACCGGTCCTATGGAACCTAAAACCTCCTCCACAGTCTGCAGAAATTCAGGTTCATTTGAATTTCTCGCCTTTACTTTTTCAATTACCCCGTTAATATAATTTTGTACCTTCTCCTCAGTCATAAGTGGTAACACCCTCCTTGTGTGATTATTAAATATTTATTTGTTAAATTACAGAATTAAGACATTTTTAATTTATCTTATATGAATATATTCTATATAAAATTCAAGAATCCTTCTTATTTTACATAAATTCTTTTAATAGTTTGATAAATTATTCATAATATTCAATTTTCCTAATTTTAGTTAATTTTGATCTCTAAAAGAATAAACCTGGTATTCCTTCCAGATACTCTCCAAATCCGAAAAAGTGGAAGATATTTTTCCTTTTTCCCTCAGACCAACTGCAACAATCAATGCATTGATTACACTTAAAGGTGCTACTAATGAATCCACAAAGGAAGCCATATTGCTCTGGGCAATCAATGTATAGTCCGATCTGGCTGCAAGCGGTGAAAGAAGACTGTCAGTAATAGCTACTATTTTGGCATTCCTGCTTTTGGCAAAAGTCAGTGCCTCTATAGTTCTTACGGCATATCTGGGAAATCCTATTCCTATAACTAGATCACCTTCCCTTAGATTTATCATCTGTTCAAAAATATCACTTATCCCATATCTGACTACCTGTACATTGTCCAATATCAAATTCAGATAAAAGCCTAAAAAATCTGCAATTGCGGTAGAACTCCTAAGACCCAGTATGTATATCTTTCGAGCCTCGAATATACTTTCAACTACATCGTCAAAAGTCTTATGATTTATTTTTTCAAGAGTTGCCCTTATGTTTTCCATGTCGGATTTTAAAACACTTTTCAAGGGGCTTTCCTGACTTACAAAATCATTTGATAATTCTATTCTCTGTACGGTAGTTAATTTGTTTTTTATGAGTTCCTGCAGAGATTTTTGCAATTTAGGATATCCTGAAAATCCTAGTTCATTTGCAAATCTGACTACTGTAGATTCACTTACACCTACATTTAACCCTAATTTTGCAGCAGTCATAAATGCTGCCTTGTCGTAGTGTTTTAAGATGTATTCAGCTATTAGTTTTTGACCCTTGCTCAATCTTGGAAATTTAGTCTGAATCGTCCTTATCAAATCCTGACTGTTAACCTGTTCCATTTTTATTCATTCCTTTCTATCCATTTTGAATCTGTTTTGCAATATTTGTTTCATTTTATCATCTATTGATTAAATTATCAAGACATCTTTCAATTGTTTATCTATTTTTCTTTTTTCGTGTAAACCTCAATTCATCCCATAACCGCCTGCATTTTGGTATAAAACAATATATAATTTTATACATAAATTCATATTATTTTTTGATATAATCTATCTCTTTTTTGTTCAAATATCTCCAGTTTCCCTCTTTTAAATTTCCAAGCCGTATATCCCCTATGGCTATTCTTGTTAAAGTCAGTACAGGGCATCCTATTTTTGAACACATTCTTCTTATCTGCCTATTTTTACCTTCATGTATTTTTATTTCAACTTTTGATTTATTTTTATCTATATTGATTATCTTAAAGTCAGCTTCAGCAGTTATATACCCTCCTATATCCAATCCACTTTTAAACCTCTCTATGGAACTGCCAGATGGTATGCCTTTCAAAGTGGCTATGTAAATCTTGCTTCGTCCCGACCTGGGATGGACTATATTATTGTATACTTCTCCATCATTAGTAAGTATTATAAGCCCGGAAGTGTCATAATCCAACCTGCCCACCGGATAGACTCTCTCTTTAACTTTTACGATGTCCAGTACGGTATTTCTACCTCTGTCATCTGTGACTGTGGAAAGGTACCCCACAGGCTTGTTTAATAGTATATATACTTTTTTTCCCTCTTTTTTTACCACTACATCATCTATGGAAACTATATCACTTACATCGTCAACTTTCAGGCCCAGCTTATTTGCCACAGATCCATTCACTTTTACTCTTCCCTGTAATATTATGTCTTCACATTTTCTTCTTGAAGCTATACCACAGTGAGACATATACTTTTGCAGTCTTTCAATCATCTTTATCCACCTCTGCTTCAATATTTCAAATTAAAAAATAATCCTCAATGATATATCACTGAGGATTGTTCCTATTCCATTTCCTGTATACTTATTTGTCTGATATGTTTAGTGTGATCCCACTCTTTGTTATTCTTGTCCAATATTCCTTGTATTGCTATTGGTATCCAAGTTAAAGTATATATCCCGTAGAGTAAATACCATATGAACATTTTAAGAGGCTTTTTGCCCCAAATTAAAGCTATAAAGGATACAAATATCAACAGATATACTGCATTTCCAAGAACCATTTGTAAAAAGGTTGGAGACCCAAAAATATATGAAAGTACTATTATGTTAAGAGAATACAATGCAAACACAAAAAACATCTTTTTAGAGAGTTTACATTCCAAGGTCATTATAAAAGGTGTAATTAAAAACTGAAATATGCTGAATGCTTTCCACAAAATAGGTATGAACAATGAACTTATGACAAATATGTTCAGACCATGTTCATTGTTATTTT
Source organism: uncultured Clostridium sp. (assembly GCA_903789665.1). Lineage (GTDB taxonomy): Bacteria > Bacillota > Clostridia > Clostridiales > Clostridiaceae > Clostridium_B > Clostridium_B lapidicellarium. The sequence continues at coordinate 39,438 of CAIFEX010000008.1, forward strand.
GTAAAACAGTCATCAGAGCTGATAGGCCAATTAACAAAGTTACAAAGGGCTGTATAGTATATATTGCACAGTCGAGAGATGTAAGACTTTTATCACGTACAGCTTTTTTTACAAGCTTGAAGAAAAATCTAGAGGCCACATCTGTAAAGCCCTTCATCCATCTTTTTCTCTGATTCCAGGACTGTTTCAATGTCAGCGGCTTTTCATCATATACCACTGCATTATGGGCCCAGCCGACTTTATGCCCATTTAATACTAATTTACAGGTAAACTCTAAATCTTCAGTTAAACAAGTTGCACCCCATCCCAATTCCCTGAGAATATCCGTGTCCATACAAAAACCTGTTCCACAAATTTGAGTGGACAATCCAAGATTTGATCTAGACAATTGGAAGAGTCTATTTGTAGTCCAAAATGAAATCGAATAAGATCCCGTTATCCACGAATCATCTGGATTCTTACTGTCAACATAACCCTGGACAACTTTATAGCCCTTACTGAGTTTGTAATTCATCTCCCGTAAAAAATTCTTCGAAACCAAATTATCAGCATCAAAAACAGCTATGGAATCATATTTCCTATCCATTTTAAATATTTTATCAAACATCCATTCAAGAGCATATCCTTTTCCCTTTTTTTCAGGAACTTTCCTTTCATACACATTTACATCATATTTTCTTGCTATATCCGCCGTATTATCATCACAATTATCTGCAATTACAAAAATATCATACATGTTTTTAGGATAGTCTAATTTTTTTAAACTTTCTATTACGTTTGCAATAACCATCTCTTCATTATGAGCTGCTACTAACAGCGCAAAGGTGTGTTTAGGAGCAAATCTTTTGGCACCGTCATCTCTTCTTTTATAGAGTCCAAATAAAGAAAGTATTAGGTAATATATTGTGATTGTAAAAACCGATATTTGAAAAACAAGTGTAAAATTAAAAATAAACCCTTTCATCACAAAAATCCTTCCTTGACATATTTATTCTATTGTCCTCTAACAATTGTATATAAATATCGTATAACATCATAACACAAATTTTAAGTTATACTGTATAAGTTGAAATATTCTGAATAGTACAAATTCATGTAAATTATCATATAACTATAATATTTATCTATAGCTTTACTATATACTATTTATAAAAAATATAATACATGCAATTGCCCTATGCTATAATTTACTTGAGTAAATCTAATAATTTTTGAAAGGTGGTATTTGAATGGAACATATAATAGACTGCAAAGGTTTAAAGTGTCCTCAACCAGTAATAAATACTAAAAAATATTTTGATTCAATAAAAGAGGGAACTGCTACCGTCATCGTGGACAATGATGTTGCTAAAAACAATTTGTTGAAATTTGCAAAGGGCAGCGGATTTGACAGTGCGGCAAAGCAAAAAGACAATCTATATTATATAACTATTACAAAGAATTCTGACAGCTGTGAATCAGTTGATTTTAAAAGTAAAAAGCTGACTATAGTTATATCCAGTAACAAGCTTGGTGTTGGCAATGACGAACTTGGAACAACCTTGATGAAAAGTTACCTGTATGCACTAACTGAAAGCAGTAATCTTCCGGCTGACTTGATATTTTTAAACGGCGGAGTTAAATTGACTACGGAAGGTTCTGATTCGCTGGACAATCTGAAGGCTTTGGAAAAAAAGGGAGTACACATTTACAGCTGTGGAACCTGCCTCGACTTCTATGGCTTAAAGGAAAAACTTGCTGTAGGCGAAATAACCAATATGTACACTATAGTTGAAAAAATGAATTCTTCAGATAATACCATAAAATTGTAAATGAATCTATAATAGACTTTTATATATATCTCTTCTGACATTTTTTAAAATAGGAAGAGATTTTCTCACTTTTTGTATATAATCTAAATCCAATTCCGATATTAGTATTCCCTCTTTTTCATCTAATATATTTATTATTTTACCCCATGGATCTACTGCAACAGAATATCCATAGGCGGCATAGGAGTAATTTGTGTTTCTTGCCGGAGATATTCCCACCATGTAAAGTTGATTGTCAACGGCTCTGCTCTTAAATAATGTCTCCCAATGATCAGGTCCTGTTGCCATGCTAAAAACTGCAGGGACAAATATGGCATTTGCACCTTTAAGTGCCATAATTCTTATGAGTTCGGGAAACCTTATATCAAAACAAATTGCTATCCCTATTTTACCCCATTTTGTATCTATTACAGATATCTTATTTCCTGGAGTCAATGTATCAGATTCTTTAAAGTTTACCTTGTTGTTTATGTTTACATCGAATAAATGTATCTTTCTATATTTCCCAATTAACTCACCCTTTTCGTTGAAGGTAAAAGATGTATTGTATAGATTGCCCTTTTCATCAATTTCAGGTATAGATCCTCCTATTAAATATATTCCAAGCTCCCTTGCTGTAGAAGACAGCATATTCAAAGTTTCACCGTAATTATGGGGGTTTTCCGCATATTTTTTAAAATATTTGAGGTTATAATAACAATTAAAAATTTCAGGCAAGGCTACTATTTCAGCTCCCCTTTTCACAGCTTCATGAATCATATACTGAGCTCTTTTTAGATTGTCCATTTTATTTGATTTTGAAATCATCATCTGGCACAAACCTATTTTCATTATTAAATACCCTCCTGCCCGCATGCTGTGCATGCTTTTATATATATTTAATTATAATTTATTGTAACTTACTATTCAACATCCCAGTTGCTTAAAGGAGCTCAAAATTATATAATTTTATTGATGCAATTAAAATATATGTACAATTAAGAGGAGATAATTAAATGAAGCAACATGCATTTTCAAGAACTGAGCTGTTAATTGGTACAGAAGCTCTGCAAAAATTAAGAGAAAGTACTGTGGTGATATTCGGACTGGGTGGTGTAGGCGGCTTTACTCTTGAAGCACTCGTCAGAGGTGGTATAGGCCATGTAGTACTTGTAGACGACGATACTGTATGTCTTACTAATATAAATAGACAAATACAGGCTAATTTTCATACAATAGGTAAATATAAAGTAGATGTTCTGAAAGACAGAGTCATGAGTATAAATCCACGCTGCAAGGTGGAAACCTACCGCACCTTTGTAAAAAATGACAACATAAGCAGGATCATACCGGATAATACAGACTATGTCGTTGATACAGTGGACACTGTGTCTTCTAAAATATCCCTGGTACTCTGGTGCAAGGCCAACAATGTAAATATAATAAGCTGCATGGGTGCCGGAAATAAAATGGATCCAACTAAATTCAAAATATCAGACATATATGATACAAAAATATGCCCTCTGGCAAAAGTAATGCGTCGGGAACTGAAAAGAAGAGGTGTGAAAGATTTAAAAGTTCTATATTCTGAAGAAGTTCCTCTAAAACCCAGAATTGGCGAGGTTGTAACTTGTAAAGAAGGATGTGTATGTGTGGGAGGCTCCAAGAAATGTCTCGCCAAACGTCAGATACCTGCAAGCAATTCCTTTGTACCTCCTGTGGCAGGAATGATAATAGGCGGAGAAGTTATCAAGGATATAATATATGGATACAACAACCACAGTTAATTAGTCCTCTGAAATAAAGACGTTTTTAGAAAAACATTCTTCTATTTTCTTTATTTCAGAAGGAAGCACCTTCCAATCCCTTATTTTTATTTTGCCATTTTTATCTTTTGATTTATATATAAGTATATTGCCTCTGCCTTCCATCCACTTCCATTGAACAATCTTTTTCCAATAAATGAAATTATAATATGTGCCGCTGTAAAAACTTTTTTCACCGATTCCAGTTGAAGTAATTATTTTTATTTTACTAAAGTCATACACGCTTACCAATATATAGGAAATAATCAATAGTGAAAGTATTGAAAGATAACCTGTGATCAATACATAAACTATATACACTGCGAGTCCTATAAAAATTAAAGATAAAATTTCTCTTTTCTCAGTACTCCACTTTAATTTTAAAATATTTTTTCCAAGATCTTTTTTAAAAGATCTTCCCTTTATAAAGGATATAAAAAATTGCACTATTAATGCCAGAAATAATACATCCTTTAACACATTATCAAAATACAAATATTTCACCCAATTTCTTAAATTATACTTATGCTACACTAGAATAAAGAAAATTTGAAAAATTTACCATGTCATCACTATTTGAAAAAATTCCTTGGGCCTGGCTGACATTTCCCCCACCCTTACCGTTAAAATTTTCTATATTATCCTTAAATAATTTTCCACAGTCAACTTCTTTTTTCAAATTATTCACGAGCAATATTCTCTTATCCCTATCTGAATACAAAATCAATATATATTTTTCAGGTTCTTCTTCTAAAATAGTAGAAGCTATCAATTTGATGTCTTCAAATTTTTTATCATCATATCCTTTTAAAATTATATTCGAAATTTTGTTTTCAATGATATTTTTAATTTCATACCTTATCAAAGATTTCTTCATATCTCTATTTTCTGCTATGAGCTCCCCCATCTTACTTTCTTCAGAATTTATCCTATCTTCTATATGAAGGATATCCGTTGACAGATTTCTGCCAAGATCCATGACTATCTGATGTTCTTTTTGAAACTCCAGCAATGTCCTGTTTCCACATTTAAAGTATATCCGTGTCATTTTCTTGTATTTTTCAGCTTTTAGTATCTTTAACATACCTATTTCACCAGTTCTGGATACATGAGTTCCACAGCATGGGCAGCAATCCATATTGGGTATTTGAACTATTCTCACATTTTCCACCCCTCTTTTTACTGCTTTTCTCAAGGGAAATTCCAGACTTTTATGTCTTGAAACCATATGCGTTTCTACAAGTTGGTCTCTGTAAATATATTCGTTTACCAAATTTTCCACTCTTTTTATCATATTTTTATCCATGGGTTCTATATCAATGTCTGCTGTCACATGTTCTTCACCAAGATGAAATCCCCTGTTATGCCCGTTGAATAAAGTGTATATCGCTCCAGACAGTAGATGCTCTCCGGAATGCTGCTGCATATAGTCAAATCTCCTTTTAAAATCAATTTTACAAATTACACATTTATTTTTGGGCTTATCTTCCATACAGTGATATATAATTCCATTATTTTCATATACATAATTTACCTTTAAACCGTCAATAGTACCTGTATCAGAGGGCTGGCCCCCGCCTTCCGGGTAAAATATGGTTCTGTCCAATACAATTTCCATTTTCCCATTTTTTTCTATAATGTCTATTATTTCAGATTTGCATTCACTGAGATATGAATTTTTGTAAAATAACTTTTCAGTCAATTTCTATCAACTCCTTGATTATATTATATACTTATTTTGGTTTACTTTATTTTTTAATTTACATAATATTTATAATGTTAATTAAAAAAATTAGTTTTATTTTCTGGAATAATTATCTAAATTAAGGTAAAATATTTATAGTGACATTAAAGGGGGTTAATTTTTATGTTTGATTTCAATTATAAAACTACCGATAATTCCATTTGGAAAGGACGAATTGACAGCACAACTGATTTCAATGCCTTTAGATGGCATCAATGGATTAAAAATATAGATTTAAGAAATCCCGACTTAAAACCTTATACCGGTAAACTGGGATTTGGCCTTATCGGATTTTGCTGTGACGAGGGCGTTAAAATAAATAAAGGCAGAACCGGTGCCTCCAAAGGTCCTAAAAGTATCAGGCTTGAGATGGCAAATCTTCCCTGCTTTTTTACAAAAGATGTAAGATTATTCGACTGTGGAGATGTATATTGTGAAGGTTCTTCACTTGGAAGAAGCCAAAACCTACTTGCAGAAGCAGTATATAGAATTTTAGGTTTGAATCTCTTTCCCATTGTACTTGGAGGTGGCCATGAAACAGCTCTGGGAAACTACAAAGGCATGTTGAAGAATTTAGATAAATTTGATCCTTCACCGGACATAGGCATTATAAATTTCGATGCACATTTTGATATAAGGCCTTATAAGAATTATGGAAGCTCAGGCACCATGTTCAGGCAAATACATGACATAAATACTGCAAGAAACATAAACTATTCATACCTTTGCATTGGCATCCAAATCCACAGCAATACACTGGAGCTTTTCAAGACGGCTGACAGGTTGGGAATTGATTACATACTTGCAAAAGACATAAATGAAAAATCCAATCCAAAAGTGCTGGATAAACTATCCAAATTCATTGAAAAACACAAATACATTTATGTAACAACATGTTCTGATGTCTTTTCCTCATCCTATGCACCCGGAGTGAGTGCCACCCAGTCCTTTGGCCTTGATCCTGAAATAGTGCTGAAATACCTCAAATATATATTAAAATCAAATAAAGTGATGAGTTTCGACATATGTGAGGTATCGCCCAGATTTGATCAGGATAATGCCACTGCAAATCTGGCGGCCGTCATAGTATTTTCCCTTGTAAACACACTGTGCGAAATAAAAAATCTATCTTTGCAAATTTAAAAAAGGGAGTGTTGCAAAACTATTTTTTAAAGTAGTTTTACAGCTCTCTGTTTTTATATTTCCGTATGACAGCTGGCGCTCATTTATGAATTTTTTTGATACATATATCTTTTTATTTCTCCAGGCTCTTGTACAAATTTAATATTCTCTGCTTCTTTTTTCTTATAAAGATATTTCAGGATCCATTTAGGATCGTCTATTATCGTTAATTTCTCTACTCTAAAATTTGTTTTATAAAACTTATTTATTTTATTGACAGAAGCTTGTATTTTAACAGACATTTTTTTCTCATTTTTAGCCACAACTTTTTTCCATACAAAAGTGTAACGGTTGGCATTGGCTTCTATAATTTTTTCCAAATGTTTTACAAGCTGGTAAAATAAATCTTCTATGGCATCTGGAAGATAATATTTTCTTATTTCGGTATAATTTTCATGTTGATAATTTGTTTTTTGCATAAATTAATTATACAACATTTTCAGGGCTTTCGAGCCCTGCATTTCATATATTTAAGCAAAAAAACGAACTGTTACACAAATTAATTGTGCAACAGCCCCTAATGATACCAAATTAATTTTTATTCTTATCCAAAGTAGGTTTTCTGTCATTCAATACACTATGTCTCATGCCATACATAAAATACACCAAAATCCCAGCTCCTGTCCATACTGCAAACCTTATCCAAGTTACACTTGGAAGATTAAGCATAAGGTACACACAGAATATCACCGTCAAAATGGGTGTAAATGGAACTCCGGGACATTTGAATTTTCTTTCAACATCCGGCATGGTTTTTCTAAGTACGATAACCCCTATAGATACAAACAGGAAAGCCGACAGCGTACCTATATTACATAGATCTATGATTACCTCCAAAGGCAGGAATCCACATATTACAGCAGTTACAATTCCAGTTATTACAGTACACATACCTGGAGTCTTGTGTTTATCATTCACTTTGGAGAATACATTTGGAAGCAGTCCGTCTCTTGCCATGACCATGAATATTCTAATCTGTCCATATAAAATTACAAGGATAGTTGAAATCATTCCTATGATAGCTCCCACACCCACCAAGGCGGATCCCCAGTTTATACCCACTCTGGCCAAGGCACTTGGAAGGGCATTATTTAAATCAATTGATTTAAAAGGTACCATCCCTGTGAGAATAGCTGCCGTAGCTATATAAAGTATAATAACTGTTACAAGACAAATAGCAAGTCCAATAGGTACATCCCTCTTTGGATTAGCTGTTTCCTCCGCTCCAGTAGATACCGCATCAAAACCTATAAAAGCAAAAAATATGATAGCTGCACCGGACATTACACCTTTGAATCCGTAAGGTGCAAAAGGATGATAATTTGCAGGATTTACATGAGTCATACCTATAAATATGAATATCAGTATCACGGATACTTTTATAACAACTATAATATCATTCACCTTGGAACTTTGAGTAACTCCAATATACAGTACCCATGTTATGATGCCCACGATTATGATGGAAGGCAAATCCACTATGCCGCCTGCCAGTGGAGAATTAGTAAGCTGGTGGGGTAAATTGATGCCGTAGGTTTTCAACACCCCTACAAAAGTTCCAGACCACCCAGAGGCAACTGCCGCCCCGGAAACAAGATATTCCAGCATCAGATTCCATCCTATGATCCATGCAATTATCTCCCCGAAAGCCACATAACAATAGGAATAAGTACTTCCAGCCACCGGAAACATAGTGGCAAGTTCAGAATAAGTAAGTGCACAGAGGGCACTTGTAATAGCAGCTACGGTAAATGAAATTATAACGGCAGGGCCTGCAAGTTGTGCCCCCTGACCTATGGATACAAAAACACCGGTTCCCACCATGGAACCAATTCCCAAAGCCGCAAGATCAAGAGAACTCAATCCTTTCTTAAGCCCACTTTTTTTCACAGAAACCCTAAAATCTTCTACGGTTTTCTTTCTTAACAGATTCACATATAATTCCTCCTATTTTTATATTATATTTCCAGTTTCACTTTCTCTTCAACTGATCTCAAAAGTTCTCCGCTTGTCACAAGCCCCTCGCACTTATCAAGATCTTTATACATTATTTTATCTTTTTCTATGAAATCCACTTTGTTTCTCACTGCCTTATAGGCTTCTTCAGTACCTTTCCCCAATTTAAGCCCCTTTCTGAAATCTATGGCCTGACATGCAGCCATAAGTTCCGTCGCCAGCACCCTGGCCGTATTGTTTACAATTTCCAGGCCTTTCCTAGCGGCAATAGTGCCCATGCTAACGTGATCTTCCTGATTCGCCGATGAAGGTATGGAATCCACAGAAGCAGGATGGGCAAGTATTTTATTTTCCGATACCAGAGCCGCCGCTGCATACTGTGTAATCATAAATCCGGAATTAAGCCCCCCATTTTTCGCCAAAAATGGCGGCAGATCGTTTAGCTGATAGTTTATCAGTCTCTCCAGTCTTCTCTCCGATATATTGGCTATTTCAGATACTGCAATTCCAAGGAAATCAAAGCTTAACGCCATAGGTTCACCGTGAAAATTCCCTCCGGATATAACGTCTGAATTATCAAATATAATAGGATTATCCGTAACAGAATTTATCTCTATTTTAACTTCCTCTTTAACATAATTTACAGCATCCTTACTGGCTCCGTGAACCTGCGGCACACACCTCAGGGCATAGGCATCCTGCACTCTCAAGTCACCCTGGTCAGTCATAAAGGTACTGCCTTCCGTCAAAGCAATTATATTTTTAGCTGTTTGAATCTGACCTCTGTGGGGCCTCAATTTATGTGTTCTCAAATCAAATGCATCCCGAACTCCCCTTAAAGCTTCCATAGTAAGAGCTGCCGTAATATCACTCACTTTTAAAAGATTTATGGCTTTATACAATGCCAGAGAACCAACTGCAGTCATTACCTGAGTCCCGTTTATGAGTGCAAGCCCCTCTTTGGCCACCAATTCAACTGTAGGTATGCCGGCTTTTTCCATAGCATCTTTTCCCGGCAAAATCTCTCCTTTAAACTCAGCTTCCCCCTCACCTATCATGGGCAGCACCATATGTGCAAGAGGTGCAAGATCACCGGAGGCTCCCAAAGAACCCTTCTCAGGAATAGACGGATGTACTCCTTTATTGAGCATATCCAGCAGTGTCTCAAAAACGCTCAGCCTTATTCCGGAATATCCTCTTGCCAGATTATTTGCTCTCAGCAGCATTATCGTCCTCACTATTTCTCTGGGAAATTTTCGCCCGAATCCGCAGGAATGTGACATTATCAAATTCTTTTGAAGTGTTTTGCACTCCTCTCCCGTTATAACTACATCAGAGAATTTTCCAAATCCTGTAGTAATTCCATATTTTACATCATTTCTGCTTACTATGCCATCTATTACCTTTCTTGAATCATTTATTTTTTCTCTGACTTCCTCAGTTATATGAACTGCATAATCATTGTAGGCAACATTTATAATATCTTCAATAGTAAGGTTTTCACCATTTAGAGTAACAATTTCCATATTTTCATTTCCCCCTTGTGATTTTAATACTTGTGAGTTAAATGTCAATCCAATTTACTCTCTACAATTTCCATTATTTTTTCTTTTTCCTGCCTGCTCTCTTTCAGCAGGCAACTGCATTTGCTTTTTAAATTTTCCTTGTAATTTTCATCTTTTATATTCCGGATATTAATCTTTACATTGAGAACCGCACCTTCTACTGCAGTTTCCACCAGGGAAGCCGCCACTCCCGCATCTGAAATTGCATTTTTATTTCCATAATTCACAGCAGTAAATATATATGGGTACAGCCTGCAGGCATTTTCAGCCACTCGAAGAGGAACCTCAAGCGACTTGCTGTTCCCTCTCCTTATGGCGTCTTCCCTCAATTTTACCTCTTCTTTTGTATTTTTAGGCATCTTATAAGCTCTCATCAAGGACATGAAAGATTCCGTATCTTTCTCCATAAAAGTCAAAAATTCTTTACTGTATAAATTCATATGATGCATAGAAGAGTCGATGGTACCTCTCAATACGTTTTCATATTTCAGATATTCTCTTTTCCCAATTGTCAGATTAAATACCATGCCGGTCAGCGCACTGGCCAAAGCCGCTGCAAGAGCCGAAACACTTCCTCCTCCAGGTGCAGGCGACTTTGAAGCTAATTCATCTATAAATTCCCTCAAATTAAGATCCTGTAACATAACTGCCTCCTAAATTAATACATTAATTTTCCCTTTTCCACTGCAATTTTTCCGTTTTTTATTACAGTATCAACTGCATTTACACCAAAATGGTATATAAGATAATCCAAATTTTTAGCATCGAATACAATTATATCAGCTTTTTTCCCGACTTCAATACTTCCTATTTCATTCTCCCTTGAAATTGCAGCAGCACCGTTTATAGTCATGGCATTTATTATTTCTTCAGGCAGCATTTTAAGTCCAAAGCATGCAAAAGTCATGGTTGCCTGAAGGGATTCCGTTGGTGAAGTGCCTGGATTGCAATCCGTAGCCAGGGCTACTATAACCCCGTCTTTTATCATTTTTCTAGCCCTTGCAAATTTATTTAACATCAAATAAAATGATGTTGTTGGCAGGAGTACTGCAACCACTCCGTTTTCAGCCAAAGACTTTATGCCATTGTCAGAAGCAGATACCAGGTGTTCTGCAGATACTGCCTTTATTTCACCGGCTAGTTCCGCTGCAGATACGGATTCAACTTCATCCGCATGTATCTTGGCCTTGAGTCCGGCTTTTTTCCCGGCCTCTAAAATTCTTTTCGCCTCTCCTGTAGTGTATACCCCTTTTTCACAAAAACAGTCAATGAATTCCGCCAGTTCATGCTCTTTCACATAGGGAATTACAGAATTTATCATTAAATCTATATAAGCTCCCCTATTATCCTTAAATTCTTCCGGAACGGCATGTGCCCCTAAATAGGTAGATACTATATCAACAGGATGTTTGCCGTTTAAATTTTTGTTTACCTGAAGCAGCTTTATCTCATTTTCAAAATCCAGGCCGTACCCAGACTTGCTTTCAACAGTAGTAGTTCCATGAAGAAGCATTGTATCCAACCTGCTTTTTGTTTCATTTTCAATTCTCTCTATTGGAGTCTTTCTTACACTATTTACAGTACTGAGTATACCCCCTCCAGCTTTGAGTATGTCAATATACTTTACATTCCTGAGTTTTAGGGAAAGTTCTTTTTCCCTTGATCCGGCGTATACAACATGGGTATGACTGTCTACAAGTCCCGGTGTGACAGTCTTACCGCCGCCGTCTATTACAATCCTGCCGCTTCCCAAATATTTTTTATATCCATCTCCGCTGCCAACTTCTGCTATTCTATTGTTGTCTACAATTATATATCCATTATTAACTATGCCTGCATCTTTTAGATTTTCTTTTGTCTTGGGACAATTTCCCCCACAGGTAACAAGACAGCTTATATTTTTGATTATCATAATAATTATCTCCTTCTTATCAGTTAATAACAAGTATTTATTAAAATAATTTATCTACTGCATCTCTTACAACTTTTTCATCTGCCAAATATGGAAGAGTTACGTGATCCGTACCCGTATTATCCCTGTTAAACTGCACTGCGGTTTCAACAGCATGTTCATTTCTTGCCCACGAACGTCTTGAAACTCCACTCATCACATCCCAATTTATCCCTGATCTGATGATTTGATCCACTCTGAAACTTCCGTCCAGCACTAAGCCAAAACCGCCGTTTACAGCTTTTCCTATACCTACTCCCCCTCCATTGTGAAGTGATACAAGGCTCATTCCTCTGGAAGCATTTCCTGCATAACATTGAACAGCCATATCTGCCATCACATTGCTGCCGTCTTTTATATTGGAAGTCTCTCTGAAAGGAGAATCCGTTCCACTTACATCATGGTGATCCCTGCCAATCATAACAGGTCCTATTTTGCCTTTTCTGACCATTTCATTGAACTTCAGCGCTATGTTTATTCTTCCCTGGGCATCCTGGTACAGTATTCTGGCCTGTGTACCAACTACAAGCTGATTTTTTTCAGCATCCCTTATCCAGTTATAATTATCCCTGTCCTGATATCTCCTGTTCGGATCTATACATTCCATTGCGGCACTGTCGGTTTTTACCAAATCCTCTTTTTTCCCACTCAGGCAGACCCACCTGAAAGGCCCATAACCATAGTCAAAGAGCTGAGGTCCCATTATATCTTCCACATAAGAAGGGAATATAAAACCATCTTTTTCATCTACTCCATTTTTGGATATCTCCTTAACGCCTGCATCATATACAGCTTTCATAAAAGAATTTCCATAATCGAAGAAATAAGTTCCCCTGCCAACCAGACACTTCACCAGTTCAAAATGACGCCGCAAACTTTTATCCACTAATTCTCTAAATTTTCCCCTGTCTTCTGCAAGAAGTCTTGTCCTTTCTTCAAAGCTGATTCCCTGGGGACAGTATCCTCCTTCATAGGCGGCATGACAGGAAGTCTGATCTGACAGAAGATCAACCTTTATATTGTTTTTGACTATATATTCCAGCAGATCAACTATATTTCCACAGTAGGCAATAGATATGCTCTCTTTTCTCTCCAAATAATCCTTTACAATCTTGAATATTTCATCTAAATCAGAAGAACACTTTTTAACCCATCCCTGCTCGAGTCTTGTATCTATTCTGGACTTGTCAACTTCAGCTATCACTCCAACCCCCCTTGCTATCTCTATAGCCTTGGGCTGGGCGCCGCTCATTCCTCCAAGTCCCGAACTTACAAACAAATGGCCGCTTAAATCACCATCGTTTGGAATGCCAAGTTTAAGCCTCCCTGCATTTAACAGAGTATTGAAAGTTCCATGAACTATTCCCTGCGGTCCTATATACATCCAACCGCCGGCAGTCATCTGTCCATAATTTGCTACACCCATTTCCTCCGCAACTTCCCAATCTTTCTCGTTGTCAAACATACCCACCATGAGTGCATTTGTTATTATAACTCTGGGTGCTTCAGGTTTTGATCTGAAAAGTCCAAGAGGGTGGCCGGATTCCACAACCAAGGTCTGATCCCGGGTCATAACTTCAAGATATTTTTTTATAAGCCTGTACTGCATCCAGTTTTGACATACACTTCCCGTTTCACCATAAGTAACAAGTTCATAAGGATACAGTCCGACTTCAAAATCCAGATTGTTGTCTATCATAACCTGAAAAGCTTTACCTTCTACGCAATTTCCTTTATATTCATTGATTGGTCTTCCATAGATCCTACCTTCAGGTCTAAATCTATATCCATAAATTCTTCCCCTTGTAGTCAGCTCTTTTAAAAATTCCGGTATCAATTTCTCATGGTATTTAGGAGGAATATATCTCAGAGCATTTTTTAGGGCAGTTTCAGTCTGTAATTTTGTCAGATTAAATCCCCTATCCGGAGCTCTCCTTATTCCTTCCACAAATTTGGGCATTTCAGGCAGTTCATCATCTAATTTTACGGTCATAGCACTGCTGATATCCGCATTATCAATCATAATATTTACCTCCTGTAAGACTAAATTGTACATATATGAAAATGATATTCAATTATTTAAATATTGTATCAATTTCATCTATTTATATGCTACCTTAAATGCATCTCCAGAAAGTCAATACAAATTAAAATTTGATTTTTAAAATTCTGTATTTTTCATATATTGAAGACGTTTTATATTTAATTCCATGCAAATACTATGTTATAATATATTTAAATAGTCTGCCTACTAAAAGGAAGGGATGTATAGTGAATATTATAAATATAAAAATGTTTGGTAATTTTGAAGTGAATATGAACCATGTAAAAATCCTATTTCCCTATAATAAAGCACAGGCTCTTTTTTGTTATTTAATTATAAATAAAGAATGTACAAGAGATAAACTGGCCGGCCTTTTCTGGCCCGAGGAAGAAGAAAGTAACGCTAAGAAAAATTTAAGAAATGCCCTGTATAAAATAAAAAAAACATTTAATTTTGAGGTATTGATATCGCCGAGGAAATCAACTGTCATGATAAATCCACACATAGTTATAAAATCTGACGTGATTGACTTTTTAGAAGATAAAAATGAAATCGGACTGTATACGGCACCTTTTTTATCCGGATTTTACGTAAAAAATGCGGAAAGTTTTCAAAATTGGCTGATTGAATACAGAGAATACCTGCAGCATATATATATACGGAGACTTAAGTCAAAAATATCCCTGGAGGAAAAAAACAAGAACTACGATAAAATTGAAAATTACTGTAGAATGCTCATAAGAACTGATGAATTTGATGAAGATTCCTACAGAAAATTAATGTACAGTTTAATGTACGAGGGCAAATTGAACAAAGCCGTTGAAACCTATAACAAACTCTCAGAAATTTTAAACAGTGAATTAAACATAGAACCTTCCAGAGAAACAAAAAAGTTATTCAAGGAAATTCTAAATAAAATAGGATACACACACAGCAACCTAAAGCATCAAAAATTTTTCTTTGGAAGACGCGGTGAATTAAAATTTCTCCAGACAAATTATTTTAAGTTCATCAACAACATAGAAACTAAATCTGTTTTAATATTGGGAGAGGCCGGCATCGGTAAAACGAAACTAAAGGAAAAATTCCTGGAAAATATAACTGGAAGCAGCATATATGTTTTTGAAACATGCTGTTATCAATTTGAAAAGGAATATATACTAAAGCCGTGGAATTCCATAATATCAAACCTGGCAAAAATAATCGAATCAGATAAAATAGCTCTGCCCCAGGGATATGAAAACATAATAGGCAACTTTTTCCCACAATTTAGCAAAAACTGTTCCATTGATTCAAAACTTATAGAAAACAACAACAGTTTAAAATACGAGGTCATTATAAATACCATAGAAAATGTTTTCAAAAATCTCGGCAGTAGGAAAAAAATTCTGCTTGTATTTGAAGACATCCAGTGGATCGATTCAATGAGTTTGTCACTTTTAGGCAGCATAATCTTAAGTAAAAATAAAAATATAATTTTGCTTGCCACCTCTAGAAAAGAAAGGAATGAAGAACTGGATAAATTTATTACTTCAATGAAAATGCATGACAAGATAAAAATCATTGAACTATACAGGCTCGGATTTAAAGAGACTGAAAATTTTATAAAACAAGCTCTTCCAAATCATAATCTGAATAAAAAAATGGTCAAAAAAATTTATAATGAAACAGAAGGAAATCTATTTTTTTTAACTGAATACATGAATATAATAAAATCAAATGGAAATATAAATATAATGTCCTCAAAAATGCAGGACATACTAAAGAGCAGATATCTGGATGTATCTGAAAACGGAAGAAAAATTTTAAATATATGCTCTATGTTTTTCGATGAAACCCCTCTTTATATACTGGTAAAATTAATGCATAAAGACGAATTGGAAATAATGGACATGCTTCAGGAGCTGGAGGACAAATTTATACTTACAGAAGCCTTAGGTGAGAATAATATAAATTTAAAGTTCACTCACCAGAAATTAAGAGAGTTTATATATTCAAATCAATCTATGGCAAGGAAAAAAATACTGCACAACAAAATAGGAAATATCTTCGAAAAAAGCCTTTCCGGCAATAAAAACGATTTAAACATATATTACAAACTGATATACCATTTTTCAAATGCCGGCAATTATGTGAAAAAGCTTAAATATATAATGAAAAGTCTAAATGTATATCTTGGGTTCAGCCATGAACTTTTTCCGGTACTCTATTACAATAACACCAAATACAGCAGTTTGTATTTTAGCGATGAAAAGGCTCTAAACAGCATGAACAAAACAGAAAAGCTTTTGAATAAAATTAAAAGTCAAACCGATTCCAAAGAAACTACACTGCTGGAAATCACATTTCTTCACATGAAGGGAAGATATTTAATCCGGGTGGGAGAATACAAAGAAGGTACTTCAATAATAAAAAGCATGATAGATAAGGCACTTCAGATAGAAAATGTCAATTATGCCCTTGAAGGTTATAAACAGATGATCTACTACTGTATACAAACCTATGATGTAAAGGACATGATACTGTACGTAAATTTGGCACTTGATATTGCAGTATCTGAAGCCTATGAAGATGAAAAAGCCGTACTTTTCAGGTTAAAGGCACTTTACAACAATATGTGCGGAAATTACACAGAAGCGGAAAAGCTCTTGAATAAATCCATAGACATACTTGAAAGAAATGATTCGGTATCTGACAAATATGCACTGAACATAGCAGCCGCCTATAATTATATAGGTGAAATAAGAAGATATTCCACGAAGTTCCCGCAAGCTATAGACTACTATAATAAAGCCATTAAGATATGTGAGAAAAAAAAGATAACTTCAACCAGTGCAATATTCAATATCAATGCAGGTGAAGCAGCTTTTGACATGGGAAACTACACCCTTGCAAAGGAATATTTCAGCAGATCCCTCAAAATATACAACCACTTTGATTTGGTCTGGGGACGTTCCGTAGCGGAAGCTTTCATGTCCTTAATTAAAATAGATGAAGGAAATTTTGACGCGGCATTAAATTATTTAAAAGCCGCCCATACTCATTCAGAAATGTTAAAAAGCCCCCATGAAATAGGACTTGTATACAGCATTAAGGCATCAATCAGAATAAAAATGATGGAAAATAAAGGGTTAAATTCCATTTTTCAAAAATATCTCTGTCAAAATATAGACTATTACTGTAAAAGCGGTATTGAATATTTAAAAAGATCTCTGGATTATTATGAGATCGATGTGCTTTTAAAGCTAAAATCCAAAGCTGAAAGTACAGATATAAAGTAAGGATGATTTTCGGCAGCCGCTGAAAATCATCCTTATTAGAATACAGCTCTATTCATACAATCTGGATTCCAATACCTGACTCATGTCAAAATTCTCTATTTGAAGATAGTATTTTGCACAATCTATAAGAGCTTTCATTGGAACCAATCCTATGACCTCACTGCCTATTACAGGTACTCCATACCTTTTTGCCTCCATTTTGACCATTTCCTGTGCTGAATATACAGGTGTCTTTTCATAATTCACCAGATTCATGGATACCTGTACTATATTTCTTTCAGTCACCTTTACGCCCACAGCTTTAACGTACCTGAGGCCCCCTCCTATGTATCTAACTTTTCTCGCTATGGCATTTGCAATCTCTACATCATCAGTACCTAAATTTACATTATATGCCACAAGTGGAAGTCTTGTTCCTATAACTGTTGCCCCGCTTTTCACATTCATCTTCTGAGGTCCAAAATCCGGTTTCCACTCGGGCTTTTTTATTTTCTCGAAAAATCCCTCATACTGACCCTTCCTTATATCCGCTAAGTTTCTTCTCTCGAGACAGCTGGCAGCATCTTCATATAAATAAACAGGTATTGCCAGTTCAGTTCCCACTTTTTCACCCAATTTTCTTGAAATTTCCACGCATTCCTCCGTGGAAACATCCTTAATTGGTATAAAAGGTACCACATCCGTTGCACCCATCCTAGGATGCGCACCCTTATGTTTTCTCATGTCTATAAGTTCGGCTGCTTTCCTTATGAGATTAAAGGCAGCACTTTCCACCTTATCAGGTTCTCCCAAGAAAGTTACCACTGATCTATTATGATCTTTGTCCGAAGAATAATCCAGAAGTTTTACACCTTCAATTTTTCTAACCTCATCCACAATATTCTCAATTATTTTTACATTCCTGCCTTCACTAAAATTTGGAACACACTCCACTAATTTTGTCATCTTGACTTCCCCCTAAATTCTAATTTAAAGTCATTATAAATTAGCTGCATCTTTAAAACGTCTAAATGCATTTTCATCCCCGATTCCAGAACAGACATGATGCAAACATTCCAACTATAGTTACACCGGTTATAGTTTCAATCATAACCAAAATACGCACTATTGTGGAATTTGGTACAATGTCACCATATCCCAATGTAGTCATGGTCACTGCACTGAAATACATAAAATTCCACAGGGGGTATCTGAGTTTTTCATTCATTACCGACTTGAGTACCAAAGGGCTGTCGTCCAGAAATGATATGGAATTTTTAACAAGTTCCGGAAAATAAAAATTCAAGGGATAATAAAAATATCCGTTTCCGGGAAATCCACTGTAGAGTACCGGATATTCATTTA
This sequence comes from uncultured Clostridium sp., assembly GCA_903789665.1. Lineage (GTDB taxonomy): Bacteria > Bacillota > Clostridia > Clostridiales > Clostridiaceae > Clostridium_B > Clostridium_B lapidicellarium. The sequence goes on from CAIFEX010000008.1 coordinate 58,100, forward strand.
CCCACATATATCGAGTGCATACCTTTTTAAAATCATTACTGAAACTTCTTGTATAAATCCTAAAACTTTTTAATTTTGGGTTCCCATCTATCTTATAAAAATCCACCTTTATTCTATAGCTGTCAAATCTTCCACTTATTTTATTGGGGCCTAAATTTTCCACGGCAATATGTGTGATTCCTTCATTTTTAAACAATAGATAATAATAATTGGCCCACTCTCCCCCCAGAACTTTTTCAAAAGAAAATACATTGACAAGAGGATTGGAATCATCTACAAACTCCAGTTTTGCAACAGGTCTTTTATATTCATTTGACAGCAATAAGCTTTTTATGCTGTTTTTGAGCTCACTGCTGCACATTTCAATATCCAGATCCCTTTCAAACATATTTATTTTCCTATCTATATTTATGTCATCCTGAAATATAAAAAATTCCCCATTTGACCGGTTTGCAATGTCCCAATAGACAATTCCAAAACAAAGCAAAACAATTATGTAGAATAAAGCTAAAAACAGTAAAATAGTTTTTTTCTTAATCTTATATACGTTAATAAACCATTTCATATTATAACCTCTGTATTAGTTATATTTATTTATACTTATATGAAAAGTTCATTATAACATTTTACAGTTATTTTTTATATATTTATATATCTGAAACAGGAATTCAGAATCAAAAAAGCACTGCCGCAGTACAGTCAAAATAACCTGACATCCGGCAGTGCTCTGCTATGTTCCAAAATTGTCTAACTGAAATCCGATTTAAACTCTTCAAGGGACTTTCTAAGAAGTGTAACTGAATAAGCCATGGAGGGTCCCCCACCAAAGGCCACAGCTACCATGGCAGCTTCCATTATCTCTTCAGGGGAAGCGCCTGCTTTAAGTGCCTTATAAGAGTGGCCCACAATGCAGTACTTGCACCTGTTATATATACCTATGGCCACACTTATAAGTTCCTTTGTCTTTACATCCAGGGACCCTTTTTTGAACAGAACTCCCATTGAGCTTGAAAAAGCCCCCATCTGTTCAGCATTGGTCTTGTTAAATTCAGCAAAGCCCTCATTACAATCTTTTAAAATTTCTCTCGGGTTTTCCACAAAAACATCTCCTCTTTTGAAACTGTAAATGGATTAACTCTCATATTATATCCAATGAAAAGCAAAATAATGTACTTTTTATCTTTTTACCCTCCACGTAGTTCCACTTTTCGAATCCAATATTTCTATACCCATATCACTGAGTTTATCCCTTATTTCATCAGCTTTAGACCAATTTTTATTATCCCTTGCTTCCTTTCTTTCAGTTATCAATCTATTTACTTCATCTTCATCTATACCTCTTAAATTCTGTTTGTCATCATATTTTAACAAATCCAGAGAAAATACAGTATCAAAGCTCTCTATTAATATCTTCTTTTCCCTGTTTGTAAGCTCATCATCCTTCATAACCTCAAATAGAACTGTAAATGCATTTGGCATATTTAAATCATCACATATCTGTTCCATAAATTTTGACTTGTAGCTGTCTATCAAGTTTTCATCTGCCCTTTCGCTTTCATCTACAGTTGAAATTATAGAAGCTATTTTTTCTTTTAACTTATTATAGGAAAGATGTGCCTGCTGGAGGGCATCATAATTGAATATCAGTTGTTTTCTATATCTCGACTGAAGGCAAAAGTATCTGTAATCCAAGGGTGAAAATCCTTTTTCTTCAAGTTTTGACAGTGTCAAAAATTCTCCACTCGACTTAGACATTTTTCCCGCATTTGTAACCAAAAATTCTCCGTGCATCCAGTAATTAACACATTTATGGCCCACCGCAGCTTCCGATTGAGCTATTTCATTGGTATGGTGTACCGGTATATGATCTACTCCACCACAATGTATATCTATTCTATCTCCAAGATATTTCAATGACATGGCAGAACATTCTATGTGCCATCCCGGAAATCCTCTTCCCCAGGGTGAATCCCACTGCATCACCTGGTTTTTAAACTTAGAATTTGTAAACCACAGTACAAAATCCAGCGGATTTTTTTTATTTTTATCAACTTCCACCCGGCTTCCAGCCTCGAGCTCTTCCATGCTCAAATGTGCAAGTTTATTATAGTCTTTAAATTTATCGATCGAATAATAAACATTGCCGTTTGACACATAAGTATATCCTTTTTTTTCTAATATCTTGATTAAATTTATCATATCCTGAATATGATCCGTTGCCCTGCAGACTACATCAGGCCTTCTTATATTAAGTTTCTTGCAGTCTTTAAAAAAAGCATCCTCGTAAAATTTTGCAATTTCCCATACAGTTTTATTTTCACGCTCCGCTCCTATCTGCATCTTGTCTTCTCCCGTATCTGCATCGGATTGTAAATGTCCAACGTCCGTTACATTCATAACATGTTTTACCCTGTAAGAATCATATTCAAGAGATTTTTTCAGTAGATCTTCAAATATATAGGTTCTTAAATTCCCTATATGAGCATAATTATAAACTGTAGGACCACAAGTATAAATTCCAACTTTTCCCATGCAAATGGGAATAAATTTTTCTTTTTTTCTACTCATAGTATTATAAATATAAAAATTCATACTTATCTCCCCTTATTACCGTAACCTTCTTTAGCATTACATATATATATTACCACATTATATATAAATATTACCACAATCGCAATATAATTCAACAATTTATTTTTCGGCCACATATTTTCTTATATATTTGTTGAAATCCCAGAGGTGTAAAAATCTCCGGGCACTTTTATAACCAGATTCGAATAGTTTCAATCTCATATCCCTGGATATATCAAACTCAGTCGTTCTTACGCCCAAGGTGGGAATAAACACCGTTCTCACCGCATATTTGTCCTTTACATAGACTTCCTCATCTTTGTCGAGCATTGTTCCCATTATATCAAAAAGATATGAAATAAAATCTTCTCTCTTTGAATTACTGCCCCTGCCTTCCTTCTCGGTCAATTTAAAACCTATAGTAGGCAAAGTTGGAACGTCTTTTGTATCGAATATCCATATTGGAAAATTACTAAGCAGTCCTCCATCGACTATATAGCTGCATTTATTTCCATAACGAAGTTTCACCGGTTTAAAATACAGCGGAATACTGATACTCATCCTCACTGCATCTGCTATTTTAAATTTCATAGGATTTATTCCATAGTTCACCAGATCATCCGGAAGTATGAGCATGGATTTTTTAGTTATATCGGAAGCTATTATTTTAAGGGGTGACTTATTGCCCGCACTTATGTCCTCAAAAGTTACCTTTCCCTTTCTCAATAAAAGCTCCTCAATATATCTTCCTACAGCCTTAGACGAGTATATACCTTTATCCTTGAAAAGTGAAATAGTATTTTTTAGCATGGAGATCTTCCAGATATCCCTTTTCTTGAAGAACATTTTTTGATCCAGGTTCATCATTATGTTCTTGAGATCTTCACCTCTATATCCCACAGCCAAAAGTGAAGCTATAATCGCCCCTGCAGAAGTTCCTGCAAATTCATTCCACCTGTACCCCATTTTTTCAAAATAACACACGGCACCTATGAGTCCTATTCCCTTTATACCCCCACCTTCAAATACAGCATTTGCCTTCAATAAAATCACCTCAATATATAGATATGAAAGCCAATAAAATAAGACACTCAAAATCAGGTGATTCTTGAATATTGAATAATTTTCATATAAGTGGGAAAAATAATTTCAATCTCAATATTTTGCTTTTACAGGGAGTGATTTTAAAATGAGAGTTGAAATTTATTATAATGGCCTAAAAAATGCAAACAATGCAGTGGAGAAATTAAAAAATGCAGGTTTTCCAAATGCCATGGTCGATTTAAACGACAATTACATAGATCTATACAACACGAATTCAAATTTAGAATCCGATATGAATTTTTCAAATGTGATAAATTCCAGAAAATTCACAAATGATTCATCTCAAAAAATGTCTATTTCAGGAAGTCCAATGTCGGGTGGATTTGAAAACTTAAGGGAGATTGAAAATACAAATTACAAAGTGGTCATAGATTCCGATTCATTCAATCTTCAAAAACTAAAAGAAGTCATAGGAGAAACTGGGGGACAGATCAGGGATCACACTTTCTAGATTGCAATATAACCAATGCAGCTGCCCCTATAACACCTGCATTGGTTCCAAGTTCTGCTCTGAGTATTTTGGTATTCTCACTTATAACCTTAAAGCATCTCTTTTCCACTACTTCCTTCACTTTATCAACAACTATATTGCCGCCTTCTGAAACGCCTCCGCCTATTATCAAAACTTCCGGATCAAAACAATTCATTACATTGGCCACACATATTCCCAAATAATTCAATGCCCTATCCAATACTTCCGCAGACTTGACATCTCCACAACCTGCTTCTTTAAAAACTTCCTTAGCAGTTATCCTTCCATATTTACGAAGAGATGTGGGTGCCCCGCTTTCTATAACCTTTTTTGCTTCCCTTGCAATTGCAGTACCTGAAGCCAGTACCTCTGCACACCCCCTGTTGCCGCAGTTGCAAATGGGACCGTCCTTTTCCAAAGTCATATGTCCAATTTCCAGGGCGTTTTGAGTATTTCCCCTATACAGTTTGCCGTTGAGCACCGCACCTGCACCTATCCCCGTAGAAACCGTAATAAATATCATGTTTTTGCTGCCTCTGCCCGCCCCGAACATGTATTCTCCCAATGCAGCAGCATTTGCATCGTTCTCCAGATAAACAGGCAGATCAAACACACTTTTTAACGGATTTACAATATTAAAGTTTTTAAAAGGCAAATTAGGAGTGCACAATATCTCGCCCTTAATTAAGTCAAGAGGTCCGGGAGCCCCGATTCCAATGCCTTTTATTTCCCTAATGTTCAATTCGCAGTTTTTCATCATATCTTTTACAAGGACTGTCACTGTATTTAATATGGCTTTTTCTCCTCTTTCCACATTAGTTGGAAGGATTTTATGATAAATTATTTTTCCACTCAAATTCACTAAAGCAGTGCTGATCTTCGTACCTCCTAGATCCACTCCAATTACAAATCTGCCTTTCAAATCAATACCTCCCAATTAAAGATTTCACTTATATAGTATACAGCTCCTTAAAATCCTTTGCAGTTTTCACCATAGCTTTTATATTTACAAGGGGCGTTCTAGGCCCTATTCCGCAAGCAGGTGACAGTATATCCACTCCCGATTTGATACAATTAAAACACATTTTCCTGATATCCTCCGGTCTCGCGTTTTCAAGAGAAAATGTACTCATATTTCCCATTATGGCTTTATCTTTTACATTGCTGCACATCTGCTTTATACTTGTAATCGAATCAAAACTTACAGCATTGCTGTGAAGTTCATTTAACTCAGAGTATATACTTTTCAATTTGCCGCATATATGTACTATGATGCCATATTCAGTGTATTTTTTCAAGGAATCTACAATTTTGTTCAAATAGGGAAGCGTAAAATTTCTGAAATTTTTAGGACCCATTATTTCTCCTGTACCGCTGGGATCCGATATGGTAAGTAAATCTGCACCGGCTTCAAGCTGTGCCCTCCCGAATTTCACAAGATTATCTACGATAAATTCCATAAATTCATGAGCTTTGTCTTTTTTTCTGATAATTTCTCTAAAAAATATTTCAGGTTCTACTAGAGAAGAGGCAACACTTACCGGACCTGTCAAATTTGCCATGATAGGTACAGGCAAATTCTTTTCCTTCAGAATCTTTATGGCCTCCAAGACCACTTTAGGTCTCCCGCTGTTTATATCTATATCCCTCAACTTATGCAAATCTTCTACTGAATTTATGGGATATCCGACAATCCTAGGTTCATTTATCTTGCCGCCCAATGAGACTTTCGCTCCCATAGCTTCCGCCTCTACAGTCATACAAAATGGAACTCCAACATTTTCAAATCCTCCGTATTTGTAAATTCCGGCTGCAAGTCCTGCCATGTACTTTTCATCTATATGTGCTCTCGGCCAGCTGTATCCAGTTAAATCCATAATTTCACTAATTGCCATATTCATCATTCCACCAGGACATATACAAGGCGGTCTGTCAACTTTATGTCCTTCTAAAACCATTTTCAAACGTTTTTTTGGAGTCAACATATAAAAAACACCTACTTTACCTTCATATTTTCCAATTTTTCCTCATCTACAGGATAACCTATCTCTCTGACAGTATCCATCATAGTTTGTATATTCTCAAAAGGTGTCTCCACCGGAAGGCTGCATCCGGACATAACCACATAACCTTTCGAAGTATTGTACCCTTCTTTTACAGCTTCTACAACTGCATTTCTTATATCCTTTTTAGTCCCTGCATACATTATACCGGAGGGATCTACATTCCCAAGTATCTTCATCCTGTCTCCAATAGTTTCACTACATTCTGCAAGACTCACTACATTGTCCATGCTAAAACCCGTAACTCCATCCTCTGCCATATCTCCAACATCATTCCATATCTTTTTCGTATTTCCACATATATGAAGTATACAGCCAGAGCCCTTTGATTTTATAAATCCAACAAGTTCTCTCAAATACGGTGCACAAAATTCTCTAAAATGTTTTGGATTTACCACGGTGCAGGAAGCCAAAGGCTCCGATATAGTCGGCGTGAGACCGTTTTCTATAATAATTTTGGTATATTCTATACAGTTTTCAAGAGATATCCTGCATAATTTATGCACTGCCTCGGGATTTTTCAACAAAAGTCTGGTCATTTTATCCACTCCTATTAAAAAGAAAGCATTTGAAAAAGGACCAACTATGCCGCCTGAACAGGGAACTTCTTCTCCAATCTCATCTACCAGGTATTTCATGGCTTCTATAAAAACCGGAAGCCTGCCGTCTTTATATGGGTTTGCTACTCTAAGCTTATCTATATCTTTAACATCCTCTATAGCCGGCTCGAGCAAATCTGCTGTATTATCCTCAGGGAGCACCAGTTTTGCCCCCATGGCTTCAGCCCAAACATAAAGATCGGTAAATACCCTTACACTGTCCATGCCAAATCTCCTGTAAGAAGCTATCTGGGCTTCAGCTATAGCTTTTCCACTTGTATTGAAGTCAGATATCCTGCAGCCATAGACACGGGCAACTCCATTTGCTATATTTGGATTGCAGGGCAGCCTGTCAACTTCTTCTCCCTTCGCCAGGGCTTCAGCTCTCTCTTTGGGAGTCATTTTATCTTTCACTTAAAACACCGCCTTTTGACAGGGAAGATTTTGATTCAAACAATTTTCTTGCTGTCTTAGCAGCCTTTGATGCATCCGTAGTATATATATCAGCTCCTATTTTGTCTGCAAAACTCTGCGAAATAGGTCCTCCACCTACCATGACCTTTACTTTGTCCCTTATACCTTCACTTTTCAACAATTTTATAACTTGATCCATACCGTCCATAGTGGTGGTCATAAGAGTGGATAAAGCTATTATATCAGCCCCAACCTCTTTTGTTTTACTTACAAAATCCGCAGGTGGTACATCCCTTCCCAAATCTATAACTTCAAACCCCTCGGTTTCCATCATTATCTTTACAAGGTTTTTACCTATATCATGTGTATCTCCCTCTACAACTCCTATTACAACTTTATGTTTATTATTTTCCTCATTTTTATCAAGGTGCGGTCTCAATACACCAAGACCTGCATACATGGCATCTGAACACATCAAAAGTTCCGGTATATAGTACTCCTCCTGCTCGTATAAAATTCCTGCCCTGTTCATGCCGTCAGATAACCCCTTGTCTATGGCATCATAAGCTTTTAAGCCCTCCTGCACCCATTTTTGGGATGCTTTTACCGCCTTTTCTTCCTCCATATCCACTACAGAATTTGACAGTTCCTTTAATAAGTCTTCTTTAATGCTCATTCATATCCTCTCCCTTAAATCTATTTATTATAAATTTATCTTCCAAATTATAGGTTCTTTCATTTTAACTGAAGTTTTTCTCATACAATTATGTCCTACTATTTTTATATCCTTCCTATTTTCTATTATGTAATTGAGCGCCTCTCCATAGGTAATTCCATTTTCAACCTCAACAGGCTGTGATGTTACAAATCCTCCATTGTCCATGGAACTTGAAGTAATGCCGCAGAAATGTACAATTGCACCTTGTAATTTGGGATATAATCTTTTCAAAACTTCATAACTATATCTTCCGCTGTAATTTTTATATACCCTGGGTCCCAATATATCTAAAGTTCCTGCTGAATCGCCAAATGAAATTATATTTGCCCCACTTTTAATTCCAGCTTCCGCAAAGGCAACTATACCGTCTATGATCACCTCCATAAAGTCATCTACCAAAGTTTTATCTTTTCTAATAGCTTTATAAAATGTTCTCGGATCTGTCAATGAACTCATTATGGTAAAAGGTCCCTGGACAGCCAATGCAGTTTTTTCCCCGCTGCTGCTTAAAATTTTTACAGCCTTCAATACCTGGCTAATCCTTCCTTTATTTAAATCAATAGGTTTTATCTTTTCAAAATCCTCCATATTTTTAAATACATAATTTGAAACTCTGGGTCCTTTTTTCATATCGCCCATTTTTATGTCCGCCCCGAAGGCCTCTGCCTCTACAGTCATACAAAAGGGAACCATGGACATAGTATCTCTATCGCATATCCTTACAGCCTTCGCAAGTTTGGCCATGTCTTCACCGCTGTAGTGTACTTCTGGAAAGCTGACACCGCTCTTTTGTACTGCTTCTTCAGTTATGTCGTCATAATTATCATTCACACATTTAAAATCAATGGTATATTCCATAAAACCACCCCCAAAATTTCTAAAAATTCAATGCTTTTATAAAATAGTCCTGGAAATCATCTTTTAAAGACAGCTCCACTACATCTATACTCTTTCTTATTTCATTCATTTTATGAAGCTTGTCTTTATTTACGATGGCCATTCTTGCACCTTCTACAGAGGAGTTTCCCACAAAGCTTATGTTTCCTCTAAATCCCTTTGGAATAAGTCCTATTTTCTTTATGCTCTCTGCATTAATATGATAACCAAAAGCACCTGCTATAACTATTTCCTCTATATTCTTTATATCTATGTCTATTTCTTTTAAAAGCATTTCCATGCCCGAACATATGGCCCCTTTTGCCAGCTGAATTTGTCTTATGTCTCTCTGGGATATAAATACTCTGTCTGTTATATAGAATTTTTTTCCAGAAAGCCTGTCTCTGATTTTTTCCGGAAGCGTCCTGTTAAATCTACCGGTTTTAGTTATTATACCCCTTTCCAAAAAAGCTGCCCCGATGTCCAAGAGTGCACTGCCGCAAATTCCCGATGCCTCTTTATTCCCTATAGTAGTGTAATTTATCCCATAATTCTCATTTATATTGAAATTATCTATGGCATCCTGTTCGGCCCTCATTCCACAGTCGATATTCATCCCCTCAAGTGCCGGCCCCGCAGCTGTGGAACAAGCTACCATTTTTCCGCCATATACAGCAACTATTTCTCCATTGGTCCCAATATCTATGAATAAGGACGGGGCAGTTTTCCTATAAAAATCCACAGCTACAATTCCCGAGATTATATCTGCACCTATATATGGCGAAGCCGAGGGGAGAACTGTCACAAATCCCCGCCCGTTTATATGTATATCAAGCTCTCCTGCCTTTAAATTCAGCATATTCAAAAATACGGCCTTATAGGGAAACACAGCTATTGAATCGGCTTTGACTCCTAAAAACAAATGAAGCATCGTAGTATTAGCAGCTATTGAAACCCTGTAGATTTCATCCCTTTTATAATTTTTACCTACAAGCTCTCCAATCATGTAATCGATTTTTTCTCTTATACACCTGCTTAAGACTTCACTTCCGCCTTCATTTTCCATGGAATAATTTATCCTTGAAATCACATCTCCCCCATATTTCGTCTGTGGATTCAACCCCGAAACTCTTTTTAACACCCGTCCATCTTCCAAATCTATCAGATAAGCAGATATACCAGTAGTTCCTATATCCACAGCAGCCCCTAAAATATTTCCCAAACGTTCACCTACATCCAGCAGAACATTCTTAAACAAAATTCCCTCAATTTTATCTGAACCCTTTTTCTTCAACAGCCCCAATTTTTTTAAAACCTCCAAATCCTTTACTTCATAATCAGAAATAGAAGTTATTGAAATTTTTTTAAATTCACTTTTAATCTCTACATTTTTACAATATCCCCTATTTACAGTTTTCAAACCACTTCCCTTTTGAAAGAGTCTAACACTTACGTCACCCTCAATTTTGGCCATACAAGACAATCTGACATTTTCCCCCTTTGCCAGATCATATTCCTCCACAGTCTTAGGACTCAGTTTACCAAAGGCCATAATCTTGCACTTTCCACATTTTCCAGAACCACCGCAAAAAGTTTCCACATTAAGACCTGCTTCCCTTATACAGTCCAAAAGTCTTGTACCTTTTTTTACATAAGTCTTCATATTTTTATTCAAAAAAGTAACACAGCACATTTTCCTACTCCTCTAAAATCTTTAAACTATTTATTTTACAACAATATTGTATCATAGATATAATCGATATGCCGATTCATATAAATTATCATCAAATACTCATCTATAACAAAAAGATATAAAAGTGAGAACCAAATTTTCTTATTCCCACTTTTATATCTTTTAGGCGGTTATTTTGTCATTTAAAATACTCTTATAGTAATTATCCCCTTTTTCACTGTCATATTTATGCTCCCAATTGGAAACAAATATACTTGCAAGAGAATTTCCCAAAACATTTACCACAGTTCGGGCCATGTCCAAAAGACGATCAATTCCAGCTATAAAAGCAAGCCCTTCCGCGGGAAGACCTACCGCACCCAATGTGGCCAGCAAAACTACAAAAGAAGCTCCAGGTACGCCCGCTATGCCTTTCGAAGTTATCATAAGCACCACTATCAAACTTATCTGGGCTCCAATTGAAAGATGTATTCCATAGAGCTGTGCTATAAATAAAGCCGCAATGGACTCATATAGAGTGGAACCGTCCAAGTTGAATGTATAGCCTGTTGGAATTACAAAGGAAACTATGGCATCCGGGCACCCATATTTCTGCATTTTTTTCATTATTCTAGGAAGAACTGTCTCCGAGCTGGCTGTACTAAAAGCAAGGATAATTTCGTCTTTTAATATCCTTATTAATTTAAATATACTGTTACCTACAATTTTTGCCGCTATGCCCATAAATATCAATATAAACAGAATCATGGCTGAATAAACCACCAGCATTAATTTTCCAAGAGGTAAAAGTGATTTAAGCCCGAAGTTACATACAGTAACCCCAATAAGTGCAAATACACCAATAGGAGCGGTTTTCATAATTGTGTTCGTTACCCAGAACATGGCATCCGCCGTACCTTGAAAAAATTTCAACAAAGGCTTGCCCTTTTCTCCAATAGAAGAAATGCCAAGTCCGAACATAACGGAAAAGAATATGATAGGAAGCATGTCTCCCTTGCTTAGAGACTCTGCAATATTGCTTGGAACTATATTGATTATAGTATCCACAAATCCCTTATTGGTAGCTTTTTTGGCAGTATCCACATAACTGCTGATACTTGTTTTGGAAAGTGAACTCATGTCAACTCCCATGCCCGGATGAAATACATTTCCAATTATAATTCCCACAATCAAGGCAATAGTAGTCATGACCTCAAAATACACTATTGTCTTCAATGCAAGAACACCTATCTTTTTCAAATCACCCACCCCGGCAACACCTACTATAAGGCAGGACACTACAATTGGAATAACTATCATCTTGATCAGCCTTATAAATATAGTCCCAAAGGGCTGTAAAATCTTGCTCACATTTGGATTTCCATAGAACACGGCTCCAACTACCACTCCAAGAACAAGACCTATGAGAATTTGAGTGGCCAGTCCACCTTTAAGCCTTTTCTTCATTTAAATTTCCCCCCAGCTTCTTGTCAAAACCATACAAGTTTTTTGAAAAACATTTCTTTGTTATATATTACATGCTATATATTACACGACAGTATACAAAAAAATATAATATTATACTTCAATATACACAAAAATTTTTATAATTTTATAATTAATGAATACAATATCACATATTATTTCATGTTCTCCAAATATCAATCACATTTTTATGTTATAATATTTTATATTCCAAAGATATATCAAAGAGGTGAATATCTACTTGAGAAACAGTGCAAATGTAAAAAATGACTTATATATTCTAATTCTAATGGCATTTTCACTGCCGATAATAAGCGAGCTGAAATTTTACCCATTTCATGACACCTTCCGTATAAGCTTTAGCTCTGCAGTATTTTTATTTTTTCTGCTGTGGGTAAAGAAGATACCCCTAGTTTTATATGGAATAGTCATTGGAGCATCCACTGTTATATTTAGAATTACAATTGATTTTATTTTTAAAAGTGGGTTTCAATTTTACAGTGATTTTTTATTACATTTTCCGGCTTTTTTTTATTATCTTGTTTTTTCATATTTACTATATATTACGAAAGTCAACAGCTTTCACAATAATCCAATTTTAATAGGAATACTTGCCACTTTTACAGATATTTCCTCTTCCATTGTGGAACTTTTAATAAGGTTTTTAGTGCTGAAAAATCCGATCTCCATATTTACTCTGGGTCTAATATGTATTATTTCCACTGTCAGAAGTTTCTTTGTTCTTGGATTTTTCAATATAGTAGAATTAAATCAGGTTAAGGATTTCGCCAGACGAAAAGAAGAAAAAAACAGATACATGCTTTTGTTAATATCAAATTTATATGCCGAATCCCTTCAATTGAAAAATTCATTATCCTACGCTGAAAATATTACAAAAAATTGTTATAATCTATATGAAAGCCTTCAGCACAACCACCTTTCCAAATTTGATCCGAAAAAATTGTCACAAAAATTACTGGAAATTGCAGGTCAGGTACATGAAATAAAAAAAGACAACCAGAGAATATACGCAGGTCTTTCTAAAATGATTTCCTCTGAGGATTCGAAAGATTATATGGATATAAGTGAGATTGCCGATATAATAGTTGAAACAAATAAAAAATATTCTCTATCACTCGGAAAACAAATTGAATTTTTCAAGGATATATCTTCAAATATACCTGAACTTCACAGCTATACTGTGATGTCGATTATAAACAATTTGGTGTCAAATTCAGTTGAAGCCATAGAAAAAACCGGTATTATAAAAATCAGCATATACAGAAAATACGATTCAATGGTATTTAAAATAAAGGACAATGGTACCGGAATACCGGAAAAAAAGCGGGAACTCATCTTCAAACCGGGATATACGACAAAATACAATGAATTTGGAGAACCTTCTACTGGCATAGGCCTCTCTTATGTAAAAAACACAGTTGCAAATTTAAATGGCAGGGTACTTTTAAACAGTGAAGGCAACTGCAGTGAAACTATTTTCACTATTGAAATTCCCTTAAAAAGCTTAATGAAAAAGGAAGTGAGAAAATGAATTTTTTTATTGTAGATGACGACGATGCCATCCGTTCAATGCTAAGAGAAATTATAGAAGATAACAACTTGGGAAATGTAGTAGGTGAAGCAAAAAATGGGATTTCAATAAAAAGCAGTCTTTTGAATTCCAAGAATATACATGTATTGATAATAGATCTTTTAATGCCAATTAAAGACGGCCTACAAATTATGAGTGAACTCAGTTCATCTTTTAAAGGAAAATTCATAATGATCTCACAGGTAGAGGACAAGGAAATGATAGGCAAAGCTTATTCCCTGGGGGTGCAGTATTATATAACCAAACCTTTAAACAGAATTGAAGTGGTGGAAGTAATAAAAAGAGTTATTTCAAATATAAAACTTGAAAAATCTATAAATCATATCCAGGATACAATAAACTTTCTGAAAACAGGTACTCAAAATAAAATTCCGGAAAGCAAAACTATTGCAGAATACAGTGCATCCATTTTGAGCAAATTGGGAATAATAGGTGAAAGCGGCAGCAATGATCTGATATCCATGGTAAAATATATATACAGCCGTGAAAATCATATACCATCTGAAAAATTCTTTCCACCCCTCAAGGAATTGTTTACACACGCCGCAGAGGAGAAATTAGGTGAAAAATCAAATGTTCCAATTATAAAAAAAGAAGTCAGGGCATCTCAGCAAAGAATAAGAAGGGCAGTTATGCAGGCATTAAATTATATAGCTTCTCTGGGACTAACCGATTATTCCAATCCAAAATTTGAAAAATATGCCGCCGAGTATTTTGATTTTACCGAAGTTAGAAAAAAAATGCTTGAATTACAGAAAAATACTCCTTCAAGCACCCCAATTCATATAAATGTCAAGAAATTCATAAAGGTATTATACCTGGAATCGAAAAAATATTTTGAAGATAATTTATAATAAAAGGGACACCGAAATCAACTCGATGTCCCTTTTATCTTGCCTACTTATTTATAGGTTTGCTGCTGCATCCAGGGCAGCTAGAGCAGCCGCAGCTGCATCCGCCGCCTTTTTTATGAGCTCTATAGGTCTTATATGCAGAAAATCCAATGATGCTAAACAATACTATCGAAACTATAACCGTTGACACATTATACCACCTCTTTTTCTCTTATAGAGTCTCCCCTAAACTGATTGGCATGCCTTTCACTGTAAGGCTTTCTAAACAGCAGATAAAGAAGTCCGACAATCAAGAGAATAGCTACTGCCGTGCCAATTCCAAATCCCTTTCCTGTAACAAATGAGCCAATCTGAAATATAATCAAGGATATAATATATGCAAACACACACTGATATCCTATTGAAAAAGATGTCCATTTTCTTGAGTTCATCTCCGTACGAACTGCACCCATTGCAGCAAAGCAAGGAGCACACAGCAGATTGAAAATCAAAAGGGAATACCCGCCAAGCAAAGAGAATGATGACTGGAGGCTTCCCCACATCTGTGCGCCATTTTCAGCAACTTCAGAAAATCCATAAAGTATCCCGAAAGTTCCAACTACATTTTCCTTTGCCATCAGCCCGGTTATGGAAGCTACTGCCGCTTTCCAATTATCCCATCCAAGCGGGGCAAATATAGGTGCAATCACATGACCCAGGCTGGCAAGTATGGACTGTTCCATGTCAACTGCCTGCATCCTCCAGTTAAAGGAGCTCAGGAACCAGACGAGCACTGTGGCAAGAAGTATTACCGTACCGGCTTTTTTTATAAATGCCTTGCAGCGTTCCCACATATGTGTCAAAACACCTCTTACGCCTGGTACGTGATAAGGTGGAAGCTCCATTATGAAAGGCGCCGGATCTCCCGAAAAGAGCTTCGTTTTTTTAAGAATAATACCTGAAATAATAATTGCGGCAATTCCAACAAAATATGCAGATGTTGCAACCCATGCAGCTCCATGGAAAAGTGCACCTGAAATAAGTGCAATAATTGGAATCTTAGCACTGCAGGGAATAAAAGTAGTTACGATAATAGTCATCCTTCTATCCTTTTCATTTTCAATGGTTCTGGTTGACATGATCCCGGGTACGCCGCAGCCCGTTCCAATTAGAATTGGAATAAAAGATTTCCCTGAAAGTCCAAATCTTCTAAACAGTCTGTCCATTATGAAGGCAATACGCGACATATAACCGCAGTCCTCCAGTATGGCAAGACACAAAAACAACATTGCCATCTGAGGTACAAATCCGAGCACTGCACCTACTCCGGCGATAATACCATCTAGAATAAATGAATTCAACCAGTCGGCAGTTCCTAAGCTGTTTAAAATCCACTGAACATTATTGGGTACAAAATCTCCGAATAAATTGTCATTTACCCAGTCGGTCATGGCACCTCCCACTGTCGAAATGGAAATATAATAAACTAAAAACATGATACCCACAAAAATAGGTAGGGCCAGGATTCTATTGGTCACAATCTTATCAATTTTATCGGACATGGTAACTTTGACTTTATTTTTCTTATAAAGTACCTTCTTTATAAGTTTATTTATATATGAATAACGTTCATTGGTAATAATACTCTCACTGTCATCGCCAAATTTTTTCTCGCAGCTTACAATTATGTCCTCAATGCGATCTTTCAAATCATCTTTAAGCTCTACCTGCTTTAAAATTTTTTCATCCCGTTCAAATAATTTTATAGAAAGCCATCGGGAATTTGATTCATTTATATTTTCTCTGACAATATCCTCAATCTGTGCCAGAGATTTTTCCAGAGATTCCGAAAAAATATGAGGTGCAGAATACGGTACCTTGGATTTAGCAAGCCCTATAGCCCTTTCAGCTACCTCCTTTGAACCAACACCCTTTAGTGCAGATGTCTCTATAACTTCACATCCAAGTGCATCACCCAATTTCTTTATGTCTATGGTATCCCCATTTTTCCTAACTACATCGATCATGTTCAATGCTATTACAACAGGTACGCCAATTTCTATAAGTTGTGTAGTAAGATAAAGGTTTCTTTCAATGTTACTGCCATCCACAATGTCTATAATGGAGTCCGGCTTTTCATTTACGAGATAATTCCTAGAAACCACTTCCTCCAAAGTATATGGAGAAAGAGAATAAATACCAGGCAAATCCTGAATAATAACATCCTTATGGCCTTTAAGCTTGCCCTCTTTTTTTTCTACAGTAACTCCCGGCCAGTTACCAACATACTGAGAACTACCGGTCAAACCGTTAAACATAGTGGTCTTACCGCTATTTGGATTACCGGCAAGAGCAATTTTAATTGACATTTACATCCCTCCTAAGACGTCAACTCCCTAAAAATCTTCAATTAACAAATTTCTACTATGTCCGCTTCTTCTTTTCGCAAACTGAGTTCATATCCTCTTACATTAATCTCCACAGGGTCTCCAAGAGGAGCTACTTTACGTATATAGACCTTTGTTCCCTTTGTCAGTCCCATATCCATAAACCTGCGCTTGATAGCGCCTTTTCCATGAACTTTAACTATAGTGACATTTTCGCCGCATTTTGTATCTCTAAGCGTCTTCATAATTTCTAAAATACCTCCCTTAATATAAAATGGATAAGTTTCCGCTATACGATAATCCTGTTTGCCATTGCCTTATTAAGTGCAATACGGGCATCTTTTATATTGACTATCATATTTCCAGCAATTTCAGCTACCACAGTCACATTTTCTCCCAGCACAAATCCTAAGTTTTCCAGATGTCGACGAGTTCTGTCATTGCCTACGATATTTTTAATGCTGCTTGTCTCTCCAACTTTCGTCATGGTAATTGGCATTTATATTTTCACCTCACTTTGACTTTTAGTAAATAATTGTTTATGTAAAGCTAAATGAATATATTAGCATTAGATATTGAATGTCATTAATATACGATAATGATATTCAATATCATTTATGTGTTAATTATAATACACAAATATGCTTTTGTAAATAGAAATGCTGAAGTTTCTGGGATATAAAAAAGAGTCCTGGATTTGTCCAAGACTCTTAAAATATTCCATATAATCTATATATTTAAAGGGCACTACTTCTTTTTAGGGGCCAAAATCATAAACATATTGTTTCCCTCCAATTTAGGTGCTTTTTCCATGGACGCGATTTCTCCTACTTTGCTTACAAATACATTCATTACATTTCTACCTAGATTGGTATAGTTATTTTGCCTCCCTCTGAATCTTATAGAAACCTTTACTTTATTGCCTTTATTCAAAAATTTTCTTGCATTATTGGCTTTGACTTCTATATCATTCATCTCAATAGTAGCACTTAACCTAATTTCCTTCATCTCCACAATTTTTTGATTTTTCCGAGCCATTTTTGTTTTCTTAGATTGTTCATAGAGAAATTTGCTGTAATTCATGATTTTACAAACAGGCGGCTTTGCCTTAGGTGAAACCATTACCAGGTCCATATCCTTTTCCCTGGCCATTTTCAAGGCTTCCTTGGTCTTTAAAATCATACTCCTATTCTCTCCCACCAATCTAATTTTATCTGCTCTAATCTGTTCATTTAAATTATTGTTTTTATTTTTATTAATAATATACACCTCCACAATTAAAATCATCTACATATTATTATATCCAAGGATTTCTTATTCTGCAACTGAAAAATACAGCTTCCATGAACTCTTGTCCGTATTTTATTAAATTTAACGGTGCAAAATATGATAAATGCTATTATAATAATACATGGTATATTTTAAAATTCACTCTTTATCTTAGGAGGCAAGTTCATGGAAGAAAACAATAATTTAATCAAAATTCCCAAGGGAAAAAGCTTTTATAAAAAACTAATGGCTTTCATAGGCCCTGCATATCTTGTAAGTGTGGGATACATGGATCCTGGCAACTGGGCCACAGATATTGCAGCCGGCAGTAAATTCGGCTATAAACTGATATGGGTAATACTTATATCCAATATAATGGCAATTTTTTTTCAGACACTGTGTGCAAGGCTCGGTATTGTAACCGGCAAGGATTTAGCTCAGGCATGCAGAAGTCATTATAACAAATTTGTAAATTACATACTCTGGATCCTATGTGAAATTGCAATTGTATCAACAGACATTGCAGAAGTCCTCGGTACGGCAATAGGTCTCAACCTTATATTCAAACTTCCCATTATATACGGTGTAATCATAACTGGATTTGACACATTGCTCCTCCTTTTTCTGGACAGATTCGGCATCAGAAAAATAGAAGCCTTTATCATAAGTCTAATTGCAATAATAGGTATAAGTTTTTTTATGGAAATCATAATATCAAAACCAGATTACCATGGAATAGTCCTAGGCTTTATACCAACTCTTCCAGGTAAAGATGCACTTTTTATAGCTATAGGAATAATAGGAGCTACAATAATGCCGCACAATCTCTATCTTCATTCTTCAATTGTGCAGACAAGAAATATAGAGAGGACGAAAAATGGCTTAAAGCAGGCTGTCAAATTCAACAACATAGATTCGCTGGTAGCATTAAATCTGGCTTTTCTCGTAAATGCAGCAATACTTATACTGGCTGCTTCAGTATTCCACAGAAGTGGCAACTACGGTGTAGACGATATTTTAAAAGCCCACAAACTATTGGAACCCGTCCTTGGAAGTACCTTGGCTCCCATCTTATTTGGAATTGCCCTGATTGCTGCCGGACAATCTTCAACCATAACGGGCACTTACGCAGGCCAAATAGTAATGGAAGGTTTCATCCATCTCAGAGTACAGCCCTGGGTAAGAAGGCTCATTACAAGAATACTTGCAATAATACCATCAATTTTAACCATATTGTATTTTGGTGATTCAGCCACAGGGGAGCTCCTCATAATAAGCCAGGTAATACTAAGTCTTCAACTGGCCTTTGCCTTAATTCCACTCATACATTTTGTCAGCAGCAGAAACCTGATGAAAGATTTTGTTATTTCCAAAAAATCACAGATAACAGCATGGTTCCTATCTGCCTTGATAATATACTTGAACATCAGGCTGGTTATCGAAGTATTTGCATCATGGCTATCAAAAAACAATTTAAAATACACAAAATATCTGTCTATGTCAATCTGTATACTGCTTGGAATATTACTTATTTATATAATACTGGAGCCAATAGTCAACAAATCAGAAAATAAAGTTGCAGTGGACATACACGGCAGTGTACTTTTCCCTGAAATAGAGAAAATAAGACCCTATAACAATATTGCATTAGCCCTCGACTTCAGTAAAAATGACAGAGATGTACTGTCCCAAACGGTAAATTTCTGCAATAAAGACTGCAATCTGATACTAATTCACATAGTTGAAAGCGTAGGTGCAAGCATTTATGGTGGAAAGGCAGATGATATTGAAAGCAAACAGGACAGTGAAAGACTCAACATGTATGCAAAAAAATTAAAAACACTCGGTTTTCAAAATGTCACTACAGAAATAGGCTACGGCAAGGCAGAAAAATCCATTGTTGAAATTGTTGCAAAACACCATGCCGATCTAATCATATTTGGCAGTCACGGGCACCATGGAATATCAGATCTGTTATTTGGCACAATAACAGACAAAATAAAGCACAAATTGTCCATTCCTATTTTAATTGCAAAGTAACCTGCTATTTTTTTAATTTCAATGAAGACAATTTTTCATAAAATATTCCCGAAAGCAAGGTAACTGCAGGCAATAGATAACATAAGAACGCGTAGGGAGAATATTTAACAGAAGACACACCTGTAAGAGCCAGAATAAACAGGGAATTTCCATTCCATGGTATAAGGGGGGCCATAATAATTCCGGTATCCGATATTGTCCTCGATAAAACAGAATTTGGAATTTTTAATTCTTCATATTTGTTTTTCAAGAGTTCACCGGGCATTATAACACCTACACTTTGATCACACAGTACAGTCAATATACCACTTATGAACCCAGTTCTTACAATAAGCCCCCCTTTTCCCCTAACATTGTGAATTATTTTATCCACTATCGGATTTATAAAGCCGGTGTTTTTAAATATACTGCCGAGAGCAATGGCCATAGTTATTATAAAAATTATACCAATTACAGATTCAATTCCTCCACCGGTTAATATTCTGTCTAGCTCTTGAGAGCCGGTATTTCCTCTATAACCCAAAAAGATATATTTAAAAGTTTCTATAATGGATATTTTTTGTAAAAGCACTGTTATGAACACTCCTGAAATCAATCCCAAAGAAATGGATTTAATCACTCCCATCCCCAAAAAACACATTATGAATATGGCAATCAACACCAGTAAAAGCAGTGGAGATACAAAAAAATTCCCCGAAATGGAGCTTTTAAAATTATTTAAGTTTCCACCAAATGCAGTAAAATTTCTTCCAATATAAAAATAAAGTGCAGCTGCAAATATATAGGCGGGGAAAAATGTCCTGGACATGGAAATTAGAGCTTCCCTGTAAGATACTTTTGTAATTGACAGTGTCAGATTCAACAGTGCCGAAATCGGGGAAAGCTTATCCGCTAAAAATGCTCCTGAAACAACTGCTCCAAGCAAAATATAATCCGGTCCATGAAATACTTTACACAATCCTATAAGTGCAATTCCGACAGTACTTATTGCCGCAATAGAAGATCCGATAAAGACTGAGACTATGGACGTAAATATAAAAGCTGCAAATATTAAATTCTTTCCTATAAAGCAATTAAACCCGTAAAACATCATAGTTGGTATAATCCCGGAAGAAAACCATACTGGAATAGTCATGCCCACCAAAATAATCAAAATAAACAACTCTTTACATTCAACAAGACTGTTTTTTACCATAATAAAAAGTTCTTTAAAAGTAAATCCGTCTCTTATAAACATCCACGATGAAAAAAACACGCTGATGGAAAGAGCGTAAAATAGATGGTTTCCTGCTATCACACAAATTACAATAGATGTAAAAGTCACGGTTAAAATCATTGCCCTGTTACCTTTATAAACCTTTTCACCCATCCTTGGCCATCCTTTTGATAGAATTTTTCTTCTATTGTAACATCGGCATATTTAAATTGCAAACATAAGCTGTTAAAATAATTCCAGCATTTTGTATATCATTCATAATTTTAAAGCATATGATCTACTATTACGAAATAATTGTCAAATAAATTAAGGAGTGAATAAAAAGTGTATAGTGACATGGACATCTTAAAGTTTTCGAATTTACAAAACTACCGCTATGATCTACATAAAATAGAAGAGAAACTAGAAGAATACAAAAAATATGCCATTACGGAAAAGGGCAAAAACATCATCCAAAACAATTTCAAAAATAAGATAGATACTGTAAATGAAAGCGGATTATTCATAGACGAATTAAAACAGATGTATGAAAAGTTCTGTAATGACACTTCCTCAAAAGAAATTCGCGCTTTACTTGGAAGTGGACTTTTATATTTTATACTTTCCACAGATATTACTCCAAATTATCTGTCCCCCTTCAAATACTTGGATGACATAATAGCCATAAAATTAGTGCTTCATCATATTGCAGAGGTAAATACCAAGGATCGGAAACTGCTCCAAAAATAACATGAACTCAACATATGTTTCAGCAATAATCTACGGCAAGAAAACAGCCGTCACCAAAACAACTGCAATTTGGTGGCGGTATATATTATAATGTCCTAATTATTCCTCTGATAAAATCCATGAACTTCCTGCCAATAGAAGCAGAGGTTTTTATAACCTCTTCATGATTGAGCTTGTTATCCAATATTCCTGCTGCCATATTAGTGATGCAGGATATCCCCAAAACTTTTATACCACTTTGATTAGCTGTAATTACCTCGGGAACTGTAGACATTCCCACTGCATCCCCTCCCAATATTCCCAGCATATTGACTTCAGCCGGAGTTTCATAGCTGGGACCTGTCATATAAACATATACTCCTTCCTGGAAAGAAATTCCCAGCTTTTGTGCTGACTTCCTAGCTATTTTCCTAAGTCCTATATCATAAGCCTCCGACATGTCCGGAAATCTGGGACCAAACTTTTTTAAATTTTCTCCTATGAGTGGATTCTGGCCCGATAGATTTATGTGATCCTTTATAATCATAAGATCTCCCCTGTTATAATTTTTGTTTATACCCCCTGAAGCATTGGTAACTATAAGGATCTTGACACCCATCATTTTCATAACTCTGATGGGAAAGACCACTTCTTTCATTGAATACCCTTCATAATAGTGGAACCTTCCCTGCATGGCAATTACAGTCCTGCCTTCAAGACTTCCAAGAACAAGGCGGTTTTTATGTCCCTTTACCGTAGAAACGGGAAAATGGGGTATGTCATCATACTTGCAAATTTCAGCGTTATCAATTTCATTGGCCATATCTCCCAACCCTGAACCCAGTATGATTCCTATTTCGGGATTTAATTTTACACTCGAACCTATATAATCTGCTGCCTCTCTTATATACTTATCTTCATTCAAATTCATAGTATAAACGGCTTCCTCCTAACCTATATAATTTCTATCTAATTTTTTTAGAGGTTCTATTTTCTCTAGATCATACGGAGTTTGCTGGTAAACATAATAATTAAGCCAGTTTGAAAACAGTAAATTAGAATGTCCCCTCCATCTCACCACCGGATCCCTTCTAGGGTCATCGCCTGGAAAATAATGTTTTGGGATCTTTACATCGCTTCCCTTGGCCTTGTCCCTCAAATATTCCGATTTTAAAGTAAGAGGATCATACTCGGAATGTCCCATGATAAAAATCTGTCTTCCATTCTTGGACATAACCAGATATATACCCGCTTCTCTTGATTCTGCAACTATAGTCAAATCATCCACTTTTTCGATGTCATCTCTTCTAACTTCAGTATACCTGGAATGGGGGGCAAAAAATTCATCGTCAAAACCTCTGACTAATTTAATATCCTTCTGAAGAACTTTGTGTTTAAAAACTCCAAACATCTTTTCCCCCAGATTATATTTTGGAATACCATAATGATAATACAGTCCTGCCTGTGCACCCCAGCATATATGTAAAGTGGAGTATACGTTGTGTATACTCCATTCCATTATGTCTTCAAGTTCTTCCCAATAGTTTACCTGTTCGAATTTCAGGCGTTCTACGGGAGCTCCCGTAATTATCAATCCATCGAACTTTTCATCTCTTACTTCGTCAAATGTTTTATAAAAGGTAGTTAAATATTCTTCAGAAGTATTTTTACATATATGGGTTTTGGGATGGAGTAATTCAATTTCAATTTGAAGTGCAGTATTCCCTATAAGTCTCAGCAGCTGCACTTCCGTAGTAATCTTAATTGGCATGAGATTTAAAATTGCAATTTTAAGAGGCCTTATATCCTGATGAAATGCTTCATTCTCTGGCATCACAAATATATTTTCCCTATTTAAAATTTCAGCAGCTGGTAAATCATCTCTTATTTTTATTGGCACATTATCACCCCTGGAATATAAATTTCATTAAGCCCTATTATAACACAGGACTTATTATTTATAAATTATATCTTTAATTTTAATACATAATAGTTTATTATTTTCATATAGCAAATAAAAAGAAGGTGTTATCTATGGACAACTATGAAATTACCTTTAAGCCTGCGAATTGTAAAGTCTATGCTTCCGAAGGAAGTACCCTCAAGGATGCAATTGTAAAATCAGGATTGGATTTTGATTTTCCCTGCGGCGGAATAGGCAAATGCGGAAAATGTGTCATAAAAGTTTTAGAACCTAAACTCAAGGTACTTAAAAAAGAGGTGGAACACTTCAGTGAGAATGAACTTTCAGAAGGACTGCACTTAGCTTGTCTTACAAAAATCCACAGCAATATGACTGTAGAATTAAATGTCAAAAAAAATGCAGATTATAATATACTGCAGTCTTCTCTTGAAAATGATTTCACCATATCCCCCCTTTTTCAAAAACTTTTTATACAACTTGACCCTCCTTCTCTAAAGCATCAGACATCTGATCTGAACCGCTTAAAGGAAAAACTTATTTTAAAAAATTCAAAATACAAAAATATAAAAATAGGGATATCAACTCTGCGTCAGATGCCGGATATGATTCGCCGGGCCGATAATAAAATAACTGTAATAATGGATGAAAATGAAATTCTAGGAATAGAAAGTGGAGACACACATGATAAAATGCTCGGTATAGCTTTTGATATCGGTACCACCACTGTAGTTGGATACTTAATGGATCTTTATACCGGCAGGGAACTGGCTGTCTCCTCCTTACTTAATCCACAGGTCAAATTTGGCGCAGATGTAATTTCACGTACAGCTTATGCGAGTCAAAATGAAAATGGATTAAAGCTGCTTCAGACTACCATTTTAAATGCACTTAACAAATTAATAAACGAGCTTTGTAAAAAATCAAATACAAAAAAAGATGACATATATATTTTAACTGTAGTTGGCAATACCTGCATGCATCACCTCTTCCTGGGTTTAACCCCCAAATATATAGCCACCGTACCTTTTGTACCCGTAATAAATGAAAGCATAAGATTAGATGCATCAGAATTGAAATTAAATATAAATCCTAATGGAAGAGTATTTGCCCTGCCCACCATTGCAGGATTCGTAGGGGCCGATACAGCAGCTGTAATTTTAGCTACAGATATTGACAAAAGCAAAGATATAAAATTAGCCGTTGACATAGGGACCAACGGCGAAATGGTACTAGGTTCTTCTAAAAAACTCGTGTCCTGCTCTGCTGCAGCAGGTCCTGCTTTTGAAGGAGCTCAAATAAGCAGTGGAATGAGAGGAGCAAATGGGGCTATAGATCACGTATATTTTAGAAGGGAATTGACCTATACAGTTATTGGTAATGAAAAACCACGGGGAATATGCGGCTCCGGACTTTTAGATATCATTGCAGGATTTGTAAAAGTTGGCCTTGTAAATAAAAGAGGTAAATTATTATCGCCGGACAAATTCACCAATCCCTCAGCAAAAAAATATAGCGATCGCATAATAAGTTACAATAATGCAAATGCCTTTTTAATAGTACCTGAATCTGAAACTTTCCACGGCAATCCCATACTTGTAACACAAAAAGACATAACTTCACTTCAGTTAGCCAAAGGAGCGATTTCAGCTGGTATTAAAATGCTCATAAAAAATCTTGGAATAAATTTAGACGACATTAAAGAAGTACTGCTGGCAGGAGCCTTTGGAAATTATATGGACCCTCACAGTGCCTGTGAAATAGGGCTTATTCCAAAAGAATTGGGATCTAAGATCAAACTTGTTGGAAATGCAGCAGGAAGCGGTGCAAAACTCGCCCTATTATCAGAAAGTGAATTTAAAAGGGCAAATAGAATTGCAAGTAAAGTCACCTATGTCGAACTGGGGGCACAGGAACATTTCAATTTAGAATTTGCCCGCGGGATGCAGTTTTAAAAAATCTCCCATATGTCTATAACTATTTATCAAAAAGTAGTAGTATTATTATAAAAACTCTATTAATTTAAATTAAGTCAATTATTCTGGAGGTGATTTTATTGAGTATAAATGGATTTTACTTGTCTCCGCATCCTCCTATAATAATTCCCGAAGTAGGCAAAGGCGAGGAGAACAAGATAGCCAATACAATAGACAGTTTAAAGAAAATATCAAGGGACATTGCGGACAAGTCGCCTGATACCATTATAGTAATTACCCCGCATGCCACCATGTTCAGGGATGCCCTTGCGCTTACCTTTTCCGACAGCGTGGATGGCAGTTTCAAAGATTTTGGAGCAGGTGATGTTTCCATGAAACTTCCAATAGACAGGGAACTTACAGATAAAATATACCAGGCCTCAATATCACAGAGAATTCCCGCCGTAATGGCTGACAGTTCACTGCTGTTAAGGTATCACAGATCCGTCGTTTTAGACCATGGGACAATGGTTCCACTTTATTTTGTAAATAAGAATTATACAAATTATAAACTTGTTCACATTACCTATGCACCATTAGACGATATAGAGCTCTACAAATTTGGCATGATAATAAGCAAATCTGTAGATGAACTAGGTAGAAACGCAGTATTTATTGCAAGCGGGGACCTGTCTCACAAACTCAAGGAAGAAGGACCTTATAGTTATAGTCCAAATGGTGAAAAATTCGACAGGGAATTTTTAAATGACCTCAAAAAAGGAAGCGTAGAGGACACTTTCAGTATAGATAAAAATATGATACAGGATGCTGGAGAATGTGCAAGACGTTCTGTGCTCATTCTTCTGGGAGCCCTTGACGGCAAAAAATTCAAAGGCAACCTTTTAAGTTACGAAGGTCCCTTCGGCGTAGGATACGGTGTCATGAAATTTGATGTTACTTCAAAGGATACTTCCAAACTTGAAATTTTAGAAAAAAGCAGGAAATACAGATATGAAGAAAAATTAGGCTCCATGGATCCATATGTACGTCTGGCCAGAGAAAACTTGACAAATTATTTAACCACTGGAAAACCCATATCCAAACTTCCCGATTATGTAACTTACGAGATGAAAAGCAGTAAAAGAGCCGTATTTGTATCATTAAAAAAATACGGGGAGTTAAGAGGCTGCATAGGTACTTTACTCCCTACCGCCGATTCAGTGGCGGAGGAAATCATAAGGAATTCAATAGAGGCGGGCATCAACGATCCAAGATTTATTCAGGTGGATAAGTCAGAGCTTATGGACATAAGTTTTTCCGTAGATGTACTTACAACACCCAAAATCTGCAGCAAGGAAGATCTGGATCCTAAAAAATACGGTGTTATTGTGGAAAGCAGAGGGAAAACCGGTGTCCTCCTGCCTGACTTAGAAGGCGTAGACACTGTAGATAAACAGCTGTCAATTGCCCTAAAGAAAGGAAACATAGATTCAAAGGAAAATTACACGATAGAAAGATTTGAAGTGGAAAGACATTTAGAATAATATAGTTGTAAGGTGATATTTATGAAAGTAGAAGCTAAATTCTATGAAAAATTAAACGGCAATAGGATCCACTGCTGTCTGTGTCCCCACAACTGCATCATAAATGAAAACAATTTTGGAAAATGCAAAGTGAGAACTAATGAAAATGGAAAACTATTTACCATAAACTATGGTGAAATAACTTCTATCGCTTTAGATCCCATAGAAAAAAAACCTCTATACTATTTTAAGCCCTCAACTTATATACTGTCCGCAGGAAGTTTCGGATGTAATTTTACCTGCAGTTTCTGCCAGAACTACAGTATTTCACAGTTCAGGGCAAGGAGTCAGTTTCTTTCACCAAAACAGCTAGTAGAGGCAATATTGACAGTAAAAAACAATATAGGTATTGCTTTCACCTATAATGAGCCCTCCATATGGTACGAATATGTATATGACTGTGCAAAACTTTTGAAGGAAACGGAACAATCATCTTCAGTAGTTCTCGTAACCAACGGTTATATAAATGAAGAGCCTCTAAAAAAACTCATTCCCTATGTAGACGCTATGAACATAGATCTAAAAGGTTTCAGCAGCAAATATTACAATGACATCTGTGGTGGAAGTTTAAATCCAGTTCTCAACACTATAAGGATCGCATCAAAAATCTGTCATGTGGAAATAACAAATTTACTGGTAACAGGTGAAAATGACAACATAGATGAAGTGGAATCCATAGCAAGATTTTTAAGCAGCATAGATAAAAATATTCCTCTCCACCTAACCAGATATTTTCCACAATATAAGGCAAGCAAACCTCCTACAGATATAAAGTTTATGCTGGAGGCACGGGAAACAGCTGAAAAATATCTAAATAGAGTGCGTTTGGGAAATATATAATATTCTCCTCCTTGTAACAAAAAATATGAATATGAATAATATATATTAGAATCCGATATAATCAAAATTACTAATCATATTTTCTTAGATAAAAAGGAGGATAACACTATCTATGAGTGATGTATATGAATCAAAATCAAGCCATGAAAATGAAATCTATGCAAAGAATACTTCCAGTAATTTAGCTTGCACCCAAGGCACAGACAGATCCTGCGCAATTGTCACAGCTAAGACTGAAGGTATGTGTGACCAATCACGTGTAAAACCAAATGTAATTCCCGATGGGGACACGTTTGTTAAAATCCCAGTTATATTGGCAGAAACAAATATAACAATTCCAGTTGAAGCTACCATCACATTAGATAAAGAAGCCATAGAAATAAAACGTATTAAAAAGAACGTATATTTGACCCAATGCCGTCTTATACCTTTCTCTCAGGATAAGAAATCCGATACCGGTATATTGTATATATCCGGCTTTGTGAGAAAAAATATTGAATACGCAACAGAAAAATGTGTAAGCAGTGACAAAAAAAATATATGCGGAGATATAAGACATTGTACAGTTAAGGTACCTTTTAATTGTACCACAAGAATTAAATTCATCAGAAAGCCTTCTTTCTGTAGCAACCCTAATTCACAGGAGCTGCAGTATTTTACAGATAATCTCAAAAGCTGTGATGTCTGTGCAGATCCTATAATTGGACGTAATCCCTGTGATCAGAACTTCACTACTACAGAAATATTCAATGAAAAACCTTTCTGTGAATTAGTAAAGTCATGTATCACTGAAGTCGATATTCACAAATGTCCGATTCCAGTAAACGGTAAACTCTATGAAAGCCCTATGGAACAGGAGTTCCGTACATTCACTGAAAAAATAGTGATAGATTTGACATTGAAGGTTCTGCAAAAACAACAAGTGAGAATTGATTCACTGGGAGATTCTGAAAGATATTGTGAAGATTCATCTCAAAAATATGATACTTCTGATTCCAAATATACTCCGTGTGAACCAGTTGACCCGCATCATAATTAAAGGGAAACTAGTAAATTAGACGATTGATATACAGAGGATCCAAAGCTTGCTTAAAATAAGTTTTGGATCTATTTTTTGAAATATAGTTTACATTATTTTAAAAAGGAGGATAGTTATGGATATAAAATACCCCTCAATCACATCTGTCGGGAGTCACGGCAAAAAACATCACCATAGAAAACATAATAAAGACAGTCACAGCAGTCATAGACACAGAAGAAAGCATAATAAGAGAGATGACAGCGAAAAAAATCATTATAAAAAATTTCTGATATTTGAAAATGGCAAGATTCTGGAATATGCAGAAAATGTCCTCCCCCGAAATAAAAAAACAGACCTGTCAGGGAAAGACAATTTTAAAAAGGACACTAATCTAAACATAAAAGATGTTGATTTTGAAGATATTACACCTGAAAATTGTAAGGTAACCGTCAATTCGGAAACCCTGCCCCTATGTGAAAACATTCCACACATTTCCAAAGTCACTGCAGCTCCGGTAACCATAAAGGTCCCGGTAGTAATAGCAGAATGTAAAGTGACAATTTCACTTCAATCTTCTCTCAAACTGCAGGATAATATATTGGAAATCAAAGATATAGGGAAAGATGTATACTTAAACAAGTTTAAGTTTACCCCGGATTTTGAAAATCATAAATACAGCACAGGAATAGCATTCATAGATGGATTTGTTAAAAAAAATATTGAATATATTTCAGGAAACTCAACCCAAAAAGAAACTTTAAGATATGCTTCTGTCAGAATACCTTTTAAATGCGCTACTAGAATTAAATTCAAAACTCCTCCCAGATTTAAGCCAGCTTCTTCTCAAAATAAAGCAAAGACAGCTCAAAATCCTCCAGAGCAGAATTTCAAGATGACTCAATTCCTCAATGAAAAAGTATTCTGCGAATTGATAAATTCAGAAATCACTGAAACTGACGCTATTCAAGATTCTCACAAAATTACCGAAAAAGTAGTATTGCTTTTAACAATAAAACTGCTTCAAAATCAAGATGTGGAAATTTCACCGTGAAATAAATATTATTAAAGCAGTAGAATTCAAGTGTCAAACAATAATAATTTGACACTTGAATTCTAAATTTTAGTTCCTGTATATATGCCACATTCCATTATTTCTCCCTCTGGCAAATACATCCGTCCTGTTTGGCCCCCAAGACACTGCCGTCGGTTTGGAAGTTATATTTCCACCTAAGCTTTGCCAATCACTCCACCTGGATCCGTTCCAGGATCTCGTAATCAATTGATTGTTAGAACCTCTTGCAAAAACTTCAAGTCTATTTGCCATTCTGGATGAAACAGCAGGACCAGAAGTCAGCCTCCCACCAAGATCTTCCCATGAACTCCAGCGGGATCCATTCCACCACAGATGATATAATCGATTATTCTGACCTCTTGCAAACACGTCGATTCTGTTGTTCCCCCAGGAAACTGCCGCAGGCGCCGAAGTAAGATTTCCACCAAGGCTTTCCCAGTCACTCCACCTGGTGCCATTCCACCATTTATGCCAGAGTGCATTGTCTGTCCCTCTCACAAAGGTGTCAAGTCTGTTGGGAGCCCAGGATGAAACAGCAGGTGCCGAAGTAAGCGTACCTCCCAGGCTTTCCCAGCTGCTCCACCTGGCGCCGTTCCAAAAGATATGCCACATGGCGTTGTCAGTGCCCCTTGCAAACACATCGATTCTGTTGTTTCCCCAGGAAACTGCCGCAGGTGCCGAAGTTATATTTCCACCAAGGCTTTCCCAGTCACTCCACCTGATGCCATTCCACCATTTATGCCAGAGTGCATTGTCTGTCCCTCTCACAAAGGTGTCAAGTCTGTTGGGAGCCCAGGATGAAACGGCAGGTGCCGAAGTAAGTGTGCCCCCCAGATCTTCCCATCTGCTCCATCTGGCACCGGGCATCTGGGGCATAACCATGTTTCTATAAGCATCATCGTAAGCATTATAGTATCCCATCTGCCTATTCAAAAACGGACACATGGATTCATCATCAATAGGGTATAAATATGGACAGCGTAAAAATTCATTGCTATACATTAGGAACCTCCTTATATTTATTGTTCCTGACTAAATAATTTACCAATTATATTGTATGGAAGGTACCCATAAAATGTTACAATAAAACCTGCCGCCCTTTACATCCCTATTGTAACTTTCTATTTAAAATATTTCTGTCCCAGTAAATCTGCTGTAAGTATGGCATCATAAAGCTGACCTGGAGTTACATCCCCTACCAGGTTATGGACTGTTTCTCCCTGCGCACAGGCTTTTTCTGCTGCTATATTCACTCTTTTCTCATCTGTAACACCTATTTGTTTCAACGTCATGGGCAGCCCAATTTTATAACAAAAATCCATAACTTTTTTCAATTCCTCTCTGGGTGCCTTTTCCAAAATAAGCTGTGCTATAGTGCCAAATGCAACTAGAGGCCCGTGCATAGTATTCTTGCACTCTTCCAAAACTGTAAATCCATTGTACACAGAATGTGAAACTGCAAGTCCTCCATTGTCGGCTCCAACTCCGCTTAAATATACGTTTGCCTCTATGACGGCTTCAAGAGCCGGTGTAATTAAATGTTTCTCACAGGACAATTTAGCTTGATAACCATACTCCATCAATGTCTCATAACATAATTTGCAAAGTGCCATAGCAGACAAAGTTACTCCTCCATTTTCCAGGCTTGGGGAATCAGTTCTACTGCAGGCTCTGGCTTCAAAATAAGTTCCAAGTGCATCTCCCATACCCGCCACCAAAAATTTCACGGGTGCATTTGCTATGACTTTGCTGTCAACTATAACTGCTTCCGGGTTTTTGGGATAAAATAAATACTTGTCAAAAGTACCATCATCCTTGTAGATAACAGAAAGCCCCGTACAAGGTGCATCTGTAGCTGTTACTGTGGGCACGACCGTTACAGGACATTTTTCATAATAAGCTGTAGCTTTAGCAGTATCAATAGCTGATCCTCCACCAACTCCTACAACTACCTCCACATGTTCATCCCTTACGATTTTTCTCATCTTTTCAATTTCACTATTGGAACTAATACCGCCAAAAATTTCAAAATGCAGCTTGCTACCTGTATTCTTAAAACTTTTCTCAATTTTAGCATGACAGTTTTTATATCCGCTGTTACTGCAGATAAAAAGAAAAGAAGAACCTAAATTCTTGGTTTCCTCATAAAAATTGAGCAGTGAATCCTTCCCTTGTATATATTTTAATGGAGCTCTTAATAATTTTAACATTGCCATAATGAAAACACCCTTTCTTGAATAAATATTATCGTGATCACTATAAAAACATTTGTTATTTTATTATCAATTAGATACTAACACTTTCTGATTGCAGTGGCAACACTATAGAAATACTTTAAAAATATGCCAAAATATAGTGAATATTAAATTTTTATTATCTTAATTTACTACAATTAAACTTATTATATTCAATTTTTATTATTTAATTATTAAAATAATTTTTTTGAAAATAAAAAATTGCGTGCAGTAAAAAGAATTCCAAAATAAATATGATATTATTAATGATGTACATTCTTTTAATTAAATAAAAAAAGAATGCAAAAATTTATTAACTTTACAAAAGGGGGCTGATTTATTTGGATAAAAAATTATCCTTATCATCCTACATCATAGTTGGATCTATGTTGTTCGGATTGTTTTTTGGGGCAGGAAATTTAATATTTCCAGTACATATGGGACAGGAAGCTGGTGCCCATGTACCAGCAGCAACTATCGGATTTCTTATAACTGCAATTGGACTTCCTTTCCTAGGTGTTGTCGCCATAGGTGTTTCTAAAAGCGAGGGCTTATTTGATCTTGCAAGCAGAGTTCATCCCTTATACGGCTATATAATGACAATATTGCTTTATCTTACAATTGGACCATTTTTTGCACTACCTAGAACGGGAACGGTTTCTTATGAAATAGGACTTGCTCCTTTTATCCCAGGTCAATATGCCAAATTAGGACTTGCCATATTTACTATTATTTTTTTTCTAATAGCATTATTTTTTTCTCTAAGACCAAATGAAATTCTCACCTGGGTTGGGAAAGTTCTAAATCCTATTTTCCTGGTTTTTCTTGCTATTTTGATAATTACAAGTATTATCCATCCTATGGGTGCCGCATCCAATACAAAAGTTATGAATGACTACGTAAATGCTCCTTTCTTCAAGGGATTTCTGGAAGGTTACAACACCATGGACGCACTGGCTTCCCTGGCTTTCGGCATTATAGTCATAAAAACCTTAAAAGACCTCGGAGTTAAAAGTGCCAGGGGAATTGCATTTGGTACCATCAAGGCAGGAATAGTAACTATTGTTTTAATGGGTGTAATCTATGGATTTCTAGCCTACATAGGTGCCACAAGCGTCGGGAAGTTCCATGTTTCAGAAAACGGAGGAATTGCATTGGCCCAGGTAGCAGGCTATTATTTTAGTTCCTGGGGAAATATTTTACTTGCAATAATTGTAACGGTAGCTTGTTTAAAAACTGCAATAGGACTTATAACAGCTTGCTC
Organism: uncultured Clostridium sp.; assembly: GCA_903789665.1. Taxonomy (GTDB): domain Bacteria; phylum Bacillota; class Clostridia; order Clostridiales; family Clostridiaceae; genus Clostridium_B; species Clostridium_B lapidicellarium. The sequence goes on from CAIFEX010000008.1 coordinate 91,990, forward strand.
CGAAACATTTTATAAATTATTTCCAAAAAGTCTCAGCTACAGAAATTATGTAATTCTATTCACAATCATAGCTTGTCTTGTGGCTAACGTCGGGTTGACACAGATAATTCTGCTTTCAATTCCCGTTTTAATGTTCCTTTACCCACTGGCAATTGCCTTAATTATACTCGGCCTATTATCACAATTTTTCAGAAATCGCCAGTGCGTTTATGTACCAACCATACTGTTCACTCTCTTTGTAAGTGTAGCAGACTGCATGAACGCCCTGCCGTCTGCAGTTAAATCAACACCTGCAATACAGCATATCTTGAAATTTTATGGAAATTACATTCCATTTTTCAATCTCGGCATGGGATGGGTTGCACCAATGCTTATAGGGTTTATTCTGGGACTCATTATTTTCTTTTTTACAAGAAAAAAAACAGAATTTGCCTGAAATAAAACCGTAATAAAAATGTACAAGTTTTATAAAACTTGTACATTTTTATTTAAAAGCTTCTCCTATAATATCGTCCTTTAAATTTTTTACTTTTAAGACCTTACCTGCATTTGAGCTATACAAAATAATGCTGTAATCACAAAACCCCTTTTTATGCTGGAAATAGCTATATGACAAGGTAAGCGATTGAACTGCCGTCATTTTCAATATGGATTGGATTTTATTGAATCCATGATAACTCATATAAATCAAATTCCTATCAATTCCAAAAGCGGTATTCCTAAATTCAAAATATCCCATAATCAGCAAAAACAATAATAATACCAAAGTAAATATGACAAATCGAGGTTTTATAAAAAAACATACAAGAGCTGCAGCCGCCCAAAAAATAACTTTTTTGTAAAAAAATCTAAAACCTGCACTATTATATGGTTTTACAGTATTTCCGCTATATTTGAACTCACACAGCATACCTTCAATAATTTGATCTTTCAAAGAATGAGTACACATTGGATACAGTATAGCTTTTTCCTCCTTTTCATCTCCATACCCTATGCTTTCAATTTCCATTTTAAAAAAGCCGAAAAGCTGCATTAAAATTGACTGTTTCACATGAATTCCCTTTATTTTCTCCCTGTCAAAGCTATAATTTTTTTTGTTTACAGCTCCGTATTTAATATATATTTTATCTCCGTCTGACCATACCTTAAAATCATAGTATTTAAGAAGGACATATATTATTGATAAAAATACACTGATGAATAAAAGTGCCAATACTAAAAGTGATACGGTGTATATGGCATGGTAAATGTCCTCTTTCCTAAGTTCGTCCACATATAGGGAAGTATCTACAGGAATGAAATTTTTCAGATATTGATCAAAAAACTGCTGGGCTACAAGCAGCATCCCAAGCCCCTTTAGCACTGAATTTGATACAATGGAATATATAATCAGTTCTCTGGGTTTTACAGTATAGGACCTTTCCTCCTGGACCTTGCTGTCAACAGCTGACCTTTTTACAGGAGAAACTGGAATGTGGAAAGTATTTGTACCTGCAATCGTAATTGCCATTTTAGCTATGAAAAGTACTGTCAAGTACACCCGGAAGGGATTCGACAACCAAATACTTATGTGTTCTTTTTTAATTTTGTCTCTCGGACTGATTTTCTATTTCAGAAAATCGTCATACATTTTTCTTTTAATAGGAACAACTATTTTCATGTGCGGATACATTACCATCGCCACCGTTGCAGCTTCAGATGTAAATGATCTAGTTGTAGATAAATATCGCGGCACGGCAAATGGTATCTTCAACTCATTTCAATATATAGGTAATTTTGTAGGAGCTGTTGTAACAGGATGGTTTTGGGGAATATCAGAAACATTGACCTGGTTAATTTTAATAGCTGTTGGAATTGTAGGATTTTTAATAATTTGCCTAGGCAAACCAGTTGCAGCTCAATTGAAAATAAGTAAAAAAACAATTTACAAAAATTTTAAAAGCAAGGACGAAATTATTCATACTTACTTTACATCATATATTGAAAGCGATAAAAACAGCGTAATGGAAGCACTTGCTGGAAATCAAACAATACCGGAAAAAATACACTCCATTGTCTATTCCAGTCATTGTTACAAATTGCCAATTCCCTTGTTAAAAGAAACAAGACAATTCTATTCCGACGAGTGGGAAAATATACAAGAGCTTCGCAAATTCAAGGTGAAAGCCCTGCAAAAACTTCTAAAAGACGGAGTGCAGGATGGTATTTTCAAATCTGACATTCACTTCGGTGTGTTGTCAAAAATGCTTGAAAAAATAAGCGGCATGTTTACAGATTACAATTTTCTATTGGAAAATCGATTGAAATCCCATGAGGCAATAGACGAGGCACTGAAAATTATTTTTAAAGGAATAGTGAAAAATGACAGTTTTACCAAAAAATAAAGCTGTCATTCCCATTTTCACTACTTCTATAAAACTTTATATATTATACATTGATGCTGTCTATACTGTTTATCTTCTTCATTACGGTATAAGCGGCCGCCCCAAAAGAAACCAGAGCAACAACAATAAATTTAACAACCGTACCCTGCAGTGTTGCATATTTACCTCCCAGTACAGGCTGCATCAGGACACTTACCACAACTGCCGTCAGGACTGTTGAAGGAACTGATTTTTTCCTCATTCCAACAGCAAAAGGCAAAAGCGCCAGGACTCCTCCTGCAGAAATAAACCCCAAAAATATGAGATATGCATCTGAAATATAACTGAAACTAAAATTCCCTGCAACAACATCTATAATAGAATCCAAAATCACTGCATAGGATATACACAGCATATCACTTATTAATATACACACTACGGCAAACACAACAACTATAATCAATTTTGCAATAATAAGTTTTTTTCTGTCTACAGGATAGGAAAACATCACCAGAATTGTCCTGTCTTTATACTCTCCTATAATAATCTTTGCCGTCAGTGCAGAAGAAAATATCAAAAATACATAGGTGGATAAAATGTTTGCCATAAGTACCACACTTTGCCAGGTATCCAGGTCATTAGGTGTCCTTGTCTTATTATCAACAAATGACATGGTCAAGAAGGCCATTATACAGAAAATAGCTGCAAATACTCCCTTGATATACTTTTTTAACTTATATTTTTTTATTTCCAATTTAATTAGCTGCAGCATAACTGTCCTCCTCTATCAGTTTTAAAAAATACTCCTCCGGTACCTTCTTTTCTATAAATGCTCTCCAATTCCACACCATTTTCCACAAGTATTTTTGAATATGTCATAGAATTCAAACATATTCTCTCTGCATATTTCACATACATTTACATTTGCAATATTGAGTGCCTTGTCTCCAGATTCCAGTTTGGCAAGATCAAAAAATTTATTTATCAGCTGCAGAATTTCGTCAATTCGTGAATCAACTTTTATAACCATCCTGTCATCCTTCAGTCTGAGCCTGAGCATCTCGGCATACCCTTTCAAAGTAGTCAGGGGAGTCTTTAAATCGTGGGAAATGTTGGACATCATTTTCATCATGGAAATTCTGGAGTTTACATATGCTCTTTTACTGTGATTGCTGTAGTCCAGCAGCCCATTGATACTGGAGGCAATGGACCTTATAACTTCATCTTCTGTAGGAATCAAAATGGATTCACCTGTTTCGTTTTTAACAATAGAATCTATTTTATGGGATATATACTCAATTTGTCTTGAATGAAGCCTGTATTTCCTGTGTTCCAATATATAAGCTACTGCAAAAACGAAAATCAAAGAACCTAAGAATATGGTCATTTTAATATTCCTCCATTTTATATCTAATTCCCCACAGGGTCTTGATATATTGGAAATCACTCTTACTCTTGGATAATTTACTGCGCAGCCTCCGCATATGTACATTTATGACATTTTCGTCTCCATAATAAGGCTCTTTCCAAACCTGATTATAAATCTGTTCCTTGGAAAAAACTTTCCCCAAATTGGAAGCAAGGAGTTTTAAAATTTCAAATTCCTTATTGGTTAAATCCAGTTGCTTTCCCTTTTTAATAACAGAATGTTTATCTATATTTATCTCCAAATCCTTCACATAGATAACTTCATTCTTGTCCTCCTGCTGTTCTTTTATATATTTTGTGGCACGCCTTATATTTGCCTTGATTCTCGCTGAAAGCTCAACCAGGGAAAATGGTTTTGTCAAATAATCATCTGCCCCAAGCCCCAGGCCAACTGCCGATTCTCCATCATAGACCTGTGTAACCTCATACAGAGCACCGGTTAAATATTCAGTAACCATTTCACTTATATCTCTTATATCTCTATCATCTTCTATCAATAATATCCTAGACAATGTTTTCATTCCTTTCATCTTTAATATTTAACGTATTTGCAGCAAAATTTTATTTCAAAATGAATTAAAAAATTCCATGATATAATAATTATATCATGGAATTTTAATTGCCCTGATTGCACATATAAAGATTAAATTATTCTAAAGGAATCCACCATGGTGCATTTTCTAATCCTTGTGAATGAAACTGCA